>NZ_JAQNDD010000015.1:0-50486 GCF_028367635.1 Acinetobacter sp. P1(2023)
AATGAAAATTATTTCGATTAATCAATCAGTAAAAATCCACACAAGTTGTTCTTCAATTCTCTTAATGATTTTTCTGCTCTTCGTCAGAGACAGAATTCAACGCAATACTAAGCTTTCATCTTAACCCTGTAAGCTAAGATATTCTCGTGTATCGCGTCGGGATGAGTGCATTATAGGGAAAAAAAACTGGTACGCAAGCACTTTTATAAATATGCTCGTTCGACCGGTTCTTTTTCAGCCAAATAAAATCTCAAAAATATACAACCAACTGATTTATATAGTTAATTTATTTTTAAAGAGTTTTGATCTTTATATCTACTATCTTTATAGGCTGTTTTGGTACATTTTGATGCATACCATAGTTTGATGTAGGGACCTGAACAATACGGTCAACCACATCCATTCCTTTAATTACTTTTCCAAAAACTGCATAACCAGGATTACCCGCAGAACGATTTAAAAAATTATTATCTGCAACGTTTATAAAAAACTGACTAGTAGCTGAGTCAGGGTTTGCTGTACGGGCCATTGCCAAAGTTCCTCGTGTATTAGCAATTCCATTTCCAGCTTCATTTTTGATAGGTGCTCGCGTAGTCTTTTCCTGCATATTTGCAGTAAGCCCACCGCCTTGCACCATAAAACCAGGAATTACACGATGAAATATCGTATCTTTATAAAAGCCTGACTTTATATAGTCTTTAAAATTCTTCACACTGTTTGGTGCTTTATCATCATAAAGTTGTATTTCAACGTTGCCTAAGTTAGTTTGCATTTCAACTAAAGTGTCAGCCCATACTGAATGACTGCTTATACCCAAACAACATAACATTAATAATTTTTTCATATCTTCCTACAACAAAATGCCAAACTTAATGAAGGGTAAATTTAATCATCTATATAAAAGAATTCTAGTGAGGATTTATTATCTTTTATTTAGTGCTTTATATTTTGGATTAAATTATTAGTCCACGTTCCACGTGAAACATGGACTAAGCTTTTATTTAACTATTTTTATCCCAGAACTTTCTGAAGTTTTTACTGATCTCGATGGTATAGCGTTTTGCCTTTTTCGAAATAGGTGTCAAATTTATAAAACCATGGGTTTGATCTGGATATTCTTCATAATGCATTTTGACGCCATTTTGTCTTAGCTTATAGCTATAAATTTTTGCTTCGTCATGCAGTACGTCATGACCAGCCGTAATCACAAAAGCTGGTGGATTCTTTTTCAAATTACCATAGGTTGGAGAAATAATTGGATCATCTAATTCTACATTATGCTGAGTTGCATAATATTGAGTGACATAATTAATATCGCTATCCGTCAAAACTAATCCTTCGTTATAAGCATAAAAAGAAGGATGTCGGCTTTTAAAATCAACTGTAGGATAAATGAGAAGCTGTGCTTGTGGAGCATAAGGTTTGTTTACTGATCGTTGAGCTACAACCGTACTGATATTTCCGCCTGCACTATCCCCTGCTACAGCAATACGATTTTTTAATATTTTTAGCTGTCTACGATTTTGATAGACCCAAGCCAATGCATCTTCGCATGATTGAATTAAATGTTGAGGTGAGACTTCTGGGGCAAGAGGATAATCAATGCTGAGTACTTGTACTTTTGCGTATTTCGCCAATATGCGGCACACCTCATCATGAGTATCTAATCCACCCACGACAAAACCTCCTCCGTGATAGAAAACCAGTAGAGGTAATTTTTTATTAGGTGCCGGGTGATAGTGTCTTGCGAAGATAGTTCCGCTTTGAAGAGGTAAGCGAATATCTTCTACAGAATCAACTTCTGTTGATTTCTGACGGATAGCCAACATTTGTGTATCGAATTGGCGTCTAGAATCAATAGGATCTGAACCAATAAAACCGATACGTCCCTGTTTAATTTGTACGGCCATCATACATTTAGTAAATGAGTCGAGATCTGGGTATTGGTAGGAATATCCAAGAATTTTGGCAAGTGATTCTTGAGCCAAACGAGGTAACTTATCAAGAGCTCGAGCAGCAGGCCCTTGGCCCTTATCTAGCAATGTTTGAATTTTTTGATTAAATGCTGTCATGCCTATCTCCATGAATTCCTTTTATCCTTCATATTTTCTACAGAATTCTTTGTCGTTTGACTATATTCGCATACAACTCATGTAATCAAGATACAAAGGTAAAAACCAATCTACGCTAATCTGATTTATAGCAAATGTCATTAACAAATCTGTCGTTTAAAACAGGACTTTTTTGCCAATTATTGTTAACAAGACAAAGGAGATTGTGCTATGTCAGCAAAACTAGTTGTTACTTTGTTAGCAACCAGTCTTTTAACTGTAGGCTGTGTTGCTTATACAGATGACCCTTATTATCGCGGTGGTTATGATTACCATGATCATGATGATGATCGTTATGACCGTAACGATGGACGTCGATATAGTGATTGGGAGCGAAAACGTTGGGAAGAGCGTAAAAGAATATACGAACAACAACGTAAAGATGCTCGCGAACAGGACAAGAATCGTCGGGATTGGGAAAAAAGACATCGTGAATGGGAAAAAAAATGCTTAGAAGATAGAGATCATGACCATCGAGATTATCGTCATGATGACTAATCTCATTACTATATAAAAAGCCCCAAAGAGATAAGGCCTTTTGGGGCTTTTTTGAGAATTCTAAATTCTCTTAATTATAGAGTAATGAGTAGCAGCTCACTTCATACATAAATCGGCATCTTAAATATATGACTCTATAATTTTTTAATGTTCTTATCGCTAAGAATTACTGAGCTGTCGCAGAACCTGAAACAGAACCAGAAGCACCAGCATCAACTTGACCTGGTTGTGCTTGACCAGAAACACCAGCATCTACACCTACACCAGCTTGTACGCCAGATGGGCTAGCGCTAGTTTGAGCAGAACCTGATGCGTTTAAACCAGCTTCAGATGCACAACCAACAGCTGTAAAAGCAACACCAGCAAGTACTACAGAGATAAGACCTAATTTTTTCATAATCGCTTTCCTTTCATTACGACAAACATTTAAATGCAAAGTTCATCTTCGCGCTGCCTATAATTCACAATTTTTTTTTCTGGCGTGCGTATCATTGGTTGTCTTTTGTAGTAATAGAAGTACAAATTGTGCAATTTTTTATTAAAATCTCTTCCTTAGCCTCACCTCTACCTTTTATATGGAAGCCACAACTTAAGCTTTTGTTTAATTTTATCAATTTCTAATTTTTATCTTAGCCTTTTACTCTAGTCAAAAATTTTCTCTTTATAGAAACGCTATATAAGGTGCGTAGAATGTTACAGAGACTTTTTACTCAAAAATGTCTTATTCCATCGAAAAAAGCCGGGTATAGACCACGGCTTTTTTGATTTTTTTAGCGCGTCATCTTAAATTATGGCCATTGCATCTCGCCTTTTACAACTTTTGCGCCTAGATCAAGGCTATCCACACTCTTCAATGTTGGATATTGTTTCTGCATGAGCTGACTTAGCTCACCCGCATTTTTACTTACTTTAACCGCTTTCTCATAGCTCTTGAGATAGTCGATAGAAAAGTTAACTGCATCTAAACCTTGTGGAGCTCCCTCAACCATATGAGCTGGAACAACTGTTTGAGGCTGCAATGCTTTAATATTTTCTAAAGTTTGAATCACTTCATTGCGGTCTTTAACTTTTGGTGTATCCGCCATCCATAAATGAATGCCTGAAGAGACAGGAATACCCCCTACTACTGCTTTAGAAGAAGGAATCCATAAATAAGTAAGTTCTTTCTTACCTTTAATTTCGATTGACTCATTTTCTAACTTTAAAGTTTTAGCAGTATAAGCTTGAGGCACAATAATTTGGCTAGGCGCATTTGCACCCATTTGTGGACCCCAATATTTCACCTTAAGCGCTTGAGTATCTTGGATATGTTTAACAGTTTCCGGCGTTGCGATAATTTGTACATTTGGGAAGTATTGTTTAAATACATCTAAACCAAAGTAATAGTCCGGATCGCCATAACTTACGAAAATTGTCTTTAATGTTTTACCGCTATCCAAAATATCCGCAGCAATACGTAACGCTTCAGATTTTGAGAATTGCGCATTCACCAACAGAACTTCTTTATCGCCTTCAATTAAAGTAGAAGTCACACCGAAATGTTCGGGTTTAGCCAAGAAACTTTGGATTTTCAAATCTTGCGCAAAAGCTGAGGAAGTTACTGTTAAAGCAGTAGCAGTTGCTAGGGCTGAAGCAGTTAATTTAAAAAATTTCATTATGTATTCTCCAATTTCATGAGAAATACTTTAAATTGCAATTTCTGTAAGGTAAATGCACTAAATTAAGATAAACTGTTGCATACATTGTAATAATGATAAAGCATATGGATACATTAAAAGCCATACAAGTCTTTGTTTCTATTGCTCAGCATGGCAATTTAACCAAAGCCGCAGAACACCTAAATTATTCACGTGCGATGGTTTCTCGTTATCTTGAGCACCTAGAATACACATTCTCACTCGACTATTCCAAAGAAATACCCGAAAAATATCTCTCACTCCAGCAGGTGAAAAAGCCCTGCTCTACTGCGAGAATATTTTACAACAACAGCAACTTCTACAAGAGTTAGCCGCACCTGAACAACATAATGGTACGATTCGTTTTACCTGTGGTTTATTTTTATTTCAATTAGGGGTTGGAGAATGTATTCGCCAATTTAAACAGCAACATCCGCATATTCAATTTGATGTATATCTGACTGAAAATACAATGGACTTAATTGATGCACAAGTCGATTTAGCCTTACGTATAACACAAAAAGTTGCAGACGGATTAATTGCGAGACCAGTTTGTCAAATCGAGTCTGTTTTCTGTGCTCATCCTGATTATTTAAAACAGCACAGTCCCCTCTCCCATCCAAGACAACTGATTCAACATGACTGTTTAGCTCACCATAGCCAACATCAATTTTGGACTCTTTTTGATAATGAACAGCAGCCTCAAAACTATCCTTTGAACGTTACCTTTAAAAGTAATGATGTAAATGCTGTTTATGACATGTGTGTACATGCTCAAGGGGTGGCGATGCTACCTACTTTATTAGTTAAAAAAGATTTAAAAGAAAAACAATTAGTTCCTTTATTTAAAAACTTTTCAGCTCCTGAGTTAAGTTTGTCGGTGGTATATGCTTCGAGACAACATTTACCCAAAATAACGCAAGAATTTATTGCTTTTATGATCGAAAATTTAAATTTTTACTTAAAACCGCAAAATTAAAAGTTTTAAATTGCCGTGTACGCTTGAATTTTTAGGCAATGCCCATACTTCATCCCTATTAATGAATTACAGCATATGCATGGCAGTTCAGGTTTTACCCAGTAAATGCTGATGCCAAAAGGACTGTACATGTTTAAAAACCCATTTAAACGGAGATCATCAATGGCTAATGAGCAAAATGAGCAAGCTCAAGACATTCAACACGAGCAAGCAGAGCAATCTAATGAGCAAACTCAGGCTGAAGGTGTAGAGCAAGCAAACGACGTTACCGTTGAATCTTTACAAGCGCAAATCACCAAATTAGAAGAAAGCCTAAAACTTGAAAAAGCACGTACTGCGAATGCAGTTTACGAAGCACAAAAAAGTGTAGAGCGTATTCAACGTGAGTCTGACAAGCATAAAGAGACTGTGCTTGAAAAATTTGCAAAAGAATTACTAGATTCTGTTGATAATTTAGAGCGTGCAATTCAAGCGGCTGGTGATGAAGAAACGCCAGTACTTGAAGGTATTAAACTGACCTTGAAGTCGCTGTTAACCACACTTGAAAAATTTGGTGTTGTAGAAGCTGATACAAAAAATGGCTTCAATGCGGATTTACATCAAGCTGTAGGTATTGACCCAAATGCTAAAGCGAATGAAATCGGTAGCGTTTTACAAAAGGGCTATACATTAAACGGTCGCTTATTGCGCCCTGCTATGGTTATGGTTGGTCAATAAATAATTTTTTGAGAGTTTTTAGATTTTTTTTAGCTAAAACGCTTGAAAAAAATAGATTCACTCTCATATCGGATAACAAGCAAAAACATTGCAAAAGAATTTTTGAGGAAAACGTCACATGGCAAAAATTATGGTATTGACTTAGGTACTACCAACTCATGCGTTGCTGTACTTGAAGGCGATAAAGTAAAAGTAATCGAAAACGCTGAAGGCGCACGTACAACTCCATCGATCATTGCTTATAAAGATGGCGAGATCTTGGTTGGTCAAAGTGCTAAGCGTCAGGCAGTAACTAACCCGAAAAATACATTATTCGCTATCAAGCGTTTAATTGGTCGTCGTTATGAAGATCAAGCGGTACAAAAAGATATCGGTCTTGTACCTTATAAAATCATCAAAGCTGACAATGGCGATGCTTGGGTTGAAGTAAACGATAAAAAATTAGCGCCTCAACAGGTTTCTGCTGAAATCTTGAAAAAGATGAAGAAAACTGCAGAAGACTATTTAGGTGAAACAGTTACTGAAGCAGTTATTACTGTTCCTGCTTACTTTAACGATGCTCAACGTCAAGCAACTAAAGATGCGGGTAAAATCGCTGGCTTAGACGTTAAACGTATCATTAACGAACCAACTGCTGCTGCACTTGCGTTCGGTATGGACAAAAAAGAAGGCGACCGTAAAGTTGCAGTTTACGACTTAGGTGGTGGTACTTTTGACGTATCAATCATTGAAATCGCAGACCTTGATGGCGACCAACAAATTGAAGTGTTATCAACAAATGGTGATACTTTCCTTGGTGGTGAAGACTTTGATAACGCGTTAATTGAATTCCTGGTTGAAGAATTTAAGAAAGAACAAAGTGTGAACTTGAAAAATGATCCACTTGCGTTACAACGTTTAAAAGAAGCTGCTGAAAAAGCAAAAATCGAGCTTTCTTCATCTAACGCAACTGAAATCAACCTTCCATACATCACTGCTGATGCAACTGGTCCTAAACACTTAGTGATCAATGTAACACGTGCGAAACTTGAAGGTTTAGTTGCGATTTGGTTGCTCGTACAATTGAGCCTTGTAAAATCGCTCTTAAAGATGCTGGTCTTTCGACTTCTGACATCTCTGACGTAATCTTGGTTGGTGGTCAGTCTCGTATGCCACTTGTACAACAAAAAGTACAAGAATTCTTTGGTAAAGAGCCACGTAAAGACGTAAACCCTGACGAAGCAGTTGCAATCGGTGCTGCGATTCAAGGTGCAGTATTGTCTGGCGACAAAACTGACGTTCTTTTATTAGACGTAACACCGTTAACTTTAGGTATTGAAACAATGGGTGGTGTATTAACACCAATCATTGAGAAAAACACGACAATTCCTGCGAAGAAATCACAAGTGTTCTCTACTGCTGCTGACAACCAGCCTGCTGTAGACATTTCTGTTTACCAAGGTGAACGTAAGATGGCTCAACAAAACAAATTGTTGGGTAACTTCCAATTAGGCGACATCCCACCTGCTCCACGTGGTGTGCCACAAATTGAAGTATCTTTCGACATCAATGCTGATGGTATCTTGAAAGTTTCTGCTAAAGATAAGAGCACTGGTAAAGAGCAATCGATCCAGATTAAAGCAAACTCAGGTTTGTCTGATGCTGAAATCGAAGCAATGATTAAAGATGCTGAAGCGAATGCTGAAGAAGATCGTAAATTTGAAGAACTTGCAAAAGCTCGTAACGAAGCTGATGCATTAATTTCAAGCTCGAACAAAGCAGTTAAAGATCTTGGTGACAAAGTTACTGAAGATGAAAAAACTGCTGTGAGCACTGCAGTTTCTGAACTTGAAGCAGCAACTAAAGAAAACGATGTTGAAGAGATCAAAGCGAAAACTGAAGCTTTACAAAACATCTTGATGCCTATCACTCAACGTGCTTATGAACAAGCACAACAAGCTGGTGGCGCTGAAGGCTTTGATCCAAATGCATTCCAAGGTGGCGATGCGGGTCAACAAAAAGCTGATGATGGTGTTGTAGATGCAGAATTTACTGAAGTTAAAGATGACAAAAAATAATTTGTTTCTTTAATAAAAAACCGCGCTTAGGCGCGGTTTTTTATTGGTTACAAAAAATAACAATACATTTTTCAGTATATTTTTAAATTATTTAATGTCAAAAAGATCAATCATAAAAATTAAGTTATTAATTTTAATTAAGATTTTTTTATTAAAAAACCACTGTTATTTATTACATTAATTATTCCATTATTGCCAAATCTAAAAACTTCTTTTGTAATTTTTTTATCAAGATCACACACCTTACTAATCTATTGAAGTTTTTATCATTTTGACGAATTAAGTTAACTAGCTAACAATAAGATTTATTTATATTTTTTATTTTACCATGAAAAAATTTCTATGGTGGGGATTGAGCTTATGCTTATGCATGGGCTTACAAACAATGCTGTTTGCTCAAAGCAACCTTTCAATCAGCTCATCTCAACAACCTTTAAAATATCGAATTGCCTTTATTGACCCGCGGTTTCAAATCACCAAAGAACAATTTATTGAGGTAAGCCAACAAGCGGCTGAAATCTGGCAAAAAGAGACTGGGAAAACTTATTTTGTTTACGATTCACAGGCTCAACTGTCAATTAACTTAATTTATGATGACCATCAAATGATTAAAGATGAGCAGCAAAACAGTTTGAATACACTTTTGCAAAAGCAGAAAATATGGCGTCTTAAAAATGAGGAAATTATTTTAAATAAACAAGAGGTTGCACAACTATCAACTGATTTGAATAAGAAAAAGATAAGTCTAAGAGCTGAGTTTGAACAATATCAACAAGACGTAATACGCTTTAATCAAGGAGAATATCAGCACTATCGGGCCGATAATTTAAAAGAATGGCAAAAACAACTAGAGCAAAAATCAGAAAATATAAAAAATGAATCAAACGATTTAAATTCTAAAATTCAAACACTTAATATAAAAATCAAGGAATTAAATCAAGAGCAAAGTGATTTAGCCGCTTTAAAAACACAATTTAAACTAGAACAAAAAACCAATATTCAGCCCTTCCATAAAGGCTTATTCAGCCAAAACCAAATTCAGATTTATGGTTACGCCTCATTCAATGATTTACGTTTGACCCTTGCTCACGAACTTGGTCATGCTTTAGGCCTAAAACATACTACTGATCCTAAATCTTTAATGTACCCCTATTTAAAAGAGCAAAACATTCATAATTTTAAATTAACAGATTCTGATTTAGATCTATTAGGGTCAATTTATAGGACTAATTAAGGAAAATCATTAAAGTTAAATGATTAAAAAAACTAAACAAAACTAGATATATTAAATTTTTTCTAAAAAACTATTTGGCATTTGGTAAAAAAGAATGAGACTAAAGTCTCATTTATTTGCCTGAATTGTACGTTTTTTGATTGATTTTTCATTTTATATTCTTATAATGCGTTTTTTTTCAAATCTCCCCCTTCGATTATGCGTTTAACATCTTTGTTATTAGGCGTAGCCTTCGCTTTTTCTAATTTTCAGGCTAATGCTAATCTTGCTACCCCAGCTCATACTCAAATCCAGCAACAAGCAGGTCAACATTTGACTTATAAAATTGCTGAAGTTGATCCACGTTTTGGTTTAAGCCAAGACCAATTAATTCAGATTAGTCAACAAGCTGCGGACATTTGGAAGCAAGGTACTGGTCAGGATTATTTTACTTATGATCCAAATGCAAAATTAGAGATCCGTCTAGTTTACGATAATAGCCAAAGTCGTTCTGAACAGCGTCAAAAAATCGCAGCACAGTTCCAACAAGAACAACAACGTGTAATTGATGAACAGCAACAAATTAAGCAATTGAAGCAATCTTTAAGTCAAACCCAGTCTGACCTTGAAAATAAAAAGCAGATTTTGAATGGCAAATTGAAAAATCTTGATCAGCAAATGATGCAACTTAATCAAGGTAAATTAGCACCTGAATATAGTGCTAAATCTCTGGCTAAAACCCAAAAAGATTTGCAAAAACAAACTGTAGCTTTAAAAAAAGAAATTGCTGCATATAACCAGCAAGCTAAAGATTTAAATGTCAAAGTGACTCATTTTAATCAAATTAATAATGAGTTTAATAATTCATTGAGTCAATTTAAGCAAAATGCTCAAGCTGATGTCTTTAAAAAAGGTATCTATAACGGCAAACAAATTGTGATTTATGAGTTTAAATCTATTGATGATTTACGTTTAACGATTGCTCATGAGTTAGGTCATGCGCTTGGCTTAAAACACAGTGATCAACCAAATGCATTGATGTACTCAGTACGTAAAGATGGTGACAAAAAAATCACTGGACTTACGGATGCTGACCGTGATCTATTAAGTACTTTACCTCAATAATTAAAAGCTTGATATAAAATGATGTATCTATTTCTGGATAGATACATCGAAATTGGTATCAAAGTCATGTTATTGTGGTCATAAGAGCTAACGAAAATAGAATGGAGATCAAGATGAGTTATTATCATATCCTGATTGAAGTAAATGATCATATCAGCACAATTGAACAGACAAGAGACATTGAACTGTTTGATATTATTGAAATTAAACCATACCTCCATTCTATTCTAATTCCTTTTTTCAATGAGCATGAAATCGAGCTTGAAGATGAAAATATCGAATATAAAGATATTCTGCATCTTGAAGTAAAACAAACTCTGTTACCGATCGAACATTTAATTGAAGAAGAACAAAAGCAGTTACCAAGTGATACTGATGTCACCATTACTGCCTATGAAATCTTTAATGACCGTGACTTAAGCCAAGATGTTACTTCGGTTATTTTTGATATTTTGGAAGCGGTTAAATTAGAGTAGTAAGCTTACATAATTGCCTATAAAAAAGGTCTGCATAAGCAGACCTTTTTTATTATTTTCAATTTATTGCATCATTTTTTGCGCTTGTTCTTGACGGAATGCGCGTAAAATTTGTTGCCCTGCTCGTCCGGTTGGATTTAAACCTAAACGAGTTTGTTCCTGACGAATAGCCACACGGGTTTTATCACCAATAAGGCCATCAACTGCACCAATATCATAGCCACGATTAATCAAAAACTGTTGGATTTCACGACGCTCGGCACGTGAAGTTCCTGGATCATCAGTTGGCCAAGATGAAACAAATGGACCAGCACCTCTCAAACGATCAGATAAATGGGCAATCGCAAGTCCATAACTTTCCGCAGCGTTATAGCTGTAAATAGCATCAAAATTCTTAAATACTAAAAATACTGGACCATTTACTCCTGCAGGTGCCATTAAACCCGCTGAAGTACTGCTAGATAAAGCCCCTTGAACAAGTGGAGAACCATCAATTCGAGTAACGCCTCGCGCACTCCAGCTACTTAAAGATTTCTTTGAACGTCGCCCTTCTCCATCAATTGACATACCTTGAGGCACTTTTACTTCGAAACCCCATGGCATTCCGGTTTGCCAACCTGCTTTATTTAAGAAATTAGCCGTTGAAGCCAGCGCATCAGCTGTACTAGAAACTAAATCTCGACGACCATCTCCATCAAAATCAACCGCTAAACGTTCATAAGTAGACGGCATAAATTGGGTATGACCAAATGCCCCAGCCCATGAACCCTTTAATTGATCTTCGGTTAAGTCGCCACGTTGTAAAATACGCATAGTGGCAAAGAATTCAGTACGGAAATAACTTTGTCGACGACCTTCGCAACTTAAAGTTCCGAGTGCTTGTAATAAAGGATATTTTCCAGAAATATCACCAAAATTACTTTCCACGCCCCACACTGCTACAATTGTTTCTGGTGGCACACCGTAGACTTGAGAAGCGCGGTTTAAAACATCTCGATGTTGCGCCAGTTTTTGTTTTCCAAGCTCAACTCGCTCTTCATCGACTAGACCAGAAAGATAATCCCAAATAGGCGTCGAAAATTCTGGTTGATAATTTAATTTATCAATAACGGAATAATCTGGAGTTAAATTTTGGGTATATCGATCATAAGTCGTACCAGACACACCAGCAGCAATGGCTTGAGAACGTAAATTTGCCAAACAGCTTTGGAAATTATTATTAGGCGTATAATCTTCGCTCGTCACTACAGGAACAGTAGCACTACTAGATATTGTAGAACCATTAATTACGAGCTCTGCTTGAGCCTGAGTCATCGCCAAAAATACAGAGCCAACAATACAAGAAAAACGTCGCATATTATCCTAGTTCAATTTTTAAATTTAAATTTGTAAGTACCATACCATTATGAGTCCAAAATTTCAGAGAGAAAACGTAAATTTGAATTCATAATCTCTACTTTAAATTCATTCCCCATGTTTTAAATTCAAATTTTCTGCTTTATTTTTAAATTTAAAAATTTCTTAATCCAAATTATAAGTTTTGAATTCAAAAAATAGCCTCAAGTTTAAATTCAAAAGTACTTCTTTAAATTTAAACCATAAATATTTCTTTTTTGTGGATAACTTTATCCACAATACGGCAAAAAGCTTCTATTTCTTAATTCTATTCCATATTCTCTTATTATTTATTAAATATTAAGGCTCAACACCATCACCACAATCCGCACTTTTAAATTTAAAATCAGCCCAAAATTTTAAATTCAAAACACCATATCAATAGACCACTAATTTTTGAATTTAAAAACCCGTCCAACTTTCTCATTTAAATTTAAAAAACACTTTTGTGGATAACTATTTTTAAATTCAAAAACACTATGGGCAGCTATTTTAGGTTTTAAATTCAAATTATAGTAGCTTTTTTAAATTCAAAAGTTCCAATTAAAGTTATCCACAGCACCAAAACATGTGAGTTCTCTTATTTTTAAATTTAAAAGACAAAAAAAGCGATCCGAAGATCGCTTTTTTTGAGTTAAAAATATTTTAGAGGTGCATATCTGCTGTTAAAGCGAGTGGTTCTGGCAAAATTTTTGCCAATTGACGGCATAAGGTCATCAATTCATTACTATCCACAGGCATTAAAGTGATATGACCTAATTTTCGGCCAGCACGTTCTGACTTATTATAAAGATGGAGATGAGCACCATTTAAGGCAAGCACATCTTCAGTTTTAGGATGTTGACCAATAATATTGATCATAACCGTTGGTCGAATAACTTCTGTTGAGCCTAGTGGTAAACCTGCAACAGCTCGAATATGGTTTTCAAACTGTGAACAAACAGCGCCTTCAATTGACCAGTGGCCTGAGTTATGCACACGCGGTGCCATCTCATTTGCACATAAACCTTGTTCAGTCACAAACAGTTCTAGAGTTAGCACGCCTACATAGTTGAGATGATTCAACAAACGAGTAATGTAGTCTTGAGCTACAGGCTGTAAAGCTTCACTGTTCGGCGCAGGTACAATTGAGTGCGATAAAATACCGTTGTGATGATGGTTTTCAGCCAATGGCCAAGTTTTTACTTCACCATTTTGACCGCGCACTGCAATAATTGAAACTTCGCGAGAGAATTTAACAAAGCTTTCAGCAACTAGACTTTTTGCAGGACCAAGTTCAGCCCAAGCAGTATCAATCTGATCTTCTGAACGAAGTACAAACTGGCCTTTGCCATCATATCCGCCAGTTGCAGTCTTAAGTACAATCGGCAAACCAAGCTCAGCAACAGCCTTTTTCAAGCTTTCTAGACTATCTACTGCACGATACGGCGCAACAGGAATCGCAAGTTCATCAAACAATGCTTTTTCTGACAAACGATTTTGCGCAGTCGCTAAAGCCACACGGGGAGGGTACAATGCTTTGGTTTGTGTCAAAACATCAACGTCTTCAACTGGTGTATTTTCAAATTCAAGACTGAAAACATCAGCACTTTCAATAAACTGCTTTAAGCCTTGCTCATCTTGGCTAGAAAAAACTTGGCCTAAAACACCTGCTGGACAATCTGTATTTGCTTCAAAAAAAGTACATTGAATATTTAATGGTAACGCTGCTTGAGCCATCATCCGGCCCAGTTGCCCACCACCAAAAATACCGATAGTTTTATCCATCTCAGCCTCTTACACCTGACCCGGAATATTTTTGCTTGCAACTTTATCAGTTTGCGCAGCACGGAAATCAGCAACATTTTTTGCGATTTCAGGACGAGTTAAACCTAAGATTTGTGCAGCCATAATTGCTGCATTCGTCGCACCAGCTGGACCAATCGCCAAAGTACCCACTGCAATACCTGCTGGCATTTGTACGATTGAAAGCAAAGAATCTACGCCATTTAAAATTGATGATTTAACTGGCACACCTAAAACAGGTAAATCAGTTTTTGCGGCACACATTCCAGGTAAATGCGCTGCACCACCTGCACCAGCGATAATCACTTGAATACCGCGTTCACGCGCAGTTTCTGCATATTCAAATAAACGATCTGGAGTACGATGAGCAGATACCACTTCCGCTTCAAATGGGACACCAAGCTGTTTAAGCATATTGGCTGTGTTTTCGAGAGTTGCCCAATCAGATTGAGAACCCATAATAATTCCAACGAGAGGTTGAGCGTCTTGTGCTGCGGCCGCATTCATTGCTAATGTTCCAGAGACAAAAGTAAAAGAAGATAAATCTCGACGAGAGCCAAGTTTTAAATGGTTCGGAAGCCCGTTATTATAGACTGATTTTTCATCTCACGAAAATTTAACTGACCAGCTCTGCGAATATTTTTATTCTCATAAAAAATTGTCATGCTTTAACAGCGGCACATTCTCAAATTTTATTACTATTATTTAAACATCCTGCAAGATCATCAAAGATCTGGAAGAGTAAAAGCTTGTATTAAATAATTGATTCTCTACAAGCTCTTACAGCTTATTGGCTTCTAAATACAAAATAAACACAACCAAATAGACATAACATCGCCCATAAATAATCAAGTTTAAATGGCTGTTTAAACAAGAAAATCATAAATGGTACAAACACAACCAGCGTGACCACTTCCTGAGTGATCTTCATTTCACCGAGTAACCAACCTTGTGCACTCAGCATACGAGTAGCGGGAATCATAAAACTATATTCAAGTAAGGCAATAATCCAACCGAATAGGATTGCTTGCCAAATGGGAGCATGGTGTAAAAATTTGAGATGCCCGTACCATGCGAGCGTCATAAAGCAATTAGAGATAATTAAGAAAGCAAAAGCTAAAACCGTTGGGCTCAAAGGCACATCCTTCATCATCACGATGATTTAAGAATTAATATGGATCGAAAATATTATAAAAGATAAACCTGTAATTCAGCTTAAATCCAAAAAATAAAGCTGTAGTTTTATGAGGGTCTCAAACACATAGAACAACAACGATTTTTGACTATCTTTTCGAGTTTAGCCTTGCTATCGTTGCTGGCAAATTTATCAATAATGCACACACAGCAATTCATATTAATGGTGTGTACAAAAGCAGTGGAGAAGGCGAGCAATGCATCTGCATATCTTGGGTATTTGTGGCACTTTTATGGGCTCTTTAGCACTTTTAGCTCGTGATTTAGGACATAAGGTAACTGGTTCCGATTTAAATGTTTACCCACCAATGTCTACCCAGTTAGAAAACGCAGGCATTACACTCATGCAAGGCTACGACCGTAGTCATTTACAGCCTCATCCAGACTTGGTTATTGTCGGAAATGCCATGAAACGTGGTATTGATGCCGTTGAATATATGCTGAACGAAGGCTTGCCTTATATTTCTGGCCCACAATTCCTTGCCGATCATGTTTTACAAGGTAAACACGTGCTTGGTGTAGCGGGTACTCACGGCAAAACAACCACAACGACTATGTTGGCTTGGGTACTTGATCAGGCGGGATTAAATCCAGGCTTTTTAATTGGTGGTGTTCCACTTGGCTTTAGTGAAAGTGCTCGTTTAGGTGGCGGCAAATACTTCTGTGTTGAAGCTGATGAATATGACTCTGCTTTCTTTGATAAACGTTCTAAGTTTGTTCATTATCATCCGAAAACGGCGATTTTAAACAATCTTGAATTTGACCATGCTGATATTTTTGATGACCTAGCAGCAATTCAAAAGCAGTTCCATCATCTTGTGCGTACCATTCCAAGTGAAGGCCGTATTATTGCGCCAATTACTGAAACTCATATTGATGAAGTACTTGAAATGGGCTGCTGGACACCCGTAATTCGTACCAGTCTAGAAGCAAATGAAAAAGCTGCTTTATCGGCTGAATTAATCTCAATTGATGGTAGCCATTTTAAAGTACTTGAAAATGGCAATGTGGTTGGCGAAGTGAAGTGGAGCATGACAGGGCAACATAGCGTAGCGAATGCTTTGGCAACGATTGCAGCTGCTCAGCATGTAGGTGTTGCACTTGAACAAGCTTGTGAAGCTTTATCTAACTTTGCCGGTGTAAAACGTCGTATGGAGTTACTCGGTACCGTGAATGGTATTGAGGTTTATGATGACTTTGCTCACCACCCAACAGCAATTGACACCACTTTAGATGGTGCGCGTAAGCGCTTAGGTGAACGCCGTTTATGGGCCATTATTGAACCACGTTCAAATACTATGCGTATGGGCAGTCATAAAGATGGCTTAGCACATTCAGCACGTTTAGCAGATGACGTTATCTGGTATCAGCCAGAAGGTTTAGATTGGGATTTACAACCTGTGATTGAAGCTGCTTCTAACCGTGCTCAAGTCAGTCGTTCACTTGATGAAATTATTGAACGTATTGTCAATGAAGCAAGTGAGGGCGATGCTGTTGTGATTATGTCTAACGGTGGCTTTGGTGGCTTACATCAAAAATTAATGAGCGCATTAAAAGTGAAAGCTGCTTAACTTCCGCTTTAGATGATTCAATAAAAAACGGGTTTCAAATTGAAACCCGTTTTTTATTTTTCTGTTTTTAAACCTTTTCTGGTTCTATATTATCCAAAAATTTATTAGAAACGATTAAACGTAAACTATAGACAATGCCCATCGCAAAAACGCTATATCCCACGTTATTACAAATAAACGGAATACATAAAATAATGAGTGCAGTAATAGGATAAAACCATTTAGTAATTCCAGATAAGCACTGAAACTCATAAAGTATCCATATGCAACTGGTATAAAGCACCACACTCACCGCGACAATTACACCCATGTATAAATCAGAAATATGGGCATGGTGCGTGGTGACATCCACGGCGGCGGCAAGCGCAGCACCTACCGCAGCAATACTCACAAAAACAAAATAATGGCCATATCCCCAAACAAACGGACGTACACCTTTAATATGATGATGCTGTTCACTGCGGTCAAAGTAAGCCCACCACATTGCAAACATCAGCATTAATCCACCAATCATCAAGAATACAGCAGGGATATTCATGGACTGAGCTGCTAATGCATCACGTATTGCATTAAAACTACCGACAATCGATTCACCCAACACAATAATTGTGAGTAGGGCATAGCGCTCTACAATATGATGAGGATGCCACGGCGTTGGAGAATATTTCTCTGCATAGATGGGAATAAATAGCTCCATCACTACTAAAAATAAAAAAACGGGGATAGAAAGTATGTGCGCGAAATTAGCAACTAACCAACCTACCTGAACTAATACAATGCCTATTGCATAGCGATAAGCCGTAATTCGTCGTTCAGGGTCATGTTTTGCGGCTCTCAGCCACTGGGTAACCAGCGCTAAGCGCATAATCACATAGCCCACAATAATGATGTCAAAATCCTGACTGTGAAACACATCAGGAATACCCGCAGCCATGACCAATGAACCTACAATCTGCACAAAGGTAAGGCAGCGATACAACGCATCATCATTGTCATATGCTGAGGCAAACCATGAAAAATTCATCCATGCCCACCACAGCGCAAAAAATACCATCAGGTAGCTTGGCAGTGCATGCCAGAGGTGATTTTCAATAATCGCGTGGTGTAACTGCTGACCAGCTGTTGCAATTGCGACCACAAAAATTAAATCGAACAATAATTCGAGGGGAGTCGCTGCTCTATGTGGTTGTTTTGGATCTCTTGGAGATAGGGGCCTCAAACTTAATTTTTTCTGTTTTTCTTGAGTAGTCATGAAATAACGTTCTCGTATAAAGTGCCGACACGTTAACACTTTAATCTCAACGCCCAGATCACGCATTAAAAATTATCTAGACCTGTTGTTTAAACTTTACCCATCAACGAACTATATTTCACTTTTGTGACAATTCTTTATCAAGACCTTAAGCTTAATTCTTTATCATAGCTCACGTTTTTGTTCTTGTTTGGAATATGAATGTCTTTAGAAACACTCAACCTTAGCTTATTCCATGTAATTAATGGGGCTCAGGATGCGAGTCAATTTATCATTCGTCTTGCTATCTTCTTTGCTAATGATCTCCTCTATATTCTTTTATTCATCCTTACATTCTTATGGTTTTATGGCGATCAAGATTTAAAAAATAGGGTCATTAAATCTGTCTTTTTAACCTGCGTATCGCTTTTAGTGGGCTATGTTATTTCGCTGTTTTACCACCACCCAAGGCCATTTGTGATGGGGGTGGGTACAACTTTTATTGAACATGCGCCAACAGCATCTTTTCCAAGTAATCATATGCTGATTTTTAGCACCATCGCTCTGTCTTATTTGTTTGCTCAGCGCAAAATGATTGGAATTATTCTTTTATTTTTATCATTTGTGGTGGCGTGGTCACGTATTTATTTAGGTGTGCATTTTCCTTTAGACATGTTGGGCGCTTTTATTGTCGCGCTACTGGTCAATGTAGCGGGTTATTACTTCTGGAACATTTATGGTACGCCTTTAACGGCATTCTTTATTCACCTATACCAAATTATATGTAAACCGCTTTTAGACCGTGGTTTGATTAAATAACCTAGAGATTTTTTTTGCATTAAAACCACGACATTAAGTTCAGTTGCGTAATACAAAAAAATCTGCCATTCTATGTGAACTTGGATATGTTTTATCCAATACAGAATTTAGTTTGACAAGGGGAGTAGCCTCCTCCAAACATAACAGCAATGTTATGTGTCAGATATCGTCAATACACTTTTATTAAAAAGTCGGTATCTGAGCATCGTGAAATTCATGATGTAGGCAAGACCTTGATCATGTTGATACAGATGTTTAATTCATCTGGCAACTGGTCGAGGTTTTTTTATGCCCAATTGCCGGATGTATGGAGGATTTATGGAAACAATCGGCAATTTATGGCTGTATATAGCATTCTTTGGCATCGTCATTGTGATGCTCTTAATTGACTTTTTAGGCTTTAAGCAGAAGCAAGGACAGGATGTCTCAATTAAGCAAGCTGCTTACTGGAGTGTGGCGTGGGTAAGCGTCGCGGCTTTATTTGGTGGTGGTTTATGGCTTTACCTGCAACAAACGGTTGGGGTGACCTTAGCAAACCAAAAAACCATGGAATACTTTGCAGGTTACTTACTTGAAAAGTCCCTCGCAATTGACAACGTTTTCGTGTGGTTAATGATTTTTGCGGCTTTTGCTATACCAGCTGCGCTGCAACGTAAAATTTTGCTCTACGGCGTATTAGGCGCAATTGTACTGCGTACCCTCTTTATTTTTATTGGTGCATGGTTCGTTCAAGAGTTCTCTTGGGTGCTTTATATTTTCGGTGCGTTCTTGGTATATACAGGTTTCAAGTTCTTAAAAGGTCAAGAAGAAGAAACCAATATCGAAGACATCAAAATTTTAAAATGGTTACGTAACCATATGCGTATTACTCCACAGCTTGAAGGAGACAAATTCTTTGTACGTCAAAACGGTTTATTGTGGGCAACGCCGTTATTTTTAGTATTGATTTTGGTTGAAGCTTCAGACGTGATTTTCGCAGTAGACTCTATTCCTGCTATTTTCGCGGTAACGAGCGATCCATTTATTGTTTTAACAGCAAACCTAATGGCAATTTTAGGTTTACGTGCAATGTTCTTCTTACTTGCTGGCGCTGCGACTAAACTGCATTATTTGCCATATGGCTTAGGCA
Organism: Acinetobacter sp. P1(2023); assembly: GCF_028367635.1. NCBI lineage: Bacteria > Pseudomonadati > Pseudomonadota > Gammaproteobacteria > Moraxellales > Moraxellaceae > Acinetobacter > Acinetobacter sp. P1(2023). The sequence continues at coordinate 19,977 of NZ_JAQNDD010000015.1, forward strand.
TCATCTTATTGTTCATTGGTGCAAAAATGTTGTTGCTTGATGTATTCCACATGCCAATCTGGATCTCATTAAGCTTTATCGTAATAGTGTTAGCAATTACGGCTTACCTCTCTTTACGACATAACAAAAAGCAATTGCAGTCTTAATTCATCACAACAAGACATCTACATGTGAGATGTCTTGTTATCTAAATTTTCAAAATAGGCTGTACTTTAAAAAAACAGATTAATATCATATGCCCACCTAAAATTTATCTTTCCTAATCAGAAACATAATAGATAACAGCTATTCGGTATTTTATGCCGAACATACTTATTAAAATGTGTGGAGTCTCATGCGTTCTAAAAAAATTAATCTCGTCGTTGTACCTCTATTACTCACGGCATGTAGCCATAATGATGGTCCTTTAGTACAAGACGTATATAACAACCAATATGACTGTGCTCGCGATTGGAACACCCAAACTTGTAAAGAAGAAAATAGCTCAAGTGGACATGGTTCTAGTTATGCCGGTAGCCGCTATTTAGGGCCTGCGTATTATCGAAATAATCGGGAAGTTTCTTATCATGGCAATACATTACACCCTTATAGCAATTTGAGTATAGGTCGCCCCATTATTTCAAGTACGGCGAAAAGCGCTTCTTCTTCATCCCCAATTCGTGGTGGTTTTGGCCGTAGCGGTTTTTCTTTTGGCGGCTAAGTCTTTAGGCATTCACTTAATATGAAAAGAAAAATATTTACTCCGCGCCCAGACTGGCAAGTGGAGCATCAAAATATTGGTTTCGATTATTTTAATTTACCTTCTCTTGATGGCTCAATTTACTGGTCAGAAGGTGTTGCGTATGAGTTTACCCTTAAACAGATTGAACAACTGGAAGATGCGGCAAATGAACTACATCAGATGTGTTTATCGGTAGTAGGAGATCTCATTCAACGCGGGGACTATCCAACTTATTTTCAAATTCCAGAAACAGCCATAAGCCACATTGAACATTCGTGGAAACAAAATGCGCCCATGCTCTATGGTCGCTTTGATTTCGCTTACGATGGGCGAAATATCAAAATGCTGGAATATAACGCGGACACACCGACTGGCTTACTCGAAGCTTCTGTCGCTCAGTGGCTGTGGATAGAACAGGTCTCGGGTATTGCAAACCGAGATCAATTCAATAGCATTCATGAAGACCTGATTAAACGCTGGAAGACGATTTTACCGCGTGGTAGCCATGTACATTTTGCTGCCTGTCAGGAAGCCGGAAGGGAAGACTGGGGTAATTTAGAGTACTTGATGGATACGGCTTATCAAGCTCATCTACAAGTTTCCGAGCTTTCTATGGAAAACATAGGCTGGAATGGACAAGATTTTGTCGATCTGCATAACCGTCCCATTCAAAACATATTTAAGCTCTATCCATGGGAATGGATTTGGGAGGAAGCCTTTTCTCAATATATTCACCCACACACACAGTGGATTGAACCCTGCTGGAAAATGTTACTTTCAAATAAAGCGATTTTGGTTGAGCTTTGGAAACGTTATCCAAACCATCCATTGTTGGTCGAAACCCATATTTATGACCCGCAACAAGTTTTGTCTGGCAAATGGGTGAAAAAGCCGATTTTGGCAAGGGAAGGGGCCAATATTCGAATTTTACAAGATGGTCACGACCAAGGCTCAGCTTCTGGTAGCTTTTATTTTGATGACTATGACAAATACGGATATGTTGTACAAAAATGGGTAGATACCCCATTATTTTCAGGACAACTACCTACACTCGGTTTATGGATGATTGGACATCAATGTGCAGGCATGTCTATTCGTGAAGATTGTTATGACATTATCGGTAATGATGCTCACTTTGCAGCACATTATTTTGTCGAGTAAAAACGTATAGAAATTTATAAAAAAGCACTTTAAAAGTGCTTTTTTATTATGCTTGGTCCGCAATCAAACAGTGCATTTTAGATATATAACAAATAATGAATATTTATTTTTAAAGCTAAATTAGAACAAAAATTCAAAAATATAATAATTTAATCTTATGAATTTTAAAAACTTTATTCTCATTTTCAAAATTAAAAAGTGATATTGGCAAGCTCTTTGCATCTCCTAAAAAGAAAAAAGCCTAGATTTTAAGGGCTCGCGAGAGCCCTGATTTTTTTAAGGAGTGATGCTATGAATGCTATTCCAACTTTAACGCCACTTGCCATGCCATGTAACAGCAGTTTTGATGCAAAAGATTGGGAAATTTTATCAAGTCATTGGTATCCAGTTGCCCGTATTCAAGATATCTCTACCGCGCCTCAACGCGTCACGCTACTAGACGTCAACATGGCACTCTATAAAACAGAAAGTGGTGAAATTCATCTGGTCCGAGACATTTGTCCTCATCGCGGTGTTCCTTTAACCAAAGGTTGGGTCGATGGTGATGACATTGTGTGTCCTTATCATGGTCTACGCTATAACACCGAAGGCAAATGTATTCAAATACCAGCTCAACCCGAGTTAACCAAAATTTCTGATCGTTTTTCTCTGACCAAATTTCCGGTTGTGCAAAGATACGGCCTCATTTGGACCAGTATTCATGGTCGTGATATTACTCAAGCCAATATTCCTGTATTAGATACTTGGGACCATGCAGAGCATCAAGCGATTTTGCCACCTTTTGTGGATATTGGCGGCTCTAGTGGACGTCAACTTGAAGGGTTTATTGATGTCGCTCATTTTGCTTGGGTACATCACAATGCCTTTGCGAGTCGTGATAATCCCGTCGTCCCTAAATATCACACTGAACGTACTGAATATGGCTTAAAAACGATCTATATCAGCAATGTCAGTAACTATCCGCATGAGCTAAAGCATCTCGAACCAGAAGGCTTTTTATGGAAGCGCACCTTTGAAGTCTATCCACCTTTTTCAGCCGTGCTTACAGTCGATTTTCCAGAAGGTGGGGTCTTAAAAATCTTGAATGCGTGCTGTCCTATTTCGAGCAATAAAACCCGTTTATTTGTTCCACTCACCCGTAACTTTGATCAGACAGGTGATTTAGAAAAGGTATACGCATTTAATGCTCAAATTTTTGCCGAAGATCAAGACATGGTCGAATCACAAAAGCCAGAAGAACTACCACTTGATTTAATAATGGAAGCACATTTCGAAGCAGACCGTTCATCAACGACTTATCGACGGATTTTGGCTGACTGGGGACTAAGTAAACGTTATACCGTTTAAATCTTGGCTAACTGGGGTACAATCAACCGAAAAAAGTGAAAATATATAGGCTTTCCATGTCATCGATTGCAAATACCACCGTTGTGCGTGGTCGTTTTTTAGATATTCAACAAACTGTCTCTGAGCCAACTGATATTCCAAATCAAGTACGTTATTTGGAAGATGGTGTATTGATTAGTGAACATGGAAAAATCAAATGGTTTGGAGCATGGGAAGACGCTCAAGCGCATCTACCGGCTGGAGTTGAGGTTCAACATTATCCAGAACAATTGATTGTACCTGGCTTTATTGATACCCATATTCACTTCCCACAAACTGAAATGGTTGGAGCATACGGCGAACAGCTTTTAAGCTGGCTCAATACTTATACATTCCCAACTGAAATCCAGTTTCAGGACAAAGCATATGCAAGTGAAATTGCCCAGTTCTTTGTTCAAGAACTCTTAAAACATGGTACAACCACAGCACTGGTTTTCTGTACAGTCCATCCGGAATCTGTTGATGCCTTATTTGAAGCCGCAGAACACGTTCAGATGCGTTTAATTGCCGGTAAGGTACTCATGGACCGCAATGCCCCTGAAGCGCTGTGTGACACACCAGAAACGGCTTACAGCGACACAAAAGCACTCATTGAAAAATGGCATGGTAAAGGCCGTGCTCTGTATGCGATTACGCCACGTTTTGCACCGACTTCTACACCTGAGCAATTAGAAAGAGCAGGGCAGTTAAAACAAGAATTTCCGGATGTTTACGTACATACGCATTTAAGTGAAAACAAAGATGAAATAGCTTGGGTAAAATCTTTATTTCCTGAACAAGCAGGCTATTTAGATGTTTATCAACATTATGGCCTGACTGGTAAGCGTTCTGTATTTGCGCATTGCGTTCACTTAGAAGATGAAGAATGGCAATGCATGCATGATACGCAGTCTGCTATCGCATTTTGCCCAACTTCAAACTTGTTCTTAGGCAGTGGTTTATTCCCATTGAAAAAAACATGGGAAAAACAAGTAAAAGTGGGTTTGGGTACAGATATCGGTGCTGGTACATCGTTTAGTTTACTGCAAACTGTTAACGAGGCTTATAAAGTTCAGCAGTTACAAGGTGATAAACTCTCCGCTTATGAAGCGCTTTATCATGCAACTTTAGGTGGAGCAAAAGCGCTTGATTTACAAGAGCAGTTAGGCAACTTCAATATCGGTAAAGAAGCAGACTTTGTTGTATTGAATCTTAAGCCGACCGCATTACAGCAACTGCGCCAGTCTAAATCCAAATCTGTTGAAGATTCGCTGTTTGCTTTATTCACTTTAGGTGATGACCGTAATATTGAGGCGACTTATATTTATGGAAAACGTGCTTATCAAAAAGAAACAGCCCAATAAAAATCGGGTGGTTAAGTTTTTGTTATTATTTGGAATATGTGCTGTTGTGTTAAAGCGTGATCGACATAATCCGCAAAATGATAAAATTTCAAAGCCATCAAAGGGTGCATGAAACGTCATTTTGCTTTAAAATTTTACCATTAACTCAGATTTTCGAGGTGTTGCAGGTCAACACCTTTTTTATTTTTTCTTTTATATCTTGTAGGAATCTGCCATGACTGTTGCAATGAGCATCATGATTTCAACCGAAGAAATTCAAGCAAAAGTCAAAGAGCTCGGCGAGCAAATTAACGCTCACTATGCAAATAGTGATAAAGAATTAGTCCTTATTGGATTACTTCGTGGTTCTGTTATTTTCATGGCAGACTTGTGCCGTACAATTACCAAACCGCATGAACTTGACTTCATGACAGTGTCTAGCTACGGCGGTGGTACGACTTCAAGTCGAGATGTTAAAATCTTAAAAGATCTTGACGGTGAAATACGCGGTAAGGATGTACTGGTTGTCGAAGATATTATCGACTCTGGCAATACCTTAAGCAAAGTAGTTGAAATGTTGCAAACTCGTGAGCCAAATTCGATTCAACTTTGCACATTAGTGAGTAAACCATCTCGCCGTGAAATTGATCTCGAAGTTAAATTTTTAGGTTTTGAAGTAGAAGACAGATTCATTGTAGGCTACGGCTTAGACTACGACCAAAAATATCGCCACTTACCTTTTATCGGTGAAATTGGTTTATAAATTTCATAAAAATAGCACCGCAAGGTGCTATTTTTTTATATAAAACCTTAGCTTTGAACAAAAAAGACACAAAAAGTCGCAATCTGCTACAGACAAAATAGACAGCTCTACCGCACGATAGAATATGAAGCAAAATCATTAACTTCATCAAAAAAACAACTGGAGAACAAATATGTGGTCACTTATTGTCGCTATTGTAGTTGGTTTCTTTGCTGGCTTAATCGCTCGCGCTTTGCATCCAGGGGATGATAAAGCAGGTTTCATCGTAACTACCTTGATTGGTATTGCAGGTTCACTTTTAGCCACTTATGGTGGTCGTTTACTTGGACTTTATGGCGAAAACTCAGCTGCGGGCTTCATCGCATCCGTGATTGGTGCCATCGTTATTTTGTTTATCTACAATTTGATTGCACGAAAAAGCTAAACTTTAATTCATTTATAAAAAAAGCACCTTGGGGTGCTTTTTTTAATTTATTTTAAAGGCCTAACTCTTTCCAAACTGCCTGAATTTCTTCAGCAGAGCGTGCGCCCACCAGCTTAAAACCATTTGCAAAAATTAAGGTAGGAGTGCCATTAAAACCTAGTTTTTTTCCTAATTCCAAATTACGGTCAATTGGGTTTACACAGCTCGCAGCTATTGGTTTAACCCCTTGCTGAATCAGTTTTTTCCATGAGTAAGATTGATTCGGTGCACACCAAACCTGTCTAGAAACCACAATAGACTGAGGCTTTAGAGGATAGATAAAGTTATAAATAGTTACGTCTTTAAGCTTATCGAGTTCAGGTTCAAGCTGCTTGCAATAAGGACAGTTTGGATCAGAAAAAACGGCTAAAACATGCTGTCCATTACCTTTGACTGTTTTAATCGCATCTTTTAAAGGTAGCTGTTTCCAATCAATTGAGTTTTGTCCTAACACCAAATCTTTGGTTAAGTTCTTCTGGTCTTTTAATCGAATCATAGAACCAACAAACATATGCTGCCCATCTTCACCTACATAGATGATTTGCTGATCCAGATTAGCGCTGTACAGCCCAGGCATTTCGGTTTTCTGAATATTACTAATTTTCAAATTAGGATATTGTTTTTTAATATTTTCCCTAACAGTATCTACATTAGCGAAACTCATAGTTGCAGTTAAGCTAAATAACGCCAATATTCCTAATTTTTTAAGCATAAAACCGACTCTAAGTAGGAGAGGAGATCATTTTAATCAGTTCTGTTTTCAAAAGCTGAATTGATTACCGAGTTATAACCAAACTGCCACTCATTTATGCCAATGTTTCACGTGGAACATAAGTAGGTTTTAGAATATTAATTTCTACTGATATATGCACAATTTCCTCATGAATCGATAAAGCATGACGAATCTGGTCTGCATTTAAAGAAATATCATCAGTCTCTAGGGCCAAAATACAAGAAAACTTACCTTTGGCGACTTTCCAAACATGAATATCCGTAATTTCAAGGTTCTTAGGAAATTCTGCAATCACTTCACGAATTTCTTCTACCACTGGATGATCCATTTCTGCATCTAGAAGGGTTTTCCCTGTCTCTTTCATTAAGCCAAGAGACCATTTTGCAACCAAAATAGCACCTAAAATCCCTAAAAGTGCATCTAAAAAATCCCATCCGAAATATTTACCTGCGAAAAGCGCAACAATTGCAAAAACAGAAGTGACCGCATCTGCAACCACATGTAAAAAAGCAGCTTTTTGGTTTAAATCATGGTGATGATGCCCGTGGTCATGCTCATGATGGTGATGGTGATGGTGATGGTGCCCATCATCGTGAAGTAACCATGCACAAATCAAGTTAATGACCAGACCTAAGATTGCAATTGGAATCGCTTCGTTATAAAAAATTTCAACTGGATTAAATAAACGTTGTATCGACTGAAATGCCATAAAAATAGCGACAACCATCAGCAAAATTGCACTGCTATAGCCCGCTAAAATCTCGATTTTCCATGTTCCGAAACTAAACCGACGATCTTTGGAGTAATGTCGAGCCGCACGATAAGCAAAATAGGCTAAACCGAGTGCCAACATATGTGAGCTCATATGCCAACCATCAGCCAGAAGCGCCATTGAATTAAAAAACCATCCACCGAATATTTCTAATACCATCATGGATGCCGTTAAAATTGTTGCAATCAAAATACGTTTTTGTGCAAGTGGATTTCCTTCATCAAACTGATGTTGATGATGACGTGATACACTATGTTCCTGCATAAAATTTAAACCCAATATACTCCCTACCAGTATATTAAATTATACAAGAGAATACAGATGAGTCACATCGGTCAGGATAAAAAAATAGTTAATCGTGTAAAACGACTAAAAGGGCAAATCAATAGTATTGAGCATGCTGTTGAGCAACCAGATATTTCATGCATAGAAATACTTCAACAAGTTGCTGCAATTAAAGGGGCAATAAATGGCCTGATGAGTGAATTAATGGAACAGCACTTACACCACCACGTGCTCAAAGAAGCAAAAGTCGATCAGAATGAATTAGATGAGTTTTTAAAGGTTTTAAAAAGATACGGTTAACAAAATGACTGAATGACACAGCTAAGTGCATCATTCAGATTTTTTTTAATTATTTTCCAATACAAAATGAACCAAAGATTTTGCCTAAAAGGTCATCGGCACTAAAGTCGCCAGTAATTTCACCTAAAGCATTTTGAGCAAGACGTAGTGATTCAGCAACCAGTTCACCTGCATTAAATACAACGAGTTGCTCACGTGCTTCTGAAAGATAGAGCTGTGTGCGCTTCATTGCGTCTAAATGACGTGTTCTTGCAATAAAGGTGTCTTCCTCAGGGTGAAAGCCTGCATGCACTGTAATCGCATCTACGAGGCCTTGTACGCCCATCTCTTGTTTCGCTGAAACTGTAATATGACGGAACCCTTGATAATCGCCTATTTCAGCTAATTGACCAGTTAAATCGCATTTATTACCAATTAACATTAAACGACGTGGTTCAATGTGTTCAGCAAAATATTCTTGAGCAAGTTTTAATGGGTCATCACCTTGATTTAAATCATAAACCAGTAATAACAAATCAGCCTGTTCAATTTCTTTGATTGCTCTACGAATCCCTTCTTTTTCAACGATATCTCCTGTTTCACGAAGGCCCGCAGTATCTGTTAAGGTGATTGGTAGACCATTTAAGCTAATTTTTTCATGCAAAACATCACGAGTTGTACCGGCAATATCAGTCACAATTGCACGTTCAACACCAGCAAGTGCATTCAATAAGCTCGATTTACCCGCATTTGGTTTACCCGCAATAACAACTTGCAAACCTTCACGTAATAATTGCCCTTGTCGTGCAGAGGTTTGAACAGCATGTACCGACTGCTGAACATCTTCAAGTAGAGCTAAAATTTTGCCATCTGCCAAGAAATCGATTTCTTCTTCAGGAAAATCAATTGCGGCTTCAACATGTAAGCGTAAATGAATCAGTTTTTCTAAAACTGTATTAATTTTTGTTGAAAAAGCGCCTTGTAAAGAACGAACTGCAGAGCGTGCCGCAGCTTGCGAAGTCGCATCAATCAAATCAGCAATAGCTTCCGCTTGTACCAAGTCCATCTTGCCATTTTCAAAAGCACGCATGGAAAATTCGCCAGCTTTTGCAGCGATTGCGCCCAGCTCAAATAGACGTCCCAGCAAGGCATTTTGAATGACTGGACCACCGTGACCTTGTAGTTCTACAACATCTTCACCTGTAAACGAGTGAGGATTGGGAAAGCATAGAACAATCCCTTCATCCATAATGCTGCCATCAGCATCATAAAATTTACGAAAACCCGCCATACGCGCTTCTGGCAAGTTTTTATGTGTCAGTTTTTGAGCAATTTCATAAGCCTTAGGTCCAGATAGGCGAATCACGCCCACACCACCACGCCCTGGTGGCGTTGCAATTGCGGCAATCGTGGTTTGACTTTGCATATTATTCACCTAAAAACCTAAAATCCAGCCAAAGAAAAATCCGCCTAAGATTACCATCTTAAGCGGATTTATTCAGCAAAAGTTCAACGATTAAGAAGCTGATTCAGTCTTATTGATACGACCTTTTTCAACGCTCTTATTAATAAACGACTGCTGTAAAATAGTAATACTGTTGTTCACAATCCAGTACAGCACGAGACCTGCCGGGAAGAACAACATAAATACCGTGAACATAATCGGCATAATGCGGAACACTTTTGCCTGCATTGGATCAGCGGGTTGCGGGTTCAACATTTGCTGCGCAAACATGGTAGCACCCATGATTAACGGCAAGATGAACCAAGGATCCATTGCTGACAAGTCTTGAATCCAGCCTAACCATGGTGCATGACGTAATTCCACACTTTCCATGAGTACCCAGTACAAAGCAAGGAAAATTGGCATTTGTAGCAATAATGGTAAACAACCTGAAAGTGGATTTACTTGTTCACGCTTGTATAAAGCCATCATTTCTTGCGAGAAGCGCATACGGTCTTCACCGAACTCTTCTTTCATGCGTTGCATTTCTGGTGCAATCACACGCATTTTCGCCATAGAACGATAACTTTTTGAAGATAAAGGCCACAAGATCATCTTCACCATAATGGTAAGCAAGATGATTGACCATCCCCAGTTACCCACAATGCTATGGAAGAATTGAAGACCTAAGAACAAGAGCTTAGCAATTGGCCATAACCAACCATAATCAACAGTCTGATTTAAACCTACAGCTAAATCTTTTAATTCAGATTGTACTTTTGGACCTGAATAAAGTTTTGCATCCACTTCCATTGAAGTGCCTGCCGGAACATTAATCACTGGTGAGGTAAAACCAATGATATTCATATGATCAGCAGATTGACGAGATTCAAGCTTAGCTACATAAGGCTGACCATTGGCTTGAGTCAGCTTAAGATTTCCAGGAATCCAAGCACTTACAAAGTAATGCTGAACAATTGCAACCCATCCACCCTTCGCTTCAGTATTTACTTTTTCTTCTGAGAAATTAGCAAATTTAAGCTTATTGTAATGTGCATCAGGTGTTCCCCAAGCTCCCCCTAAGAAAGTTCCTAGAGTGAAAATACCTTGAGAAGACTTACCAGGATCTTCAGAATTATCGCGCTTTAATTGTCCAAACATCTGACCTTGCCAGCTTTGTTGGCTACGGTTAATGACTTGATGTTTTACAACAATTGGATATTGACCTTGAGTAAAGGTAAAAGTCTTAATAATTTCAACGCCTTCAGGTGTTTTAAATACCATTGGAACGTTTAAAACTTTTTCAGATTGACCCTTTTGGTCCTGTACACCCTTAGCATCAGCCAAAGTATATGATGTCTTTTCAACAGCATATAATGGACGACCACCACGACTACTATCTGGTCCATTCAAACCAATTAAGCCAGATTGAGCAACATATGTACGCTTGGCATCATTTTCAAGCATAACAAAAGGTTGATCGCTGTCTTTGCTTTTGTCGTGTGAGAGTAATTCAATACGAACAATATCACCACCTTTTGGATTGATCCAAATATGGTAAAGGTCAGTTTGTACTGAAATAAGCTGTTGATTCACAGGTGCAGTTGCATCTGTGGTTTGTGACTGCGCAATATTTGCTTGTGGCACATCGGAAGCCACTGTTGCATTTTTAGCATTTGGCAAATCAGCAGATACTTCATGCGAGCTTACAGCCGCCGCTTGTTGTTGCGGTGCAGTTACAGCATTTCCATAATCTTTTTGCCAAGCCAAAATGAGCAAATATGCGGTGACAAACATGGCCCCGAGAATTGCAAACCTGGCCCATTGTTGCATATCTATTACCCCAAATGGTTAGAGAGATTTTGCTTCAGTAAACGATCACGAAAGGGTACAGCAACATGATGCGTTTGAGAATCTATTTGATGAAACGAAATAAAACGAATTGCTTTTGGCGGTACCGGATCATATCCAGATCCTCCCCACGGATGACAACGACAAATCCGTTTAGAAGATAACCAAACGCCTTTTATCGCACCATGAGTGTGCAGTGCTTCTATCGCATATTGGGAACAAGTCGGGATATAACGACAACGGGGTCCAAGAAGCGGACTAATCGCAATTTGATACAGTCGAATCAACCAACGTAGAAAACGGACCATTGGCTATCTCTTAATTCTGCGAGGTTGTGCCAACTTTAGAATGTTTTTTTGCTAAGCGCTGTAATTTTTGCCAAGCAAAATCTAATTGTTGATATAGCTCAGCATTCGTAATCGTTTCTATACCAACTTTCGGCATCACTACAACATCTATGTCTGATCCAAAATTCGGCTGATGTAGACGAAAGCTCTCACGAGCAAGACGTTTTATTCGATTTCTTTCATGCGCTCGGCGCACTTTTTTCTTAGCAACAACAATACCCAAACGGCTTTTAGGCTGTTCGGTTAATTTTGCAAGAAATAAAAAATGGGGTTGATGCACTTTAAAAAGCGCACCATCAAATACACTTTTATAATCTGCAGCACAGCGTATTCGCACGTCTGTGCTAAAACTGTAAAGTGTCATCACACCCAAGTCTGGTCAGCGTAACAGTATTAAACAGTTAAGCTATGACGACCTTTTGCACGACGACGAGCTAATACTTGACGACCAGCTTTAGTTGCCATACGAGCACGGAAACCATGAACGCGTTTACGCTTTAATTCAGATGGTTGGAAAGTACGTTTCATATTGAAACTCCCAAAAATGATCTTTCTATAAAGGTCCGCGATTTTATTGTGCAATGTTTACGCTGTCAATGAAAAACCAAGAAAGTTTTGTATTTAACCCAAATTTTTAATCTTTTTACTTCTTTTTATTCTTTCCATAATTTAGGTCAATATATAGCTTTAAAAGTTATACACAAAGTAATTGTCTATTTTTATTAGAACTTTTAATATATACACACCTTATATACATATTTATCAACAAAACAAGATATCATCTTCGTTTTGTTTTGCTGCATTTGAATTTAAATTCATATTTTGCAGTTATCCACAAAAGATCATTCTCCTATTAAATAAATTCAAATTTAGAAATTTAAATTTATTCTTATTAGGGATAACTTTTTCTGTGGATTCCGCACTTTTAAATTTAAAAAACATATATTTGGGTTGTTGATAACTCTGTTTTTATTATATTTATGGATTGTGGATAAGTTTATGTGTTAATTTATCCACAGGTTGTGCAAAAAGTTATACACAAGCCGATTTGAATTTAAATTTATTCACAAGAGATTTCTTTTTAGACAAAATCAAACGAAATCGTCATGACAGATGTGGATAACTTGGTTAGAATGGCGACCCCTTCTCATCAGGAAGGGTTAATCTTTAGATTATTTGAATTTAAAAACGCAGAAATAGGGGATACACATGCTGTGGACAGACTGCTTAACTCGCTTGCGACAAGAGCTCTCTGATAACGTCTTTGCGATGTGGATTCGCCCATTAGTTGCTGAAGAAGTAGAAGGTATACTGCGTCTTTATGCACCTAATCCTTATTGGACGCGTTACATTCAAGAGAACCATTTAGAATTAATTTCTATATTGGCCGAACAGTTATCAGAAGGGCGTGTGCGTCAGGTTGAGATTTTAGTTGATTCTCGTCCTGGTAGTATTTTGTCATCGAGTGAACAGCCAGCAACTACAACGGCTGCTTTACAAACTGCGCCTCAACAAAGCTTTAAAGTAAAAAAAGAACCGGATGCTATTTCCAATACACCTACTACTAATAGTGTAGTAAACCCAAAAACGCCGAAAAAGAAGCTATTAAATCCTCAATTTACTTTTTCTTTATTTGTTGAAGGCCGTTCGAACCAGATGGCTGCTGAAACATGTAGAAAAGTGTTAACACAATTAGGTGCTTCACAGCACAACCCTTTATTCTTATATGGTCCGACAGGCTTAGGTAAGACTCACTTGATGCAGGCAGTTGGTAATGCTTTATTACAAGCCAAGCCTAATGCACGGGTGATGTATATGACCTCGGAGAGTTTTGTTCAGGATTTTGTAAGTTCTTTGCAAAAAGGCAAAGTGGAAGAGTTCAAGAAAAATTGCCGTTCTTTAGACTTACTATTGGTTGATGATATTCATCTCTTAGCAGGTAAAGAAGCAAGCCTAGTTGAGTTTTTCTATACATTCAATGCCTTACTTGATGAATCAAAACAAATTATTTTAACCTCAGATCGGTACCCGAAAGAATTGACCGAGTTGGATCCTCGTTTGGTATCTCGCTTTTCTTGGGGTCTTTCTGTAGGTGTTGAGCCTCCAGATATTGAAACTCGTATCGAAATTTTATTGAAGAAAGCTGAAAATAGCGGCGTTGATTTACCTCGAAACTGTGCATTATTCATTGCACAACAAGTAGTTGCCAACGTCCGGGAACTTGAAGGGGCACTCAATAAAGTCGTTGCAATTTCTCGATTTAAAGGTGCGCCGATCGATCTTGATGTTGTCCGTGAATCTTTAAAAGATGTATTGGCAATCCGTGCACGTACAATTAGCGTAGAAAATATCCAACGTGTGGTCAGTGAATATTTCCGAATTCCTTTAAAAGAATTGGTAGGACCAAAACGGACACGTATTTATGCTCGACCGCGTCAGTTAGCAATGGGTCTTGCTCGTGAATTGACGGGTGATAGTTTTCCTGAAATTGGAATGGCTTTTGGTGGGCGTGACCATAGTACGGTGATGCATGCTTGTGAAAAAGTTGTGAGTCTTCGAGAGGAAGATCCGATTTTTGACGAAGATTATAAAAATCTACTGCGTCTACTTCAGAGTTAATGAAATAATAAGACGTTGTTGCAAAGTCTACGTAAGTGCAGCATAGTACACAGCTAAAAAATGAAATATTTGCTCCAAGTTGCTAGAGGAATGAATCGTGCGTTTGAAAATCGCTAAAGAAAGCTTACTCAATGTTTTATCGCATGTTGTCGGTGCGGTAGAACGTCGTCATACATTGAATATTCTTTCAAACGTCAAAATTCAGACTAATGCTCAGGCACTCACCATTACTGGTTCTGATTTAGAAGTCGAACTGGTTGCCAGTACTGTTTTAACAGAAGGGGCATGCATTGAAGCAGGTGAAACAACTGTTCCTGCTCGTAAGTTGATGGAAATTTGTAAATCATTGCCTACAGCTGCATTGATAGATTTACAAATTACTGAAGATCAGAGATGTATCTTAAAGTCTGGTAATAGCCGTTTTGTATTAGGTACTTTACCGGCAGAAGATTACCCGTTATTAACCACTGAAAATAGTCAAGGTACACAAGTACAGGTTACTCAACGTGAGTTAAAGCGTTTATTTGAAAAAACAGCTTTTGCTATGGCTGTACAGGATGTGCGTTTCTATTTAACTGGTACTTTATTAGAAATTGATGAAAATCAATTACGTGCAGTAACAACAGATGGTCACCGTTTAGCACTTTGTGAAATCACTGCTTCTTCTACATCATCTCAATTGGTTCAAGCAATTGTGCCTCGTAAAGCTGTGGGTGAATTGCAGCGTTTACTCAGTATTGAAGATGAACAATTAACATTGCTCATCGGTCGTGAATTGTTAAATGTCACGATTAATACACCGAGCCGTGACAAAGAGCAGGGCGATATCACTGTTCGTTTTACGACGAAATTGATTGATGGAAAATTCCCTGATTATCGTCGTGTAATTCCACGTGGTGGCGATAAACATGTGTTAATTAGCCATGATGTGTTCAAACAATCATTACAACGTGTCGCAATTTTGAGTAATGAGAAGTTACGTGGCGTTTTCTTGAATTTTAATCAAGATTCTTTACAGCTACGTGCAAATAACCCTGAACAAGATGAAGCGATTGAAGATTTAGCAATTCAGTACCAAAACATACCGCTTGAAATGTCGTTTAATGCGCAATATTTGCTAGATGTTTTAGGTGTGCTTGATGGTGATGATGTAAATATGAGCATGACTGAAGCAAACCAGTCTGTATTGGTTCAAGATCCGGCACATCCTGACCAGACGTATGTCGTAATGCCAATGCGTGTATAATTCGGCTGATTCATATGCATCTTACGCGTTTAAATATTGAACGTGTGCGTAATTTAAAAACGGTTGCACTCCAAGGGTTGCAACCGTTTAATGTATTTTATGGCGCTAACGGTTCAGGAAAAACTTCAATTCTGGAAGCAATCCATTTGCTTGCAACAGGGCGGTCATTCCGTACCCATATACCCAAAAATTATATTCAATATTCTGCCGAAGATGCGATTGTCTTCGCCCAGTCCGCAACTGAAAAAATTGGCATGCAAAAGTTAGCCTCTGGTGAGCAGTTGATGAAGGTCAATGGCGATACGGTGGCTACACAAGGGCAACTCGCGAAACTGCTGCCTTTGCAACATATTGACCCACAAAGTACAGATATTATTGATCATGGGGCAAAACCTCGCCGTCAGCTTTTAGATTGGCTGATGTTCCACGTGGAACCTGAGTTTTATTTTGCTTGGCAATATTATTCTCGTGCATTGAAACAGCGTAATACCTTACTTAAAACCAGACGGAATATTTCTTTAGCGGATTTAGAGCCGTGGAACAAAATGTTGAGCGATTATGGGGAAATTTTACACTCTCAACGTTTAAGTATTGTGGAACAATGGAATGTCTTTTTTCAAAATGATTTAAGTCAATTACTACCTGATCTGGAGATTGAACTGGAATATAGTCCGGGTTTTCATACAGAGCAGGGACTTATGCAAGACTTGCTGAATCAACATCAAAAAGACATCGAAAGACGCTATACCGAATATGGTCCACATCGTGCAGATTTGCGCTTGAAAACCCCGTTTGGACATGCTGACGTTGTTTTATCAAGAGGTCAGAAAAAACTGCTGATTATTGCCTTAAAACTGTCACAAATTGCAATGTTGCATGCGAGTAATAAGGAAACTGTGGTATTATTAGATGATCTGACAGCAGAATTAGACTTAACCGCACAACAACGTTTAATTGAACGATTAAGCCAACTTGGTAGCCAGGTTTTTATGACAACTTTAGATCATGCATCGGTAAAAAAACACTTACATGATCTGTCTATTTCATATCAATTATTCAATGTTGAATCCGGTCAAGTTAGTCTTGCTTCACCATAATTTTTTGATGTTATCCATCTTTGAATAAACCTATATTTGCTAGGGAGAAACCATGAGTTCAGAGTCTCAATCAGCCTCTCAAACAGAACAAACCAATGAAAAGGCTTATGATTCCTCTAGTATTAAAGTATTACGTGGATTAGATGCAGTTCGTAAACGTCCGGGGATGTATATTGGGGATACAGACGACGGTACCGGTTTACACCATATGGTATTCGAGGTTGTTGATAATGCAATCGATGAAGCTTTAGCGGGACATTGTGATGAAATTATTGTCACGATTCACGAAGATGAATCGGTAAGTGTTTCCGACAATGGTCGTGGTATTCCAACCGATATTCACCCTGAAGAGGGGGTTTCTGCAGCAGAAGTAATTCTTACGATCTTGCACGCAGGCGGTAAGTTTGACGACAACAGCTATAAAGTTTCAGGTGGTTTGCACGGCGTCGGTGTTTCGGTTGTAAATGCGCTTTCAAGTAAATTGCATTTAATTATTAATCGCGCTGGCCAAGTGCACGAACAAGAATATCATCACGGTGATCCGCAATATCCATTACGTGTAATTGGTGAAACGGATAAGAGTGGTACAACGGTACGTTTTTGGCCAAGTGAACTAACTTTTAGTCAAACCATTTTTAACGTTGAAATTTTAGCGCGTCGTTTACGTGAGCTTTCATTTTTAAACGCGGGCGTGCGCATTGTTTTACGTGATGAACGTATTAACCTTGAGCATGTATATGACTACGAAGGTGGTTTATCTGAGTTTGTAAAATACATTAACGAAGGTAAAACTCATCTAAATGAGATTTTTCATTTCACTGCAGATACCGAAAATGGTATTGGTGTAGAAGTTGCATTGCAGTGGAACGAAAGTTATCAAGAAAATGTGCGTTGTTTTACCAACAATATTCCTCAAAAAGATGGTGGTACGCATTTAGCTGGTTTCCGTGCGGCTTTAACACGTGGTCTTAATCAATATCTTGAAAATGAAAACATTCTCAAGAAAGAAAAAGTCAATGTGACAGGTGATGATGCTCGTGAAGGTTTAACGGCGATTATTTCGGTCAAAGTACCTGATCCGAAATTCTCATCTCAAACGAAAGAGAAACTGGTATCGAGTGAAGTAAAACCAGCGGTTGAGCAAGCAATGAACAAAGAGTTCTCTGCTTACTTACTTGAAAATCCACAAGCTGCAAAATCGATTGCCGGTAAAATTATTGATGCTGCACGTGCACGTGATGCTGCGCGTAAAGCTCGTGAAATGACGCGTCGTAAGAGTGCACTTGATATTGCTGGTTTACCAGGTAAATTGGCAGATTGTCAGGAAAAAGACCCAGCACTTTCTGAATTATATCTAGTCGAGGGTGACTCTGCGGGCGGTAGTGCTAAGCAAGGTCGTAACCGTAAGATGCAGGCTATTTTACCGTTGAAAGGGAAAATCCTGAACGTTGAACGTGCACGCTTTGACAAAATGATTTCAAGTCAGGAAGTGGGTACTTTAATCACTGCACTTGGCTGTGGTATTGGTCGTGAAGAATATAATCCTGATAAGCTTCGTTATCATAAAATCATTATCATGACCGATGCTGACGTCGATGGTTCACACATCCGTACCTTGTTGTTAACCTTCTTCTTCCGTCAAATGCCGGAATTGGTTGAGCGTGGACACATTTATATTGCTCAGCCACCTTTGTATAAATTGAAGAAAGGTAAACAAGAACAATACATCAAAGATAATGATGCATTAGAAACGTATCTCATCTCAAATGCGATTGATGAGCTATCTTTGCATACCAATGCTGAAGCTCCAGCAATTACAGGTGAAGCACTTGCGAAAGTGATTCAGGATTATCAAGTTTCACAAAAGAGCTTACAGCGCTTAACTTTACGTTATCCAGCTAGCTTACTGGATGCTTTACTTGAAGTAGAAGCATTCAAGAGCGATCAGAACCACGATGAAGCTTATGTACAACAATGGGCTGATCAGGTACGCGATATCATTACCAGATTACAACCAAGCTTACGTCCAGAAATCTCTTTAGAGGCATTTGAGCGTGAAAATGCTCAGGGTGAAAAATCTGCACATTACTGGCCACGTATTACGGTGTATGTACATAACTTGCCACATGCGTACTTGCTTGATGCAGCTTTATTGAATTCGGCTGAATATGCACGGTTGTTGAAAAACTCGAAGAGTTGGTTCACTTTACTTGAAGATGGTGCTTATTTACAAAAAGGTGATCGCCGTATTCAAGTGGCCAACTTCCATCAAGTTTGGCAACATATTTTGCAAGATTCACGCCGCGGTATGATGATCCAACGCTACAAAGGTCTTGGAGAGATGAATGCTGAGCAGCTGTGGGAAACAACAATGGATCCTGAAAACCGTAATATGTTGCAGGTGACCATTGATGATGCGATTGAAGCAGATCGTATGTTCTCTTGTTTAATGGGTGATGATGTTGAACCACGTCGTGCATTCATCGAAGAGAATGCTTTAAATGCGGATATTGATGCTTAATTCATAACATGATTCTAAATCAGTCTAGGGAGAGAATGATGAGTCAGAAATTATTAGCTAGTCTGTTAATTTCATGTGCGATTTTAGGAAGTTCTGCTGTTTCGGCGGCAGACCTAGAAACGAATATGAAAACTTTAGCTAAGAGTACTAAAGCATTTGCTGAAGCGAAAGATATTGATAACGCGAAACAACAGCTTGTTGTAATGCGTGAAGCAGCTGTTTCTTCTAAGCAATATTTACCACATAAACTTGAAGGTTTGCCTTCAGAAAATGTACAGGTAAAAGAGTATCAAGCTGGTTTAGATCAGCTTGTTGCTGAGATTGATAAAGTAACTGCTTTGGTTGAGCAAGGACAATTAGATCAAGCCAAAACTGAAGCAATCAATTTAGTCACAATACGAAATGAAAATCATAAAAAATTTAGATAATTGTTTATGATGATTAAAGAAAAGGCTTTGTTTAGTTTAAGACAAAGCCTTTTTTTTGGTAAGGACTGAAATTTTAAACTGCTATTTAAGTGGTAGTTTTTATTTATACCAAGAGAATATAATTTTGAAAAAAACTCACATACTCTTATGCATTGGGATCATTTTTTTTAATTGTTTATTTCAACTGCATGCTGCGATAGCCCCCACCTTTTACGGAAAATTAGTATTTCATCGTTATAGTGATTATGACGCATGGGACAGTAAGCTTTATTTGTATAACTTCACAACACAGCAGACTACATTACTGGGTACAAATTGGAAAATTGACCATATGATGAATGGCCATTTCTCTCCAGATGGAAAATGGTTAACTTTCATGGGAGTGAACTCTGGGCAGCATTATGGCGATGCATGGGATGTATATGTTTGGAAAGTCGGAAGCACTGAGTTACCTATTAACTTAACTCAGGGTAATAATAAGCGCGATGAAGATCCTAAATTTATAGATAATCAACGTATTATTTTTAAACAAAATGGCGATTTAAAAATCGTCAAAATGACTGATCGGACGATGACTTCTGTCACGCAAAATGGTTGGGATATAGAAGAGTCGATGCCTTATCCAATGGTGAATACTACTCAAATCTTATATGCGAAAGGTGCTGGAAATAATTCTCGAATTTTCAGTATTGATCAGTCGGGTGCCTATGATATACAGCTGACCAATATCGCTTCATACTATCCAATATGGTGGCAAGGAAGTCGCTTCTTATATGTACGCTGGTACAGTCCAACAAATGCTCATGATCAGGTCTATATTTATGATATGGCGAATAAACAAACCACACGTTTGCCATTTAACAGTACTAATTATGATACTTCCGACCCAGCTCCTTTAGATCAGCGTTACATGGTAGTGTCTCTTGCAGGACAAACAGGAAGTCGAGGAGGTTATGATTTATATATCGCTGACAGTCTATCAAGCAATGTTTGGCCTTTACCGATCAATACCAATTTAAATGAATTAGGGGCTTTTTATACGCCTTACTAATCAATAAAAAGCCGATTAAGAAATCGGCTTTTTATTTTAGAAAATAGATTAATCAAAAGAAGCTTCCATCTCTTCCAATTCCATCATGAGTTCTAATAGCTGCTCTTCATATTGTTCAAGTTTAGCTTTTAGCTCTGTCTGTTCATTCATAAGTTTGAGCAAATCATCCTTACGTGCCGAGTCATATAAAGAAGTATCTGCCAAGGATTCTTCAATTTTGGCAAGCTGCGGTTGTAGCTTTTCAATTTGAGACTCAACTTTTTCAATATTCTTACGAATAGGTCGAGTCTGTTCACGACGACGAGCCGCTTCTTTACGCTGCGCTTCTTTATCAACTTTAGCAGGCGCAGGAGCGGCAGAAGATGAGTTAGTCTGTGCTATAGCAGTCTGAGCATTAATTTGTTGCTGGCGTGCTTCACGTAGCCATTTAGCATAATCCTGTAAATCACCTTCGAATTCAGTACATTTACCGCCGTGTACTAAAAGAAGCTCGTCACAAACGCTTGCAATGAGTTGGCGTTCATGGGAAACCAGAACGACAGCTCCTTCGAAATCTTGTAATGCCATGCTCAGCGCATGACGCATATCAAGATCTAAATGGTTGGTCGGTTCATCGAGAATTAAAACATTTGGACGCTGCCATACAATGAGTGCTAGGGCTAAACGAGCGCGTTCTCCACCAGAAAAGCTTTCACATGGCGTATCCATGCGTTCACCACTAAAGCCAAAACTACCCAAGAATGAACGTAGGGTGGCTTCACTAATTTGTTTATCTGCTATACGGGCAAGCTGTAGCATTGGACTAGCATTGCCATCTAAAGCATCCATTTGGTGCTGTGCAAAGTAACCAATGTTAAGCAGCTCGGAAGCTTTACGTTCACCTGCCAAGAGTGGTAAATCACCAACCAAACTTTTAATTAGTGTTGACTTACCTGCGCCGTTCATCCCAAGCAAACCAATACGTGAGTTTGGTGTAATTTGTAATCTGATTTTTGCAGCTATTTGCTTACCACCATAACCAATGCTGGCATTGTCTAAAGTCAGCAAAGGAGAGCTCATTTTGGTCGGTTCACGGAAACTAAAAGTAAACGGCGTATCAATGTGAGCGGGTGCAAGTTGCTGCATGCGTTCAAGTTGTTTAATACGACTTTGTGCCTGACGAGCTTTAGTCGCTTTTGCTTTAAAACGGTCAATAAACTTTTGTAGATGAGCACGTGTTTCTTGCTGCTTCTCAAAAGCTTGTTGCTGCTGGGCAAGACGTTCACTACGTGTGGTTTCAAATGTAGAGTAGTTTCCAGTGTAAAGCGTGAGTTCTTGATTTTCGATGTGAAGAATATGATCTGTAATCGCATCTAAAAAGTCACGGTCATGCGAAATGAGGATGAGAGTACCTTCATAGGCTTTAAGCCAATCTTCTAACCACAAAATTGCATCCAAGTCTAAGTGGTTGGTTGGTTCGTCGAGTAAGAGTAAATCTGAACGACTCATCAATGTACGCGCCAAATTTAAACGCATACGCCATCCACCTGAGAAACTCTCAACGTTTAAACGTAACTGATTTTCTAGAAAACCAAGACCCGCCATGAGCTGAGCAGCTTTAGATGGAGCTGAATAACCATGAATTTCATCAAAGCGACCATGCAATTTAGCCAGTTCAAAATCAGTCAGTTGATCGGGTTGAGCAAGCTTATTTTGAATATCCCAAAACTCTTCATCACCTGAAAGAACAAAATCAATTGCAGGCATATCTAGGGCTTTTACTTCTTGCGCCATATGCGCCACGGTCCAGCCTGTCGGACGAGTAAGTGAACCTTCGTCTGCACCTAAACTGCCAAGTAATGCAGCAAATAAAGTCGATTTACCTGCACCATTTACCCCAGTTAGACCAATCTTCCAACCTGGGTGTAATTGCATAGACGCTTTTTGAAATAGAACACGTCCACCGCGGCGTAAAGAAACTTGGTCAAATTGAATCATCTTATTGTATCGAGGTGAGTTAGGGATGCTGTATTTTAAAGAGAACTGCCGATGAAAACAAAACATTCCGGATTTTAGTGAGCAGCTGTTAATAATTGCATGTATCAAGATAGCCTAAATTTCGCTATTCATCCGAAATTTCCAAAATATTGAACAAGATAGAACATATTTAAAAAAATGTGGCTAAAATAAAAACAGTTTAAAGTTTGGTTGATTAATGAGCTACTAATAAAACTAGACTAAGGAAAGTCAAATGAAAAAAAGATTGGGGATAATTAGTGCAGTATTTTGCTGTGCTATGGGAACAGCACATGCAGGACAAAATGTGTGCGTGTTTGATTTATTAGGAAAGTCAGGTGAATCCTATAAAATGATGGAAGAGTGGGCGCTTGCGGCGAAAGAGTGGCAAGCAGATATCACTTTAATTCCATTTCAAGATGAAGGTTTGGTTGACCGTAGATTACGTGAGGGTAAATGTGATGCCGCATATATGACCTCCATGCGGGCGCGAAATTACAATAAATTTGCAGGTTCAATTGATGCGATTGGTGGGGTAACCAGTAATGCAATTGCCCAAAAAGCTATTAGTTACGTTTTAGATAAACGTAATAAACATCGCATGGTGACAGCACAAAATGGAACCAATTACGAAGTCGTTGGTATTGTCCAAATTGGATTGGCTTATTTATTTGTGAGGGATAAAAACCTCAATTCAATTGAAAAAGTACGTGGAACTAAGTTTGCTATTTTGCAATATGACGCAGCGCAGAAAATTATGGTGGAAAGTGTAGGTGCCCAGCCTATTCCTTCAGAAATTACCGATTTTGTGAAAAAGTTTAATAGTGGACAAGTCGATGCAATTGCTGCGCCAGCTTATGCTTATAAACCTTTAGAGATTGGTAAAGGCGTTGGAGTGAAAGGGGCAATGTTTACTTTTCCCGTAGTTAACGTTACGGGAGATTTAGTTGCTCGAAGTGATAAGTTCCCCACAGATTTCGGTATAAAGTCGCGTGCTTGGTTTATACAACAATTACCTCAGAATTTTGCCATGATAAAACGGCTAGAAATGGGCGTCCCCTCAAAAATAAAAATGAATTTTTCAGCAGAAGATAAAACCAAGTATCAAAAAATTTTACGCGAAGGCCGCCTCAGCTTAACAAAACAAGGTGTATATGATGCAACCATGATGAGTGTGCTTAAGCGTGCTCGCTGTACAGTTGAACGGACAAATTTTGAATGTACGCTCAATGGGGAGTAGTTTATTTTTTAAACACAAAAACGCTACATATATTTCAAACCTGAATATGGGTATGAAAATTGTGAATATAAAAAGTAACTTATGGAAAGTTAGTCATTTTTGCCCCTAATAAATAATTTAAATTGAACAAACAATGGTTCAATGAGATAAAAATATTTGAGTAAAAGCTCTATTTTTTTCTAAAAAACATGATTAATATCTGTGTTTGAAAGGAAACTTCAAACAAAAAATCTGTTCCGTGGAAGGATGAAGAAAATGAAAAAAATCGTACTTGCTATGGCTGCCGCTTCTGTTGTTGGTTTTTCTGCTTCAGCGCAAGCAGCGAGTACCGTATGTGTATTCGACCTCTTAGGAAAAGCAGGCGACTCATATAAAATGATGGAAGAATGGGCTCTTGCTGCAAAAGGCTGGGGTACTGAAATTAACTTAGTTCCTCGTCAGGACGAGGCTGTTGCTGATAATGATTTTAAAGCGGGTAAATGTGATGCTGTAGCAATGACAGCAATGCGTGCACGCCAATATAATAAATTTGCAGGATCTATCGACTCACTCGGTGGTGTTCCAAACAACCAAATCGCTCAACGTGCAATTACTTATGTATTAGATGCGCGTAATGCAGCAAAAATGACCACAAATATGGGTGGTAAAAAATACGAAGTTGCTGGTATTTCTCCGCTAGGTTCAGCATTCATCTTCGTACGTGACAAAAACATTAACTCTGTTGAAAAAGCTGCGGGTAAAAAATTCGCTGTATTAGGTTATGACGATGCACAAAAAATTATGGTGCAGCGTGTAGGTGCTCAAGCAGTTCTTTCTGATATCTCAAACTTTGCTGCTAAATTTAACAATGGTCAGGTAGATATGGTAGGTGCGCCTGCTTATGCTTACAAACCATTAGAGTTAAACAAAGGTTTGGGTGCAAACGGTGTAATGTGGAACTTCCCTGTATTACACGTTACAGCAGATCTAGTATTACGTTCTGATAAATTCCCAGCTGGTTTTGGTCAAAAATCTCGTGACTGGTTTGTTAAACAGTTACCGAAGAGCTTTGCAATGATCAACCGTTTAGAAGCGCAAATTCCTGGCAAATACAAAATGAATTTAAGTGCTGAAGACAAACTTAAGTATCAAAAAATGTTGCGTGATGGTCGTATGGACTTAACTAAACGCGGTGTTTACGATGCTGGAATGATGTCTGTATTGAAAAAAGCACGTTGTTCTGTAGACAAGGCTAACTTTGAATGTTCAATGCCTGGTGAATAATCCTAATTTTTTTCAGAAAGCCTAGACCTAGTTCTAGGCTTTTTGTTTTATGTGTGCTGTCAATTCTGCCATTGTGGTTAGTTAGAAAGACGTTAAGCTAAATTTAGATAAAAACTTCATAAGGAAACATGAAGGGTATAAAAATGGATTAAGGACTTGAGTGATTAAAATAATTGCTAATAGATAGGTCAATCTCTGTCTATTTTTCATGGAAATAAAATCATAAAAGCAAATAGGGTCTATACAAATATTCCATCATGATTTTTATATGAGGCCTATCCGATTCATACCTGATCGGTGTGAAATTTCTTGGTATCGAAAAACAAAAACTCCACAAGGAAAGGAAAAAGAATATGCAATTTTCCAAAATGCTATTACTTGCGATGGGACTTACCACAGTTTCTTTTGCAGCTCAGGCTAAACAAACAGTATGTGTTTTTGACTTCGTTGGTAAAAATGGCGATGTCTATGCACTGATGAAGGATTATCAACTTGCCGCTAAAAACTGGGGCGCTGATATCGAACTTAAAGTAAACCAGAATGAAGCCGTGATTGCTGAAGATTTTAAAGCGGGTAAGTGTGATGGTATCAGTGTATCAGGGATGCGTGGCCGCCAATTTAACTCATTTACTGGGTCATTAGACGCGATCGGGGCCATTCCTGACCTCAAGCTTGCTGTAAAAGTGATGCAAGGTTTAGCAAGTCCGACTTTTAGTAAATATATGGTTAATGGACGCTATGAGGTTGTTGGTGTTATCCCAGTTGGTGATGCTTATCTTTTGGTAAATGATCGCAGCATCAATACAGTAGCGAAAGCTGCAGGTAAGAAAATTGCTGTTCTTGACTATGATGAAGCACAAAAAATTATGGTTCAGCAGGTCGGGGCACAGGCTGTGAGTGCTGATGTAACAAATTTCGGTGCGAAATTTAATAACCATCAAGTTGATATTATTGGTGCGCCAGCAGCAGCATTTAAACCTTTGGAACTACAAAAAGGTTTAGGAACTAAAGGTGCAATTGTGAACTATCCGATCTTACAGGTCACAGGAAATATTATTATCCGTCCCGACAAGTTTCCGGCTGGTTTTGGCCAGAAATCTAGAGAATGGGTTTCAGGTCAGCTACCACGTGCTTTTACGATCTTGGGTAAAATGAAAGCTGATATTCCACAAAAATACTGGATGGAGGTTCCGGCTGCCGATAAACCAGGCTACCAAAAACTCATGCGTGAGTCTCGAATTAACCTTACACAACGTGGTGTATACGATAAACGCATGATGAAACTACTATGGCAATTCCGTTGTAAGCAAGATGCGAAAAACTTCGAATGTGGCTTACAAGACGAGAATTACAAATAATCTTGATAAAAATACTCAAGATTCGCTTTAAACTTCGAAGACAGACCCTATATTGATTATGCTATACTCAATATAGGGTCTTTTTTATTTTGAAAGGCACAGCAAAATCCGAGGAACAATCATCATGAATGCCCAAGCTCTAGTTTTGACAGATAATGCTGCCAATAAGGTACGCCAACTCCGTGATAGTGAAGGGAATGACGATCTCATGTTACGTGTATATGTAACAGGAGGCGGGTGTTCAGGGTTTTCGTATGGCTTCAATTTTGCTGAAAGCGTAAATGAAGATGATGCAGAATTCGTAAATGGCGATGTGAAAATGCTGGTTGACTCATTAAGCTACCAATACCTCATTGGTTCAGTAGTTGACTACGTAGAGGGTCTAGAGGGTTCGCGTTTTATCGTACAAAACCCGAATGCAACAACAACATGTGGTTGTGGTTCTTCATTCTCGATTTAACAGAATTTTAAAATTTAAAAACCTCTCCATGACGAGAGGTTTTTTTATTGAGCAAATTATTATTTTTCACGGACAGATTCTAAAAAAAATTGCACGAGTTCAGGTGCATTCTGATAAGGAATCCAATGCGACGCATCCATAAAAACTGCGTCATAACTATTTTTAAAATAACGTGAGTTTAGCTCGGCACTTTTTTCTGTGATGGCAATATCATGTTTACCCCAAATAAAAAGAGTGGGGACGTCTATGGCTTTAAATGGATTTTGAGGTTTGTCCCAAAAAAAGCCACGATACCAATTCAACGCCGTCGTTAATCTATTTTCCTTTATAAACTCAGCCTCGAATATTTCAATTTGCTGCTTAGTCATGCCAGATGATTTAAGAAATGTACGGCCCAATTTAGGTAACTTTTTAAATAAAAGCTCGGGCAGAATCGGTAGCTGAAAAATTGCAAAATAATAAGATTTAAAAAGTTGTCTACTGCTTAAACAAGCTTTTAAAAAAGCGGCTTGATGGGGGACAGAAACTAAAGTGAGATGTTGAATATATTGTGGATACTTCATCGCAACGCCCGAAGCGATTGCCGAACCCCAGTCATGCCCCATTAAATAAACTGGCTGACCCAACTGCTTAATTAAACTGGCCACATCTTCTACAAGTTCACTTAGTGAATATTGAAATCGGCTTTGAGGCCTAGCATTTAAACTATAACCGCGTTGATGGATCGCAAGCGTTCTAAATTGATGCTGATGCAATAACTCAGAGGTTCGCTCCCAACTATGGGCAGTTTCTGGAAAACCATGTAATAAAACAACGATTGGACCATCTATAGGGCCTGAATCAATTACATCGAATGTCCAAGCTTCATGTTTATATTGATGAATACGTTTGGTCAGATCCATAAAAACATGCCTTAAATTATTTTTGTTGGCATTTATCATGAGTTTTTATGCTCATTTAAATAACAGCATTTCGGGTCAGTAAATGTGCTATGAGGTCGAATCTGACCAATCAAATCGATAAATAGCTTTATACCGCCGTGATCGTACCTAGAATTCTGAAATCCGAAGCACCTGTTACCGCTGGTAAATTACCACTTAAACCCTCTACAAAACGCATAGCTAACCATGCAAATGCGGTAGCCTCGACCCAAGTAGGGGAAAGTCCCAAAACATCTGTAGGTTGAACAGACCAATTGTGCTTACGTAAACGCCAGCGTAATTGTTCTAATAAATAAGAGTTATAAGCACCGCCACCACAAACATACACTTCGCCTGTTTCCATTTCAGAGCGATAAATCGCTTTTTGAATAGCACGCACAGTAAGTTTTAATAAGGTTGCCTGGATGTTTTCAGGTGTATCTTCTAACTCATCATAAGTTAAATCATTTCGCCAATCGATTAACTGGTCATCTAGCCAGTCAATATTAAAGTCTTCACGTCCTGTGCTCTTAGGCGGTTCTTTAGAAAAATACTCATGAGCATAAAGACGGTCGAGTAAAGAGCGAATAGGGTGACCATAAGCAGCCCAGTCGCCATTTTCATCATATGGATGACCTGTATGGCGATGGCACCATGCATCCATCAAAATATTTGCAGGACCTGTATCAAAACCAAATACGCCGTCACTGTTATTGGCAGGCAGCATACTCACATTGGCAATCCCACCTAAATTCAGAATCACACGATGAATACTTGGATGTTGAAATAATGCTTGATGGAAAGCTGGAACTAATGGTGCGCCTTGGCCCCCCGCTGCCATATCTCTACGACGAAAATCTGAAACGACCGGAATTTGAGTAATTTCAGTAATAATATTTGGATCACCAATTTGTAGCGTAAAGCCATGTTCTGGACGATGACGAATAGTTTGTCCATGCGAACCAATTGCTTTTATCTGACTACGGTCTAATTGGTGCTTTTCAATGAGAGTATTAATCCCATCACCAATCATTTTGGCTAGAGCAACATCAGCTTTACCCATGCGGTCAATTTCATTGTCATCGGGTAAAGTTAATGCCATAAGCTCATCACGTAACTCGGGTTCGAATGGAACTGTAAGTGTGGCATGAAGCTGTAGTGGCTCAAATGAAGCCGCAACAATATCCACACCATCCATACTAGTGCCAGTCATTACGCCGATATAGATTGCGCTCATATGCAACTTCCCCTGCAAGACGCTGAAAAAATGTTAGTATATCGCACAAATTGAATAACTGATGTGTTTAGGTTTTGTGATGTCAAATTTCTTGCCCGCCGAAGAACAGCTTGCCCTCATCCAACGAGGCACGCACGAAATTATTTCAGAAGAAGATTTACTGAAAAAGCTTAAAGAGAATCGCCCTCTTAAAATTAAAGCTGGTTTTGACCCTACAGCACCAGATTTACATTTAGGCCATACGGTTCTTATTAACAAACTAAAAACTTTCCAAGATTTGGGCCATGAAGTTACCTTCTTGATTGGTGACTATACAGCGATGATCGGTGACCCAACTGGTAAAAGTGCAACTCGTCCGCCGTTGTCACGTGAACAAGTAGAAGCTAACGCTAAAACTTATCAAGAACAAGTTTTCAAAATATTAGACCCAAATAAAACAAAAGTACGTTTTAACTCAGAATGGTTTAATCAAAAGTCTGCTGCTGACCTTATCCAATTGGCAAGCCAGCAAACTGTATCTCGCATGTTAGAGCGTGATGACTTTACAAAGCGTTATAGCAACCATCAGCCGATTGCAATTCATGAGTTTTTATATCCTTTAGTTCAAGGTTATGACTCAATTGCGCTTGAAGCTGACGTTGAGTTAGGCGGTACAGACCAAACCTTTAACTTACTTATGGGTCGTACTTTACAAAGCCGTTATGGCCAAGAATCTCAAGTGTGTATCACTGTGCCGATTCTAGAAGGTCTAGATGGTGTAAATAAAATGTCTAAATCTTTAGGTAACTATATTGGTGTATTTGATACACCAGGGGCAATGTACCAAAAAGTTTTATCAATGCCAGACTCTTTAATCGAACGCTATTTCGATTTATTAAGTTTCAAATCTCTTGATGAGATCAAAGCTTTATTAGATGAAATTGCTGCTGGTCGTAATCCACAAGAAGTAAAACGTATTCTTGCACTTGAGCTCGTTGAACGCTTCCATGATGCAGAAGCTGCTGCTAATGCCCATAAGAGTGCGGGTAACCGTATTACAGAAGGTGAAGTACCTGAAGATACACCGGAAGTAACTATTTCACGTGGTGAATTTGGTGGAGAAATATTTATTGCTACCATTTTACGTGTAGCAGGCCTAAATCCGAATGCAGCTGCGGCTAAAGATGCAGTAGCTCGTGGCGCAGTTAAAGTTGACTGGAACGCGGTTGATGCAAGCTTCTCTGTAAAAGAAAATGGCAGCTTTATTATTCAATCGGGTAAAAAAGCAATTGCACGTGTAATTTTCACTGATTAATAAGAAAGTTATATAGTGATAAAAGCAGGAGTAATCCTGCTTTTTTTATTTTAGAGTTACCAAAGTAATTAAGCGTTCCACGTGGAACCATCTAGATATAATTAATAATAAAAGGAGTATGGTAAAAAATAAGAAGAAATATAAAGCAGAGTAGAGTGTTTGCTCTATTATTTCTTTGGAATCTTTGGAATCTTTGGAATCTTTGGAATCTTTGGAATCTTTGGAATCTTTGGAATCTTTGGAATCTTTGGAAT
>NZ_JAQNDD010000017.1:0-26755 GCF_028367635.1 Acinetobacter sp. P1(2023)
AGTTTCTATCCGCATCACCGCCGATGGATGTGCATTATAGACCATTAAAAACCCTTTGCAACCCCTTTTTTAATTTAATATTATCACTTGGCTAATTTTTAGGCTTTTTGGTCACTTTTAGATGAGATATTAAACTTTTTTTACATTATCAACTTCATGTAGAATAGATTATTCGTGTAATAGTTTGGCATTAACTCATCATGTGGCAGTTCGCTAAAAAAGTATTTGTTTGCATACTTGTAGTGCTTGCTACGAGTGCGCCTTGTTATGCCAATTCAAAACATAACTTATGTGCTTACTTTATCTATTCTAAGCTACAGTAAATGGGAGAATGTAAACACGCCTACTCTTTGTGTTATTGATAACCCTTCAATCACATCTACTTTTCAATCTTATATCCAGCAAATGTCTTATAATTATCGTGTTCAAACCGTAAATGCGAAAGATTTTGCTCGATCTCATTGTCAGGCTGTTTATTTTTCTACTACCTCTCCCCAGCAACAACAGAATCTTATTCAAAATTATCCTTATCATTCTTTACTTTCTTTAAGCATTAATAATCCAGAGTGCGAAGTAGGAAGTATTTTTTGTTTATATAATCAGAATAATTACACTACCTTTAAAGTTAACTTAGATGCTTTAAGTCACTCCAAAGTTCATATTGATCCAAGAGTACTACTCTTGGCTAAGAATGCGGAGTAAGGATGATGATATCAAAGTTGTATCAGTCCACTTCACTGCATGCATTATTTAGAAAATCTCAATTTACTATTTTTGCTATCACCTTTTTTATTTGTTCTTTTACATTTGTATCCATTTCTGTTTTTACAATGGAAACTTATGCTAAACAAAATTTGCAATTGCTTAGCCATACGCTATTAGAGCGTATCCAGCCCGCTGTGGTGTTTAACGATAAAATTACCATAGAGCAAATTTTAAATGAGTACACGAATGACCATTCAATTCGTACTATTCATATTTATGACTCTGAACATCATTTAATTGCACAAAGTTTCAAATTATCAAGTCAAACTTCAATTTTAGAAGGATGGTTTGATCATTGGTTTCTAAATGAGCCTGTCCACCTTACAATCTATCACCATGAACAAAATGTAGGTGAACTCACACTATTTGGTAGTTCTGAGAAAATATTGCAATTCCTCAAAATGATTATGGTCGGGCTTGCGATAGCGATGTTGTTTATTGTTTGCGCTTTGTGGTGGTCAGTAAACCTAACGTATCGTCAAATTATGCAGGCTATTTATCCGCTTACTAATATTGCTCAAATTGTAAGTGAACAAAAAGCTTATAATCTTCGTTTTCCTTATAATCGAATTAAAGAGTTTCAAGATTTAAATACTGTTTTTAACGAGTTACTTGAAGAAATTCAGATATGGGATAATCAGCTACAAAAGGAAAATCGTAAATTATCCTTTCAGGCTCATCACGACCAGCTTACCTTATTGCCTAATAGACATTATTTTTATCAGATCCTCTTAGACATGTTTGAGGATAAAGGTTTCGACAATAAGTCTGCTTTATTATTTATAGATAACAACAACTTCAAATCGATTAATGACCAATTTGGCCATTTAGCTGGAGATGAAGTTTTAAAAGAAATGGCGAATCGACTGCAAACCCGCCTACGTCATCAAGATTTTATTGCTCGGTTAGGTGGCGACGAATTTGCTGTCATTTTGCATTCCATTAGTCATGCTGATCATTTAATATCTATTGCTGAAAATTTACTCGAAAGCTGTAAAGAACCTTTGCATCTGAATGGTCAAACGATTTACTTCAGTTTTAGTGTAGGTATTGCTTTATCACAATTTGCATCTAGCCCCGAAGATTTCATTATGCAAGCAGATCAAGCAATGTATAAGGCTAAGAATTCGGATGAACACTGGTTTATCTATAAACCTGAAAATTAAATTTAGGCTAATCTATGAATACAAGATCTTTAAAACTCTCCTTTATTGCATTGCTATGCATTACTCTTGCAGGGTGCCTGAGTTTTGGACCATTAAAATATCGTCAAGTAAAATTGCTCAAAAAAGAAGGTTTCGTTCTTACTGATGAAGGATGGACTCTAGGTTTACCAGAACGTTTGTTATTTGACTTTAATAATGCAGAGTTAAAACAAAGCCATGAAGCTGAGTTAGTGCGTCTAGCCAATCAGTTGAATAAATATGATCTGAATAAATTAAAAATTGTGGGTCACACTGATGATGTTGGTGATGCTACATATAATCAGAAGCTATCTGAAGAACGTGCACAAAGTGTGGCAAACCTTTTCTTAGCTCGTGGATTCAAAAAAGAAAATATTTACGTAATTGGTCGCGGCTCAACACAGCCTTATGTTCCAAATACAACCAATGAAAATCGTGCGATTAATCGACGTGTTGCCATTGTGGTTATTCCATAAGTAAATTTAATTCATAAAAAAGCCAATCCTACATGATTGGCTTTTTTATTTTAAATTAGCTCAATAATATCAATGGTTGGCGGCACTCTGAAACGCAAAGGAATTCCGACCATTCCTGTGCCGACTGTAACAAAGACATCCGCATGCTCATGAGAGTAAAATCCACGTTTGTGGCCTAAAATTGATACTTTTTTCATAATATAATTAGTCAACCATGGAAGTTCGACCTGCCCTCCATGCGTATGTCCAGATAACATTAATGGACGATTCGGTAATTTAGGTACCATGTCAACCGTATCTGGGTTATGAGACAAAATTAACCAAGGCTTGTCTTGGGGTAAATCTGGCATAGAACGCATATCGGTTTTTCCTGCCCAGAGATCACCAATACCAATCAAGCGAAATTCTTCAAAATCAACAATCTTGCCTTCTATATCAATGACTTCATTATAAAATAGAGCATCTTTTAATAATTGTTGAATCGGTGGGCCAGGGTATTGCTCATCATGATTTCCCGGAACCGAATATACGGGCGCCTGAATTTCTTTTAAAACACTTAACTCATCAATCAGTCTATCTTCTGGTTCATATGTCCAGTCTCCAGCAACGACGACTAAATCAGGTTGCTGTTCATTTAATTTTCTAACTATGGTTTTGAGCTGACGTTCATGTCCTGAAAATAAACCAATATGTAAATCTGCAATTAGAGCTACTTTTACGGGCTTATCAAAACTACGATCTGGATTTAGGCGATATTGATGAGTATCGACACGGACTAAATGAGGTTCGATAAATCGGGCATAAATTAATACGCCACTTAAGAAAAAGATGAAAATACCTTGGTGAATTGAGTAGTAACCAATCCAAGCAGCATATAAATTAAAAAACCAGAGAGGAATAAGTAGATAAGAGAGGTAAAATGCGAGTAGATGTACAAAAGCTTTAAATGGATGAATCGTCTCGGTGCGAGATTGATGAATCCAAGCCTCAGAAATTCCCCATAGAGCAAGTATTGAGAAAATAAAGTAAAAACAAAAAATGATTGAATTTGGATTCCACATTACGACTCTCGACTTATCTTATATTGATTGCTAGTAATCAAATTCAATATTTATCTTTCAATATGCACGAATTATACTCTAGCTCACCTTATCGTATGTAGTGATTATGGCACAATCCTTTCATTCCAAACAGCTTCAAACGAATCAACAAGCTAAAGGCTTTTTGATAAAAGCCTCTATAGTCCTATGTTCAAGTTTTGCTGTGGGTTTGACAGGTTGTAGTACTCTGCCAAAACATGGTGTTGAGCCTGTGCAATATGCAAAGGATATTGATACCTCTGAGACTTCACTTGCCAAAATTATTACCCCCTTACGCCAACAGAATCCTAAGTTAACGGGTTTCCATGTTCTAAATGATCCGTTAGAGGCCCTAGCTGCGCGACTCAGATTAATTGATAAAGCTGAAAAGACTTTAGATTTACAATATTACATTTGGGATAATGACAAAGTTGGTGCTTTAGCCTTGCACGCTATTATTCGTGCAGCTGATCGAGGTGTAAAAGTCCGACTTCTTATTGATGACAATAATGCAAAAAAAATGGAAGGGATTTTACTGGCTCTTTCTCAGCATAAAAATATTGAAGTTAAACTTTTTAATCCCTATCGTTTTCGCAAATATCGTGCGATGGATATGGTGCTTGATTTAAAACGTATTAATCGTCGTATGCACAATAAAAGTTTTATTGCTGACAATGAGGTGGCGCTTATTGGCGGACGTAATATGACTAATCAATATTACAATGTTAGCGATAGCTATCAGTTTTCTGATGTTGATGTAATGCTGGTAGGCGCTGCTGTTGATGATATCGTAAATTCATTTGATGATTACTGGAATCATGAATATGCATATTCGGTTCAAAGTATCGTAAGTCCTGAACAGCACCGTTTACGCTATGAAGGATTAAAAGAGCAGCTTGAAGCACACTACCAACAAGCTACCGTTCAAAACTTTCTAAACTTGACATCAAAGTCTCATGCATTTGATCAATGGTTAAATCGCAATATTCGATTCGACTGGGTAAAAGCAGAAGTCGTAAAAGACTCGCCCGATAAAATCAAATCAAAAGCTAAAAAAGAAGAACACCTAAATTTCCAATTAATTAATCATTTGGAAAAACCAGAAAGTAACGTTGATTTAATCTCAGCTTATTTTATTCCTGAAAAACAAGGGGCCAAAATTTTAGGCACGCTTGCTAAAGAGGGTGTTGAAGTTCGAGTTTTAACGAATTCTTTTAAAGCGAATGACGTTGCTGTTGTACATGCCTTTTATGGGAAATATCGTAAAGAGCTGCTTAAAAACGGCGTACAACTTTATGAGTTTTTACCGACACCTGATAAAAGAGATTTAAATAAGAATACAGATGAGCTTGCCACTAAAGCTAAAGTAAATATGAAAGGATTAAGCCGCTCAAGTTTGCATACTAAGCTTATGGCATTAGATGAACAGGTTTTTATTGGTTCATTTAACTTTGATCCACGCTCGGCTTATTTAAATACTGAAATTGGCGTGATTTTAGATAGCCCTTCGTTGGCTAAGACGATTCACCATACGATGAATGAAAATTTAAATAAGTATGCTTATAAATTAAAGCTCGACGCTAACAACCATATTTATTGGCAGCAAGAAACTTCAAATGGCCCTGTAATTTATAGACAGGAACCAGAGATGAAGTGGTGGCAAAAAGCAGGCATGAAGTTTCTTTCATGGCTGCCAATTGAAGGATTTATGTAGTTAATTTTTTGGCTTAAGTACTTTTTGATGTAGTTGAGCCAAACCTTCTACCATTTTTTCTTGAACTTCACGCGTTAGACTTTTGACATCATGCCCTTCCACTGGAATGGGAGGCAAAGTTAACAAATGAGCGGTTACCTTCGGCATTTCAAGTACACGTTGAATATGTTCGGCAAATGTCATATCACCAATAAATGGCGCAACCGTATCTAGCTCTCCATCGCGGTTTACATAGCAAATCAAGCATACTTGTACAGGACGTTGTGCTTCAATCGCTGCACCCAGTAATCGTCCATGAACTTTTTTAACAGAGTGCCCATCTGTAGTCGTCGCTTCAGGGAAAAATAATACTGGGATATTCTGTTTTAAAAATTCAGTAATTTGCTCACGAATTCTGACGGAATCTCCAGATCCACGCTTAATAAATAACGTTCCGCCACCTTTGGCCAAGTTTCCAAGAATGGGCCAATTTTCAATTTCAGCTTTAGCAAGAAAGAAAACTCGCGCACCTGAACCTAAAACTGCAACATCTAACCAAGAAATATGGTTACTTACCCATAAAGCTGGTTCTCTCGGAATCGTGCCATGTACTTCTATATCTAAATTAAAAACCTGACATAAACGGCGGCAAAAGTATTGGACATAACGTGTATTAACAGGATTATTAGGATCTTTATAAAGTCCATGTCGATAAACTAGGTAAAAACCCTCACTAATTGCGGCCGTGGCAGAAGTGACTTTTTTCCCGTATAAACCTATTTTTGATAATTTCTTTAACGTTGAATTAACTATACTTTGCGTTTGAGCCATAAAATTTCACTAACGATTAATCTTTGTTATACCCATCTCAAGTCATTCTATACGTTTCAGAATAAACTTGCATTGACGTTAGAACACGGCAAATAAAATAAATCTGAACATTACGCTGATCTCATATCGCTAATCTAAAGGATAAGAACAAACGCTTTCCCCTTTTGCTTAAGTTTCCTCTAGAATAAAGTTTTCCCATTTTCAGGATTTATAGCCACGTGGAATATGTTGATCGGCATCAAGGCGGTGAACGCACAATCTTAGTGAGTGTTTCTGTACAATTATTAGATGACCTGGATGCCGAAGAGTTTGCTCTACTTGCACAGTCTGCGGGTGCAGATATCCTTGAACATATTAAGGTTCAGCGTAATAAGCCTAACCCTAAATTTTTTATTGGTTCAGGAAAAGTCGAAGAAATTGCAGAGCAAGTTCAGGAACTAGAAGCGAGCTTGGTTATCTTTGACCATGCATTATCACCTGCTCAAGAACGGAATTTAGAAAGAATATTAAAATGCCGAGTCATTGATCGGACAGGTTTAATTTTAGATATTTTTGCGCTGCGTGCCCGTACACATGAGGGTAAGTTGCAAGTCGAACTTGCTCAGCTTAAACATTTATCTACTCGTCTAATTCGTGGTTGGTCTGCCGACTTTGAACAGCAAAAAGGTGGTATTGGCTTACGTGGTCCCGGTGAAACACAGCTAGAGACAGATCGCCGTCTCATCCGTGTTCGTATTACCCAATTAAAAGACAAATTAGACAAAGTACATCAGACTCGTATGCAAGGACGTGCTGCAAGACAAAAAGCAGCCATTCCAACGGTTTCATTAGTAGGTTATACCAACGCGGGCAAATCGACTTTATTTAATATCTTAGCAAATAGTGATGTCTACGCGGCCGATCAACTGTTTGCAACACTTGATCCAACCTTACGTCGTTTAGACTGGGATGGTATCGGCACTGTTGTAGTAGCAGATACGGTAGGTTTTGTACGAAACTTACAACATGATTTGGTTGAATCATTCAAAGCAACACTTGAAGAAACACTTGAAGCTACCCTTTTACTGCATGTTATTGATAGTAATAGCCATGACATGCTCGACCAAATCGAAGCAGTTGAAGGTGTATTAAAAGAAATTGGTGCTGATGCTCCCGTACTTCGGGTATATAACAAAATCGATCTAAGTGGTGAAGAAGCCAAAATCATTTATGCTGAGCCACACGTCCCAGATCGAGTTTATGTTTCGGCTCATTCTGGCCAAGGCCTAGATTTACTTCAAAAAGCAGTACAAGAATGCTTAATGGGGCAAATTCAAAAGTTTTCTCTCGTGCTTAAACCAGCTTATGGCAAATTGCGCACTCAGCTTTATGCTTTAAATGTGATTGAGTCTGAACATTATGATGATGCAGGCTTATTACATATTGATGTGAAGATTGCACCACATAAGCTAGAAAAACTGATTCGCCAAGCAAAACTCCCCTTAGATGAGATATTGGGAGAGCATGCCAGTCAATTTAAGCGCCCTTTGGAAGAGTTTGAAATCAAGGGCGATATCAGTTAAAACTTGATAAGTAAACTTTTAGAGATAAAAAATATGGATAAGATCAAAAGTATAGACTGGACAGCATGGGTAATTACATTACTACTCATTATTGGTTTTCGTGAAGGCTCTGTCGTGGTCATGCGTACTTTTGGTCATCCAGAATTAGGTAATCTGGTTGGTTTAATCAGCTTACTTACTATTTTACTCATTTGGAGAAAGTTTAAAAAAATTCCACTTCGAATAGTCGATACCAATAATAAAATCATGAAAGAAAGTGGTTTCGCTTTTTTACCCATCTGTGCAGGTTCATTAATTATGCTGGTACATATGGGTAAGGAAATTCCATTATTTCTTTTGGTTTTAGTGGTCAGTACCCTTATACCTTTGTGGGTTTATGCAAAAATGGCAAAACGTTGGTTATAAGGAGAATAAGATGTTTACGATTTTATACGGATTTTTGATCACATTAATTGGTTATCTTTGTGCAAAACCTTTAAACCGACGTTTTCCGCAAGTTCCACTTTTAGTTTTCGGCATGTTCATTGTAATTGGCTTACTTTCGGTTTTGCATGTGCCATATGAGCAGTATCGTCTTTATGTGAATGACTTATTTGGTCATCTATTAGGTTATGTCACCGTAGCCTTAGCCATTCCTTTAGCTGCAATGCGCTACGATGACCTTCCAATTAAATCGGTCATTGGTATTTTACTTTTTGCAAGTATTAGCGCCGTTGCTCTACCTATGGGTTTGGCTTACTTGTTACATATGTCTGAACCTACCATCCTTGCATTTGCAACGCGTGCAGTAACAACTCCAATTGCTTTGAACATCGCAACTTTATTACATGCTCCTGAAACACTAGTGACCCTTATTGTTATTTTGTCTGGGGTAATCGGCGCAGCCTTTTCACCTTTCTTACTTAAACATATTCATGATGAGAGAGCATCAGGTTTAGCCTTAGGTTTAGCAGCACATGCAATCGGAACAGCTCAAGCTTGGCAACGCGGACCAGTTGCAGGTCGTTACGCTGCATTTGGTATGGCATTGAACGGCGTATTTACTGCAATTTGGCTACCAACACTAATGTTGTCTTTTGGCACACCATAATTAAAAAGTGGATTAAATAAACATTGAACGGTCTATCAATTCCAAATAAGATGACCTTTCAAAGTTAAAAGGATTTTTAATTATGGGGAAAATGTTTATTGGAGCTCTGCTCTTATTGGGGATGAATACTGCTACATTTGCAGCAGATATTACTGGTCTCTGGCAAACAATTGATGATAAGACAGGTGCTCCCAAAGCACAGGTAGAAATACGAAAAGAAGCGAACGGGACATATGCTGGGAAAATTGTCAAACTTACGCCGCGCCCAGGTTATACGCCTAAAGAAATTTGTGATAATTGCCCTGCGCCATACACCAATAAACCGATTTTAGGTCTGGATATCGCAACGGGTTTAAAACAGACAGATGGACTTAACTATACTGGTGGCAAAATTTTAGATCCGAATACTGGCAAAGTTTACGGTCTTAAGGCGAAGCTTAGTTCAACTGGCAAACGCTTACATATGCGTGGTTATCTCGGAGTTTCAGCTTTGGGACGTAATCAAATCTGGATTCGCGTAGAATAATAGTTCCCAATAAAAAAGCCGCTTATGCGGCTTTTTTATTTTTAATTCAGTTAGAAACTTCATCTTGCGCTTAGAGAAAAGCATTGCTTTTCTTATATTTGCACAGGATTTTCAACAGAAAAAATTTCTTTGTCTTCAAGTCGATAAGCCATTAATTTTCTGCCCCAAACACAGCCACCATCGATATTCTGGATTTGCTCATTAACAGTTCTGCCTTCGAGCGCAGCCCAATGACCAAAAATAATCTGATGAGTTTGTGCCACTTTGCTCGGGAATTCAAACCAAGGGAAATAACCTTCCGGCATTGGCGCATCTAAAGAATCTTTAAAACTAAACTCTAAAGCCCCTTCTCCATTGGTTAAACGCATGCGAGTCAAATAATTAGTAATACAACGTAAACGTGCCGAACCCGTTAGGTTATCTTCCCATAAATCTGGCTTTGAACCATACATGTCTGCCAAAAAAGCATCTAATACAGATAAATCTTCGTTTGCGAGTACAGTCTCGACCTCTTTCGCCAACGTTACAGTTTTTTCTGCATCCCAAATACAAGGTATACCAGCATGAGTAAGGATCGTATGCTCATTTGGCAATAGACATAATGGCTGTTTACGTAGCCAGTCGATTAACTCATCGCCATCAATCGCATCAATAACATCTTGAGTCCGATCTTTTGCTTTAATCTCTTTTAAACCACGTGCACCCGCAATTAAAGTCAGGTCATGGTTTCCAAGTACAGTTGCAGCAGCACCACGATCAGCAAGTTTTTTAATAAAACGTAATGCCCCTACTGAATTTTCACCACGTGCGACTAAGTCACCAGCAAACCATAAAAAGTCTTGATCTGGATCAAAACGTATTTCTTTAAGCAAGGCTTTTAGAGCTTCAAAACATCCCTGCACATCGCCAATAACATAGTTAAAACGCTTAGTCATTTACGCCACCATTTGATCGGCCAAAGCAACAAATTGAGCAAGTGTTAAAGTTTCTGGACGAGCCATCGGATCAACACCAGCCTTTTCAAAGCCATCTTCTGCGATCATACCTTTAAGACTGTTTCTTAATGTTTTACGACGCTGAGTAAATACATGAGCGACCAGTCTAGCTAAAGCTTTTTCATCTTTTGCTGTAATTGGCTTTTGATCATAAGGAACAAGGCGGAAAACAGCGCTCGTTACTTTAGGTGGTGGGTTAAATGCACCAGCTGGTACTTCAAATAAAAATGTTGGTTGACAGTAATATTGAATCATTACCGACAAGCGGCCATATTCTTTCGTATTCGGTTCAGCAGTAATACGGTCAACCACCTCTTTTTGCAGCATAAAGTGCATATCTTTAACTTTGCTGCCAAATTCCAAGAGATGAAAAAGTAATGGGGTTGAAATGTTATAAGGTAAGTTACCGACTACACGTAATGGTCGGCCATCTTTTACCAGTTCGCTAAAGTCATATTTTAATGCGTCAGCTTCTACAATCGTCAAACGTTCAGGATGTGGAACACGTTCTGGTAGACCCGCAGCTAAGTCACGGTCTAACTCCACCACTGTTAACGCATCGCACTCCCCAATTAAAGGAGAAGTTAAGGCAGCTAAACCAGGTCCAATTTCGACAATATTGTCACCCGTACGCGGACTTACAGAGCGCACAATTTTGGCAATGACTCGCTGATCATGTAAGAAGTTTTGACCAAAACGTTTACGAGCTTTATGCCCTTCATCTTTCGGGTTTAGGGCATTAATTTGATACATAGAACATTTCCAACATGAAAAATTTAGCTCGCTGCTAAAGATAAAGCTAAATCAACAGCGACATTTAAACTTGAGCTTTTTGCCAAACCAGTCCCAGCTAAAGACAACGCAGTGCCATGGTCAACCGAAGTTCGAATGAACGGCAAACCCAATGTAATATTGATGGCTTCACCAAACCCTTGTGATTTTAACACAGGTAACCCTTGATCATGATACATGGCAAGTACAGCATCTGCATTTTTAAGATGTTCGGGGGTAAACAAGGTATCAGCCGGTAAGCTTAAACTCATTTTAATCCCTTGCGCCCGATAACTTTCGAGTACCGGATTAATAGTCTCAATCTCTTCACGACCCAAATAGCCATCTTCACCGGCGTGAGGGTTTAATCCACACACTAATACTCTTGGATCGTTAATTTTAAACTTGGTTTTTAAGTCATGAAGTAAAATGTCTATCACTTGATGTAAGCGTTGTTTGGTAATTGCATCTGCTACATCTCTTAAAGGCAAATGTGTAGTTGCTAGAGCAACACGTAAGGTTTTAGTTGCAAGCATCATGACGACACGTTCCACACCTGCAAACTCTTGATAGTATTCAGTGTGACCACTAAACAAAATACCAGCATCATTAATAACTGATTTTTGCACTGGTGCCGTAGCTACCCCGACACTTTTACCAGACATTGCATAATCAGCTGAGCGACGTAATTGTTCTAACACATAAGCTGCATTAGCTGGGTTTAATTGACCATCAATTACCGCAGCCTCCAAAGGCACATGCTCTATATAAAGTTCATTCAGAGAAGATGACTCCGGCTGTCCGGTATATTCTATAAATTGAATATCCACACCAAGTTTTTGGGCGCGCTGCGCTAATAAGTCTCGATCACCCAAGATTACAACTGGACGCTGATCGACCCGCTTAGCTAAACTCAAACAAATATCCGGTCCAATACCAGCCGGTTCACCGGAAGTGACATATAATGGCAGCACAATCACTCCAGACACATAACAAGAATTTGTTTGATTTTAACATATCTGACATTCATCAGTTTATGGATTAAATTATCTCGCTTAAACTGGATTTTTCTTGTGACTTTGAACAAACTCGTTTAGAATGCTCGCTCCTTTTGTTTGGACAGATTCCATAGTCCAAACCAACTATAATAGGTAGTGGTTTAATGAAAACTCTCAGCGCTAAGCCAGCTGAAGTTCAACATGACTGGTATGTTGTTGATGCTTCTGGCAAAACTTTAGGTCGCCTTGCGACTGAAATCGCTCGTCGTTTACGCGGTAAGCACAAAACTTCTTATACTCCTCACGTTGACACTGGCGATTACATCGTTGTGATTAATGCTGAACAAGTTCAAGTGACTGGTAAAAAATCACTTGATAAGAAATATTATCGCCATACTGGTTTCCCTGGTGGTATCCGTGAGACTAACTTCGAGAAGTTAATCGCTCACAAACCTGAAGCTGTTCTTGAAAAAGCGGTTAAAGGCATGTTACCAAAAGGTCCTCTTGGTTATGCAATGATCAAAAAAATGAAAGTGTACGCTGGTACTGAGCATCCGCATGCTGCTCAACAGCCACAAGTTTTGGACATCTAAGGGATACAGCACATGGCTACTAATTATGGTACAGGTCGCCGTAAGACCGCAACTGCACGTGTTTTCTTGTCAGCTGGTACAGGTAAACTCGTTATTAACAACCGTACTTTAGAGCAATATTTCGGTCGTGAAACTGCTCGTATGGTTGTTCGTCAACCTTTAGAACTTTTAGAAGTTACTGAAAAGTTTGACCTTTACATCACTGTTAAAGGTGGTGGTATTGGTGGTCAAGCTGGCGCGATCCGTCACGGTATTACTCGTGCGCTTATCGCTGCTGACGAAACTTTAAAACCTGTTCTACGTCAAGCTGGTTTCGTTACTCGTGATGCTCGTGAAGTTGAACGTAAGAAACTTGGTTTACGTAAAGCTCGTAAACGTCCTCAATTCTCTAAACGTTAATTCGTTTATCGAGTTGGACAAAAAGCCTTGGATTTTTCCAAGGCTTTTTTATTACGTAAATAAAAGCATTAAATGCAAACTTATAAATATAAACAAACTATCTCTTTAGAACCGTGATTTCCTAGAGCATTTTTAGTATCCTAATCGATTCACTCAACCACGTCGTCTTGTGATATGTCGGTCGAAAACACCTCTATTCAGGGGATTACCCTTTACAGTCATGCTGATGATTTCCGTTCTCACTGGATTCGTTTCTTATTAGCAGAAAAACAAATCAAATATCAATTGATCGTAACTGACCATGAAGACGAAGATTTGGCCAGTTTAAATCCTTATAACCAATTACCGATGCTGGTAGAACAAAATCTTAAGTTATTTTCAGCTCCTATTATTGCTGAATATTTAGATGATCGTTATCGTCAAAGTAAGCTGTATGCCGATGCACCTATGATGCGTGCAGAACAGCGCCAGTATATCTGGAGGCTTGAAAACGACTGGTTCAAGTTAGCAGATCACATGTTAAAACATGCCGACACTCTAAATGTTGAACAAAAGCAAAAAGCTCAAAAAGAACTACGTGAAACATTAATTTCACTTACTCCCCTATTTCAGCATTTTCCGTATTTTATGTCTGAGAATTTTACAATCTTA
The DNA here is from genome assembly GCF_028367635.1 of Acinetobacter sp. P1(2023). Classification (NCBI taxonomy): domain Bacteria; kingdom Pseudomonadati; phylum Pseudomonadota; class Gammaproteobacteria; order Moraxellales; family Moraxellaceae; genus Acinetobacter; species Acinetobacter sp. P1(2023). The sequence goes on from NZ_JAQNDD010000017.1 coordinate 13,614, forward strand.
GACTGCATGCTTGCTCCTATCTTTTTAAGATTAAATAGCATGGGAATTGATTTACCCAAACAGCACTGTCGACCTATATTTTTGTACTGTAAACGTATCTTTGAACGGCCTTCTTTTGCTAAATCGATGACGCCTCAAGAGAAAAACCGTTACAATGAACTATTAAATATGGAATAGCGTGATATGTCTGAGCAAACTATTGATTTAACCCCTACACGTCCTTATCTTGCTCGTGCAATCTATGAATGGATTTGTGATAACCAACTTACGCCTTATCTATTAGTTGATGCGACACAGCCACATACCGATGTTCCACAACAATTTGTTAAAGATGGACAAATCGTTTTAAATATCGTGCCGCATGCTGTTCATCAATTACTTATTACCAATGAAGCTATTACCTTTTCAGCTCGTTTTGGGGGAGCATCAAAAGATATTTATGTTCCTATTCAAGCTGTTCTAGGGATTTATGCACGTGAGAATGGACAAGGTTTATTCTTTGATCCTGAAGAATATGCCAATGTAATGCCTATAGAAGATACAGTAGAGTCAGAAGTACAAGAAGCAACTGAAACAACATCGACTAAGAAAAAACCGACGTTAAGAATTTTAGATTAAATTTAGAGGAAGAAAGCATGGCATTTGATTTAGTCCAATACTTTGCTGAGCAGATAAAAATTCAAAAGCCTCAGCTTTTAAATCAATATCCAGTTAATGAAAAAAATAAACTGATTGATGAGGTGAATGTTCTTACGCTTGGAAAACTGATTAGTTTATGGCGTCAGAATGACAATAAGATTTATCAAGAAATCAAAACCTCAGATCCACTTTATATTCAAGAAGTTGCTCGTCATTTAACGACTTCTAAACATAATCAGTCGACTTTAAAAAATTCAGAACTCGAACAGAGTATTTCTGAAATTTTAACTTTGCAGTTAGCAGAACTTAACCAGCTCGATGAGACAGGTGGTTTTGGGCATAATGGCTTAAAAGAATTAATTTTAGGTCAGATCGAGCATTTATCAGGTCAAGCAGAAGATTGGGTTTGGTCAACAAACCATCTAAATGAATTAATTGGTTCTAAACCTGTGGAACAAGAAGAGCTATCATTGGATGCAACAATGAAGGAGTTCAACCAAATGGTTCACCAAGCCCAACCTCATCATGATGACGTGCATATTGAAGAACAAGTTGTCGAAATTTCTGTACCTACATGGTCAAAGATTATTGCCCCTGTAGTTGCTTTAGCGATTTTGGGCTATTTGTACTGTGCTTATACACAATTAATTGCTTAAGAATTTGCCTATACAATCCGCTAAATGCCACCCATAAAAGGTGGCATTTTTTATTAGATTTGAATCGTAAATAATATTTGCCGTTTTTTTACTTGTTGCCCTTGTTGACCTAAAACATCATCAACCACCCCATCAACATCAGATTTAATCTGTTGTTGGATTTTCATGGCTTCAAGAACTAGTAAAGTTTGACCTTTCACGACTTGATCACCTTTATCAACCAAGATATTCACTACAGCGCCATCCATTGGAGCACGAATTTTGCCATCACCAGCCACATCCACTATTTCCGGGGCAGCATAAGTTACGTTGCGAATTGCAACATTACCATTATCTCGATCTAAATAAAGTTGATCATCATCCAGTACATATTGCACACGGCGACATACACCATCCATTAAATAAACTAATTGCTCTGCCGTTCTTTCGAGCACTTCAATACATACTGATTGATCGCAGAGCTGTACCGTAAACGTATTATTTAGCAATGAAAGCTGCAATTGAACTTGCTGATCATCATATTTAAGCTTTAATGGTAATGGCACACCTAGGCCAGTTTGCCACACTGCCGCACCGTTACTTTGGCTAAATAATGCCGCAGCAATTGCAAAGGTTTCTAAAGATAGAACCTGCTTATGTAGACTGCTGTCATTTTGAAAATGCCGTTGAATGAACGCAGTATTAGTATCTCCTGCAACAACTATTGGATGTCGCAGTAAATTGACCAAAAACTGTTTATTGCTATTTACACCTAGCAAAACACAATTATCCACAGCACGAGCGAGTAAGCGAATCGCATCCTCACGGGTTTTCCCATATACGATCACCTTTGCTACCATCGGATCGTAAAACGGACTAACCTCATCAGTTGCCAACATCCCATGATCAATCCGTACATTTGGCAAAGTTGCTGGCTGCCAACGCAGAACTTGTCCTGTTTGTGGTAAGAAATCTTGCCGTGGATCTTCTGCATACAGGCGCACTTCAATTGCATGCCCAGTTAAGGTCAACTCATGTTGTTGCAAGGGTAACTGTTCGCCATTGGCTACACGCAACTGCCACTCAACCAAGTCTAAACCTGTAATCAGTTCAGTAACAGGATGCTCTACCTGCAAACGGGTATTCATTTCTAAAAAATAAAATGTACCTGATGCATCAAGTAAAAACTCAACTGTACCTGCCCCGACATAAGCACATGCTTTAGCTGCCGCTACAGCGGCCTCACCCATTTTCTGACGCAGTTCAGAAGTCATGACTGGACATGGTGCTTCTTCAACAACCTTTTGGTGACGGCGTTGAATTGAACAATCACGTTCAAATAAATAGACATAATTGCCGTGTGTATCACCAAAAACCTGAATTTCGACATGGCGCGGCGCAATCACTGCTTTTTCTAAAATAAGCTCACCTGAACCAAAAGCATTTTCAGCCTCTGAACGTGCTGTTTGTAATGCCTCAATCAATTCGGATGACTGCTGTACCAAACGCATCCCGCGGCCACCACCACCTGCTGAAGCTTTGACCATAATCGGAAAGCCAATCTGCTCGGCTTGTTTCGCTAAATACTCAAGGTCTTGTCGATCACCTTCATAACCCGGTACACACGGGACGCCTGCTTCAATCATGGCAATTTTTGAGAGTCGTTTACTCCCCATTAGCTCAATTGCTGAAGCTGTTGGCCCAATAAATGTAATCTGGTTATCGATACATGCCTGAGCAAAATCAGTGTTTTCTGACAAAAAACCATAACCGGGGTGAACAGCATCTGCCCCAGTTTTTTTACAGGCTTCGATAATTTTAGCAATGGAAAGATAAGACTCGGATACTTTAGATGCCCCAATGTAAACAGCTTCATCGGCTTCTTGTACATGCCGAGCGTTACGGTCTGCATCGGAATAAACCGCCACAGTTTGATAGCCCATTGCTTTGGCTGTTTGCATGACTCGAACGGCAATTTCACCACGATTAGCAATCAGTACTTTTGAAAATTTCATTATTTTTATCCTTATCTCTTATGACTCATCGGCCCAATTTGGCAAACGTTTCTGGATAAAAGCCATCGTTCCTTCTTGTCCTTCAGCTCCACCAACTGCTTGGGCAAACTGCTGAGCTGCGTCATCGAGCAATTCATTTAAAGGTTCTTTAAGTGTTCGATGTAACAGTGCTTTAGTCACACGCGAGGCTTGAGGAGCCGCTCGTTTAATTTGCTGAATCGTTTCTTGTAAAGCTTGTTCGAGTTCAATTTCATTATGTGCAATTTGATGAATCACACCGACACTCAGTGCCGTATGTCCTTCAAAGCGCATACCTAATAAAGCTAATCGACGAGCCTGAGTTAGACCAATACGTTTCACTACAAAAGGAGCAATTTGCGCAGGAATCACACCCAGCCCAGTTTCAGGTAAACCAAACTGAGCATTGTCACGGCTAATGGCAACATCAGAAACACATGCTAGACCAAAACCACCTCCTAACACCGCGCCTTCTAAAATCACCACAACCGTTTGCGGTGCGGCTTCAACTTGCTCAAGCATGGCGCCAAAACGGCGATTAAAGTCAGCATAAGGTTGTAGACTACCAACATTGGCCGCCTCAACACGTAAAGCAGCCATATCTTTAATGTCACCACCTGCACAAAAAGTTCCACCTTCACCACGGATGATGACCGCACGAATCGAAAGGTCATCGCGAATGGCATTAAAGACTTGTTGAATGGCATTGACCATATTCAGGTTCATGGCATTGCGGCTCTCTGGTCGATTTAACCAAAGGTATAAAATACCGCCGTCTTGTTCTAATTGAATACTGTCATCTATATCTAAAACTTGTAGAGATGCTGAAAGTGTCATGGTCGGTTCCTTATTTTTATTTCTGTTTTTTAGGTAGGATGTCCATCAACTTACAGATAATCCCTAGCATAATCTCATCTGCTCCGCCACCAATTGAACCTAAACGACCATCACGATACAGTTGTGATGCAGGGTTATCCCACATGAAGCCATTGCCGCCCCAATACTGCAGACAGCTATCGGCAACTTCACGGCTTAAACGACCTGCTTTTAGTTTTGCCATAGAAGCCAGCTTGGTCACATCTTCACCCGCAATATGCTGCTCACACGCTTGGTAGGTGAGTGCTTTAAGTGCTTCTACTTCAGTCATAAGTTCAGCAAAACGGAAATGAATATATTGGTTATTGATGAGTGGCTGACCAAACGTGGTACGCTCTTTGGTATAGTCGATAGTCTTCTGGATTAAATTTTCCAGACCACCAATAGCATTAGCAAGCCCATAACCGCTCTTCTTGAAATTGCATCATTTGCATCATAAAGCCCATGCCTTCAACGCCAACCAAATTACGCTGCGGTACACGGACATTGTCCAAATAAACTTGAGCTGTGGTCGTTGAACGCATCCCTAATTTATTAAGGGGTTCTGAAAAACTAATCCCTTTCGTTTTTGCGGGCACAATAATCATTGACTTATTAACGTGGGGTTTATCATCAGACGTGTTGGCTAAAAGACAAAAGAAGTCAGCTTGTAATGAGTTGGTAATCCACATTTTGCTGCCGTTAATAACGTAGTCATCACCATCTTTTTTAGCTGTGGTCTTAATAGCAGCAACGTCTGAACCGGCATGCACTTCAGATACCGCAATCGATGCGACATATTCCCCAGCAATCGCTGGTGTTAAAAACTCATCACGTAATTCTTTACTACCAAAACGGGCCAAAGCAGGTGTTGCCATATCGGTTTGCACACCAATCGCCAAAGGCACGCCACCACAAGCTGCATACCCAATTTCTTCAGCAACCACAAGGTTATAAGAATAGTCTAGAGCTAAACCGCCATTTTCTTCTGGCTTACAAATTCCTAATAAACCAAGATCACCCATCTTCTTAAATACTTCATGGATTGGGAAACGTCCCGCAGCCTCCCATTCTGGAATATGTGGATTCAACTCATTTTGAACAAATTGACGAGCTGTACGGCGCAATGCTTCATGTTCGGCAGTAAATTTCATGGTGTTATTCCTATTAATTTTTTTAATTGCGGTAAAGGTTGATTAAAAACGAGATACACCAAAACGAGTTGGATTCAACTCTCTTTGCTGTGCTTCATAAATAGTTTGTAAAAGGAAAATTAATAATTTTCGAGTGTCTCGCGGGTCAATAATGCCATCATCATGTAGCATGGCTGTATTGAAAAGTGCGGTAGATTGCTGCTCTAATTTCATCGCCGTACTTTGCTCAAGAAAATCGAGCATTTGTGGATTAGGCTCCTGCCCTGAAGCTTTTTGCTTTCCTTCAGCCACAATACGTAATACCTTTCCAGCCTGTGCAGAACCCATTACAGCAACATGCGAATTCGGCCAAGCAAAAATAAAATCTGGTGATAAACTCCGACCGCACATTGCGTAGTTACCAGCACCATATGACCCTGCCACAACGATTGAAATTTTAGGTACAGTACAATTGGCAACCGCTTGAATCAATTTCGAGCCGTGTTTGATAATACCGTTTTGCTCTGCGTCAGTTCCTACCATAAAACCTGTGGTGTTATGCAAAAATAATAATGGACGCTTGGTCTGTTCACACAGATGTATAAACTGCGCTGCCTTCGCTGCCCCTTGAGGTGTAATCGGGCCATTATTAGTAATAATACCGATATGCAAGCCACCAATTTTTGCCCAGCCACATACTGTTAAATCATCATATTCCTGTTTAAATTCTAGAAAATCCGAATCATCAATAATACGAGCAACCACTTCTTTCATATTGAATGGTTGTTTAGGGTCACTTGGAATAACACCCAACAGTTCCTCGGTATCGTAACGAGGTTCTTTATAAGTCGTTTCAACTGGCTTGATTTGCTCTTTCCAGTTCAGGTGTTCAAAAATTTCACGTGCCAACCGAATCCCATCAGCATCATTTTCAGCTAAGTATTCTGCTGTTCCAGCAATCTGTGCATGCATTTCTGCCCCACCTAATTCCTCGGCTGTTGCCACTTCGCCCGTGGCAGCCAAAAGTAAAGGTGGACCTGCAAGCAACATCTCGGTTTGCTTACGCACGGCAATGACATAATCTGAAAGACCGGGTTGATAAGCACCACCTGCCGTTGCATTACCATGCACCACAGCAAGTTGTGGAATACCTGCTGCAGAAAGACGTGCCTGATTGGCAAAAGTCATGCCGCCATAGGTAAATACTTCCGCAGCATAATTTAAGTTAGCGCCGCCACTTTCAGTCAGCGTAATTAACGGGAGCTTTTGTTCTAATGCAATTTTTTGCAAACGCAAAGTTTTTTGTACACCCATCGGTGACATGGTTCCGCCTTTAATTGCGCTATTGCTTGCAGATACGAGACAACGCACACCGCTGACAAAACCAATGCCAGCAATCACGCCGCCACCCGCTTCAGAACCATCTTTATCATCATGCATGTTGTAACCGACCAAACCACACAGCTCAACAAAAGGTGAATCGGCATCGAGTAACAACCGTACACGCTCATGCGGCAAAATCTTACCTTTCTTATCGAACTTCGGTTTGGCAGCATATGACTTTTCAATACTTTTTTGCTGAATTGCACGTACTTCATTCAACTGAGCAAGTAGTACTTCTTTATTGTTTTGATACTGTTCACTGCCTACTGCAATCTCTGATGGAAGAATTGTCATCGTTATTCCTCCTCAGTTTGTTTTTTAAAAATTTCAGGAATAAATGCACGGTGGAAGCCATTATAAGACTGACTATTTGTGGCTTCGCCTAGTGGATACATACGTGTACCTTGTGATGCTGCGCCATCAATACGCAAAGTCACACCCGACACAAAAGCCGCAGCATCAGATAGTAAATAACAAATCGCCGAGGATACTTCTGACTCGGTTCCCATACGTTTTAACGGCACATTGCCAGCAAGACTTGGAATAATCACTTTGGCAAAATCACCGCTATAATTATCCATACCAGATGAGACAATCCACCCTGGTGCAACCGCATTTACACGTACACCAGATTTCCCCCATTCGACCGATGCTGTTTTGGTTAGGTTATCAACTCCCGAACGCGCAGCACCAGAATGTCCCATTCCCGGCATTCCACCCCACATATCGGCAGTCATATTGACAATACTGCCGCCATGTTTTGCCATCCATTGGTTATAAGCTTCGCGCATCAAATAGAAAGTCGCATGCAAGTTATTACGCACAACTGCGTCAAAACCATTTGCAGAGATATTCTCTAAAGCTGAGGGGAACTGGCCGCCAGCATTGTTCACCAAACCATCCAATTTGCCGAATTTCTCTATTACTTCGGCAATCATATTTTTCACTTGTTCTTCTTCACGGTTATCACAAACAATGAAATGAACTAAACCACCATCTTCTATAATTTCTTGGCTTACCTTTTCCAATTTTTCAATTTTGCGTCCTGTAATCACCACTTGGGCACCAAGCGCAGCGAGCTCATGTGCAGTACAACGGCCAATTCCTGAGCCACCGCCTGTCACAATAATGACTTTATTGGCGAAAGCATCTGGTCTAAAAATTGATTGATAACTCATTTTTGTTTCTTCCATTCATTTTATTTTTCTAAAAGCTGTGCCGGAACTTTGACAGGCATATCCAATAATTGCTGTGCAAATGCTTTACCTTGTGGATCAATACGCAAACTTGCAACCCCACCACCGCCTAAAGCATTTTCCAGCATAAAATTCAGTGCATTTAAACCCGGCAACTCATAACGAATCACTTGCCCTTTCTCTGCATCCAAAACATGCTGCATATAGCTTGCAACCGCCTGTTCAGTCAGTGCCGCACGAATCCACGGTAAATATGCTGCTTTACGCGCAATCACACCGATATTGCTATGATTACCTTTATCACCACTGCGGGCATGTGCAATTTCAATCAAAGGAACTTCAATTTCATCTCCTTGATAAACTGCATTTTCGCCTGCTGTTAATGTAGGTAATTGCTCTGTAGAAATTCTTTGTAGAACCTCAACTGGATAACGTTTGCCTTCAAAATCGATTTCGACATTAACTTGATTTTTATCAATTAAAAATGAAAATAACTTAATGACTGGAGACGCTTTTGGACGTCCTCCAACAATTCCTGCCAAGGCTGGAGCCATGCCTGTAGAGGCCTGTGCAATTTCAGAAGCAAAGAACATACAGGCTTCTTTAAACATGTGTTTTACAGCGATTTTAACGACCACTTCACGACTATTTAATGCCTGAGCATGTGCACCATAGGTACTTTCAATCCCTAAGATTTCAACCGATTTTTCACTAAAAGGTGGCACTGAGCGCATTGCTAAAACCCGCTCACATTTATTCAAAATCGCATCGGCAATGATTTGTGCTTTTTGTGGAGCTTCGCGACCTGCAATTAAAAAACTGACTAAAACCCGATAGCCATCTGGGTAAGTCGCACTGACTTTATACTGCGCAGTCGGTGCTTGTCCTTTTGCCCCTGTCACACGAACTCGATGTTCCCCGACTTGCTCTAAATGCACCTGACTAAAATCCGCAATTACATCGGGTAATAAATATGCTTGAGGATTACCAATTTCATAAACAATTTGCTCAGCAACAGTTGCCGTAGATACCAGACCTCCTGTCCCCTGTGGTTTAGTCACAACAAATGAGCCATCTTCACTCACTTCAACGACTGGAAAGCCCATGTTGTCGAAGCCCTGCACCAATTGCCAGTCGGTAAAGTTACCACCCGTACATTGCGCACCACATTCAATCACATGACCAGCCAGTGAACCTTGCGCCAATTTGTCATAATCATCGAGCGACCATTGATATTCATGAAGTAAAGGTGCAAGAACCACTGCCGAATCAACAACGCGGCCACTAATCACAATATCTGCGCCTAAATTCAAAGCATCACGAATAGCCACCGCCCCTAAATAAGCATTACTACTCGCCACCTGATCTGGCAAAGCTTCCCCGCTAAACATTTCCCGAATATTTTGCTGTTTGAGGTGCTCATGTTGCGGTAAAAGATCATCACCTAAAACCACGGCAACCCTCAGATCTAGACCATATTCTTTAATTATTTTTTGCAAAGCATCTCGACATGCCAATGGATTAACACCACCAGCATTACTAATGACCTTAATCTTTTTTTCTGCAATTTTTTTTAGTAGAGGCGCCATCACCCGACTGACAAAGTCCAATGCATAGCCATGTTTTGGCTCTACCATTTTCGCTTTTGCCATAATCGACATGGTGATTTCTGATAAGTAATCAAAAACCAAATAATTAATATCAGCTAAATGTACTAATTGGAAAGCGGCAGTATTGGTATCTCCCCAAAAACCTGAGGCACAACCTATTTTTACGACACGCTTATCATCCTGCTGATCACTTGCCATTTTATTTCTCATTATTTTGTTTAAAAATTACACTCAACATTACCAAGCAAGCGCTTGGTTTGTAAAGAGCAAAATGTTATTGTGAAACTGACTAAAACTGCCAAACTTAACTATTAAGTGGAAACAGAAGAAAATTTGGCAAATTTTTCCGTTAAGTATTTTTATATAAAGGATTTAGCTTTCGTATGATTGCGACTTCAATTGAACAGATTCCAAATATCTCTTGTTTTGATGACAGCCCACGTGGTCGTTTATTACATGGGGCTGCCTATCTATTTCACAAACAAGGTTATGACAAAACCACTGTACGCGAACTTGCTCAATTTATTGGGATTCAATCAGGGAGCTTATTTCATCACTTCAAAAGTAAAGATGACATCCTTGCTCACGTAATGGAAGAAACCATTATTTACAATCTTGCTCGTTTAGAAGATGCAGCAGCTCAATCTACCGATCCAGAACAACAATTACGTGCCCTGATTAAAGCTGAACTCATTTCAATTACCGGAGATACGGGTGCAGCCATGGCTGTTTTGGTTTATGAGTGGTTTGCTCTGTCAAAAGAAAAACAAAATTATCTTTTAAAAATGCGTAATGAATATGAGCAAATCTGGCTAGATATTATTGAAAAGTTGCGCACTCAGGGCAAAATAAAACATGATGCCTTTATTTGGCGAAGATTAGTTGGTGGTGCGATTTCATGGACCGTAACTTGGTATAAATCTGAGGGTAAAGTTAAAATTGATGAGTTAACGGAAATGGTTTGGGAAATGGCTTTGAAATAAAAAAAGGTGGCTCAATGACCACCTTGTAAGATCAATAACCCAACTGTTTGCTAATTAAATCTTTCATAATTTCTTCGGCACCACCACCAATCATATTGACCTTCACTTCACGGTAAATACGTTCAGACTTAGTCCCACGCATAAATCCCATGCCTCCCAACGTTTGTACTGCTGCATCAGCACAAAATTGCATAGTACGAGTCGCAACATTTTTAAGCATTGAAATTTGCGCCACTAACTCAGGTCCTTGTAACTTCGGCTGAGTCATTTTCCACGCAGTTTCTTCAAGCAATGCCCGTGTTGAGGTCAATTGCGTTGCCATATCTACTAGTTTATGACGAACCACTTGATGATCAATTAATCTTTTACCAAAAGTTTTACGTTGCTGCGCCCAGTCTAAAGCTTCTTCGTAACAGACTAAAGCATAACCATAAGCCACCACGCCTAAGAAAAAACGCTCCATATTAAAGTTATTCATAATGACTTTAAAGCCAGCATTTTCTTTGCCAAGAAGATGTGATGCAGGAACTCGTACTTGATCAAAATGCAAATGAGCTGTATCAGAAGCCCACCACCCCATTTTCTTCAAAGGTGTTTTAGTGATCCCCGCACTGTGCGCATCAACGAGCAACATTGAAATACCTTCAGCACCTGTTTTTGTCGGATCTGTACGCACTGCAACTGTATAGTAATCTGCACGAATTCCCGACGTAATAAAGGTCTTCTCACCAGAGACAATATAATAATCACCATCACGAATGGCTTTAGTTTGTAATGCGGCTACATCAGAACCACCACCCGGTTCTGTAATTGCTAGTGCAGAAATTTTTTCACCAGAAATAATACCTGGCAGGACTCTAGCTTTTAACTCCTCACTTCCAAAGTGCTGAATGGGAGGGGCGCCAATTGTGTGCACCATAAGTGAGGTATGTACTCCCCCAGAACCCGCCTTTGCCATTTCAATACCAGCTAGTAATGAATAGAATGGATCTGCATCAGGAATACCACCATATTCTTCAGAAAAACCTAGCCCTAATAGGCCAATTTCAGCAGCCTTTCTATAAAGCTCTCTAGGAAATGTCTCAGCCTCATCCCATTCATTCACAAAAGGTGCCATTTCTTTTTGTACAAATCGGCGAACATTGTCAGCAAAAGCAATGTGTTGTTCATTATAGTAAATTGGGTTGAGTTGCATGTTTAGAAATGTCCTGATGTTTTTATTTAAATCCAGCGCCTATCTTGTCATGTTTGCCTTCAATCAAAAGTTGCAAGAATCTCCATTTTCTTGGCATAAAACATCAAACAGAATTATTTTTATTTGAGCAAAACACTTACACTCTTAAGCAGCAGCGAAAACCACGGACAGCATAATATGATTGTGCTCCATTATGGTAAATAAAGACTCGACCATAGCGACGATCAGCAAAAAGCGCTCCGCCTAATTTACGAATCTCCGCTGGGGTTGCAATCCAACTTGATGTTTTAAGGTCAAACTCTTCAATCTGTTGCAGTTGATAATACTGCTCTTCTGTTAAGAGTTCGACTCCCATTTCCTGAGCTACATCTATTGCACTACCTTTAGGAGGATGATCTTTTCTAGATTGTAAGGCCTCACGATCATAACAAAGGCTTCTACGACCTTTGGGTGTTTCAGCAGAGCAATCTACAAATAAATATTCATCTTTTTGCTGGTTATACGCTACAACGTCTGGCTCTCCCCCAGTATTCTCCATTTCTTGCAATGACCACAATTTTTCTGATGACTTTATTAATTTTGTTCGCACATTTGTCCACTCAATTTCTTTATGGCGATGTGAATTCTTTTCAAATCTAGCTTTTAATAATTCAATTAAAACCTCTATTTGCTTTGGAGATAACTGATTTTTTGTTGTCATGGAATAAATCCTTATATTTCTTAAACTGAACGTCCATCGAAATAATTAATTTTCTTTCTTTAATATCTAGCGCTTCTCTGCCTCGAACATTAATTGCAGAGTAGAACTAAATCCAATATCTCTACATTTCTACATTAGGTTCCATAGTTAAGATAATAAATAATCTTTTACTATATATTTAATTCCAAAAGTGTCCACAACGCTTACATCTATTACCATTTCTAAAAGAAAATAAAGGTAGACCGAAAAACATAAACGCTATAAAAGCAGATTTTTTCCTTTAGTATTAACTTCTAGATCTAAGCTTCTACACTCAGGACAACATTCTTTACTCTCCCCGAACTTTTGGTCAAGCTCTTCACTAAAGTCTTTTTCAAGAAATGACTTCGCTTCATCAACATAGCTCTCTAGAACTAATAAACGAACTTCACCTAAAGCATTAGAATAAAACCACTCCATATTAATTGTATGCTCATTTTCAATATAAACAGGAATTCCAAATGCTTCTAGTTGAGTCTTTGCAATTTGAGCCTCATAAGGAAACGAGAAAGTTTTAACTACGATCCATTGCATATTAAATTTCTAATTAGGTAAATAATTTTAGATTAGCTTTATTTCTTTATAATTTGAATCAATTTTAATGTCTGAAGAATTGGCAATTAAGTTTCCACTTAATTCCCCACAAATAAATCTTCTAGGCATAAAAAAAACACCCCCACTAATTGTGGGGGTGTTTAGAATAATGAGCTGGCGATGACTTACTCTCACATGGGTAACCCC
>NZ_JAQNDD010000018.1:0-25403 GCF_028367635.1 Acinetobacter sp. P1(2023)
CCTATCGTCTAGAGGCCTAGGACATCGCCCTTTCACGGCGGTAACCGGGGTTCGAATCCCCGTAGGGACGCCAAATTCTAAAAAGCCACTGCATAACGTCAGTGGCTTTTTTCTTGCCTTAAAAATAAAAAGCCAATCAATAATTAGCTTTTCATATGCTCTACTAACCTGCAATCCCTACTTGTACTTCAAGACGACCCGACTGTACTCGAAGCCCCCTAATTTCAAACTGATCTACCAGTTGCTGCACAAGCTCGCGACTTTCTCTCAAAATATTCAAGCCCGGTAAAATACTAAAATCAGTCAAACTTAAAAGCTTTTCAACCATCCATGAGCGATTATTAATAAAGTCAATAAATCCTGCTTGCTCTAGCAATAAACCACATGCGGTGGCCATCGCGTTGGATTCCGGGAATATCGCCAATCAAATGATTAATGAGTGATGGAATGGGCAACATATTTACGACTTCAAAACCTACTCGACCAATACGGCGTACCGCCCAATTGGATAAGGTTCCCCCATGGCGAATCTGGACGTCGAGACTCTCATCCATTTGACGTAGGCGCAAGAATTTTTCCTGCCCAATACGACATTCCAATACTTTAAAATCCAAACTCAAACGATACATGAAACGATGGTAATGCCCATCAATCTCGACTTGGAAACTATCATTGCCACATTTGATTTTAATATCATCAATTTCAGAGCGGTCAATGCGCTTTCGGATTTGATTATTTAATAATATTTCAGGTAAGTACAAAGTTAAGGTACTTTTCCCCAAAAATGTCCGCGCCATAATCAATGCGACTTGGCGTGCTGTTTCACTGGTTTCAGACACCATATCTCTTACAGTGCCTGCTGCCAGATTTGTCATGCCCACAACGCCACGTTTCGTCTGAGTAGTGACTTGATCAAGTGCATCCAAAGCCGCATCAGCAACCCCGGCAATATTACGTGTTGTGTCACTCGCAAACCCAACTGCATCTTGGGCATGTTGCAATGTCTTATGCAGTAATCGACGAGATAATGACGGTTTCGCGGTATCTGGGGTAGCTAAAACCGATGCTGTCGTTGTAGGCTGCGACTTATTGTCATCTTGTTGACCCAAGTCCCTTTCTCCTTTTTATATTTATTTCACATCCTATTTACGAGTATTTAAGCTCATTTATCGTGCTCATCACACTTCATTTTTCTGTAGATTAGCATGCTCTACAATATTATTTTAATTTTTATGTGTACGGATAAATCATCAGTTTTTATATTTCTTTGTTTATTCATAAGTAATTTTTATGCTAACTCAAAGCATCTCATCGATATCTTACAAATTTTTTTCTTTCTGCACATTTCCGTTAGAATAGATTCAAACTAAATGTGGAGTTCTCATGCAATATCGTTGCCCTAAATGTCAAAGTGTTAAAATTATGCCTGTGAGCCAAGGCGTTAACAGCGCGAAACCTGTCGTTCCTAAAAGTCTGGTTATCTTGATTCCTGCAATTTTTGTGCTTTTGCTCTTAGTAGTGATTAGCATTTTTATGTGGATTTTTGGCAATGGTGCAGGTAGTTCTCTTCAAATCGCAACAGTAGTTGCTTTTGTTGTAGCTGTAGGGGCAGGTTTTATGTTCTGGCGTGATTTGCCTGATTTCAAATTATCTATGCAAGCATTTATGCAGTCACAAAAGCACTGGAAATGCCGTGACTGCAATAACGAGTGGGAAATCTAATGAATAACTCACATCAGTTTAATGCTGATGTGAGTGCTTTTCGTCAGTATGTTCATGTGGAGCATGTTGATTAATATGCTGGCAATTGATCTCGGCATCGTCTTCAATTTGCAATGTCACTTCACCAATACCATGTTCATGAGAAAGCATTTCAACAGCATCTTGATATAACTTGGTACGGTCAGCTTGCGGCGCAAATAGATGCACCGTTAAATGAATATTTTTCGAAGTAATTGCCCATACTTTAAGTTGGTGAATACTCTCCACACCATTTAAAGAAAGTAGATCGGCACGCAGCTTCTCAATATCGACTTCTTCCGGCACCCCTTCGAGCAAAATATTAATGCTCTGTTTCAGTAAAACCCATGTCCGTGGTAATACCCAAAAACCAATCAAGACTGCAATAAGCGTATCAATCCAATACCAGTTGGTGAAGTAAATGATAAGCGCCCCAATAATCACCCCTACCGAGCCTAGCGCATCACTCAATACTTCTAGATAAGCCCCCTTCACATTTAAACTGTTATTGGCACTCGACATGAGAATTTTCATTGAGATGAGATTAATCACCAAACCAATGGACGCGACAATCAACATTCCCAAGCTTTGAATTTCAGGTGGCTTAGAGAAGCGGATATAAGCTTCATATAAAATATAAATTGCCACTACAAAAAGCATGAGTGCATTAAATAAAGCGGCCAGAATTTCAAAGCGCTGATAACCGAAAGTACGTTTGTTATCGGCAGGGCGTTTAGAAATTTGAATGGCAACCAAAGCAATTGCTAAAGCCGCGGCATCTGTAAACATATGCGCAGCGTCAGAGAGCAATGCCAAACTTTGTGTGATTAAACCTGCAATCACCTCAACAATTAAAAATGTCGTGGTAAGTGCTAAGGCAATCGTTAATTTTTTAGCATTACCTTCAGTCACTACAGCATGACTATGATCATGACCATGATGTCCACCCATTTTGCGGACTCCTTTTTATTTATCTTTATGGTGAGTTAAAAGTAACGATGAAGACACCTTTACCTTTAACTCTTACAAACACTTTTTCGACTTAAATTTTGTAATCAAAAAAGATATCTCAAATCGATGACATTATGAATGCTCAACACTTTTCGTCTTGGCCTCATTCATCCATCGATAAATGACTGGTAATAAAACCAAAGTTAATATCGTAGATGAAATAATGCCACCAATAACCACTGTTGCCAAAGGCCGCTGAACTTCTGCACCAGTTCCCGTAGCCAAAGCCATCGGAATAAAACCAAGTGAAGCCACACAAGCGGTCATGAGTACAGGTCTTAAGCGTAAGATCGCCCCATTCCATGTGGCTGTTTGAATATCAAATTTTTCTCTAAGCTCTTTAATAAAGCTCAGCATCACCAAACCATTCAAAACAGCGACACCAGATAAGGCAATAAACCCAACACCAGCCGACATGGATAGCGGGATATCTCTTAACCAAAGCGCAATCAGGCCACCCGACAAAGCAAACGGCACACCGCTAAATACCAGTAAGCTTTCTTTCACATTATGAAATACAGCCATGAGCAGAATAAAAATCATAGCAAGCGCCAATGGAACAACTATTTTCATTCGTGCAGCAGCTGAAGCTAAATTTTCAAACTGACCGCCATATTCCAACCAATAACCCGCTGGCAGTTGTTCTTTTGCGAGTGTTGTTCTTAACTCTTGAACAAATGACCCTAAGTCACGGCCTTCTACGTTCGCAGTAATAATGACACGGCGCTTCCCATTTTCACGTCCCACCTGATTTAAACCTGAGGTACGTTCAACTTTTGCGACATCTTGAAGCTGGATGAGACCACCATTTGGCAACTGAATCGGAAGTTGAGCTAAGTTTTGGATGGTACGTTGCTGGTCTTCTAGGCGAATTTCAAAATCAAATCGTCTATCGCCTTGTAAAATCTGCCCAACATTTTGTCCACCAACACTTGCCGCCAAAATATCTTGAATAGCTTTTGCAGATAATCCGTATTGCGCAGCCAGAGGTCGGTTAATTTCAACACTCAGCACCGGTAAACCACTCGTTTGTTCTACCTTAACCGCAGTAGCACCTGAAATTTTTTGTACTTTCTGAGCAAGTGCTTGAGCCTGCTCATTGAGTACTTGCATATCGTCGCCAAAAATCTTGACCCCAATATCACTCCGGATCCCTGAAATTAGCTCATTAAAGCGCAGCTCGATCGGTTGAGAGAACTCACTGTTATTACCCGGTAATGTCGCTAAAAAAGCTTCCATACGTGAACGCAGCTCAGCTAGCGTCTCTTTAGAGTTTGGCCATTGATCGTGCGGTTTAATTAAAATAACTGCATCAGAGATATTTGGCGGCATCACATCAGTTGCAACCTCAGCCGTTCCTGTCCGTGCAAAAACAGCTTTCACCTCTGGAAAGTTTTTCAGAATGAGCTTTTCAGTATTTTCCTGCATTCGCAGTGATTGCTCGAGCCCAGTACTCGGTGAACGCATTTGCTGCAAGGCAAAATCACCTTCACTGAGTTGCGGTGCAAATTCACTGCCCATTTGGGTCGCTAACACACCTGTGAGCACTAAAATACTTAATGCAAAACTAACAACCACTATCTTAAGTTGATAAGCCTGATCAAGGATATCTTGATATTTCTGCTTTAAAATCTGCATCCAACGTGTTTCTTTTTCTTTCACTTCACCCGTAACAAAAAGAGCAACTGCCGCAGGTACAAATGTCACAGAAAGAATCATGGCACCCAATAATGCCATCACCACTGTCATCGCCATTGGATGGAACATTTTGGCTTCAACATCAGATAGGGCAAAAATAGGTAAATAGACCACTAAAATAATCATTTGCCCAAAAATAAGTGGTCGACGAGCCTGTTTTGCTGCAAGGAATACTTCTTTGAATCGCTCCGCTCGTGTAAGGGGTCGATGTAAAGCATGCTGTGCTTCTGCTAGACGGCGAATACAGTTTTCTACAATAACAACTGCACCATCTACAATAATCCCGAAATCAAGCGCTCCTAAGCTCATGAGGTTGGCACTAATGTTTTGTTCAGCCATACCTGTTAGGGTAAATAACATCGAAAGTGGAATAACACAGGCTGTGATTAAAGCAGCTCTAAAATTTCCTAGGAAAATAAACAAAATCACAATAACCAGAATTGCGCCTTCTACAAGGTTCTTCTGCACCGTTGCAATTGCTTTGTTTACTAAGCTCGTTCGGTCATAAACCGTTTCGATTTCCACACCTTTAGGTAATGTAGGCTGAATTTCCTTAATTTTGGTATCAACCGCCTGAGCAACGGTACGGCTATTTTCACCCATCATCATCATGGCAATGCCAAGAACCGTTTCCTCACCGTTGTAAGTTGCAGCTCCTGTTCTTAAATCATGCCCAATAGAAACATTTGCCACATCGGCCACGCGAATGGGTAACCCATTTTTGGTGCTCACAGTAATGTTTTGAATATCTTCAACACTACTTAACATGCCTGGCACACGAACAGTAAGTTGCTCTCCATTTTCTTCAATAAAGCCGGCACCGCGATTTTCATTATTTTCTTGCAGCGCAGTTTGAAATTCATTGATTGAAATCTGAAGCTGCTGCAAACGTTTTAAATCAGGTGACACAATATAGGTTTTATTGTAGCCACCAATACTATTAATTTCGGCCACGCCTTTCACACGCTGCAATTGAGGACGCACAATCCAGTCCTGAATTTCACGTAAATCCATGGCGGTATAGGCCGTACCATCTGCTTTCTTAGCACCAGATTTTGCTTTCACGACCCATTGGTAAATTTCACCCAGCCCCGTTGAAACAGGAGACATGACTGCATCAACTGATTCAGGCAGTTGCCCGTCTGCCTCTTGTAAACGTTGGTTAATCAGCTGTCTTGCCCAATAAATATCGGTTCCATCTTTAAAAATGATGGTGACTTGGGAAAGCCCATAACGTGAAATAGAGCGGGTTTGTTCCAGATTAGGAATTCCAGCCATCGCATTTTCAATAGGATAGGTAATCCGCTGTTCAACCTCTAAAGCGGTATAACCATTGGCTTGAGTATTAATTTGAACTTGCGTATTAGTAATATCTGGAACCGCATCAATAGGAAGCTTTTGATAGCTCCAGATCCCAACTCCAATCCAAGTCAGTACAAAGAGCATTACCCAAATAGCATTTTGAATAGCAAACTGAATAACTCTATCAAATAGCCCTTCTGGTTTGGGTAGCTCAGGTTTATTAATGTCCATGCTCCGCCTCTCCCTTTTCCAGTTCGGATTTCAGCAAGAAGCTACCTTCTGCCACATAGCGCTGGCTTGGATTAATACCTTTTACAACTTCGACCCACTGGCCATCTTTAGAACGTTGCCCTAACTGCACAGTGACAGGTTTAAACTCAAAACCTGTTTTCACCATTTTTGGGGTAAAGATAACGTCTTTACCTTCGACTTGTTGAATCGCCTGAGCTTTTACACGGGTCACTTTTTGCGTTGTGCCTGAAGAATTCAGCTCAACATTAACCATTAAGTTTGGACGCAATTCACTACTATTTGCCAAGACCTTGGCACGCACCTGTAAACGACCGGTTTGAGCATCGGCTTCAGTTGTTAAACTTTGAACTTGAGCATTAAATGCATTCCCAGTTTGTAAAGATTTAAATTCAATCTGCTGATTTGGCTGTAAATTCAGATTTGCGGTGCTTGGTAAAATAAACTCCAGCCACAATTGATCAAGCTGATTAATAATAAAAAGCTGGTCTGCTAGCTGTACGTTTTCACCTACCACAATATCTTTGTTACTCACCATCCCAGCAATTGGCGCTGTTAAGGTATAGCGTCCTCCTGAGCCTGAACCCGCCCCGAAAGCACTTAAGCGAGAACGAGCTGCTTTCACTTGAATTTGTGCTTGTTGATAGGCGTTATAAGCTCGTTGATAATCTTGTTTGGCAGAAATTCCTTGAGACCATAAGCTACGCTCGCGTTCATAGTCCTGACGCGCTAAATCAAGATTAGACTGGGCAATTTGCAAATTTGCTTGTTGATCGACCAAATCTGGAACCAATAAGCTTGCGAGAGCCTGCCCTTTTTTAACCTGTTGCCCCAATTCAACATATACCGCTTCGACACGACCACTAAAACTTGGCGAGACATGGGCTTGTCGGTCAGTATTCACAACCAATTTTGCTGGATAAGTTTGAAGTTGAGGAACTTCACCTAGTTCAGCTTGTTCAATTTTTAAATTTTGTTCCTGCATTTGCTGAGCAGTGAGTAGCAGTGGTTTTTCACCTTCTTCATGGTGTTCTTCCCCCTCTTCTTCAGCATGCCCGTGACCTTCCGATGCTTCAGAAGAATTAGATTTATTTTTTGAATTTAAAACCAGCAAACCAATTAATAGTGCAGTGATTGCAACAATCACCCCTACCCAAAGCCATTGAGAATTTTTCTTTAAATTTGTCGACATTATTATTCTCCTGCCTGAGTTGGGAATGTTTGACTTTGTTGCCAAGCACGTTGATTGAGCTGCATTAAGGCATCTTTCGCCATGATCTGTTCTGGTTCTAACCCAAGACGCAAACTTTGGATTTCAATTGAATTCTGCCAAGCCTGTTTTAATAGCTCGACTTTACGTAAGCGCACGTCTTGCAATTGCATGGTGGCTTGCTGAACATCTGTAACGGCGAACTTACCTAAACGAAAACCTTGCAATGTTTTTTGCTGAACCTGAACAGCAAGAGGAACTTGCTGTTCATTCAGTTGTTTAAACTGAATATGTAAGCCTTTTAACTCTGATATCAGAGTTTCAATATCCGCTTTATTTTGCTGTCGATAAAAGCTTTTCTGGCGTTGAGACAGCTCTTGCTTGGCCTGAGCAATCTTGATTCCGTATTGCTGGCGATTAAAAAGATTTAAAGGAATTTCTACCCCTAATCGAATTTGGTTATCCGTACGCTGTTCTGGAGAACGAGTGTTATTAACACCCAAAGTTACAGTAGGTTGCGGTCTTGCTTTTGCTTTAAGCTGTTGAATATTGGCTTGCTGCGCAAGAGCATCTAGCTGGAAAGCACGCTCTAATAAATTATTTTGCGCATCTTGGCTGGGTTCTACATTCGCCGCCAACGCCCACAACTGATTTGGACTTTGGAATAGCTGAAACTGACTTGAATCACCTCCCCATAAGTTCACCAACTGTTGTTTCGTAACTTGAAGTTTTAAATCGACCTGTTGATACAAACGCTGATTTTCCAAGTGAGACATCCGCACTCGATCTACATCAACTTGTGCAATACTGCCTGCTTGATAACGCTTTTCCGATGCCAACAAATTTTCTTGGCTGACGGATAACTGTTCTCCAACAAGAGACTTTTCAAGTTCAAGCAAGGCCACTTGTGACCAGAAATATTTAACTATTAACTCAAGCTCAGCCTTATAACGTTGTTCAGCCAAGTCAACCTTTGACATTTCTACTTTAGCTAAATGCTGTGCGGCCTTACGCTGCCCAAAAATATCTAAAGGCTGAGAAATACCTATCGCAAGTTCTTTTTCTTGATCACTTTGGAAGCCTGTTTGCTCAATAGAAAGACTTGGATTAGCCCATAAACGACTTTGCTTTAAATTAGCCTCAGCCATTTGCTGTTGTGCTTGCCAAGTGCCTTGTTGACTTTGATAGCTTTGAACTTGTGCCAGTGCCTGTTCAAAAGTAAACGCTGCTTTTTGGATAGAAGGTTCTTGTTGAATATCAGACTGAGCCATCGTTACTTGTCCAACCAATAGCATGGCAATAGACAGGCTTGAGAACGTTACAGCTTTTTTTAACGTTAACTTAACGTTATTACGTGATGAGCAACCAAGGCTCACCTGATTTTGAAAAATAAAAGACATGTTTTAGCCCCGCAATGAATATAAGATGCGGTGGGCTTTTTTTGGCTACCCCACCTATAGCGGGGTTAAAACAGGAGGCGGTTTTAGTGCACCGAGATGCGGAGACTGATAAGAATTTGACCAGTGATAAATTTGCGAAAGCTCATGTACATGCACTACAGGCGCCTGAGCTTGTTTTTCAACTTCAGTCATCACCACATGAAAACATGTGGGTAAATGGTCATGATGATCTTGCAAATTTAAAGGTGCTTTATGAGAAGTTTTTACCTTATCGCTTTGTTCACTATGAGCATGAGGTGAAGCCTGATATACATTCAAAGCCGTATGATGCCCAAAATGATGTAATGCTTTTTCCTGATTTTCATGCATGCAAAATGCTGCCGCCACATTCCATAAACTTTGGAATATGAGCAAACTAAACAAGATAGACACAAAAACGGCGGAACGTGGCAAAAGCGCACCATTAAAGTAAAAAGTTGAACAGAGCCACTATAACAGGCAGTAGGCATGTAATAAAATTACAAAACCTCGATTCATAAATCCCCATTTTTTAATTTAGAACTGAGTCTCACATTATACGAGACAAAAATAATTTCTTTTGAGTAATCATTATGTACAAGCTTTTTTCTATATCGATATTAACCATTTGCCTTGGCCTAACAGGCTGTGCAACGAATCTATTGTCCGCCGCTTTACCAAATGAAACAACTGAAATTAAAACCACCGTTTTAAAAAATGATCAAATTATTGCCTTAGGTCAAACAGTTAAAAATGACCAAGAAGAAGGTTTTGTATTTGTGGGGAAAGACTATAACTATTTAATGACTGACGGTAGCTCAAACCTTTTAAATATTATTAAAAGTATTCCAGCAGAACAGAGAACCTTAAAGACACCATCACCGCTTGTACTTGAAATGGATGATGCTACTCATTTTCATGGCGAGATAACGATTCGTTATAATATTCCCACTTATCAAATAGATGAAAAACAAAAAGAACTTTTAAATACATTAGGTTTTAAAAATCAATTTATGGCGATGGAAAATCAAAAACAAGTTTTCTATCCTTTCACCATAATCCGCTTTAAAGGAAAGATTTATCAAAAAGCAGATAATCAAAAGATTCAACAACAGCTCCCAACTCCCTACCCAGTCGCTCTACAACAAAAAGATGAAATAACCAAGAAACATCCGTTTAAACGTGTAACACGCATGGCTTTGTATCCTCTAGCGATGACCTTTGACGTAATTACAGTAGCCCCATCATTAATCTGGTCAGATTTGCATGGTGACTTTAATAAATAAATTCATTCACTCTTAAAATAAAAAACCAGCCCATAGGCTGGTTTTTGTTTAAGAAAATTTCTTTTGTTTGATATTTATAAATTTTCTTATATTAAATAAAAAACTATTTTCTAGTTTTAAAGAATTTTTGATTTAACTGGGAATACTCTATTCTCATAGTAATTCCACTATACGTAAAAACAGATGTAACTTTTATGTAAGCTAAAACCTCATCTGTTTTCATCCAAATGCGCTATATTATATTTACAAAAAAAAACATAATATTTCAATATAAGGGACTAGCTTAAAAGTGTGAGTCAATTCAATCAAATTGAGGAACAAGGGAGAACTATCATGAATATGAAATCAATCAAGCATGGGCTTAATCACTTGTTTGCTTTTGAAAACTTAACCGCTGATATGCATTCGCAAGCAGTTGATGAGATTGAACAAGGTTTACGCTTTGAAGAGTTAGCCGAGCAAGATCACGAACGTATGCAAAATTGGTTAGATATAACTCCTAATGACCGAAATGCCATGTGGTGTTATTTACGCGCAGCTTTACGTGGTAGCCCCGATGCTTCATTTAAACTGGGTATTGGTTATCTAAATGGACAATTTGGTCTAGATAAAAATTATAGTGAGGCTGAAAAGTGGTTACAAAAAGCCGCAAGTCAGGGACATCCTGATGCAGATCGCTGCTTACAGGAAGCCTTTAGTAAATTGGCTTTTTCATAAATAAAAAACCAGCCCGTAGGCTGGTTTTTTTTAAATTAGCAAAAATTATCCGCTAATTTTTTTGTATTTAGTACGTTTTTGAACAGCGTCTTCACCTAAACGTGACTGACGATATGCTTCGTATTCTGCATAGTTACCTGTGTAGAATTCTGGCTGTTCATTTTCAAACGACAAGATGTGTGTCGCGATACGGTCAAGGAACCAACGGTCATGCGAGACCACCATTACTGTACCTGGGAACACAAGAATTGCATCCTCAAGCGCACGTAAAGTTTCAATATCCAAGTCGTTTGATGGCTCATCCAGTAAGATAACGTTTGCGCCTTGCTGTAAAATTTTCGCAAGTTGTAAACGGTTACGCTCACCACCAGACAATTCGCCTACGCGTTTTTGCTGATCTTGACCTTTGAAGTTAAAGCGGCCGATATAAGCACGTGAAGCAATTTCATAATCGCCCACTTTCAAGATATCTAAACCACCAGATACTTCTTCCCAAACAGTTTTGTTATTGTCCAGGGTGTCACGAATCTGACCTACGTAAGCCACTTTAACTGACTCACCTAAAGTCACAGTACCTGTATCAGGTTGCTGTTCGCCAGTCATCATACGGAATAAAGTCGTTTTACCCGCACCGTTTGGACCAACGATACCTACAATTGCTGTTGGAGGTACAGTAAACGATAAGTTTTCGTACAATACGCGGCCGTCAAATGATTTGCTGATACCTTCCACTTCCACAACTTTATTACCCAAACGAGGGCCAGGTGGAATGTAGATTTCAGACGTTTCATTACGTTGCTGGAATTCTTTAGAGTTAAGCTCTTCAAAACGCTCCATACGCGCTTTGTTTTTCTTTTGCTGACCTTTCGCATTTGAACGAACCCATTCAAGTTCTTTTTTCAATGCTTTAGCAAAAGATTCTTCTTGTTTCTGCTCTTGTTCTAAACGAGCATTTTTCTGTTCTAACCAAGAAGAGTAGTTACCTTGGTAAGGAATACCGTGTCCACGGTCAAGCTCCAAGATCCACTCGGCCACGTTATCTAAGAAATAACGGTCATGCGTAATCGCAACGATTGTGCCAGGGAAATCTTTCAAGAAGCGTTCTAACCAAGATACAGACTCTGCATCCAAATGGTTCGTCGGTTCGTCAAGAAGCAACATGTCTGGCTTTGAAAGCAATAAACGGCAAAGTGCTACACGACGGCGTTCACCACCTGAAAGCTTAGTTACGTCTGCATCCCAAGCTGGAAGGTTCAAGGCATCTGCCGCGATTTCAAGCTGGTTGTTTAGGTTGTGCGCATCCCAAGCATGGATAATTGATTCTAATTTTTCCTGCTCTTTCGCAAGTGCATCAAAATCAGCATCCGGGTCTGCATATTCTGCAAATACCTGATCAAGACGTTCTAAAGCATCTAAGGCTTCACGTACGCCATCTTCAACGTTACCACGAACGTCTTTAGTTGGATCAAGTGGCGGCTCTTGCTCTAAATAGCCGATTTTAATTCCAGGTTGTGCACGAGCTTCACCAGAGAAATCTTTATCTACGCCAGCCATAATACGAAGCAAGGTAGATTTACCTGCACCGTTCAAACCGAGTACACCAATTTTGGCACCCGGGAAAAATGATAAAGAGATGTCTTTTAAGATTTCGCGCTTTGGCGGAACCATCTTAGACACTCGGTTCATCGTATAAATATATTGGGCCACGCAGGACTCCTCAATTGAAAAACCAATACATCGCATAAGCGATAAATAATCGCGCGTATTATACGCTGAAAACCCCAACAACTTGAAGTTATGATTTCCATCGTACGGATTTATCAAACAATTTTCTTTTTCAATAAGTTGCAAAATGTTTATGTATAAGATTTATACAGCGTTTCAGCGTATATTTTTCTATCTTTATTCCTAAAATTAGAAAACAAACCAGAATTTCTGCAATTTTCTATTTAACTTTTAAGCTAGACTCGCTCAATATTTAACTCACGAAGATGAAGTAATCATGACTTATAAAGATGAAACCTTAGCCATTCACGCAGGCTACTCACCCGAAGCGACAACAAAAGCAGTTGCGGTCCCTATTTATCAGACTACTTCTTATGCATTTGATAATACACAGCACGGTGCCGACCTTTTCGATTTAAAAGTTCAGGGCAATATTTATACCCGGATTATGAACCCGACCACTGCTGTACTTGAACAACGTCTGGCTGCACTTGAAGGTGGAATTGGTGCGTTAGCCTTGGCTTCTGGAATGGCAGCAATTACCTATGCCATCCAAACTATTACGGAAGCAGGAGACAACATTGCCTCAGTTTCAACTTTATATGGCGGAACGTACAATCTATTTGCCCACACATTACCAAAACAAGGTATTGAAGTTCGCTTTTTTGATTACCAACAACCAGAAAGCTTACGTAATTTAATTGATGATAAAACTAAACTTGTTTTTGTTGAATCGATTGGTAATCCGCTTGGAAATATTATCGATTTAGAAGCAATTTCAAAAATTGCACATGAATATGGTGTACCTGTTATCGTCGACAATACTGTTGCCACCCCTGCTTTATTAAAACCATTTAAATATGGCGCCGATATCGTTATTCACTCTCTTACCAAATATATTGGTGGACACGGTAATAGCATTGGTGGCGCGATTGTCGATAGTGGTAAATTCCCTTGGGGTAAATATCCAGAACGCTTTAAAGTTTTGAATACGCCTGACCCAAGTTATCACGGGGTTAATTATGTCGAAGCATTAGGTGAAGCTGCTTATATAGCCCGAGCTCGCGTTGTACCTTTACGGAATACAGGCGCGGCTATTAGCCCGCTGAGTGTTTTCTTGATTTTACAAGGTCTAGAAACTCTAAATCTGCGAATGGAACGCCATACTGAAAATGCCCAAAAAATTGCGGAATATTTACAGACTCATCCAAAAGTAAAATGGGTCAACTATGCAGGTTTAAAAGATCATCCACAGCATCAACTTGCTCAAAAATATGTACAAGGCAAACCTTCTGCAATTTTATCTTTCGGCGTGCAAGATGGGCGTGAAGGGGGTACTCGATTCATCGATGCCCTTCAGCTATTTACTCGTCTGGTCAATATTGGTGATGCAAAAAGTTTGGCGTGTCATCCTGCAACCACAACTCACCGCCAGCTCAATGAACAAGAACTTAAATCTGCTGGTGTAAGTGAAGATATGGTACGTCTTTCAATTGGAATTGAACATATTGATGACTTAATTGCCGATTTAGAACAAGCACTTTCAACTGTATAACTTTTAAACTATTCAACAAGCCTCTGGAAATAGAGGCTTTTTTGTTTTTTCATTTATTATAAGACTAAAATAATTAATGGATTAAGATCGTATTTTAGAGTTTTTACTCTAAATAAATTGTTAAATTTCATATATTTACAGACTAGACAATTTTTAAACATCTATTAAGATAAGCACAATATTTATGAGTTCATCTGGATGAACCTACGGTTGTAAAAAATAAAAATTACATACCGGAATAAATAGTCCCTGCCCCTACTTAGGTAAAATGCTGTGAATAAAAAATTAGAAGCTCTGTTCCAGGAAAAGGTACAAGATAAAGTCATTTTAGTGACAGGCGCCTCGAGTGGAATCGGATTAACGATTTCAAATAAACTTGCTGATGCTGGTGCCCATGTTTTATTGGTTGCCCGTACTCAAGAAACTTTGGAAGAAGTGAAAGCAGATATTGAAAGCCGTGGCGGTAAGGCATCAATTTTTCCATGTGATCTCAACGATATGGAAATGATTGACCAAGTATCTAAAGAAATTTTAGCGACTGTTGATCACATTGATATTTTAATTAATAACGCAGGTCGCTCTATTCGCCGTGCCGTACATGAATCTTATGATCGTTTTCATGATTTTGAACGCACAATGCAATTAAATTATTTTGGTGCAGTTCGTCTAGTTCTCAATATTTTGCCGCATATGATTCAGCGTAAAGACGGACAAATTATTAATATTAGCTCGATTGGTGTTTTAGCAAACGCAACTCGCTTCTCTGCATATGTCGCATCTAAAGCTGCTCTTGATGCATTTAGCCGCTGTCTATCGGCCGAAGTTCATGCACACAAAATTGCAATTACTTCAATTTATATGCCATTGGTTCGTACCCCAATGATTGCACCAACTAAAATTTATAAATATGTACCAACACTTTCACCTGAGCAGGCTGCTGACCTAATTGCTTATGCAATTGTGAAACGTCCAAAACGTATGGCAACTAACTTAGGTCGCTTAGCTTCAATGACTTATTCTGTAGCGCCAGGCATCAATAATATGTTTATGTCGATTGGTTTCCGTTTATTCCCAAGTTCAGATGCAGCAAAAGGTCAAAAAACTGAGAAATTAAACTGGGCACAAAAAGCATATGCACGCATTTTCCCAGGTGAACACTGGTAATTTTGAGTTAATCACATAATAAAAAAAGCGCCTTAATTTAAGGCGCTTTTTTAATGAAAGTTCATATTAGTCAAGAAACTGAACGTGCCCTGTTTTTACATCGTAAATTGCACCCACAACTACAATCTCACCTCGATCCACCATATCTTTAAGCACACTGCTGTTATTAATAATATACTGGATGTTGTAGTGAACATTCATTGCTGTGACTTGACTGATAAAAGCATTACCTAATTCACGTGGCTGCATAATGTCATATACGCTATCAACCGAATGCATTAATGGCCCAAGCACATATTGAATGTGTGGCATTTCCTTCACATCAGACACTTGCTTTTGCTCTAAGCGTAATTGACATGCACTCGTCACCGCACCGCAATCGGTATGTCCTAAAACAACGATGACTTTAGAACCTTTAGCCTGACAAGCAAACTCAAGTGAACCCAATACTTTTTGTCCAGCAATATTACCTGCAATTCGTAAACTAAACAGATCACCAATACCCACATCAAAGATCATTTCGGTAGGGGCACGTGAGTCCATACAACCAAGGACTGCTGCAATCGGATGTTGGCCTTCATCAGCAGTCACACGAATTTGTCGGTAAATATCTCGTTGAAGTCGTTCATTTTTTACAAAACGTTCATTCCCTTCCTTCAGTAAATTGACCACCTGTTGAGGACTCAGCTTTTGTTGCAAATCTTGTGTACTAATATCAATATCAAGTACGGCATCATCAACGTCTTGATAGTGCTGTTTGAACCCGACCAGTTTAAGATTTACTTGGCGTTTAATAGCAGTTTCACTTTGATAATCTTGAATAACTTGATAGATATCAGGATCAATCGAATCACATTGAGTCGCATCAATAATGAGTTGTTGGTGTTTATGTACATGTTCCAATGCTGAAATAAGCGCAGAACGATTAAGAAAGGTTACTTGTGATGGAAGTTCTATACGAGTCACTACGCCATGTAAGCGCTTCTCTCTATAAACACGAATACCTTTATTAAAATTACCATAGAGAATAAAAGCACTACTGGTGAATAGGCCAATTAAAATTCCCATTAAAAGATCGGTTAGCAGAATTGCAACTAAAGTAATAATAAAAGGCAGGAACTGTTTCCAACCTTTTTGATAAAGCTGTTTAAATAATTTTGGATGGGTAAGCTTAAAGCCTGTCAGGATGAGGATCGCAGCCAATGCAGATAGAGGAATCATGTTCATTAATGGCACGAAGAACAAAACTGCTAGCAGCAACAATACCCCATGAATAATGGTAGAGCATTTACTACGCGCACCCGTATTTGCATTCACCGAACTACGCACAATCACTGAGGTGACAGGCATTCCACCAATTAAGCCCGAAATGATGTTACCTGTACCTTGTGCCCAGAGTTCACGGTTAGGAGGAGAAGAACGTTTTTGAGGATCAATCTTGTCTGCCGCTTCTAGATTCAATAATGTTTCTAAAGATGCTACAACAGCGAGCGTAATGGCACCTGTGTAAATCATAGGCTCAGCTAAATAGCTAAAATCAGGAAAAATTAATACTTCTTCGGGTGCTTGTAAGATATTCGGTAACTGAATGAGGTTATCCATTTGCACTGCCCATGCAGAGCCAATACTCACTAAAATAAAATTTAAAACTGCTGCTAGCACAACTGCAATTAAAGCCGAAGGTAAAGTTAGTTTTTTTAGCGGACTACTATCCCACGCTAAAATTAGGAATAAACTGAGCAAACCAATCAGTGCCGCTCCGCCATCAAAACGTTGAAGGAATGCGTCTGGTGTTGAAGTCCAAACCTGTTTCCATGAAAAATCAGAAAGTCCGAACAGGTAAGGCAATTGTGTCGCAATTAGAATGACACCAATAGCAGCCAGTAATCCTAAAATGACATTATTTGGAATAAAGTTTGCAAAAAAACCTAACTTGAATAATCCAAATAGAATTTGTAGGACACCTGCAAAAATAATACATAATAAAAAGGCGGCATAATTGCCGCCTAGTTGTTCTAACTGTACAAGAATGACCGCAGTCAGCCCTGCCGCTGGGCCTGCAACGCTAATGTGGGAACCACTGAGTAAACCCACAATAATGCCGCCGACAATACCTGCAATAATACCAGAGATGATGGGAGCACCTGAGGCTAAAGCGATACCTAAGCACAGCGGTAATGCGACGAGGAATACGACAACTCCGGATAAGAGGTCTTTTAAATGAAATCTATTTTTCAGGTTTAAAACCGACATAAAACAACCATTTATAATAAAAAGAAATAAGCAAAGTTGTACTATTACAGCCTGAAAGAGAATAAATGCTTCAAGGCTGGGTTGATGATGTCGGACAACTGAATCTCATTAAAGTTTAGTTATGCTATAACGTTGTGTATTTAATTGTGTATTTAACAACGATTTGTTGATCTTAAGATTCACCTCATCTTTAGGACTGCGTTTTTTCTTAACCGATCTTTGATATCTCTCAAAAATAATGATGCACTAATAAAAAAGCCCCCAAAAACTGGAGGCTTCTCATCATATTAAAGACTCTTATTTAGAACCTTTAATTCCTGCTTGCAATAACAATGCACCTAAACCACCAATCTTTTGTTCTTGAGGTTTTTCTTGCTTGTTACGCTGAGGACGTTCAGCTTGATCTTTACGTGGTTGAGGACGTTTACCTTGAGGCTTACGTTCAAAACGTTGTTCGTTATTTTGCTCACGGCGTGGTGGACGCTGAGCTTTTACGGGTGCAGAACCTTCGGCACGCATACTTAAGTTCACGCGATTACGTTCAGCATCAACCTGCATAACACGCACTTGTACGATCTGGCCCGGTTTTACAACTTTATGCGGATCAGAAACAAACTCATTCGCTAATTCAGAAATATGAACTAAACCATCTTGATGAACACCAATATCAACAAAGGCACCAAAGTTTGTGACGTTGGTAATCACGCCTTCAAGCTGCATACCTTCAGTTAATTGGCCCACTTCAGTGATATCTTCACGGAATTTAGCAGTACGGAACTCTGGACGTGGGTCACGGCCTGGTTTTTCAAGTTCAGCTAATACGTCTTGAACGGTTGGCAAACCGAATTTGTCATCAACAAATTCATCAGCTTTTACTTGGCGAATGATTTCAGTATTACCAATGATGTCTTTCACAGTTGTCGCTTTTGCTGCAACAATTTTCTCAACAAGACCATAACTTTCTGGGTGAACAGCAGAAGCATCTAAAGGTTCAGAACCATTTTGGATACGCAAGAAACCAGCTGCTTGTTCAAAAGTACGCTCGCCTAAACGTGGCACGCTTTTCAAAGCTTGACGGTTATCAAAACGACCATGCTCTTTGCGGTATTCAACAATTTGCTGTGCAATGGCTTTATTCAAACCTGCAATGTAAGCCAAGATTGCTGGAGAAGCGGTATTTACATCAACACCAACCGCGTTCACACAGTCTTCGACTACCGCATCAAGTGTTTTAGCCAAACCGGTTTGATTCACATCGTGTTGATATTGACCTACACCAATTGATTTCGGATCAATCTTAACAAGTTCAGCAAGTGGGTCTTGTAAACGGCGAGCAATCGAGACTGCACCACGAATTGAAACATCAAGCTCTGGAAGTTCTGCCGCAGCAAGCTCACTTGCAGAGTAAACAGATGCACCCGCTTCACTTACAGTCACACGTGTTAATTTAAGATCGGTATTTGCAGCCATCATTTCAGCCACGACAGCTTCAGTTTCACGGCTAGCTGTACCGTTACCAATGGCAATAAGCTCTACATTATATTCACGGCATAAACGTGCAAGCTCAGCAATAGAACCTTCTTTATCTTCTTTAGGCGCAAATGGATAAATCGTGCTGTGAGCAAGTACATCGCCTGAGTCACTCACGACTGCGAGTTTCACACCGGTACGAATGCCAGGGTCAACACCTAAAGTAGTACGGCTACCCGCTGGTGCCGATAATAATAAATGACGAAGATTTTCAGCAAATACCTGCATTGCTTCTGCTTCGGCAGTAAGACGCTTCTCTGTCAGCAATGAATGCTCGATTTGAGGGCGAACTTTACCCAACCAGAACAATTTAGCAGTTTGCTTTAAGAAGTCCTGACGTGCTTGCGGCTGAATTTGCTCAAGGTTGTATTCAGTTTCGATACGGGCCAATGGTGCATCATCTTCACCATCTACTTTTAAACCTAATACATTTTCTTGACGACCACGCAACATCGCCAATAAACGATGTGAAGGCAGCTTGTTTAAACCTTCAGAAAATTCAAAGTAATCACGGAATTTTTTACCGACTTCTTTCTTTTCTTCAGAAGCAACTGTACTTTTTAAAACTGCAGTTTTTGCAAAAGTTGCTTTTAATTCTGTAGTCAGCGCAATATTTTGTGCCCAGTCATCAATTAGAATATGCTGAATCGCATCTAACTGACTTTCAACATCTGGGTAGTCTTCATGACTAAAACCAACCAATGCTTCTGTCGGGTCAACTTGTTCTGCAATAATTTTTTCAGCAATCGGTCCTAGACCTGCTTCTTTTGCTTTAAAAGACTTACTTGTACGCTTAGGACGATACGGTGCATAAATTTCTTCTAAAGCATTTTTTGTTTCGGCTGCATTCACCCGCGCCAACAAGTCATCACTCAATTTATTCTGTTCTTGCAATGACTGAATAACCTTTTCACGGCGCTCATATAAATCACGTAAATACGCTAAACGAGTATCTAATTGGCGTAACTGCGTATCATCTAAACCTTGTGTTACTTCTTTACGGTAACGGGCAATGAATGGAACACTGGCACCTTCATCAATTAAGCGGATGGCAGCTTCTACTTGGTTTGGACGTACGGCAAGTTCACTTGCCAACTGCTGAACTAAGTCAGTCATCGTGTTTGATCCCACAAGGATAAAGTTTAAAAGCACTGATTATAAAGACCAAGCCCATAAAATCCACACTTGTTTGCGTATTCAAAACGTTTTTTTGTATTGACTCTGAATATTTATACTTTTTTCGACGACTAGAGCACAAAAAACAGGGGTTTAAGTATGAAAAAATGAATACTGAACTCAGCCTTTTAATCTTTATAAAATACAAACGTATGACTTATGTCATAAATGTGACAAAAATTTAATATAATTTACGAGAAAATGATCATATTGATACATCATCCAAAAGATGAAATATTGAGGTTGATCACTGTTTTATTCTCGTAATTTCTTATCGAATTTGCTTATTTGCTCAATTCAACTATTAAGAACCCTATAGAGGGGTGTTAAGATTTTTTTAAATAAATTATTTAAAACAATGCTTTATTAGTCTTGAGTGATTATAAAATCATTGAAAATTTAAGTATTTGTTTTTTCTGAGCGGTCTTTGCTAAATTATGGGCTTAAGATGTTGTTTTTTGGTTTCAAACCACCTTGAAAATTGTAATTTTGAGCAAATTGATACATAGTCTAAACAAGAACATCAGCATTATACTGAGGGCTTGTTGGCAATAAGCCTATCCGACCCAATAATATATAAATTATGACTTTAAAAGGGAGTACATCATGAGTTTAGTTGTACCTGCTGAACATCCTGAAACCGTACACAACGAAACGGATCGTGTCGAACGTATTTTAGTGGTCGATGACGATGTGCGTTTACGTACCCTCTTGCAACGTTTTTTGGAAGATAAAGGCTTTGTTGTAAAAACTGCCCATGATGCTTCACAAATGGACCGTTTATTACAACGTGAGTTATTTTCACTGATCGTACTCGACTTTATGTTACCGGTTGAAGATGGTTTAAGTATTTGCCGTCGTTTACGCCAATCAAATATTGATACGCCAATCATCATGTTAACAGCACGCGGTAGCGATTCAGACCGTATTGCCGGTCTTGAAGCTGGTGCAGATGACTACTTGCCAAAACCATTTAATCCAAATGAGCTTTTAGCACGTATCCGTGCAGTATTACGTCGTCAAGTTCGTGAAGTTCCGGGTGCCCCAAGCCAACAAGTTGAAGTAGTAAGCTTTGGTCCATGGTCTTTAGACTTGTCTACTCGTACACTGACACGCGAAGGTCAAATCGTTACTTTAACCACTGGCGAATTTGCAGTATTAAAAGCATTGGTACAACACCCACGTGAACCATTAACACGCGATAAACTTATGAACTTAGCGCGTGGCCGTGAATGGGGTGCAATGGAACGTTCAATTGACGTTCAAGTCTCTCGCCTACGTCGTTTAATTGAAGATAACCCTGCACGTGCACGTTACATCCAAACTGTATGGGGTGTAGGCTATGTATTCGTTCCAGATGGTGCTGAATAAGCTTGAGATAAGATAGAGTGAGTTTAGAACCAATCGCCCCACAGAACTTTACTGATTACGTTACCTATTCAGAACGTAAACGGACTCGATGGGAACGTTTTCTCGACAAAATAAAACCACGTTCTGCTGCCATGCGTACCACTATCCTGGTACTGCTGGTGGTGTTCTTTAGCTTATTTATGTCGCTATGGTTCTTTTGGCGCACTCTTTACTTACCTGAAATTCAACAACATGCACGTTACCTTGCTGTTGAACTTGAACTTGTCAACAATCCTGATATACGAATTTTTCATCGTGAAAATGAAGTAGATGTTGATGCTTGGTTACGTAATCGAGTCGGTATCGAATACGTTACAAACCCCAAAGAATATCCTAGTGTTCGAGACAAGGTTATTGCCGAGTTTTTTACCAATCAGGTCGAACAAAAACTTGCAAATGAGATCGGGACTAAAGACGTTACCGTCTACTTCCAGTTTAAACCAAGCCCACGCATTTGGATTCAAACTCCTGAAATGCATGGAAACTGGGTTCGTGAGCCTTTAAAAACTTATGCCAACTACAGCCCTGAGCTTTTAGTGGGTTGGGTTGTGGGTGTTCCATTACTGTCGGCTATCATTATTTTGATTTTGGTCAGACAGATGAACCGCCCTCTGCGTCGTTTGCAGAATGCTGCCAATGAATATAGTAAATCTGGAACAGCGCCTTACCTTGATACCAATCATGGTCCACTAGAAATTCGTCAAGTAAACCAAGCCTTTAATCGCATGGTCTATACACTCGATCAGACTGAACGTGAACGACGTATTATGTTGGCGGGTATTTCACATGATTTACGCACCCCCCTTACACGCATACGCTTAACAGCAGAGATGCTGCCTGATGAGTTTTTACGTGAAGGCTTGGTCTACGATGTAGATGATATGGATGCAATTCTCAATCAGTTCATTTCGTATATGCGCGATGGTTCGGATGAGGAATTGAAAGACACCAATATCAATATTCTTTTGCAAGAATTAGTTGTGCAATTTAAACCTCTCGATATTCAATTCGAGATGCAGGATGTGCCTATTATTCCGGCACGTAGTCTTTCTTTAAAAAGATTGATTGCCAACTTGATTAATAATGCAAAACGATACGGTGCTGAACCAATTGAGCTCAGTGCAAAAGTTGAAAATGAATATATTTTAATTACCGTTGCTGATCATGGTGAAGGTATTCCGGCAGATCAAATTGAAGAGTTGATGCAACCTTTTGTTCGCGGAGACTCAGCAAGAACGATTCAAGGTAGTGGTCTTGGGCTTGCAATTGTTAAACGTATTGTTGATATCCATCATGGTGAGATTCAAATTCATAATCGTGAACAAGGGGGTTTAGAGGTTATTATTTCTTTACCAATCCCAAAACCAAGCACTGAAGAAAATACCACAACCAATCCATTAGAAAAAATAAAACAAACTTTAAGTGAGCGCTTTTAATTTGAGCAATTAGTAATTAAAAGCCTTGTTTTAATGATAAATAAAAGTAATAAAAATCAATCAAATAAAACCCATAAATATAATTTATACCGCCATTTATTTACAAAATTAGACCTTAGCCTAACACCTATGCACTTTTCAATTTTTCATAGCTAAAATCCCCTATGTTTTGACAATATTGAGGATGTCCAATGTCTTTAAGTCGTATTCGCCTAGCTTCTCTTCATGACAAGGTCATCAGTGCTGAACAAGCTGCGCAATTCATCGAAAATGGAATGACTGTTGGTATGAGTGGTTTTACTCGTGCCGGTGAAGCTAAAGCTGTTCCACAAGCACTTGTAGAGCATGCAAAGAAAAATCCGTTAAAAATCACGTTAATTACGGGTGCTAGCTTAGGTAATGACTTAGACAAACAACTCACGGAAGCAGGTGTTTTATCTCGTCGTATGCCATTTCAGGTAGACAACACTTTACGTCGTGCGATTAACAACGGCGAAGTTATGTTTATCGATCAACATTTATCAGAAACTGTTGAGCAAATGCGTAACCAGCAACTTAAACGTCCAGATGTTGCGGTGATTGAGGCAATTGCGATTACTGAAGATGGCGGCATCATTCCAACAACTTCAGTTGGTAACTCTGCAAGCTTTGCTATTTTTGCCGAAAAAGTTATTGTTGAAATTAACACCTCTTTAAGCGAAAGCTTTGAAGGTTTACACGACATCTATATTCCGACTTACCGTCCAACACGTACTCCAATTCCATTAACTAAAGTGGATGAGCGTATTGGTACAACAGCAATCCAAATCGATCCTGCAAAAATTGTAGGTATTGTATTTAACGATACACATGACTCACCATCAACAGTAACTCCTCCAGATGATGAGACTCAAGGTATTGCAAACCACCTTATTGCTTTCTTTAACAAAGAAGTTGCAGAAGGCCGTTTGCCAAAAAATCTTGGTCCATTACAAGCAGGGATTGGCTCTATTGCCAACGCTGTATTAACTGGTTTAAAAGATTCTGATTTTGAAGACCTCATCATGTACTCAGAAGTACTACAAGACTGTACTTTTGAACTCATTGATGCAGGCAAAATGAAATTTGCTTCTGGTAGCTCAATTACCCTTTCTGCAAAATGTGGCGAAAAAGTTTTTGGTAATATCGAAGCTTACAAAGACAAATTAGTGCTCCGTCCACAAGAAATTTCTAACCACCCTGAATTGGTACGTCGTTTAGGTATTATCGGCATTAACACTGCGCTTGAGTTTGATATTTACGGCAACGTGAACTCGACTCATGTATGCGGTACTAAAATGATGAACGGTATTGGCGGTTCTGGTGACTTCGCTCGTAATGCTCACTTGGCAATCTTTGTGACCAAATCAATTGCTAAAGGCGGCGATATCTCTTCTATCGTGCCAATGGTAAGCCATGTTGACCACAGTGAACATGATGTTGATATTTTAGTGACAGAACAAGGTTTAGCAGACTTACGTGGTTTAGCACCTCGTGAGCGTGCTCGCGCTATTATCGATAACTGTGTACACCCACTTTATCGTGGTGCATTAAACGATTACTTTGATCGTGCATGTGCTAAAGGTGGACATACTCCTCACTTACTTCGTGAAGCATTGTCTTGGCATGCAAACTTCGAAGAAACAGGTCAAATGCTTCAAGCAGAACCAGTTGCAAAATCAGCTTAAATCACTGATTTAATTCAAGCACTCCCTCGGGGGTGCTTTTTTATTTGTTTAAATTATTGATAAAACACTGCTCAAGTCCTAATTTTTATTTTATCTTTTCAGCACATCAAAACAAAAAGTAGAAATCCATATGTTTATTATTCGTCAATTTACAAATGCAGATCTGGATGATGTCGTTATTTTATGGGAAAGCTGTGGCCTGACCCGTCCTTGGAATAATCCTGAAACCGATATTTTCAGGAAAGTCTCACAACAGGATGATTTGTTTTTGGTTGCGATTAAAGACGAGCAACTGATTGGCACGCTTATGGGCGGCTACGACGGTCATAGAGGCTGGATTAACTATTTAGCTGTTCATCCCCACCAACAACGCTTAGGAATCGCTACAGCGCTCGTTCAGCAGCTTGAAAAGCGCTTAATTGCCCGCGGTTGTCCAAAACTACAATTACTTGTCCGCAAAGACAATTTAAATGTACTGAACTTTTATGAACAGCTTGGCTATGACGAAGTAGAAGCAGTGTGTTTAGGAAAACGACTTATTAGCGATAATCCACTCGACTAACGGCACCAAGTACACACTGTCTTTTTCGCTATTAAGAAAACCCATTTGGGCTTGGGGATAAGTAACTATACTTGTGGATAAAATGGGATTTATACACAAGTGAATTAACGATGTATTGGGGCAAAATAGATAGACATGAAAAAAGCCCTATACGTTAATGTATAGGGCTTTTTCGAATATGGTGGCGAGACCCAGGATCGAACTGGGGACACACGGATTTTCAATCCGTTGCTCTACCTACTGAGCTATCACGCC
>NZ_JAQNDD010000019.1:0-20993 GCF_028367635.1 Acinetobacter sp. P1(2023)
TTTAGGCTTTCTACACCCTGAAGAATATCAATACCGCCTTGAACGACATCAATCACAGGTGAAATTGGAGATGTACCGCCACCGATGCCACCAGTAACACCGCCGATAATATTAGTTACGGTTTCAAGAGGATTGCCACCACTAATTCCGCCAGTCACACCACCAATAATATTGGTTACAGTGTCAACAGGGCTTGTAGAACCAATACTACCTGTAACTGTGCCCACTGCATCAGAAACAAGACCAGTTGTGGTCGTTGTAAGTGTATTTGTTGCTGTAGATAGAGTGTCTGAAAGTAAGCCAGAAGTTGATATGTGACCATCAACAGTAGAGCCGCCCGTTACATTAGTATTCACCGATATAATATTGCCCAAATCTTGAGTAACTTTTGATATCGAAGAAACGAGATTTTTTAGTAAGAACATTTCAGTCTATTTCCTATATAATTATGTATTTTTAAGTAAGTATTATTTATTGCGCGAGTTAATTATTGAGATATATATCTCAATAATTGCGATTTAGTATTGGTGAGATCTCAAAAGCTGTCAATGTGTATTTTTAGTCACATTTTTTGATATTAAATAATATTTAAAGCAATAATAATTTTTTAATTTAGACGTAAAAATAATAATATTTTTTATATAATATTTTTTTCATTAATTATTTTTTAATCATATTTTCACTCATTTGATGCATTATCCTCGATAGATTCTAATTAAGCTTATAATGTTAAAGCTTGCCCAGAAATATATTATTTCTATAATGTTGACTAAAATAGTAGCCTTTATCATCTGGGTATATGGCCAAATGCCTCAAAAAGCCGATAAAATTTATTTGAAAAAAAATATTTCAAATATATCTTAAATGAGAAAAACACTAATAATTTTAGCCTCTATTTGATGTAAACTAGCTTGATGGCTAAGAACTAGACGTTTGGTGACAGAAAGATGAAAAAAGGCTTCCTAAGCTTTGAAAAATGCGTATAATGCGCAACATCAAGTACGCGCTCATAGCTCAGCTGGATAGAGCACTTGGCTACGAACTAAGGGGTCGGGAGTTCGAATCTCTCTGAGCGCACCACTTGAAGAATTAACCGCTATATATAGCGGTTTTTTTGTGCCTGTTTTTTATCATTTCAATTTTAAAGCCAGTGCTCATGGCAACCGGCTTTAAATGATTTGAAGTTGAAAAAAATTAGCTAAATGTTTTAAAACGGCTTTCATCTTCAATAAATGCTTTTTCACCTGCTTGGCCTTCAATTGAGCCAAATACTAATTGAGCTCTTAATTTCCACTGAGTAGGGATGTTAAAAGTAGTGTTAACTTTCTCATCAATAATTGGATTGTAGTGCTGTAAAGAGGCTCCAAGACCCTGCTCAGCCAGTACGCTCCATACTGCAAATTGGGCAATTGCTGTTGAATGTTCAGACCACACTGGGAAATTGTCAGCATATAATTCAAATTGTTCTTGTAGACCTTTAATTACATCCTGATCTTCAAAAAATAAAACTGTACCTGCACCTGCTGCAAAGCTTTGAATTTTTTGCTCAGTTCCGGCTAATGCTTCAGCAGGGACAATCGTTTTTAATACATCTAAAACAATATTCCAGAAGTTTTCATGAGACTGATTAAATAAAATCACAACGCGAGAAGATTGAGAGTTGAACGCTGATGGGCTATGTTTGACCGCTTCTTGAATCAATTCTTCAATTTCCGAAGGGGTATGTTCTAAGTTTTTTCCAATCGAATAGATAGAACGGCGTTTTTTAATTAATTCTAAAAAGTTAGTTTCATTTGAAAGATGGTTCTCTTGAGTGGCTTGGATAACCACATCTTTTGAGACAGTCGCTTTTTGATTTAAGCCAAATAATTTTGCAAGAAAAGACATGAGACATTCCACTAAGATGGTGATGTTCCTATTGTAGAAATTTTAAAAACTGAAATAAGCTCAAAAAATATGAATCTACGTTCTATATATGCAACGTAGCTGCTCTTCCAATCTATTAATAAGCTCCACTTTTAAACAAAATAAAAAATAGCTTTTGATTCATTTTAAAGCTGAAATGAATATGCTCTAATAGTTTCGATTTATTGAGTATTGATGCAGTGCAATGACCGAGCAAAAAATAGCTTTATCTTTACGTTACTATTAATTTAGAAGAGTCACAAGATGGATTTTCATTAGTGACGTTTGGGAAAAAGCAAATTACCCGTTTTCTAACACCTGCGATTAGTATCGCAATTATTATTTGGGGATTTTATTTAGGTCTCTCTGGTGTTGGTCGATATTATGTCGGGTTAGGTGTGTTTTTTCTAGTGATGCAAGGTCTCATGCGTTACTGGCTTTTACCGATGTTATTTAAGCGTCAATTCGTTCGTTACCAGTTTGGAAAGAGCGAGCAGGGAATCGACTTATATCAAGATTATTTTGAGCTTTACGCCAATGGCCGTAAGCAAGTGATGCAATATGCAGATGTGCAAACCTTTGCTAAAGGTAAGTTGACCTATATGCTTGAACTAAAAAATAAAACTGTAATTATTGTACCAAAACGAGCATTCTCACAGGTCGCAGATCAAACTATATTTGAAAATACATTTAAGAAATAAATTATTGGAATTATTAGCCGCAACAACAAAGGAAGCCTCATGAATACACGTCCTTCAAAAATCGTTTGCGTGGGCAGAAGTTACGCCGATCATGTCAAAGAATTAAATAATGCTATGCCTGATAGGCCAATATTATTTATTAAGCCACCGAGTAGCTTGATTGGTTTAAATGACGGTATTTCATGGAATCCAGCTTGGGGCAGTTGTCATTTTGAGTGCGAGTTAGTTTTGCGCATTGATCAGCCTTTAAAGGGTGAAACAGATCCTGAAAAAGCATTAAAAGCGATTGGTGCAGTGTCTTTAGGTCTTGATCTAACAATGCGTGATTTACAGAATGAACTAAAAGGTAAAGGTCATC
The DNA here is from genome assembly GCF_028367635.1 of Acinetobacter sp. P1(2023). Taxonomy (NCBI): domain Bacteria; kingdom Pseudomonadati; phylum Pseudomonadota; class Gammaproteobacteria; order Moraxellales; family Moraxellaceae; genus Acinetobacter; species Acinetobacter sp. P1(2023). The sequence goes on from NZ_JAQNDD010000019.1 coordinate 2,965, forward strand.
CATGGGAGCGTGCTAAAGCTTTTGATGGCGCCTGTGTTTTGTCAGACTGGGTCGATGTGAGCGAAATTACAGATTGGCAAGAGACCAAATTCACTTTCCATATTAACGATGAGTTGCGTCAAGATGGAAATACTGCACTGTTAATGTTTAGCATTGGTGATCTGTTAACTGATATTAATCAAGTCTTTTCACTTGAACCGGGTGATGTAATTATGACTGGTTCGCCTGCTGGTGTTGGACCATTAAATGTAGGTGATCAGTTGAAAATGACATTAAAAGGTGCAACGCAAGATTTTGTATGGAAAACTTTTGTAAAAGCCTAATCCATTCCTAAAATGGACAATAAAAACCCTATTTTTCAGTAATAGGGTTTTTTATTGTCTAGATGAGGAATACTTCTATATTAATAAATAATCTTATTTTCTATTTCTCTTCAAAAATTGTTGAGAGAGGGATAGAAAGTTTGGCAGCCAAGTAATCATTAGACTCGACTAGAGCTGGTCCAATTTTTTCCATCCATTCATCGTCGTCATGTACATTTTGAACATCTTGGCGTAGTGGCAAAGGATATGGGAGAGCTGTGAAAAAACTCCAAAAGTCAACTTGGGTTAAATTACGGGCAAGCACATATTCATCTTTATCAGTGCGTTTAACTAAATTCTGCTCTTCAAGTAAGAGTACATAGGCTGGCCAACGGCCAATTTCTCCACGACCTAAAATTTCCAGAGCTTCTTTATCACTTACACTTTCGCCAAGTTTCTGTTTTTTATAAAACAGCTCAAGAATATCTAATAGCATTAAAACAGGATGACGTTTTTGCTCTTTACCCGAATGAAATGCAGTTAAAGCAAAACTCACCTCTACGCCTAGCAAAATAATATTCCATGAAAGAAAGATCCATAGAAGGAAAATTGGCACGGCTGCAAATGCACCATAAATAATTTCATAACTAGTGAAATTTGACATCACGAAGCTAAATAAATTTTTGAGTATTTCAAACAGTACTGCACTTAAACAAGCAGCAATTCCTGCTGCATAAACTGGGACGGTGCGATTGGGAATGGTCCAATATAAAATGAAGAAACCCAAAATAGTGAGTGCAAAAGAAATTAGCCAGAGTAGAAATGCGCCATCAAGTTGATAACCTGTGAAGTTATTGCTTAATAAGTTCATCGAAGCAACAGTTGATGAAATAACAAATGCACTGCCTAAAATAATAGGGCCAAGCGAAATAATGGTCCAGTAGCGCATAAAGCCCATAATGCCACTACGCGTTTCTTTTACTCGCCAAATACGATTAAAAACTGTTTCAATTGAGGTCAGCATTAAAACTGTCGTGACGAATAAAAATAGCACACCAATTACAGTCAAGTTACTCGACTTCTCTGTAAAAGCATTTAGTGCTTTATCAAATGCGATCGTGCTCTTCGGTAAAAAGTTACTATAAATTAAATGTTGAAGCTGTTGTCTTGCAGGTTCTAACGCTTTGATTGAAGAAATAATTACTAAAAAAACCGTTAGCATCGGTACAACTGCAAATAGTGTTGTATAGGTGAGAGAACCAGCTTGTTCACGGCACCGATCAGCTTCAAAACGCTTAAATACATATAAAACGAACTGAAACCAGGTTTTTTTATAAAAAGGAAGTTTCTCTAAAAAACGTTGTAACATACGTCGTCTATCCCGATTTTTTTAGTCATCATGTTGGGCGATTGATAGCTTAGCAAAGTATTAGCTTAAGAACTTAAATAGTAGGTTAAAGCAAAATAATAACTTAAAGAATGAAAGCCATTTTGTAAGTTTACTATGTGCTATAGAAAAAATTGTAGCAATAATCTTTTGAAGGAAGTCATATTTCTCTTATCAGGTATAAGCGAAATCAAAAAGATTACTCTTTTTATTTGATAGATTTGAGAAAGTTACCTAGCTTGCCTTCAGTACTACACGATCAATCGCTCCTAGAATTTCATAAGATTGGCTTCGCCAAAAAAATAAAAAATACCGTATAGTGTTCTTTTTAACAAAATTTATGAAACCGATGCAACCTTACATTCTTGTACTCTATTACAGTAAATATGGTTCTACTAAAGAAATGGCGCATTTAATTGCCAATGGTGTTGAGTCTGCGGGTATGTCAGTAAAAATTCGGACTGTTCCAAATATTGCTCCAGTCGTCACGACAGCTGAGCCAAGTATTCCGGCAGAAGGTGATATCTACTGTACGTTAGATGATCTAGCAAATTGCGCGGGGCTGGCGTTAGGTTCCCCAACTCGCTTCGGTAATATGGCAAGTGAAATGAAATATTTTTGGGATCAAACGACGAGTCTTTGGCTCAATGGGGCATTACACAATAAACCAGCTTGTGTTTTTACTTCTTCTGGATCAATGCATGGGGGGCAGGAGAGTACTTTACTTACTATGCTACCGCCGTTATTTCATCACGGGATGATGGTTATGGGATTACCAAATGCAATTCCGGCGTTATCTAACACGAAAACAGGTGGAACGCCGTATGGAGCTAGTCATGTAAGTGGTCCCCGCCATGACCAGAACTTAAGTCAGGACGAAAAGATTTTGTGTGAAGCTCAAGGCAGACGTTTAGGTGAAGTTACTAAAAAGCTCCTTATTTCACCTTAATTAAATAAAAAAAGAGCGGATTATCCGCTCTTTTTTTATTTGTATATCTTATTCTTTTACAAAGGTAACTTTACCATCTGTAAGAGAGTGAACACGTGCTAGTGATTCAACTCGGTAGCCTTTTTCAAGCAATAAATCACGACCTGGTTGGAATGATTTTTCAATCACAATACCGACACCCACAACTTCTGCATTTGCTTGGTGAATTAAATCAATTAGTCCTAATGCTGCTTGACCATTCGCCAAGAAGTCATCAATAACTAATGCTTTATCAGTTGAATGAAGATGCTTGTTTGAAATCGCAATTGTACTTTCAGTTTGTTTAGTAAAAGAAAATACTTTAGAACGATATAGGTCATCTTTTAAAGTCAATGACTGATATTTTCGAGCGAAAATTACAGGTACACCAAGTTCCAAACCTGCCATGATTGCAGGTGCAATACCTGATGCTTCAATGGTAATAATCTTGGTAATCCCTGCATCTTTAAAGCGAGCGGCAAATTCTTTACCAATCTGCTGCATGAGTACAGGATCAATTTGGTGGTTTAAGAAAGCGTCGACTTTCAAGACTTGATCAGATAGAACGATACCTTCTGTTAAGATTTTCTGTTCTAGTGCGTGCACGGGAGAATCCTCTAGACGGATGCTTTTTAAAGCAAATGCGTATTTTAAAAAGCATCCAAAAAAATGCAAGCTTTAATTCGTCTTACCTGAATAACTTGTTAATAACAATCCATAAGAAGTTTTACCATCAATATGACTTACTTTAACTGGTAAATAATCTAATTTCGGTGCTAACCAAAAGATTGTGCTACGTTCAGGTTTTTTATGCTGTAAAACGACTTTAATGGTATCGAATGTTCCATAAGAGGTTTTAATTTTCTCGTTGCCTTGTTTTACAAATCGACGATTTTCAACTTCTTTTGCATCTGCAAGTGGGTAAGAAGTTTTAAGTGAGCCATTTTTTAAATCTTCACGCAGTTGTAACTCTGCATTTAACTCATCAAGAACGCCTGCTTGCCAAGCAAATGAACGGGCCTTATCGTCTTTCTTAGTCGAAATAGTTTTACTATTGGGATTAAAGTTAATACTCATAGTGTTGTTGTGAATCAAAATTTTGCTAGTACGGCTAAAACTTTGAGACCCAATTTTACCATTAGCAAAACTAAATTTACTTGTTTCACTTGCAGAAGCAATTCCACCTGCTTTTGCAGTGAAATTATAAGTCCAATTATTACCTTGCTGGCTTAAAGCACGTGTAGCTGTACCCATACCTTTATTATTATAAGTAAACTGATAATTTGCCTGAAATGGGCTCATGGCAAGAGCATGACTTGAGAAGCCTGCAAAAAGCAAAGTTGTTGAAATACCTGTTGCGATGCCAAACGATTTCAGAAATTTTGTTGCCATAAGTAAGTATCCTTGTACAGACTAAAAAGTTAGTGCTGATGCATCTGTAACTTAAACATATTATGCCTGTTGATCATGGAGAAAAAATCAGGATTTATGCTAAATGTGTAATCTATTTGTGTTTTTTTGGCAGCGAGTTATTTTTCATTTATATCCATTTAAGCATCTTTTTGCTGAATTGGTGTTATTTCAGAGTCTTCTAATTCATCTTCAAAATCATCATCCTGATCACGGTATAGTAGTGCTGCTAAATTCACATTTCCAAATACGACTAATTCAGCTTCACGCACCCGTGCATAATTTACATGTACTTTACCTAATGTCTCGATAATACTGGCTTTTTTACCAAACCAGCGGTTGAGATCAAGAAATATAAGTTCATCACGTTCTTCTGCTACATTAAAACGTTCAAGAATCATCCCTAAAGGATCTTTTTTCAAAATCTTATGGTAGTAAAAAACTGCGGCTTTCACGGCGATTTTTTGCCAAAAGTTTTTATATTTTGCTTCAATAATTTGTGTATTACTAATTTGTTCAAAAACTAAAAGCTGTTGTTCTTTATTAAATTCCATTTGAATTAGTTTTAAATCAACAGATAGCGTCGTCTCTAGGCCTTTTACATGCATAGTTGCATATAACCTTAACCAGTCATGATAAAGATCAGCATGTAGGTCATCTAAAAATTCAACATTATTGGTGACATAACGTTGTAAAGTTGCATTCAGAAAGGTTTGCGATAACGTAAAATCTCTTTCTTCCTCAATGAATGCTTCTGCTTTTTTATAGACTTTTTGAAGGCGTCGGACTAAAGAGGAAAATAGCGTTTGCATAAAAGAACTTCCAGAAGATAATTTACTAAAGAGCCCACACAATCTTTATTATGATAAAAAACGGGTTTTGATATTGCAGTGTAACAAATTTAATTGATACATTTTGACAAAATGAAAATGGATAAAACTCTCTATTTGAAGTGAATCACACTTTTATCCAAATTTGAATATTATTTTACATTTTATTCGGTATTAAACCGTGGGGAAAAGGCATTTATATGCTTTTAAGATTATGCTGAACACCAGAAGTCGATCCATAGAACATTTTCATTATTGGTGGCAAGACCGAATCTTTATTGCTGCAACAATATTGGCAATCTTGCTGCATATTTTTGTGTTGCTTATTCACTTTGCCATGCTTAGCCCGTCAGAGCAATCTACTAAAGAAATTGCAATTTCAATTCGACCAAGCAATGAGCCAGTTAATCAGGCAGATTTTTTGGCTCAATCAGACCAGCAGGGTTCAGGTGCATTTCGTGAGGCTCACCGGACTTCTAGTGATACTCCAAACCCTATGCTTAGTGACGCTTCAACTGGAAGTGCAGAGTTAGAAACTTTGCAAAAGGTTCAGCAACAAAGAGAACTTAAATTTGAAGAAAAAGTTCTAATGACGGTTTTGAGTTGGCAAAAACAAGCTGATGCAAGTCAGAGGAAAAAAGAATTAGAACAATTACAAAGTCAATTTCAAGCAAAAGCTGCGATGGTTGCCAGCCTTGAAGCACAATATTTACAACGTCGGCAAGATTTTAGCCGTCAGCAAAAAATCAAGACAGTAGATGGAATTCAAGCAAAGAAAGATGCCTCGGCTGCTTATTTAGATAAGTTTCGTGAAAAAGTGGAGCTTTACGGTAACCGCTATTATCCGGAAGAAGCCAAACAGCAACAACTAAGAGGTGAAGTCCGTTTAATGGTGATTTTGAATGCCCAAGGTGGGATTCGTGCAATACGTTTGCTTGAAAGCTCAGGGTATTCAATACTAGATGAAGCCGCTAAGTCTTCAGTACGTCGCGGTGCACCATTTGGACATTTTGATGCCAATATGAAAGATATTTCGGAGTTACGTATTGTGCGTACTTGGCGCTTTGATCCAGCTGAAGCAGAATTTGAGGTTCACTAATTAGTAAAATGTGGATAACTTTTAGGATATCCACATTTTACTAATGATCACATTATTCCTGATAAGGGTTTGCAATATTGAGTTTTGCTAAAATTTCAATTTCTAAGCCTTCCATCTCTTCTGCATCTTCATCACTAGTTTCATGGTCATAACCGAGCAAATGTAAAACGCCATGTACTAATAGATGGGCAAAATGATTTTGGGCAGTTTTTTTCTGCTCTAATGCCTCTTGTAATACCACCGGAATGCAGATAACCAAATCACCTAGAGGTAAGGCATCTAGCATTGGTAAAACTTCTTCAGGAATATCACTTGGAAAAGATAAGACATTAGTTGGTTTGTCTTTTTCTCGGTACTGCAAATTGAGTTGCTGGCTCTCATCCAGATCAACGCAAGCAACCCCAATTTCACAATCTTCTTTATAACCAACGTGGCGTAAAGTTGTCTCAATAATTTTTTTGAGTTGAGCTCGTTTGAGCTCTAACTCAGGTGATTGAAAGTCTTGTTGTAAACTTAAACTGATTTTCAAAATGAATCCTTAAGCATCCTGATGTTGCAAGTCTGCTGCTGTATCGTTTTCAGCAACTAATGCCTCTTGACGTGCTTTACGTTCAGCACGCGCTTCAGCATTAAGACGCTGTTGTTCACCATCCCAACCTTCATACGCTTCAACAATTTTTTGAACAAGTTGATGACGTACAACGTCACGGGAATGGAAACGGGTAATATGAATTTCTTTAATGTTCTCGAGTACACGTAGTGCATGCGCCAAACCAGATTGTTGGCCTCGAGGTAAATCTACTTGGGTAATATCACCTGTAATCACTGCACGAGAGCCAAAACCTAAACGGGTCAAGAACATTTTCATTTGTTCAGGTGTTGTGTTTTGAGCTTCATCCAAAATTACAAACGAATGGTTAAGTGTACGACCACGCATATATGCAAGAGGTGCAACTTCAATCACTTGACGCTCGATTAACTTGGCAACTTTTTCAAAGCCGAGCATTTCGTAGAGGGCATCGTAAAGAGGGCGTAGGTATGGATCGATTTTCTGAGTTAAATCACCAGGTAGGAACCCGAGCTTTTCTCCAGCTTCCACGGCAGGACGTACAAGTAAAATCCGCTGGATTTCGTTACGTTCGAGCATATCTACTGCGGCAGCAACTGCTAAATAGGTTTTACCTGTACCAGCAGGGCCTACCCCAAAAGAAATATCGCTTTGCAAAATACGCTGTACATAGCGTTTTTGATTGGCGCCACGTGGATTAATGCGGCCTTTTCGGGTCTGGAAATAAACATCCATTGGTGCATCATGCTCATCCATTTCCTCTCCCACTAACTCGAAATTACGTTCAGTTTGAGAAGATTGAATTAGCAGATGCAATAGATCGGCACTGATTTGCTGGGATACCTCAGACTCTTCGTAGAGTCGTTGCAATAATGCTTCGGCTCTCCCAACAGCATCTATCTCACCATCGATATGAAAAACATCTCCACGATGAGTAATTTTGACATCTAAACGCTGTTCAATTTGCTTAAGGTGCCCATTATAGGCACCCAAGATGCTCTTTAAACGTTCCATTGAAATTTCAGGAAATGTTACGGTACGTCGAATCGCTGCAGTCAAGAGAAAACCTTTCAGTAGACTTTAGAATACCTCTACATTACGCCACGTCAGGCTCAAGATTCAAGAGCTCACCGTAAACTAAATTTAAAGTTTTAATTTCAGTAATCTCGATCTCTGCAAAACGGCCAACCCAAGCAGCATCACCGACAAAAGTGACTAGACGTGTATTGTCAGCTGTACCGAGTAAAATATTAGGGTCTTGGTCTGAGACTTTTTCAATAAGAACGCGTTCAATTTTGCCAAGCATTGCATCAGTTTTTTCAATACTAGACTGTTTAATTACTTTTTGAACTTGAGCTAAACGCTCTTTTTTGACGTGCTCAGGTGTAGTGTCTGGTAAGTCCGATGCAGGTGTGCCCGGACGTTTTGAATAGACAAAACTATACGAGTGATCGAAATCTAAGTCTTTGATAAATTGAAGTGTTTTAGCGAAGTTTTCATCAGTTTCACCTGGGAAGCCAATAATGAAGTCACTCGATAAATGCATATCTGGACGAATTTTTCTTAGCTTGGCAATCTTATCGATATAAACATCAATCGTATGATTTCGCTTCATTGCCTGTAAAACATCATTAGATCCACTTTGAACAGGCAAGTGTAAATGCGACACCATTTGAGGTAAATCTTCATAGCACTGAATTAACTCATCAGAGAACTCAAGTGGATGAGATGTTGTATAACGTAAACGGCCGATACCCGGAATTTCTGCAACGAGTCGTAACAATTCAGGGAAGGTACAGATGCCACCTTCAAAGGTTTCACCACGATATCCATTTACATTCTGACCAAGGAGTGAAATTTCACGAACACCTTTTTCAGCAAGACCCGCGATTTCAGCAAGTACATCATCTAATGGGCGAGAAACTTCTTCACCGCGTGTATAAGGAACTACACAGAAAGAACAATATTTAGAGCAGCCTTCCATAATAGAAACGAATGCTTTAAAGCCTTCTACACGTGGTTCAGGTAAAAAGTCGAACTTTTCAATATCTGGGAAAGAAATATCAACCAGCTTGATTTTATCTTTTTTTGGTTTTTCTACTTGAGCATTATGTTGATCAAGCATTTGTGGTAAACGGTGTAATGTTTGTGGGCCAAAAATCATGTCTACGTAAGGCGCACGTTTTTGAATATTGTCACCTTCTTGAGAGGCAACACATCCACCCACACCAATTACCAGGTCAGGATTTTTGTCTTTGAGTTTACGCCAGCGACCTAATTCACTAAATACTTTTTCCTGCGCTTTTTCACGAATAGAACATGTATTCATGAGCAGAATGTCTGCTTCATTAGGGTTGGTCGTTAAAACGTAGCCGTGAGAGTCCCCTAAAAGGTCTGCCATACGGTGACTGTCATACTCATTCATCTGACACCCTTGAGTTTCAATATAAAGTTTTTTTATTGAAACATCAGTGGTGTGCGTTGGCTGGGTAACAGTGTTTTCTGAGGCAGCTTTGGCACCATTGGGAATGAAGGTTTGAACCGTCATGCAGGCTCCTAACAGATCGATCTAAAAAGAATAAATTGGCCCAAAATGGGTCAAACCATTTATTATAGCAGTATTTGAGCTGAACCGATAACAGTAAACTTTCAGAACATGACAAGGTTTTTGTGAAGTAAATTAGGTGAATTTTAATGATGTTGAATCATAGAGTTACATAACACAACAAAAGAAAGCACGAAGAATAATTAAACTATGCGTTGAAGGTGAATAGTCAAGGTTTAGCACATTTATGAGACCAAGTAGAAAGAGCTCATCAATACATAGTCGTGTAATGAAAAATAAATATATGCATCGTAGCTGGTTAGGAGCTATGTGTTTACTTGGTTGTTCATTTACTTATGCTGCCGAAGAGCAGTTCAATGATGCCTTAAATGCTGCAAATAGTGGTAATACTGCGTTATTAGACCAATATCAGCTTGCAATGCAAAATGATGTATTGGGATATTATCCAGAGTATTGGAAACTCAATACCAACCTTGGCTTTCAACCCACTGCCTCTATCGTAAGCTTTGCTCAACGCTATCCACAATCAGCAATGGCTGAAAAATTAGCAGCTGATTATGTTGAAGAAAAAGTTAAACAAGCTGACTTTGCATCTGCACAACCTGTCTTATCTTATGTTACCAATCCTGACCAAGCCGAAAATTGTGCTTTAGCACAAGTGCGGGCGAAAAGCGGCGATGCTTTAGTTTTTGCTGAATATAAAGATGTTTGGCTAGCAACTGAATCACAACCGGAATCTTGTGTAGGCTTAGGTCGCATGATGTTATCTAGTCCTTTAATGAGTGCACAAGATAAACAACAGCGTCTATGGGTACAGTTGCGTGCAGGTTTGTCGGGACAAGCGCTCGCGACAGCACAGACTTTGGGTTTGAATCTTTCTTTGGCCCAGCTTAACCAAATTCAGGCTAATCCGCTTAACTATTTATGGAGTGCACCTAAGGCCAATGATGCAGATTATGCTTATTTGATTTTTGCTTTAGGGCGTTTAGCTAATAATGACTTGAGTAATGCTTTTTCAAATGTGCAGCGTGTCGCCCAAGGCACGCCACAAAATGTACAAAAATATTTATATCGTACGGTAGCCTATATTGGTGGCACGACGGTGATGAAAAATAATTTTAATCGTGAAGTTCTTCAATACTTTGATGCAAGTTATGGTTATCCATTAAGTCCGGAAGAAGCTGAAATTTATGCACGTCAGTCAATCCGTTTTGGCGCGTGGGAAAGCTTAATTCGTGCGATTGATAGTATGACCGTGACCCAAAAACAAGAAGACCGCTGGCAATATTGGCTTGCTCGTGCGACAGAGCAGCGTGGTGATAGTGCTTCTAAAGCAACAGCACAACAAATTTATAGAAAATTAGCTCAGGCGGGTGATGACTATCATAACCTTTTAGCAAAAGATCGCTTAGGTGAACGTTATAACCATCAACCTTATGATGATCAACCAACAGCAAGTGATTTAAGACGTTTAGATCAGAATATTCACTTCAATCGTGCTTTTACTTTAAGACGTATTAATGCAAATCCAACTTACACTAACCGTGAGTGGAATTGGGCGGTTCGTCAAGCTTATCTTCAACATGATGATGGTTTACTTTTAGCTGCGGCAAAGCGTGCTCATGATATGGGATGGTATGACCGTGCAATCTATGCAGCAGATCGTACAACTAATAAGCACAATGATACGTATCGTTATGTGACCCCACATAAGACTAATGTCGTAAGTCATAGTTACAATGCAGGAATTGATCCAGCATGGGCTTATGGTTTAATGCGTCAAGAAAGCCGGTTTGTCACCTCTGCACGTTCTCACGTTGGGGCGGGCGGTCTTATGCAAATTATGCCTGATACAGCGAAGTTGATTGCACGACAAATGGGTGAAACTTATAATCCTGCTGCATTAAATGAAATGAATACCAATATTCGATATGGAACATTTTATTTGTCGATGATTCAGGGACAATTAAGCAACAACCCTGTTTTGGCAACTGCAGGTTATAATGCGGGACCTAATCGGGCTAGACGTTGGCAACCGGACTATCAATCAATTTCGGCTGACCAATATACTGAGACAATTCCATTGTTAGAAACCAGAGACTATGTCAAGCATGTTATGACGAATGCAACACATTACGGCGTAATATTGGGTCAAGGCGCCCAGTCGTTATCGCAGCGTATGAAAGTCATTCCAATGCGTACGTCGCCTTAACTTTAAGGTGGTTGATGATGGATCTTCTTTTAATTGGCATATTCAAGTTTTAATTAAATGAAATATAGATATTTGGAGCTTCGTTCAGTTTTACAACTTGCATGGTGGCTCATCTGTGCGGGAGTAGGGTTGATGAGTTCCGTTTTACATGCCGAACCTGTTAATTTACAGGGGTATGTTATGCATGTGCAAATGACACCAGCTGCATGCGCATTAGATCCCTCTAAACAAAAACAACGTAAATGTCTTGAAGGCTATTCACTGACAATTACAGGTCTTATGCCGGAAACCACAAAAACTGATTGTTCAACAGAAAGTTCAGCAGCCCTCTCTCCATTACAAGCTAAAGTCGTAGCTCGGGTTATGCCTGATAATAATGCTCGTGTGCAGCTATGGAAAAGTGTAGGGGGGTGCGTTCCTATGAATGCAAGCCAATATTTCCGTACAGTTATTAATTTTGCTGAACGTTTAAAAATCCCGGCTAGTCTTACAAGTTCAACAAATGTTGAAATACAGCAATCAGCATTAAGACAGCAGTTTACTCGTCTTAATCCAAGCTTACCTCAAAATGGTATCCGTTTTAGTTGCCAGTTATCGCGTTCAGATGTGGTCTTAACAGAAGTGAAAGTTTGTTACACGGTAAAAGGCCAATATAAACAATGTGCAAATCATGTGGTATCGAATTGCCCTGGTGAAATCATGATTAAAGGTAGTTACTAAAGATAGTGAACATTTCGTAAGAAAATGCTCGCCATACATTGAATCTATTTATAAAGGTTAATTTGTATTTTCTATCAGACTTTTGGTGAAAATGAGTCGCTTTTACATGCATCTGCCAAATCTTTAGAGTACAATCTTTGCCGTTTATGATGATTTGGTTAGATGGAATTCCTATTTAGCCCGATTAAGGACACTCATTGGAGACAATTACATGAAGCAACCCGTTCGTGTTGCCGTGACTGGCGCTGCAGGTCAAATTGGTTACAGCTTATTATTCCGTATCGCAAGCGGTGAAATGTTAGGTAAAGATCAACCTGTTATTTTGCAATTGCTTGAAGTTCCAGTTGAAAAAGCACAACAAGCGCTTAAAGGCGTAATGATGGAACTTGATGACTGTGCTTTCCCTTTATTGGCTGGCATGATCGGGACTGATGATCCGAAAGTTGCATTTAAAGATGCTGACTACGCATTATTGGTAGGTTCTCGTCCACGTGGTCCTGGTATGGAACGTGCTGACTTGTTAAAAGTTAACGGTGAAATTTTCATCGGTCAAGGTCAAGCATTAAACGAAGTTGCTAGCCGTAACGTTAAAGTATTAGTTGTAGGTAACCCTGCAAACACTAACGCTTACATCGCAATGAAATCTGCTCCAGATCTTCCAGCGAAAAACTTCACAGCGATGTTGCGTCTTGACCACAACCGTGCGTTGACTCAAGTTGCTCAAAAAGCTGGTGTGGCAGTTGCTGATATCGAAAACTTAACAGTTTGGGGCAACCACTCTCCAACAATGTATGCTGACTACCGTTTTGCAACTGCAAATGGCGAAAGCTTAAAAGACAAAATTAACGATCCAGCTTGGAACAAAGATGTATTCCTTCCAACTGTTGGTAAACGTGGTGCTGCGATCATCGAAGCGCGTGGTTTGTCTTCTGCTGCTTCTGCTGCTAATGCTGCAATTGACCATATGCGTGATTGGGCGCTTGGTACAAACGGCAAATGGGTAACTATGGGTATTCCATCTGATGGTTCTTATGGTATTCCTGAAGGCGTTATGTTCGGTTTCCCTGTTACAACTGAAAACGGTGAATACAAAATCGTTCAAGGTTTAGAAATCGATGAATTCAGCCGTGAGCGTATCAACTTCACTCTAAACGAGCTTGAAGAAGAACGTGCAGCAATTGCTGACATGGTAAAATAATTCATCAACTTGATGAATTAAAAAAAGCACTCTTTATAGGGTGCTTTTTTATTGAATCCTGAAAAGGGAACACAAAAAGCAACAAGAAAATATAGACACTATCATGCAAGTAAAAACGTTTTATTGTTAGATTAGTTAATAGATGATTTAAAAGAAGTTATAGGAGAATAACAATGTTTGAGCAGCAACCTACATTAGAGCTTTTATTTGATCAACTGGGTTTGGACTCAGATGAAGCAAGTATTGAAAATTTTATCAAGACACATCAATTGCCAGCCGAACAAAAATTACATGAAGCTTCTTTTTGGTCAAAGGGGCAAAGTGATTTTTTAAAAAGTCATTGGGAAAAAGATGATGAGTGGATTGTGGTGATTGATGAACTGAATGAACAGTTACATGAAGACAGCGTGAAAAAATAAGTTCATAAAATAAAGCCTGTTTTACATTTAATACGTAAAACAGGCTTTATTACATTAAGGGTTTAATGTGTTTTTACTTTTAATTGATCTTTATACCATGGTTCATGACGAACAAGATCAAATACAGGTTGGCCATGAAGTAGTTCAAGATCACACGTAGACGTTGATAAATATTTAGTTAACCAATGTCGTGTTAGTGCTGACTCTTGTCGTGCTGCTGAAGCATAGGCCAAAAAGAAATAGATATCAGCATGTTCGTGATGTGCTAATGGCTTCAAAATTTGTTGAGTAATTAACGCAAAACGTTTTTCTTTATTTAATTCAAAATAAAGCATATACGCTTTGGCTAAGTATAAAGACAAATTAAGATATAAGCTCAATGGCATTTCTTCATATTCCATACGAGCTTGTTCAAGCAGAACAATAGCTTCTTGTAAAAAATGAAGTTGCTCTTGGCGAACACGACTTAATACTACAAGTTGCATGCGTAAATCAGCACGCTCCAAAGCAAGCTCAGGCGTATTTTCAGTCAAATAAAGTTGGTCTGTTTCACCAATTCGGTTCACAATTGTTTTACTTTCAATAGACATACGCCATCACCTTTTCTAATCAATAGCTTTTATATCGGGTTCATTTAGCAAATTTAAAGAGTAACCTTTAGACCCAAATGGAATTTCCACTACGAAGCCAAGCTGTAATAGAGAGTCTTTGTTGTTTTGAGGTTAATACTTCATGTAATAAATCACTTTGAAATATTACCAGGCGATTGGGTTCAGGATTAACAATATGCCATTTCTCATTTTTATCTTGTAGTCGTAATTGTCCACCCCAATCTTCTTGCCATTCTGGATGTAAGTAATAGACAGTTGACATCATACGATCATTTTTTTGTTGGGGATTGTCTCGGTGTAAAGCATAGAATTCACCCAAATTATAACGAGCAAAATGAGCTTCAACTTCTTTAATTCCTAAATAGAATGCTTGATTTAAACTTTGTGAAAATAAACTTAAAGTTTCAATATGTTGCTGAGCAATAGGAAGCTGATCGTTAATCCAAAGAATATGGTCACTACGAATATTACTAACTACGCCGTTTTGAATACCTGCTTCTCTAAATTCATCCATGTGATGGCTGCACTCATTAGCGACCTGAGCGCGATATTGATCGGGATAGGCCTGATTTATAATGGCAAAGCCATGCGTATTTAAATCATCTAAAATTTGATCCAAATTCCATGAATCAGGAAGCGAATGAGAGTGCATATAACCTCAGGTAGATCGTAAAAATATCAAGCAGCTCTATTTTAGATGATCACAACCTTACGAAAGAATATTTTTTTCATGTTAAACTATTTGTTGAATTGAGGAATTAAAGTCAACATGAATTACCGTCACCATTTCCATGCGGGCAACTTTGCAGATGTTATGAAGCATGTGCTTTTGCTACAGCTGCTCAACCGTTTAAATGCTAAAGATAAACCTTATCGTTATATCGATACGCATGGAGGGGCAGGCAAATATGATTTATCTCTGGCACCTGCACAAAAGTCTGGAGAGTTTCTCACAGGCATTCATCGTCTAGTTCAACTATCTGACATGGAAAAGCGTCAGGCACCTGAAGCGATCCAGCAATATTTGAAATTGGTTGAACAATTACGTTCTGAGGAAGGAAAGGGTAGTTATCCTGGTTCTCCTTGGTTTGCTTTGCAAGGCATGCGTGAAATCGACAAAGCGACTATATTTGAAATGCAGCGCGATGTATTTCAGCAATTACGTCATAACATTCGTGATAAACGTGCAGGTTTACATGAACGCGATGCATATGAAGGCTTGCTCGGTGTAATTCCGCCAAAAGAAAAGCGCGGTCTGGTTATGATCGACCCTCCTTACGAATTAGAACGTAAAGACTTTCCGCAATTAGTTGAACTTTTACAACAAGCTTATAAGAAGTGGCCAACAGGCGTTTTTGCAGTTTGGTATCCAATTAAAGACCGAGCGATGATTGAACGTTTTGAAAAGAAAATGTTTAAAACGGGTATTCGCCGTCAGTTAGTTTGTGAAATTTGTGTATGGCCAGATGACACCCCCGTAGGTCTAAATGGTTGTGGTTTATTAGTGATTAACCCACCTTGGCAGTTCTCAGAACAAGCAGACCAAGCACTACAGTGGTTATTCCCACATCTACGTATGCAAGAAACTGGTGGTCATGCTGCTGTTCGCTGGTTAGTAGGTGAGTAACAGTTAACTTAAATCAATGCACATGTTTGGAATAGAAAATAATGACAAATGCGCCTAAACCAGAGCAAGATTTAACTCATAATGAACATTCATTTGATGGGATTACATTTGAAGTGGTTGAAGAAGAAGATAATCCGGAAGGACAAAAAGTGAAGCGCCGAGGTATTTACCTTTGGCCTAACTTAATTACAACCGCTGCTCTGTTGTCCGGTTTCTATTCCATCATTGCAAGCATGAATGGGGATTTTAACCAAGCGATCTATGCCATTTTTATTGCAGCGCTACTTGACGGTTTAGATGGTCGAGTTGCTCGAGCGATTGGTGCACAAAGCGCTTTTGGTGAACAATATGATTCTCTATCGGACTTGTTGGCTTTTGGTGTGGCTCCTGCAATGCTGATGTATAGCTGGAGTTTGCATGATTTGGGTCGTATTGGATTAGCATGCTGTTTTGTTTATACAGCCTGCGCAGCCTTCCGTTTAGCACGTTTTAATGTGCAAATTGGAGTTGTTGATAAGCGTTATTTTATCGGCATAGCAAGTCCACTTGCTGCTATTATCATTATTTCACTTGTCTGGGTGGCTCGCGACTATCCTTTCATTTTTGACTTACGTGATATTGCGATTAAAACTATTAATGCCGTTCTTATGGTTGTTGTGGGATTACTCATGATTTCCAATATTAAATACTATTCTTTCAAGCAGATGGATCGTAAACGCGTTCCTTTTGTAGTTATGTTGCCAGTAGTACTGATTTTTGCGGCAATCACTTATAATATTCCAATGGGCATTTTGACTGTTTCGATTATCTATGCCCTCTCTGGTTTTGTTACAACTCTATTGGCACGCAAGAGTAATGAAACAATAAAAACATAAAATAGAAGAGGTTCAGTATGCCTAAGTTGATAAGTCAAATTAATCAATTACAGCAGCTGGGCCTTAATGCTAAAGAGGGGGTTGTTTATCAACCTTCTCGTGGCTTTTTTAAAATTGTTTATCAAGGCTTGGTTCTTCCAAATTTACCAACCCCGCTTCGTTATTTTAATTACATTAGTTTGGTAGGACAGCCGCGGATCCCTCTTTGTTATAACACTCACAGCATTACAACTTCGGCAATCGATACTGCAACTGTACTCGTCAGTAATAGCCAACATAGCGTGGGACATTTAAAAACATATTCTATTCGTCGCCAATGTCAGTTTGATTCGTCCCTCTATCAGTTTGATAAAATAGATGTGATTCAATGGCAAATTCCAACGATTCGCCTTCAGCGTTTAGACCCCGAAATGGGTTGTGATCTTTTAATTCAAGTCCCAGAGAATATTTCTAATGCCTCTGCATTACAGTGGGGCGTTTCTGACTATTGGTCAACACTGTGTGTTTGTGAAGGAGAAATTTTTTATAAAGGGCAAAAATATCAAATTGAAGGATTGGGGCGATTTAAACACGCAAGGGCTCTGCATTTACCGTTCTTATCTTTATGTTTCTATACATGCCAAATTATTAATTTAAATGAGACGACACAGCTTACATTCCTACAAATAAGAAATCAGTGGAATATCATTTTATGCTCAAGACTAGAAATACAAGAATTTGGGAAACCTGTTGAAAGCTTTACTGAAGATGTAAATTTACATATTCATCGGGTTTATCCAAAAGTTAAAACACCGAATGGTAAAGAGATGTATTTGCCACGAGAATTTTCTTGGCAGTGTAAGAAAAATGGAAAAATAATTTTTGAACTATATGCACAAAGCCGTGGTGACTACAAGTTTGGATTGGCAGCTGGATATGTAGGAAGCTTTCAATATCAATTAAGCTGGAATGAACAGTGTCTACAAGGTGAAGGTGGATATTGTGAATATATTGATTGTCGGCCACTTAGATGGCAAGAAAAGAATCAAGATGAAAAAATCTTAGATAAATTGATGCTTTTACAGCCATGTTTATATGAAAAATAACTATTTTTATCATTTTTGATTAAAAAGCGAACTGTTGTTGCACTAATATTAAAAAAGGGGTTGCAAAGGGTTTTTAATGGTCTATAATGCACATCCATCGGCGGTGATGCGGATAGAAACTTGTTGAAAAACAGTTACTTGTGATTAAGTTGG
>NZ_JAQNDD010000002.1:0-431340 GCF_028367635.1 Acinetobacter sp. P1(2023)
GGCGAAATTGGTAGACGCACTGGATTTAGGTTCCAGCGCCGCAAGGTGTAAGAGTTCGAGTCTCTTCGCCCCCACCACTTTAAGTTAGAAACTTAAGGTTGATGTAGATGTTAAGTCATCTAGATCTTGGAAGAGGATTGGTGTAATGGTAGCATGACGGTCTCCAAAACCGTTCGTCAAGGTTCGAGTCCTTGATCCTCTGCCACATTTATTTTAAATAAATGTCCCAGATGGGGGCGTGGCGAAATTGGTAGACGCACTGGATTTAGGTTCCAGCGCCGCAAGGTGTAAGAGTTCGAGTCTCTTCGCCCCCACCATTGAAAGAAGCAAGACAATGATCTTGCTTTTTTTATGATTAAATCTAATGGGTTTAGTCATGAATATAGAGGATTGATGTAATGGTAGCATGACGGTCTCCAAAACCGTTCGTCAAGGTTCGAGTCCTTGATCCTCTGCCATTGAATAAAAGATGAAGCTCCTATTTAGGAGTTTTTTTATTATCTATAATTTTTAGAGATAAATTTTTATTGGGGATTAAGGTAATTTTATAAATAGATATTTCGATCTCTGTTTTGCATGGTTGTATATTAAATAATAGATTATTCTTTACTTAGACAATATGCTGAATTTCTTAATATTTTTTTAAGCTATTGTTTTCTATTTATTTAAGTTACGTTTTGGAAATTATTTAAATAAAAGCCTTGAATACAAATTTATTTCCTGTATGATTTAGTTAACTAGAAAAAAGTCTTGTTAGTAAATCTTCTTTTAAGTATCGTAGTTTTAGTCATAATCCTTCGTTTTTTAAGATATTAAGCTCAATTTGTTATTCTTTTTTCAAAGTTATGATAGGGTCATTATTTGTTTAATGATTCTAAAATATTAGAAATCAGTAGGATATATCATGTCTAATACAGTAAGTGGTACAGTTAAGTGGTTTAACGAAACTAAAGGTTTCGGTTTCATTCAACAAGATAATGGTCCAGATGTGTTTGCTCACTTCAAAGAAATTTCTGGTTCAGGTTTCAAAACTTTGCACGAAGGTCAACGTGTAACGTTTACTGTTACTCAAGGGCAAAAAGGCCCAAATGCTGTAAATATTATTCCACAATAATATACAGCAAACAAAAAAAGCACTTTTTAGTGCTTTTTTTTATTTTGGCTTTAAAGTAATTGATTGATGTTTTTTAAAGCATTAAAGCCCTAAATAAGAGGGCTTTTTATTTTTATATAAAAATTAATATTTAATTATAAGCACATGTAATTACTCATTTAATTTCAATGTAAACTTTAAAATATATATGAAATATAAATTATTAGTAACAGATGTATGTTAGATTAAAAAATCTTTAAATAAAGAAATTTTATATTTCACGGAATTGCTAATGAACGTTCGCCTGTGTTATGCCAGTCAACGAAACGAAAAAAATGAAGATTTGTTGCAAGATCTACGTGATATTTTGACAGAAGCTAGAGATTTCAATGATTTGAATCAAATTTGTGGCGTACTCTATTATGCTGATAATGCTTTCTTTCAATGTTTAGAAGGAGAACAAGAGATAGTTGAAACATTATTTGAAAAAATTGCAAATGATGAAAGACACCACAGTGTTAAATGGTTGTGCACATATTCCATTGAACAAAACTCTTTTAAAAAATGGTCAATGAAATATGTGCAACGCAATACGAATATTGAATCTTTCTTTCTAAAAATGGGAGAAACTACTTTTAATCCGATTCGTCTTGATGAGCAAAATTTAAAAGCTTTCATCAAAGAATTAGTGACTGCTGAGCAAACCAAAATTAAGACAGTTAAGAGAGTAGGTATGGTGAATCGGGGTGTGAACCCATTTTAGCTATTTGGCTATTACACCGATATGGATGGTCTTGAGTTTAGGTAGTATTCTAGTCATCACTAAATATACAATAACTGTAGTTGCAAGCATCCATATCACTTCTAGGCTTTGACTAATGACAAACATTGCCCAATAAAAAAAGCCAAATAAAGCAAGGCACAGTCCACTACCTTTGAAATACCAAGTAATAAATATCCCAAAAAGCGTGGAAGAGAGAAGGAGATTAATCGTCTCGTTCATTCCTATATAGTTAAAAAGAATAATCAGTAAGCATAAAGCTAACATTGATAGTAAATATACAAATATATTTTTTGCAATAAACATTTTCTATACCCTATCTGATGATTAAAAAATTATCTTTCCTCTGTTTCCAGAGGAAAGATAGTACATATTAATTTTTTGAGATTCTTTTTCTATTATTAAGAGTTTTTCTATTAATAAAGATGACTTTATCATTTTCTCCAGATCTCTTTATTAATATTAAGCTTTCTATTTAATAGGAAAGAGTGCTTATATGTACTGAAATTAATTATAAGAAAAACAATGAGTTGTATTGTAAGTTTTAGCTTACATAGTTGTGAGAGAATACCTACATTTGTTCAAAAAATAAGCAAAATTTACAAAGCTTATTTTATATTAAATATATATTTTTCATAAGGTTATATTGATTTAAGGAGTAAGCCAAACTTTACATAAATAACAAAAAGTAACATCGGTCTTTTAAGTTCTTTTTAATAAAAAAATATTGTTATTAAAAAACAATTGTGATGAATACTTGAATTTATAATTATGAAGTTTGTTTATTTGAATAATTACATTAATAATCGTAATTAATGAAAATATAGTGAGATTTCTTATTTTATCGGCTTCACTAAAGAGCAACTATAAGATGAGTTAATTTAAACTATTAATCTTAAAGATTTGTGCAGATTTTTCTATAGGCGGCGGGAGTTAAACCATAACAACGCTTAAACCAGCGGCTCAAATGGCTTTGATCGGTAAAACATAAATCTGAAGCAACTTGTGCAGGTGAGATGCTTCTGGAAAGTAGCTCTCTTGCTCGTGTAAGTCTGAGTTGAATCAGATATTGGTGAGGAGCCAAGTGAAAGGCAGCTTTAAAAATACGGTGAATATGATATCGGTCTAGGCCGATCATATTTGAAATCTCTTCTAATCCAATATCATCAAGTAAATGGTTATGCAGAATATCTCGGATTTGGTGGGCGACCCGAGGACCATGCATAGACGATGTTTGTTGAGCTCTTTTTAACCATTTCCCTTGGGCAATATATTGAATAAGCAAGTCCAGACTATTGTCTTTCACAATATTCATTTCTTTATAATGCAAATACTGAAATGCTTGTGACGTAATAATTGCAAGTTGCTCATCGGACTTTAATGGTGCATCAATGACTAACTCGTAATGATCAGGACTGTTATGAAATAAGCCCTGAATACGTTGTTTCAACCATTCTGGGTGCAGATAAAGCATTTGATAGATAAACCCATCAGAGGCAGGGGCATTTCCATCATGAATTTCTTCTGGTTCAAGCATAAAGACTTGTCCAGCATGACTATTAATTTGTTTTTTACGACAATGAAATTGCTGAACACCAGATTCGGTTACGCCAATTAAATAACTTGAATGCCAATGAGGGTCATAGGCATGACCCGTAAAATGGGCACGGATTGTTTCGATACCAGTATTGGTATCTTTTGAAATATCCACCCAGTTACCCATAATCTTTGACCCATAAATTTTTAACTTTTTCCTCTAGAACGTTACAAAAGAGATCAACGTAGTTCTAGAAGATTTGTGCAAAACTTTAAAAATTTAGTGAGAATTAAAGCCAATCTAAGTTGATTAGACTGGTTTTCGCTAATATTTTAATGGATTAATCTGAGCGCTCAACTAACCATTGACTCATTTCTGGCCAGACTGTAGTGGGTGCTTGGCTACCCGAAACAACACCCATATGGCCACCCGGTACAACTTTAAAGGTTTTGTCTTCGCTACTAATCAAATCTATAAGCGGCTTAACAGCCTCAGCGGTCACGATAATATCTGTGCTGCCACCTACTGCGAGTACTGAACATTCAATATCTTTTAGATAGGCTGTAAGCTCACCAAACTTAACGACGCCTTTAGACAGTTCATTATCAATCCAGAAGCGGAGAATAATATCGCGCATGACTCCACCTGGGTAAGCTAGCATATTATCGATAAATGAACTTGAAGTTGCATGGTCGACAATAAACTCTCGGTTATCAAGATTTTTAAAAAGTTCCCAATATGTTTTCAGATTTCCAATTGGGTCGGTTAATTTGAAACCAAGGGTATTTTGCCAGCCGTGGATATGAAATGCTTCACTTGGTACATGATGGCGAATACGAAACGGCGTATGGTTACGAACCCATTCGGCAGGTTTGGTAAGACTACCGTAGAGTTTCCCCATATAACCCGCTTTATGTGTGTCGATAGGGGAAGCAAGAATAATCAGATTTTTAATATCTTTATCTTTAAACAATGCGGTATAGCAGAGTGAAAGTGCACCGCCTAAACTCCAACCATGTAAAGAAAGCTGTTGTTGACCACTGTGGGCACGAACTTGCTTTAACATCTCAGGCATAAAAACTTTAATGTAAGTGCCGAAGTTATATTTTGCTTGGTGCCGAGTTGGGATACCCCAGTCGATTAAATAGACATCAAAACCTTGCGCTAAAAAATAGCGTACAAAACTACGCGTAGGAAACAAATCATAAATGAGCATGTTCACTGCTAGCGGTGGAACGATTACTAACGGTACGCGGTGTTTAGGTGTAGATGTGTCAGTCTCATTTCTATAATGGCGTAAGCTAATAATTTCATGGTTGTAAATCACATCAAAAGGTGTTTTTCCTGACAAGGCAATTTGAGGGCCTCGGAAAAATAGATCTGATGCATTGATCAGCATGTGAGGTATTTTTTGACCAGCACGTGTCTGAAGAGATTTTTTAATAGATTGTAGTTGTGGAACGTTCTGACGAACTTTAAGCAATAAACTCATTGAATATAAAACCTATAAAGATGTTGCCCAGAGCAGTGACGAGCTGGTCTTTTACGGATATTAAATGGAATAAAAGATGAGTTCAGTGACCCAAAAGACAGGATTTTTCTTTAAATGTATCAAAAAGAATTATTTTTAAATAAGTTTGAGAGGTAATTATCTTAAATTTATAAAACTGTTATATATAATTAAAAATAAAAAATTTTTAAAACTCTATTCAAATTTAATCTTTAGCAAAATTTAAAAAAATAAAAAATATGTCGTCAAATGGTAATTTTTGTCGCCAAAAGAGGTTCTTCTATTAAGAAGAATTAAATAATATTTCCTTTTCCAATAACAAAAAAAAGGAAACTTGAATGGTAACTTATGGCAATGATCAAAATGGTTTATGGCTAAAGTTCAATAATTTTACTTCAAATGATATTAGGCAAATTGAATACATAAATAGTGTTTTATACGTCACTAATTATTCAGGAACTTACTATTCACTTAATTTTAATTCTCTTGCTAAAGCCCGCATGATTTTTAGTGATGGGGTTGAAAAGCAGGTTTTATTTACAAGTGGGGGCAACGGTCTAAATATTTCTACTGCAAATAGCGAATGGATTGTAGGGACAAACTCAGCCGATCAAATCGCTAGTGGGACTGGAAACGATCGTCTCTTTGGTGGAGTAGGAGACGATATTTATCAATTCAGCAAAGGGGATGGAATAGACAAGGTCACTGACTATAGTGGAAATAACACGATCCAATTCACGGCCAGTAATTTGGCAGATCTATCTATACAAGGCAGTGGAAGTAATTTAGAGGTCAAATATTCGGATAGTGACGCAGTATTAATTGAAGGGAATATAAGTAGCTTTAAATTTTTAGATGGGACAACTGCCACACTCGATCAATTACTCATAAATAAAACTATTGCACTCACTGGCACCAAAGGTAACGAAACGATTAATGGCTTTGCATCCAATGACATTATCAATGGTCTTGAAGGGAACGATACCTTAAACGGAAACGCGGGGAACGATACGTTAAATGGTGGCGCTGGCGATGATAAGTTATATGGTGGAACCGGTAATGACTTAACTATAGGTGGAACTGGAAACGATTGGTTAGCTTCAGGAAGTGGTGACGATACTTATCAATTTAGCAAAGGAGATGGTAACGATACCATTAATGATTATTCGGGTAAAAATACTATCCAAATTACCGATGTTTCTGCAAAAGATATTACATTCACAACTAACGCTAATAATGAGTTAGTCATTAATTATTCCGCAACGGATAGCATCACTTTAAAAGCCTATATTAACAACTACATTCTTTCAGATGGTGTAGTCCAAACCTATCAACAGTTTCTAACAGGAAAAACTGCAACATGGAATGGGACAGATAATGCCGATAACTTTTCGGGTACTCTTCCAAATGATGTGATTACTGGAGGCAAAGGTAATGACACGTTAAATGGGCGCGAAGGTGATGACACCTACCGTTTTTCTTTAGGAGATGGGATAGACACAATTAATGGAGATTACTCAGGCAATAACACAATTGTGTTTACAGATGTGAAATCTACCGATGTTCAATACAGTTTTGATAAAACAACTTTAAATATCCAGTACAGCGATAGTGATATTGTTAAGTTAACTGGCTATCTTGCCAGCAATAATAAAAACTTCAGTATTCAGTTTGCCGATGGCGTGACGATTGATCATGCCCAACTAGATACGACGGTTGGAGTGAATTACTGGGTACGCGCGCTTGTTGCCACAACAAATAGTAATCCAGACTTTAAGTATATTTTCCCTTCAACCGCACCTGATTACCTACTCGATGCAAATGGTCAAGCACCTGCATGGTGGAGTCCTTTTAGCCAAGCTCAGCAAGACTTTATGACTCAGGTTTATCAGAAAGCTTCTGAGTTTTCAGCATTAACTTTTACTTTAACGGACAATGCATCGCAGCTTAATACTGTTGCTGCATACCGCAATAGCACTGCGGCTACGGCTTATGCACAGTATCCAAGCGGAGCTTTTGTTGGTTCAGATGTGGCGTTTGGCCCTGATTTTTGGTTTGACCCAGCGGGTACTTGGGTAACTGCGAGTTATCCGCATGAGTTGGGGCATGCTTTAGGGTTACGTCATACTTTTGAAGGTTCCACTATTGATAGTTTCTCAAAAGAAGAAGATACGCGTAAATGGTCAGTCATGTCGTATGACCGTACTGGTATGTCATATGATGGCTCTTTTGCGCCATTTGATATTGCTGCTTTGCAAGCGATATATGGGGTGAATAGTTCCGCGCGTGCAGGTAATGATAGCTATGTGTTTGATAGCACTAAAGGCGTTTTAATATGGGATGGTGCAGGCGTAGATACAATCAATGCAAGTAACGCTACACAAGCCGCTACTATCGATCTTAATCAGGGTGGCTGGAGCTATATTGGTGAAAAATCTCCTCATATATCGAGTGCAAACCAACTAAGCATCAATCTTGGAACCCAGATTGAAAATGCAATTGGCGGTGCTTACGATGATATTTTAGTTGGGAACAATTTATCTAATCGACTCGAAGGCGGAGCTGGAAACGATACCTTAAAAGGAAATTGGGGAGAAGATGTTCTATTGGGCGGTGCCGGAAATGACACACTTGATGGAGGAAAAGATGCGGATAGCCTGATTGGTGGAACGGGTGACGATACTTATTATGTAGATAATGTAGGCGATAGCATTGTAGAGAATACTGCTGAGGGTAACGATAAAGTAATCTCGGATATAAATTATACCTTAGGAGATAACCTAGAAAACCTCACTTTAAATGGCACAGATAATTTAAACGGCAATGGAAATGCGCTGAATAACTTACTCATTGGTAATGCAGGTAATAACATTTTAAATGGATATGCCGGAAATGACACATTGAATGGTGGGGCCGGAAACGACACCTTAGATGGTGGGGCTGGCAATGACACTTTAGATGGCGGAAGTGGAGCAGATACGCTGATTGGAGGTTTGGGTGATGACATCTATTATGTTGATAACGTAAATGATGTCATTATCGAGAAGATTAACGAAGGGTTTGAGACCGTCAACTCAACCGTGAGCTATGCGTTAGATAGCGGCAATGCGCTTAATAATTTGAATCTGTTAGGGACAGATAATATTGATGGGACTGGGAATGGAAATGGAAATACGATTGTTGGGAACAGTGGTAATAACATTTTAAGCGGTGGTACCAACAATGACGTTCTAAATGGCGGTGCGGGTAATGATATTTTAAATGGTGGAAAAGATAACGATACCTTGATTGGTGGTTTAGGCTCTGACACTGCTTTATATAAACTATTAAATACAAACGATCTAATGGGGGGTAACGGAGCTGATATCTGGAAAGACTTTAAGGTAGGCAATACCTTAATCGATAGTGAAGCTGACAAAATTGATATTAGTGAACTGCTCATCAATTATGCCAATGGCAGCACTGTAAACTCTATTTTTTCTTATCTCTCATTAGACCTCAATGGAAATAACAGTATTTTGAGTATTGACCGAGATGGTGCAGGAACTGCTTATAACAGTACCTCATTTTTAACCTTAAATAATATCAACACTACTTTAAATACTTTATGGGACAACCATCAGATCCTTGTCTAAGTAAAGGAAGTATAAGTCTCGCTAACTAACTTTAAAAAGATGCTTAGGTGAGATGGCTTAAGCATCTTTTTTTAATAGAAATAAACTTCCTTGAACTGTCAGATCACTGGTCAAACCTCAGAAAAATAAATCCATTGAATTGTATTCAATGAAAGAATGAAGGAATAAAAAATGGGAATTCTAGCTAAAGTCTTTGATCGAGGTGCTCACTTTCCTGTGCGCCATATGAGTTTTAATTTTAATCAATCTCAAGCTACTTTATTTAAGGATAACCCTTGGGGAGAGTACTGGCTGGCAACCTTGTCTGCTATGTTTCCTGCGGGTGAGCGATTTTTTGTGCATAGTGTAAGAAACTTACAAAATCAGGCTAAAACAGAAAGACTTCAAAAAGATATTGCAGCCTTTATTGGACAAGAGGCGATGCATGCCAAAGAACATGAACATCTGAACCAACTTATACAGTCATCTGGATTCGATACCGAACCTGTTTCAGCCAATGTGGAATGGTTAATGGCTAGGTTGAAAAAATATTTCACACCCACCCAGCAATTAGCAATTACTTCGGCTGCTGAACATTTTACGGCCATTATTGCACGGCAGATTATGAGACGTTCCGATTTGCAGGAGCGTTTATCGAGTAATGAAACTTTAAAAAATATCTGGTTATGGCATGCGGTAGAAGAAAGTGAACATAAAAGTGTGGCCTTCGATTTATATCAAGATGTCTCTGGGGGCAATTTCATTCGGCTTCTTGTAATGCCGTTTGTGACTTTATATATGGCAGGAATAATGGCAGCAGGTACGGTGTATTTGGGCATAACTCACTTTTCCGCATGGAAGTTACTCCACCTAAAAGACTTTAATGCATTAATTCTTGGAAAGAATGGTTTTTTAAGTACTTTATGGAAAGATTATTTGGACTATTACAAATTAGATTTTCATCCAGAACAACACGACTCAAAAGCTTTGGAAGAGCGCACTAAAGCACAGCTTGGGTTTTAATAGATTTATTTTAAATGTCCAATCGTAAGAGATTGGACATTTAAGCTGAAAAACTGATGAATTAGGTTCTTTCAGAATCTAGCATTTCATTGTTTTTAACAACATCTTGCGCTTTTTGATAGCTTTCGATGAGCATTTGGTATGGTGGGAAAATTGCACTATAGGCAGCTGCAAAGTCTGCTGCATCACTACGATGCCATGTTTTTTGTAGCTCCGAACACACAGCCGCTGTATCAATTGGCACCACACCAGCTTGTACAACTCGAGCTAATGTAATTTCTTGAGCCATTTTTGAATATGTTCCAGATGCGTCAATGACTGCAAAGACTTGGAAACCTTCAGCAACTGCACTGATACTTGGGAAAGCCATACATACGCTGGTAATAGTACCTGCAATAATGAGTTGTTTTTTACCTGTTGCTTTGACCGCTTCAACAAAGTCAGGGTTATCCCAAGCATTAATTTGACCTTTACGGGCAACATATTGTGCATGAGGAGCAAACTGGTGAATTTCTGGAATTAAAGGACCATTTGGACCTTGAGGAACAGAAGCAGTGGTAATCACTGGCACATTACATAGCGTTGCAACTTTAGCCAGAGTAACCACATTTGCACGTAACTCAGGAACAGTAAGATCTTTTACAGTTTGAAATAAGCCACTTTGATGGTCGATTAGTAGCATTGCAACATTATTTGGGTCGATTACGGGTGCTTGACCGTTAAAATTTGCTGGTGTACTCATTTTATGCTCCACTTTATTTCGATAAATTTAAAGCTGGAAGGATGACTAAATAAAACAGGGGGATAGCTGTTTTTGTATAGTTATTCACTTCTTGTTTAATTAAGATATAACGAAAATATGAGCTTAGAAGCCGCCGAAATTTGATTTTAGTGTTCTATTATTTGAACAATAAGAGGTAGGAAATGCAGGATTTAAACGATCTATATTACTTTGCAAAAATTGTTGAATATGGTGGTTATTCTGCTGCCGCTAGAGCGCTCGATATTCCAAAATCTAAACTCAGCCGAAGAGTTGCTCTTTTAGAAGAAAGACTCGGTGTACGTTTATTGCATCGTTCCACGAGACAATTTAGCGTGACAGAACTTGGTCAACAGTATTATCAATATTGTCATGCTATTTTGATCGATGCTGAAAATGCACAAGAATTTATTGATTTAAACCAGTCAGAGCCACGCGGAACGATTCGAGTGTCTTGTCCGCCTGCTTTATTGCATCATCACATGGGTGAGTTTCTGACTAAATTTATGCTGCAATTCCCAAAAATAAAAATCTATATTGATGTGACCAACCGAAATGTTGATGTCTTAAATGAAGGAATTGATATTGCTTTTCGTGTTCGCTATCCGCCACTCAAAGATAGTGGTTTGGTCATGAAAAAATTTGTGACCAGTGATCAGTGTTTAGTCGCGCACCCTCGGGTTTTGTCTAAGCAGCCGATACCTCAAACTTTAGATGAATTGCATCAGTTCAGAACTATTGGGCTTGGTAATGCAGAGCAACAAAGTGTGTGGGTACTTCATCATCAGGAGCATGGAACAACTCATTTCCAGCATGACCCTGATTTAATTGTGAATGACATGACTGGGGTATTACAGGCCATTATTCATGGCTTAGGTATTGCTCCTTTACCGATTATGATGGCTCACGAATATATTTTGCGTAAGGAACTGATTGTGGTTTTACCTGAATGGAAACCTACAAGCGGTATTGTCCATGCGGCTTATGCTTCTAGAAAAGGATTATTACCTGCCATCAAAAGGTTGTTGGATTTTTTAGAAGAGCAGTTTAATCAACTCGATAAAGACTTGTTAGGTTATCGATAACTAAATTAAAAGCAGTAAAAAACTTAAATTTTGATTATTTTTTATAGATTAACTTTATGAAAAATAAATAAAAATTAATATGATTTTATATTGTCGTGAAATGGTCAGTTATGTCGTGAAATGAAGTTCTCCTCAAGAAGTTAAGTGGTTACTCTCTGGCTGATAAATCATCACAGTATCATGAAAATATTTATCAAAAAACAGTCATAACACCCTAAATACTTCTAAAGATTTGAAGGAGATAAATATGTATAAAAAGAATATTGGGGGACTAATTAATGCTCTAGCATTAGTTATATACAGTTCTTCAGCCATGGCAGCAGATAACACAAGTTCTTTTGTAAAACTGGAATTTACCGTCACCAAACCTTTGCTTTTTTTCTCACAGACATCAGGTAATACTTGTGGAGGAGTATTAATTCGTAATGATGTAGTTTTAACGGCGGCACATTGTACGGCGGCAGTTTGGGGTGATAGTGCGAATCAAGGCTATACGCTTGGCGGGACGGTGAAATATGGGGCGAGTTTTTTATCTCAAGTTCAAGCAGCATCTTTTAAGAAAAATGAAGGCTGGGTTGAGATTCCTGATGTAGATATCGCTTTAATACGTCTATCTCATCCTATTGATAATAATAGCGGTGCAACCGTAGCCAAAATTCCAGCAGCATGTAATCAAACTGAAGCAAGACAAAATATTGGGCGTGGTGATGTAACGGCTTATTTAGGCCGTAGTAGTACGGGTGCGGCTTTACCTGAAAATTTATATGGTACTTCATATGTCAATATTCGAGATGTAGGTCCTTCACCGTTAGCACGAGGGATTTACTACAAAGCAACCGCGTCTATGAATGCAGGGGATTCAGGTGGGCCTTGGCTGTCAGATGATAATACTTTAATTGGTATTAATAACGGTATTGCGGGTACTGACAAATATGGCGCCGTAATCTGTCAGTATACTCATCAAATCAATGATGTATTGGTGAAATGGTCAGCTGCCGGAAACCAAACTGGAGCAGTAATATCACCAACTACACCGCCGTCAGTAGACCCAACGACTCAACCGCCGGTAATAAACCCACCAACACCTTCACAGCCGTCAACTGAACCTAAAACTACCGATAATGTTGTTTTTAGTTTCTTTAACTGGCTTGCTTCATTATTTGGTTTTTAATTCGTACTTATTAAAAGATCAAGATACTTCGGTATCTTGATCTTTTTTACTTAGATTGAATGGATTTATTAAGCGACCACTTTAATTATTTTGGTTGTGGCATCGTAGTCTTTCAAATTGATGTGATGCAGCTTATGTTTAATGACGAAACCAAACTCGGGCCAAATAATATGGTTACGGCCTGCATCATCTAGATAATAGCTTTTACATACATCGGGTCTTACCGGCATTTTAGTCAGTCGTTTATCTATACGGTCATTAAATCGTTTCTGAACATCTACTTTGACTTCAATACGGTCAAAACGTTGTTCCTGTATTAGCTTCACCATTTTTGCAATATAAACGGATTGTTGCTCAGCGGTCCACATCACTGAACCCACGGTGTTTTGGGAGTTCGGCCCTAGCATCATAAACATGTTAGGGAAACCGTGAATTGACATGCCCATATATGCACGTGGTTGACGCTGCCATACATCGCTTAAACTGCGACCTTCTGCACCTTTAATAATTTTATAAATCGCGGGTTCTGCAACCGCATAGCCAGTCCCGAAAATAATAGTATCTACTTTAATTTCTTTGCCGTCCTCACCGACTACACCATTTTCAGTGATATGAGATAAGCCCTGAAAGAGGACAGTTACATTCGGTTTGGCTAAAGCGCTATACCAATTATTAGAAAACATTGGGCGCTTACAACCTAAGGTATGCGTTGGTGTTAATGCCTTACGCATTTGAGGATCTTTAACACCTAAAAAGATATTTAACTTTCCTAGGGCATGCAGTTTTCGCATGATATTTTCATTCATGAAAATAGGAAGTGAAGGTTCTAGACTCCACAATGCACTTTCTCGGATAATTTTTTCTAAAAGTGGTGCTTTTTTAAAGGTAACTTTTACGATGTTGGGAACCGCGAAATCCGGTTTTGGTAAAACCCATGACGGCGTACGTTGGAAAGAATAGAGATGGCCAACTTTAGGCTGAATGGCTGGTAAAAACTGAATAGCTGAAGCGCCGCTACCGATCACAGCTACTTTTTCACCTGTTAAATCATGCTCATGATTCCACTTACCTGAGTGAAACATAGTGCCTTTAAACTTTTCTTGACCCGGGAAGCCCGGCATTTTTGCTTCGCCAATAAAACCTGTCGCAGGGACAAAGATTTTTGCACTGAATTTTTTGCCATCACGTGTGCTAATGAGCCAGCGATTTAGGTCATTATTCCATTCGGCATGAGTGACTTCGGTGTTAAGTTTAATCTGGTTCACAATCTCAAACTTATGAGCCACATCTTCTAAATATTGTCGAATTTCGGCTTGAGGCGCATAGGTTCGCGACCAGTTTGGATTTGGAGCATACCCCAGAGAGTACATTTCACTCGGTACATCACAAAATAGGCCTGGGTAATCATTTAAAGCCCATGTGCCACCAATACGGCTAGCCATATCTAAAATGACGACGTTTTTAATTCCTTGCTCTTTTAACTTGATGCAAGTACTTAAACCCGAGGGACCAGCTCCAATAATAAGTACATCTACAAGTTGAGTTGGGGTAGAGGGTTTGACTAATTTATTCATAGAAAAATCCTGAAATAAAGTATAAATGACTTGGCTGATAGAGTTACGTGCAGTCTTAAGTGGAGCGATCAGTCTTCTGAAAATGTTGAATTAAGTACTGAGCGATAATGTTGGGTTGTTCGGCTTGTAAAAAATGACCGCAGCCGGGAACATAGACACTCTCAATTCCTTGTGGGAAATAAGATGTCTGGGCTAAAGCTTGATGTAGCCGTATATTCATACAGCCATCGTCTAAACCCGCTAAAGCCAGTGTGGGTATGGTGACTGGACTTAATAAATGCCGGTTTGCTCTGAGATTGTCCGAATTTAAAACTGCAAATAAGTTGTGGTAATAGCGGGTAGCCGCCCAAGCAATATTTGGATTTTGAAAAGCCGCGCGAGTAGGTGAAAAATTCGACTCAGTAAATTTCCAAGTAGGTGACCATTTACGCCAAATTTTTTCTACAAAAATTGCGTTATTACGAGATAGCACCTGTTCAGCAAATCTTGATTGCATGAGCAACATATAAGAAGACATGTAGAGCTGACGCGGGAAATTAGGTATGGCTTTAAACATATCCTTAAAATTTGGGATTGGTGGAACGGCCAACAAACTAATGCTATGTAAAGCTTCGGGTTGCCCACTTGCAAAGCTCATTGCAATTGCCGCTCCCCAGTCATGTCCTACGAGGTGAGCTTTATTTTTTAAGCGTCCTTTTGCTTTTAAAAGTTCTAACCAAGCGGCTAAATCCGCTAGAGCAGAGGCGAGGCCGTAATGTGCCTGTCGATTTACAGAATCTTGGGTGTAACCACGCAACCAAGGGACAAAAACTTGATAGCCTGCTTTCACGAGTAAAGGGTATATGTGGTCCCAGCTATGCGGCGTATCGGGGAAACCATGTATAAGTACCACCAAAGAGGCATGAGCTTCACCATATAGAGTCCCATGCAAAGTGAGTCCATCACGGCTTAAGGTTAATTGCTCGACTTGAATCATGGCAATGCTCAGCTTTTCAATTTTGAAGAAAGCACTTTGGCGTAAGCCTCTGCGGCTAATTGAGCTGCTGGCGACTGAGCTAAATAAGCTAAAGCTTTTTCGACATCACCATCATGTTCAGGGTGATAACTCAATTTGCTCCATCCTTTTAAAGCAGTCAAAATCATGCCGAGATCAGGTAAACTTTTCTTTTTCTTTGCAGTTTTTTGAAATAGCCAAACTAAAGCCAATGGATTTTTTTTTGCAATTTTTTGGGCTTCTTTGGTTCCATCGAGATGACAAAGATAAACTGTTGAGCCTAGCCAGAACCCAACCATTGCAGCAAAAGCAAAACCCATGCTGAGCTGTCTGCCTAAATAGCCTTTAACGCCGTCTCCAGCTAAAGCGCGATAAGCATCATAGCCAACAGTACGATGCTCAACTTCTTCGGCACCATGCCAGCGTACAATATCTAGCATGGCTGGATCTGCACCTTCTAGACCTTCTGCATCTAAAGCCCATGTACCAAAGAAACAAAAATAGTGTTCAAGCCCAGCAATAATACCCATACGAAAGGCAAGCCACTGTTTTGGATAGCGCTTAAAAGGGCCATAAATTCCAAATGGCGTGTCGCCCATAAAACCATCTTTAAAGAACCAGTTTAAAAAATCTTTAAAGGGTGTGGGATCTATGCCGTGAGTCTGAAAATAAATCTCTGCACCTTTATGGGCATTGGCATGGGCCGCTTCTTGGGCAATAAAACCACGGATATCTGCTTTTAGGTTTTTATCTTCAACATAAGGCAAAGTTTTATTTGCAAGACGACAAAACCAGTGCTCAACAGCAGGTAAAAGAACGTGCATGCTGTTCAGCACATGTGTCGTTAACACATCGTTTGGAACCCAATGCCGAGGCGTTTGAGAAAAATCAAACTGTACTTTCCGTGCAACAATGTGATGATCAATAAATGTGCTCATAGTAGAATCCTGCCTACTTAAATCAGATCGAAATTGACTCAATTTTTTTGATCAAGCTATGAGATTTGACGTAACCATTGGCTGCAAACCAC
This sequence comes from Acinetobacter sp. P1(2023), assembly GCF_028367635.1. Taxonomy (NCBI): domain Bacteria; kingdom Pseudomonadati; phylum Pseudomonadota; class Gammaproteobacteria; order Moraxellales; family Moraxellaceae; genus Acinetobacter; species Acinetobacter sp. P1(2023). Next base: position 16,173 of record NZ_JAQNDD010000002.1, read on the forward strand.
TGCAATGCATCACGTACTGCAATTTCAACGGGCGTTTGAGGAAGTCCAAGTTCTTGAATGGCTTTTGTACAATTAAAAGAGGTGCCGAGCTGACCAATTTTGGCTGCTGAAGGCGTCACAAGGGGAGCTTTATGAGTAATATGCTCGGTTACCCACAAAGCTGCATGACCTGCAAGTTGAGATGAGACGCCTTCAACTACACTTGGAATGGTCATTACTGGGCGCCAGATGCCTAAGAGCTGATGGACCGTTTTTGCCATCGCTACGCCATCAAGATCTCGATTACCTAAAATATAAGTTTCACCACTTTTACCTTTTTGCGCGGCCAAAAAATGGCCTTTTGCTACATCGCGTACATCAACCATGTTGTTAATTGCACCCGGTACTGCAAGTGCAGGCATGGTAGCGATGGTGAGTAAAAGTTTGCCGGTCGGAGTTGGGGCAATATCTTGAGGGCCAATTGGACCTGTCGGGCAGACAATTACAATGTCTAAACCGCCCGCAGCAAACTGTAAGGCAACTTGATGTGCTTCAAATTTTGTTAAAACGTATGCATCTCCAGTCGCGCCTAAAGCAAATGGACTTGATTCGGTAGCCTGAATGCCTTTTGGTTGACCTGCAAAACATGCGCCTGTACTGGTGTAAACAACACGTTTAACACCTGCTTTTTTTGCAGCATTGAGTACGGTTCGTGTTCCTTCAACATTGACTTTACGCATAAGCTCAGGCTTCGGAAGCCATAAGGCATAAATTGCGGCAGTATGGAAAACCAAATCACAACCTGCGACTGCTTCATCCATTTTTGCCGAGTCGGTAATATCGCCCGCAATTAACTCAACATCTAACCCTTCTAAATTGGTTAATTTTTCTTGAGGTAAATGTAATACACGTACTTCATAATTTTCGTTGAGTAAAGTACGTACAATGTGGGAACCAATAAAACCAGCACCACCAGTAACCAGAGCTTTCATATTTCACCAATCTTTATTAGATTTTTATCCTGTACAAAGTGGATAAAAATGCGGCAACTTAGTAAGGGCTACTATGCCGAATCTGAAATATGTGTCATAGTTCTGGAAATGACAGTTTTGACCATTTCACGACATTTTATAGAGAAAAATAAAGAGAGCGTATTGTGAATCCGTCTTTACCTGGAACTTATGTCAGCCTTATGGCTGATGTCGTCCAAAAGTTAAATATATCTCCTGAAGAACTTTTAGAAGGAAGTGGAGTATCCGTAGAGCAGCTCTCAGAGCCTTTTTGGTATTTAGATTTCGATATTTTTAATAATCTACTAAATAGGGCAGTTGAGCTTACAGATGAGCCTGCATTAGGAGTTTATCTTGGTCTACAAATGACCGTATCTTGTCATGGCTCGGTTGGGCTTGCTGCAATGGTTTCACAAAACTTAGGTGAAGCTTTAAATGTCATGGAGCAATTTATTGGGCTACGCTGTCCAGCTCTAAAACCAAGACTTGAAATCGAAAACGATTTAGCTTTGTTATATTTAGATCAACCCATGACAAATTTTAAAATGGGAATTGTAGGGATGACATTTTTGATGGTGGGCTTTGCCCAAATGTCGAATGCCATTACTGGACAAAAATTAGAAATAAAAGCCGAATTAAATTACCAAGAACCAGCTTTTTTAGAGCAAGTTAAAGAATTGCTACCATGTGAAATTAGTTTTAATCAACCATTTAACCGCTTGGTCTTTTCTGAAACTTTCTTGGCTCTGCCGTTAATTATGGCTGACCCATTAGCGGCCCGTTTAGCCCGTGAACAGTGTAAACATGATTTAAATAAGTTAGTTGCTAAACGCGGAGAAAAACATCCACTGACAGCTTTAGTCCGTGAGTTACTTTTTGATGAAGTAGAAGGCTTCTTTAAAATGAAAGATGTTGCCGACAAGTTGCATTTAACTGAAAGAACTTTACAACGCCAGTTGGCTAAAGAAGGAATTACGTTTCAGGCTTTGCTGGACCAAGTGAGAGAACGTCATGCAAAAAAATTATTGAATAATCATGAGAATAGTATTTCTTATATTTCGGAAAAGTTGGGCTATTCCGAGGTCACTCATTTTACTCGAGCATTTAAGCGGTGGACGAATCAAACTCCAAAACAATATCGAAATTTAAGAGAAAGTACATCATGATTTTTACCAAATACTCAAAATAATATTTTGATTTATTTAGATATAATTAAATAAAGAGAGTTTTTGTAAAGTTTGTTTGTGTTTTTTTTAAATATTCAAAAATAAAATATAATTATTTTACAATCCGTTAGGAATGTAATTAGAAAGTAGTATATATGGAATTTGTTTTTAATGGTTTTTATACACTAATTTCGGCGGTTATCGTTTTATTGTTGGGCCGCTTTCTTGTTAATCGGATTGATTTTTTAAAACGCTACAATATTCCCGAACCTGTAGCCGGTGGTTTGGTGGCTGCTGTAGTTTCTTTAGTCATCCACACTTTGTGGGGGTACAGCATTGTTTTTAGTAGTGAACTACAAACCAGCTTTATGCTCGTGTTCTTCGCTTCTATTGGTTTAAGTGCCAATTTTATGAAGCTGAAAGAAGGTGGTATGGCTTTAGTCATCTTCTTGGTTTGTGTAGCTTCATTTATTGTTGTGCAAAATGCTGTAGGTATGAGTCTTGCGACTTTACTCGGTCTTGATCCACTCATTGGTTTAATTGCGGGTTCAATTACCTTAACAGGTGGTCATGGTACAGCTGGTGCATGGGGGGAAATTTTAGAAACCCAACATGGTATTCAAGGTGCTTTAGCATTAGGGATGGCGAGTGCTACTTTTGGTTTGATTATTGGTGGTGTGATTGGTGGTCCTTTAGCAAAATTGCTTATCAATCGGTATGGCCTTGCTCAAGCAAAAACCAATGCTGAAATCCAAAATCGTGATACGCATCTTGAACAAAACTCAGATGATCTTGCACCGTTTGAAAACCCGCATCAAGTTCGTTTAATCACAGCAGACAATGCGATTACTACGCTGGGTATGTTTGCAGCCTGTTTAGCATTTGCTGAATTTATGACGGGCTTTAGTAAGGGAACGTGGTTTGAGTTACCAACTTTCGTTTGGGCTCTCGGTGGCGGCGTCATCTTAAGAAATATTTTAGAGAGCGTGCTGAAAATTGATATTTTCGACCGTGCGATTGATGTATTTGGTAATGCATCGTTATCACTCTATTTAGCAATGGCATTGCTTTCATTAAAGCTTTGGCAACTTGCCGACTTAGCTGGCCCGTTAGTTGTAATTTTGGGTGCTCAAACAATTACGATGGCGCTATATGCAGCATTTGTGACATTCCGTGTTATGGGCAAAAACTATGATGCAGCAGTGTTATCAGCAGGTCATTGTGGTTTCGGTATGGGGGCGACACCAACCGCCGTTGCCAATATGCAAGCCATTACCAACATGTATGGTCCATCGCATAAGGCCTTTTTGATTGTTCCACTTTGTGGGGCATTCTTTGTCGACTTAATTAATGCAACGGTTATTCAGCTCATGTTGAAATTTATTGCTTAATTAAAAAAAGCCCGTAAGGGCTTTTTTTATGGGTGCTTATTTATGAATATTTGATTTGTATCTCTAGGCTTAATTTTTATTTTCTAATGGTTTAAGCCATTTTATTTTTAGGATGCTTTTTCTCAAAACTAATAATCGCCCTTACACCAAGTTTCACTTAGAATAATTTGCAGATAAATAAAATGAGAAATGTATGAGCTCAGAAGCACATTCAATTAGCTTGGTTGCTCCAGTGGTTTTATTGGCAGCGGCTGTCATTGCAGTTCCTATTTTTAAACGTATTGGTTTGGGTTCAGTATTAGGTTACTTAATTGCAGGGCTGATTATTGGCCCATTCGGTTTTGCTTTTTTTCAAGATTCTGCCGCAATTTTGCATATTGCCGAGTTGGGCATTGTGATGTACCTATTTGTGATTGGTTTGGAAATGCAACCATCACATTTGTGGAGTCTTAGACGCGAAATTTTTGGTCTAGGTACACTGCAGATCATTATTTGTGCGCTGGCTTTGACTGGCGTAGGGCTATTATTTGGTTTTGCGTGGCAAGTAGCATTTATTGGTGCGGCAGGTTTCGTCTTAACGTCGACTGCGATTGTAATGCAGTTGTTGGGTGACCGCGGTGATTTGACTCAGCCACGTGGGCAAAAGATTGTAGCCATCTTACTATTTGAAGATTTATTAATTGTGCCATTGCTGGCTATTGTCGCTTTTATGGCACCGAATCATGTAGTCGAAAGCACATCGGTACGTTTGGAAAATATAGGAATTGGTTTAATCGCAATTGCAGGTCTTATTGCGGCAGGGTATTGGTTACTTAATCCGTTATTTAGGCTCTTGGCTGCTGCCAAAGCCCGAGAAGTCATGACTGCCGCCGCATTATTGGTGGTGTTGGGCGCAGCGTTACTCATGCAAGTCAGCGGTTTGTCCATGGCGATGGGTGCTTTTTTAGCGGGTGTACTTTTATCTGAATCAACGTTTAGACATCAAATTGAAGCGGATATTGAACCATTCCGAGGAATCTTGTTAGGCCTATTTTTCCTTGGCGTGGGTATGTCATTGGATTTATCAGTTGTCGCTCAAAACTGGCAGCTTATTGTGAGTGGCGTAATTGCTCTAATGTTTGTCAAAGCGCTCATGATTTATATAGTAGCCCGTATAACTAAAAGTCCTCACACAGAAGCCTTAGATCGCGCTTTGCTCATGGCCCAAGGAGGCGAGTTTGCCTTTGTACTTTTCTCTGCCGCACTCAGTGCACAAGTCATCGATAGTACGGTTAAATCTAATCTCACCGCTATTGTTGTACTTTCAATGGTGTTGACGCCAATTATAGGAATTATTTTTAAACGTTTTACTCAGACGAAAGCCAATGTTTCACTCGAAAACGTGAATGTTGCTGATGGGTTAAGCGGCAGTGTTTTAATGATTGGATTTGGACGCTTTGGGCAAGTAACCAGTCAACTCTTATTGGCAAGAGGCGTAGATGTCACCATTATTGATAATAATACTGACATGATTCAAAACGCTGAAAAATTTGGTTTTAAAATTTATTATGGCGATGGGTGTCGCTTAGATATTTTACATGCTTCTGGCGCTGCAACAGCGCAGGCAATTGTGGTGTGTGTAGACAGTAAGGAAACGACCAATCGAATTGTTGAACTCGTTAGCCATGAATTTCCTTTAGCGAAATTATTAGTCCGTTCATATGACCGCGAGCATTCACTGCATTTAGTCAAACAAAAAGTAGACTTTATGATTCGTGAAACGTTTGAATCTGCAATTAAGTTTGGCGAAGTGATTTTACAAGAACTTGGCGTAGATGAAGACGAAGTCGTAAGAATTAGCGAGGAAATTCGAGATCTTGATAATGAGCGATTTGAAACTGAAATTGCGGCAGATGATGTATATGCCGGAGTTGGTTTGCAATATACACATGCTCATCATCCACGACCAACTGCGCCGTTAATTCGACCGAAACAAGAAGGGCGGATTTTAAATAAGGAAGGCGCCTCAGATAATGAAAGCCTGAATTAGCATAAAAATATCTGTAAAAGTTCTGTTTAGAAGAGCTTTTACAGAATGACTATCAATGCTCTGTATCTTTAACTGGGTTTCTACGCCAGTAATAAGCTAAGGCATGATCCACGCGATGCGTCGGTCAGTTTTTTATATGTTGCCATTGGTCCAAGACGAAACTCATAAGTCGGTTGCGACTATATCGGGGCTGAGCGTAACTGTTAAAATAGAAGTGGGTTTTGTCTTTTATAAAGTGCTTTACTAAAATAACTTACGCTCTTTTGATGATTACGTAGAGAGTCATTCCTACGCTCCATTCGCCGTTGTTTCCTCAACCTTCCATGTTAAAGATTTGACCATAAACGTGTTTTAGTATGCCTTTTAAAGCCATTAACGCTGAAGAAAGTCAGTTAATGATTATTTTTATTATTTTCTCATGGTTAAAAATAAGGTCAGTATTTCACCCGACCAGAGTACGTCGATTTTTATTGAAAACATAGGAGAACAACTCCTATGTTTTCAAACTTATGGTTCACTGACTAATCTTGATATATTTTTTAAAAGTATATTTCTTAGAAATTCTTTATATGATTCATCTGTATTTTTGTTCGAATGTTGAACTAAATAACCATTAAGTTGTGTGATTATAATAATTGCTCTTTCTTTATATTCTTCTGATGATATTTCATTATGAATGGGTAAAATAATTTTATATATAAGCTCAAGATTATACTTTTGTATGATTGACAAAGCCTCATATACATAGGGTAAATGATCTGAAATTGAAAAAAACTCTTTAAATGTATTGGTAATGATCGGTTTTTCTATTTCATAGATTATATTAGTAATAATATTCATAAAGCGATGTAAAGGTGCTTCATTTGCATTTAAATTGATTAAGATTTCAATTCGCTTTATGTAGTCACAAATTAATTTATTAAGCAGTGCCTTTAATAAAATATCTTTATTGGGGAAATAATGCTGTAGTGTACTTAAACTAATATTTGATTGATTAGCCACTCCTCTCATACTAAAGCCTGAATAACCCTTAGTAAGAAAAACGAGTTCAGCATTTTTTAAGATTTGCTTTATTCTTTCTTGTCCTTTTAATGTGGTAAAGGACTTCTTTATTTGCATAGTATCAAAGGTATCAATTTTGATCATTATCCAGCCTGTAAGTACTATTTAAAAAAAGGCATTCTAAACCATGAAATTAAAAAAATATAAATAAAATATTTAAATTCTATTAAACTAAATATAGGTCATATGACCGATAGTTCTCTAATATAGGTCATATGACTCAATTAAAAACAAAAAAATAGGTCAACTGACTTAATTTTGTTTGTGTAGTGTTGGTTAAAATAGGTCAAACTGCCTATTTTAATGTGGATAAATAATATTAAGTTTTATGGATTCTATAAATAATTGTATTTGAATGATAATTTAAGTTTTTTGATTAAAAAAAAGATATTTATTTTTTATAAATTTTAACCATTTTTTTAAAGTAGGGGTGGGTATTTAGTTAAGTGTTTTTTTAAGAGTTCAAAAAAAGATTTTAAATAACTCAACATAGTCTTTTTGTAATATATGTATACAAGTTAAATAATTGTTATTAAATTGTGAAAAGAATCACATAATAGTAAATACTAATTTGTTTTATATATAAAACAAATTGGTCATATTTTATTTATTAAGTCTGATTCATTTTGTTCTATAAATCTAATCATTATATATGTAGGTTATGAATATGAAAAACATTCAGAAATCACTTCTTGCAGCATTAATAGTTGCTGGTTATGCGGTAAATACTCAAGCAGCTGTTACAGGACAAGTTGACGTTAAATTAAATGTCTCAACAGGCTGTACTGTAGGGGGTAGTCAAACTGAAGGAAATATGAACAAGTTTGGTACTTTAGATTTCGGTAAAACTTCTGGTACTTGGAACAACGTATTAACTGCTGAAGTTGCTTCTGCAGCAACAGGTGGCAATATTTCTGTAACGTGTGACGGAACAGATCCTGTTGATTTCACAGTTGCAATTGATGGTGGTGAACGTACAGACCGTACTTTAAAAAATACCGCATCTGCTGATGTAGTTGCATATAACGTTTACCGTGATGCTGCGCGTACAAACCTATATGTTGTGAATCAACCTCAACAGTTCAGTACGGTGAGTGGTCAAGCTACGGCTGTACCAATTTTCGGTACAATCGCGCCAAATACGGGTACACCAAAAGCACAAGGCGATTATAAAGATACTCTCTTAGTAACAGTAAATTTCTAAATATAAAAAGAAATAATTAATTGAGTAGCAGGTTTGTTCGAGGTTGAATGAACCTGTTTTAAATGGAGGGGTGATGATATTTAAGCGCGGTTCAGCATTTATGTTCTTATATTTTTTAATATCCTCAGTGAATGCTGGAGAAATAGGAGCTAAATTAAATACACAAATTGAATTATTACCTTCTTGTTCTATTAATAATAAAGTTGTTGAAAATAATACGGCAAATTTAAGTTTAGGAACTATTGACTTTGGTGAAACGACAACTGCATTTAATGGAGTATTAGAGGCAAGTTTAGTTAATGGTGGGAATTCAGGTTTGCAGATTGAATGTTCTGGTATTTCAACTATAAAAATAACCTTTGGTTCTGGAAGTAATGATAGTAAAGTTCCTGCTTCATTTTCACAAAATTATTATCATGCTTTGAGTAATGGTAGAGACTTTGTTGCTTATAACTTGCTCTATGGTTTAAGTAAGCAAGTCATTAAAGCAAATGATGTATTTATTCTTAATGATATGAACATTAAAAAGAATATCGATGTTTTTGGTCAGGCAACCCATGATGGTAATCGTATATCTAAGGGTGAGTATACGGATATAGTGCCGATTACGATTGAGTTTTAAGAAAATGAAAGAATTTTGTTTTAAAGCAATATTTTTATTGTCGGTTAGTCCATTTATATATGCAGCAGATTCTCAATTAAATTCGAGTTTTAAAGTTCAAGCCAAAATTGAAAATGGATGCTCGATCGATAATGTTGAGCAGAAAATGGATTTTGGTCAATACTCGGCTTTATCCAAAGATAAAGTAATAGCGAATATTATAAATAGTGCAACTTCTTGGAATATTCGGTGTACCGAAAGCTTGCCTGTAAATATATCTATAGATGGTGGTCAAAACCTCGAGAATAATATTAGACGCATGAAAAATAATTCATCGTCTGATTATTTGTCTTATAAGTTATATAACTCGAGTAGTTTAACAAATGAATATATTGTAGGGAGTGCATATTTACTTCTTGCTACAACACCTACAAACCATCTGGCAAATTTTCAAATATATGGTGTCGTTGATTTAGGAAATAACAATGAATCACATACCGCCGGAATTTATAAAGATACTGTTTCAATAATGATTTCATGGTGATTTGTATGAACAATTCTGCATTTATTAAAAATGGCATTTTAAAAACTTTTTTATTTGCAAGTACATTATCACTTGTGACGCCTGTGATGGCTCAAGCGACTTTTTTAATTTGGCCAATTTATCCAAAAATTGAAGCCAACGAAAAAGCGACTGCAGTTTGGCTCCAAAATACGGGCAAGACCGATGCGATGGTTCAAATTCGTGTATTTAAATGGAATCAAGATAGTTCAAAAGATAACTATAGCGAGCAATCTGATGTTATACCAAGCCCACCTGTAGCTAAGATTAAAGCAGGTGAGAAGCACATGCTTCGCTTAACCAAAAGTGCCAATTTGCCAGATGGCAAAGAACAGTCATATCGCCTAATTGTAGATGAGTTACCGATTCGTCTTTCTGATGGAAACGAGCAGGATGCTTCTAAAGTGAGCTTCCAAATGCGTTACTCCATTCCACTTTTTGCTTATGGAAAAGGTATAGGTAGTGGATTAAATGAAGAAAGCCAAAAAGCGAATGCAAAAAATCCTTTAGCTAAGCCTATATTACAATGGTCAATTCGCAACAATGAACAGGGTCAAACTGAGTTATATCTTAAAAACAATGGTCAAAAATTTGCACGTCTTTCAGCACTCAAAACGTCAAAAACTGGCAATGATATTTCTTTAGGAAAGGCTGCATTTGGCTATGTTTTATCAAATAGCACCATGAAGTTTGCCATTGATAAGTCGACTGCAAATGAATTATTAAAAACTTCTAAAATTTATGGCGTTGATAGCTCAGGCATAAAACAAGAGTTGATCGATATAACCAAAATGGAGGATCCAAAATGATCCTTCGGCATAATAATTTATGCAAAAGTATTTTGCTAATTTTGTTGTCGGGTGGATGCTTAAATATTCCAAATATTGTTCTTGCTGGCGAATTGCCTCCACCACCAAAAGACATTAATGATATTAATCAACTATTTAAATTGTATCTTGACTTGGTTGTAAACCAATATTCAGTGCAACAAGTTGTCCCTGTTATTGTTAAAAATGATGAGTACTTTATACAAAAAAACAAGCTCATTGATGAGTTGGAAATTCAGATTCCTCAAGAATTATTAACCAATACTGAGACTGCCTTAACCAATCAAGATATCTTAACTTTGGGGTTTAGTGGCGATGCGAGTGACTGGATATCTTTAGATAAATTAAAAGATGTAAGCTATGAATATAATTCATCAAACCAATATTTTAAGCTTAACTTTCCACCTGCTTGGATGCCGACTCAAGTTTTGGGTAAAGACTCATGGTATAAGCCAGTTGTTGCTCAATCGGGTATAGGACTACTCAATAACTATGATTTTTATACTTATAGACCGTATCAAGGTGGGTCAACCAGCAGTCTATTTACCGAGCAGCGTTTTTTCTCACCGTTAGGGGTAATTAAAAACTCTGGTGTCTACGTCAAAAATCAGTATAAAAATGAAGGTAACGCTGAGTCTTTAGACAATGACGGCTATCGTCGTTATGACACATCTTGGCAGTTTGATAATCAAAAGAACGCTACCTCTTTCTTGCTGGGTGATATTATTACCGGAAGTAAAACCACGTGGGGGAGTTCGGTTCGCCTAGGTGGTTTTCAGGTACAAAGAAACTATTCAACCCGACCCGATTTAATTACCTATCCATTACCACAGTTTATTGGGCAAGCTGCATTGCCAAGCACAGTCGACTTAATTATTAATGGTCAAAAGACCAGCTCAACTGAAGTACAATCTGGCCCATTTATATTAAACAATGTTCCCTTTATTAATGGTAAAGGGGAAGCTGTTGTGGTCACGACCGATGCGGTCGGGCGTCAGGTTACTACGGCCGTTCCATTTTATATTGCAAATACATTGTTAAAGCCGGGACTATTCGACTATTCATTGTCGTTAGGGAAAATCCGTGAAGACTACGGATTGAAGAATTTTTCTTATGGGAAATTTGCAAGTGCTGCCGATGCCCGATATGGAGTAAATGACTGGTTAACTATAGAAGGACGAACCGAGCTTTCTTCAGACCTACAGTTATTCGGTGCAGGGTCTGTACTCAAACTTGCAAACTTAGGTGTGCTCAGTGCTTCTTTTACCCAAAGTAAAGCCGATAAGTCTATGTTTGATGATCGGACGAAAGACTTACAGGGTAAGCAATATACGATCGGGTACAGCTATAACCGTAATCGGTTTGGTTTTAGCATTAACCATAACCAGCGTGATGATGAATACACTGACCTTTCACGACTGCAATATAGCAATTTAATTTCGGTCAATAGTAATGAAAGTTTAACGGCTAATACTTACTTTGCGACCAAAAATTCAGGAACTTTTGGTGTCGGATATATTGATACCAAAGCAAATGACTTTAAAAACCGTTTCTTGAACTTGTCATGGGCGCCTGTTTTACCGACTTATATGAATGGCGTAACCGTTTCACTCAGTGCAAACCGTGATTTTATTGAAAAAGAGTGGAGTGCTGCATTTCAAGTTTCAATTCCATTGTTCCAGCGAAACGCTACTGTAAACTCAGGTTATGCATTTAATAAACAGGGCGATACTGGCTATATTAACTTCAACCGTTCTGTGCCATCCGAAGGTGGTTTCGGTGTCGATTTAACCCGACGCTATAACGAAAATAATGAAGATCTAAATCAGGCACGGGTCAACTACCGCAACGGTTATATCAATACTGACTTTGGTATGTCTGGAAATCATGACTATAACTACTGGTTCGGTTTATCTGGTTCCCTCATTTATATGTCAGGCGAAGTATTTGCTTCGAATCGCTTGGGTGAGTCTTTTGCATTGGTTGATACCAACCAAGTGCCAGATGTTTTGGTCAGATACGAAAACAGTTTAATTGGTCGAAGTAATAAAAAAGGCCATATTTTTGTACCATCCGTGACACCTTATTATTCGGGTAAATACAGTGTTGACCCAATTGACTTACCTTCAAACTTTACCATTACCCAAGTGGAACAACGTATTTCCGCTAAACGCGGCTCGGGTGTGGTGATTAAGTTCCCGGTTCATCAGTCTATTGCTGCCAACGTTTATTTGACTCAAGCAGATGGCAAACCTATACCTGTCGGTTCTGTGGTGCATAGAGCGGACCAAGAGTCGTCTTATGTGGGAATGGATGGCATTGTCTATTTAGAAAATTTAAAACCGAACAATACCGTAACGGTTCAACATTCGGATCAAAGTATTTGTAAAGCAGATTTTTCTGTAGATGTAGAACAGGCCAAGCAACAGATTGTGGTGGTTAAGCCTGTTACGTGTCATGAGGTATCTTTACCATGAATATAAAAACAAAAAAATTACTCAGCCATTTATGTCTGTTTTCTGGACTTATGCTGACTGGAAATTGGGCTCATGCTGCATGTAGCGTGAGTGCTTCTGGTTCATCTTCTATTTCAGTTCCGTCTATCTACTTAATGGAAAACGGTGAAAACTCTTCACAGTTTAATTCGGGATTATCGTGTAGTGGTTTTAGCTTAGCTTTGGCTAACATGACATATTTAAAATATCGGGTTGAGCAAATGTCTAATACATTTACCAATGCTCAAACCGGAGAAAAGCTCAATGCCATTATTTTAGACAGTAACAATGAAATTATTAGCTTAGGTCAAGAAAAAGACATGAGTAGCTTTACACTAGTCAATCTTTTTAGTGGCCCAGATGGTAATTTACCTTTCTATATACGACTTCCGGCAGGGCAAAGTGTCTCACCAGGTGTTTATCAAGCTGATTCGCCATTACAAGTAAAATGGTTTTATTCTGTACCTGCAGTTGCGATTGCGGGGATTGGGGTTTTCTTTGAAAGTCCGGGGTTTAGACGTGGTGCTTTGGGAATTGGTTTTAACTGGGGAAGTGGAGCAGACTCGACTGGCTCACTTTCAATTACCGTACTTCCAGACTGTCGAATTTTAACTCAAGACGTAAACTTCGGTACGGCAGCATTTGCTTCCAAACTTGAACCTGTTCAGTCGTCTATGGGAATTCGGTGCTCTGTAAATACCCCTTATTATGTGAGTTTAAATAATGGGCTTTCCCCGCAAAATGGTAACCAGCGTGCCATGAAGTCAGAAACGGGAAATACCTTTTTAAAATACGATATTTTTAAAAACTCATCGAATGATCGATGGGGAAGTGGTAACGAGCGTTGGTCGAGTTTAAATGCGACTATCAATCCGGGTGTACATAACGGAGTGACCCAGCAGAGCTATGTGTTTACCACAAAAATTGTCGATGAAAATGCAGACACCACTCCAGCGGGAACCTATCAAGACACGGTGACAGTACAAGTCGAGTTTTAGATTTTGTTTGTTTTACTAAGGATAAAAGCTCAGTTCATGGGCTTTTCTCTTTAAAAGAAATACTTAATTTTTATAAACTTACTCAAGTTCCAATTGATTATCATCTTTGGTGATTTTAATTTTTAATTTCTTATATTTTCGCTTATTTGGATCTAGTGCTGAGTTCATTACTTCATCAGCAAAAGGCGGGCACTGCATCAACCTTGCATAAGCCCTATACAATTAGATAACTTAAGCATAGTAGATTTAAACCTTGCGCAGTGTAGATGTTTATAATACACACTTCTTTAAATTGTGATGCAGTGCTCCAAAAATTACATTTTATGCAGCAAGTTTATTTTTGGGAAAATTACGGTATTTTTTAATTGAATTGTCATAAAGAAAGGCTAATTTAAACTCATAACAAAAATTGATGAAGATTGTTGCGAACAATAAAATCAAAAGCAATTTTCACAGACGTGGTCGTGAGGTAATTAGGGCTAATTCGAAAGAGTTGGCTTTTTTGTTTTAATCAATTTTTATCTGCAAATATTATTGTTAGTTGAAATGTTTAGCTTCTTTAAAGTTGAACTTGGTTATTATTAAGATTCAATATCTAATTGAATGAAAAACAATAATTATTTAACTATTTTCTATTCAACCTTACATTGACACTCTAAACCTTGCCGATTATCCTTTGCCTGCTGGCCTACATCGCCAGCGGGTTTTAGCAGACCCTATTTAACAAAGACGATATACGAAACCTAGTTTTGTGTATCGTGAACTCGTTCGCCCCCTTTTTCTCTATGGTAGGGCGGAAGGGGGACACCTTCGGGTGTGCTGGTTTCTTTGTTGCCAGTCTGCTAACCCTCTTTCGTCCTGCCACCATCATTTAGCAGTGATTGGTAGGATTTCTTGTACTAACAAAGGAGTCCGCCGTTATGCGTACTATTTCTTCTCTCTCGTTGGCAACCTTTGCCAAAATCTTTACATCTATACCCAACTGGTCTTTAAAACGTTTTAACCGACTTTAGGTTTCGATACCTTAAGAATCAGTACGACTAAAACATAGCAACAATAAGCCAGAGATAGGCGAGCACACTATTATTGTGCGGCTTTTGCATGCCTGTATTTAGCACTCATTTTAAGAGTGACGGCATTTTTCTCTCTTTTATATACAACAAAAAATTATTTTAAGCGGTATACATGAAAAATTTAGAATCTTCATTTAGAGCACTCAGAGTGCTTCACACAGCAAAAGACTTATTTAATTTATATGGATTTAATAAGGTGGGTATTGACCGCATTATTGCTGAGGCCAAAATTCCCAAAGCCACTTTCTATAACATCTTTCATTCAAAAGCACGACTCATCGAGATGAGCCTTACTTTTCAAACAGATGCACTCAAAGTAAAAGTACTTTCAATTTTCAATTCTTATCGTGAGCAAATGGTGCTCGATAAACTCAAGGAGATTTATTTTCTGCATGCCCATCTAGAGGGATTTTACCATTTGCCATTTAAAGCCATTTTTGAAATTGAAAAGCTCTATCCTAATGCCTATAAGGTGGTAATTGATTATCGTAACTGGTTAATTAATGAAATTCATAAGCTACTTTTAACGCTAAAATCGACTGCCTCAGTCCAAGATGCCTATATGTTTTTATTTTTGATTGATGGGGCAATGGTTCAGCTTGCAGGGAAGAATCAGATAGATGATCGAGATAAGCTTTGGGATTACTTTTTACTGATGATTTCTTTGGTTTAAATCAATTAAGGCCCCTTTTTAAGAAAGGGGTTTCTTATATACTTTTCTGTTATTTATATAATTTAATAAACTAGACCGTAGAGTCGTTATTCAATTTTCTCTTGAAGAAATGAGATTAGTTTGGCACATTGCTTAGACGTAGAATTTTATGCAAGCGTTGTAGCAAGCAGTTCTGACACAGTAAAAATTATAAATTTCAGAGTATAACTATGCGGCTTAAAGAATTAGCAGGTTGTGAGGAGTGCGATACAGTCTATCGTAGAACCCCGCTTGCTTATGGAAAAAGAGCTTATTGCGTATGTTGCGGCGCTGAACTCTATCGGCACACCAAGCCTTTTTCGACATTATTGGCTTTAATCTTAACGGCATTAATTGTATTTATTCTTGCCAATAGCTTTCCTATCGTAAAAATTGAATTACAGGGAAATATCTCTGAAACTACCTTACTTGGTGCGGTTTGGGTAATGTTTCATTATGATCGGGCTTTCGTTGGCATACTTATTTTAATTACTACTTTTATTGTGCCGCTTTCCTATCTTTTATTACTTTCCTATGTGTTAGGTACAGTGAGTATATTGAAGAGAAGACCCGTATTTTTGGTGATTGCCTTACGTACACTTTTTTTTATGAGAGTGTGGGGAATGGTTGAGGTATTTTTAATCGGGATTTTGGTCACGCTCGTAAAGTTAATAGGAATGGTGTTAGTCATTCCCGAGATTGCTTTATGGGCATTTGCGATCTTGAGTGTATTGTTGGTTTATATTACTTCCATAAAGGTGAGTGATATATGGAATGAAATTGATAGGTCACTGCCATGAAAACGATAAAAAACGTGACCCCAACAAAAAGCTCGCAACAAGGTTCGATAATTAAGCAATATCCAAGAGCTAAAGACCTGTCATTAATTGTGTGTCACTGCTGTGGTGTCGTAAATTCTGCTCAAAATGAAAAAAGACGTCTAGGCCAAAGCCATCAGGAGTTACGTTGTATTCGCTGTAATAGCGTACTGCATTCACGTAAGCCAGCGAGTTTAAATCGAACTTTTGCCCTAGTTGTGGCTGCAACTATTCTCTATATTCCAGCCAATGTACTTCCAATGACAGTAACTGACTCACTTTTAGGTAGTCAGCAAGATACCATCATGAGTGGTGTCATTTACTTTTGGAAAAGCGGAGACTATCTGGTATCTGTGGTCATTTTCATGGCCAGTATTTTTATTCCCATGCTAAAGCTACTGATTTTGTATTTTTTATTGGTAGCGGTATATCTTCAACAATCAGCAGCTTGGAAGTTTTTACCTGAGCAATGCGTTAAATTATATCGAATTGTTGAATTTATCGGTCGTTGGTCAATGATTGATGTGTTTGTGGTAGCACTCTTAACAGCGCTTATTCAGATTCAATCACTTGCTACTATTTTAGCAGGGCCGGGTTCGATTGCTTTCGGTGCGGTTGTAGTGTTAACCATGTTTGCATCGTTAAGTTTTGACCCACGACTTATTTGGGATAACTTTTACGCATCTCAAAATACAAATAAACCTTCTTCTTTTGCTTCAGAAAAACCAACGATTATTCAGGCAGAACACCCGCCGTTGAATAATGATTCCATTAATCCAAGTCAATAAAAGAACAATGAGTATGTCTGAAAATGAAATAACCCCTGGTAACTCAGATCGTCGTGATACCGATATTGAACTGGATAGCATGAATGATTTACCAGAACCTCAAGAAAAGAAAAGTCGGTGGAAGCCTCTTTTAATTTGGCTTATTCCATTAGTAGCTCTTTTAATCGCGCTTTCATTAGCGATAAAAGCGCTCTTGTCTCACGGCCCTACAATTGACGTCTCTTTTAGGACGGCTGAGGGACTGGTTGCTGGTAAAACAACGGTCCGTTATAAACAGGTGGATATTGGTTTAGTACGACAGATTGATCTTTCAGAAGACCGCTCACACGTGATTGCCAGAATTGATTTGCGTAAAGACGCGAGTAACTTTGCAGCAAAAGATTCACGGTTTTGGGTCGTGCGACCACGTATTGGGACGAGTGGGGTCTCGGGCATCGATACTTTATTGTCAGGTTCATATATTGAAGTGGATGGGGGCAAGTCTGAGGAGAAAAAACTTGAATTTACTGGGTTAGAGATACCGCCAGTTATATCTTCAGATGTGCCCGGAAAAATATTTTTCTTAAATGCAGACGATTTGGGATCTTTAGATGTTGGTTCTCCAATTTATTATCGTCGAATTAATGTGGGACAAATTACGGCCTATAAATTATCTGATGATGGTAAAACTGTAGAGCTGCAAACATTTATCCGCGCGCCGTATGACAAGTTTGTAACCACCGATGCACGTTTCTGGCAGGCAAGTGGGATTGATGTGACCTTAAATGCTTCTGGCTTTAATTTAGATACTCAGTCGCTTGCAAGTATTGTTGCGGGTGGTATTGCTTTTGGATACCCTGAAAACTCACATGCGACCACAGCAGCAAATCATAGCCGCTTTAATCTTTGGGATTCAAAATCTGATGCATTGAAAGATCCGGATGGACAACCTCGTGGTGTGATTATGTATTTTGATCATTCATTGCGTGGATTGGCAGTCGGTGCGCCAATTGACTTCATGGGCATTGAAGTTGGTAATGTTAAAGCGATTAATGCCGAATTTACTAACGACTATAAACAGATGCGTATGCGTGTTGATGCTGTCTTTTATCCTTCACGTGTTGAAAAAGGTTTGGCACTTAATCCGAATAGTGAAATCTTCAAAGACTTTGTTGAACATGGATGGCGTGCTCAAATGAGAACAGGCAACTTACTCACGGGTCAAAACTATATTGCCCTAGATAAGTTCCCTAAAGCTAAACCAGCCAAATTACAAATTTTGAGTGATGATCGCGTAGTGATTCCAACTACACAGACCGAACTCAGTGGCTTACAAGCACAAGTTTCTCAGATTGCTGACAAGTTAACGAAATTCCCGTTAGTTGAGATTGGGCAAGATGTACGTAAAACGCTCAACAATATGAACACAGCCATTGCCTCTACCGATAAACTGGTTAAACAGTTAGATGGAAAAGTTGCACCTGGTTTACAAGCAACGCTAGACGATGTCCGTAAAACGGTAAGATCATCTGAGTCTATTTTGTCGAGTGATGCGCCGTTACAACAAGATGTACGTAAAGCATTGCAGCAAATGACACGTGCGGCAGCTTCATTACAGTTAATGGCAGATTATATTGAACAACACCCTGAATCAATTATTCGTGGTAAAACACCAGAGACCGATGATGAAAAATAAAAACACTCTATCTTTTCAGCATCCTAAAGCAGCCAAATGGCTGCTTGGGAGTGGCCTGTTTTTAACGGCAGTTACCATGACGGCCTGCTCGAGTTCGCCAACACCAAACTATTATACGATGTCTCCTAAAATCACTGCGGCTACAAAAACAACTGTGCAGGTGATTGAAGTATTACCCGTCGGGATTCCAGACCGATTGGACCGTGCGCCTTTAGTGCTACAAGACAGTAGTGGTAAGTCTACGGTGTTAAATAATGAACGCTGGACATCGACTATGGGTACGCAATTACGCGATACCTTGTCGGCGGGTTTACAGCAAAAATTAGGGGCAATTGATAGTTATAGCAGTGGTCTTGCTGGAAACAACCAACCTTTATATCGAGTTTCTACAGACTTTTCTCATTTTGATATTGTAGATAAAAGTTATATTAATATTGCGGTGTCTTGGGTGGTGAAGCGTCAAATACCGCCAACTCAATTAGAGTCAAATAATGCAAAAGTCATCACTAATGCAGGCTCGCAGTTGAATTGTCGAATTGCGTTTAAGCAGCCGATTGATCAAAAAGCTAAAAAAATGGATGCGATTGTGAGTGCTTCAAATGAGGCCATGACTCAAATTATTAATACGGTTTCTTCTTCAATTGTGGCGCTGGATTCAAATAAAAAATCGGTTATTAGCAATGGTGTTTGTTCGTAAAATCAATCGCTTTTAATCAACCCCTTTATTTGTGCATAACAGATAAAGGGGTTTTCTATTTTAATTGCCTCGATAGGTTGAATAACCGTAAGGGCTGAGTAATAACGGAATATGGTAGTGGTTTACGCTTCCATCCACTTTAAAAATTACAGGTACTTCGGCAAAAAAAGTTTGTTGTTTGTTCTTTTTAAACCAGTCTTCAGTTTTAAAGGTAACTTTATAGACACCTTGCTCTAATTTTTTATTTTCTGGATAGAGAGCAGTAATACGACCATTTGAATCGGTCACTTGCTGGTTGAGTTTAACCCACTGGTTATTGCTGTTTTTTTCTAAAACAACTTCAACTTTTGAAGAGGGCAAACCCGTTTCTAGGTTTAACACATGCACACTTAGCGGATTAGTTTGTGCAAATGTAGCTGAAGCAATAAATAACGAAGATAAAGCAATAAATGATTTAGGCATGGTAAAGCTCCTTATGAATGAAAAATAGTTTCAATGGCTTTGCTTGCGCATTGATTGTCATTTTGTGCACCGCCAGCACCCGCAACGCCAATTGCGCCGATCACTTGATTCTCAAAACGGACAGGTACGCCGCCGCCTAACAAAAGTAAATTTGCTACGGTGGTTAAATTTTTTGCATCAGGGTTTTGGTTACTGTTTTGGCTTAAAACCAAGGTCGAGGTTTTGGTAGATAAAGCTGTATAGGCTTTTTTCTCGGCAGCCATTAAATTATGCGGGCCCACCAGCTCATGCCGTTCGGCAGTTAAAGGATTACCGCCACGATCTACAACAACGACCGCAATATTTTGATTTAGTTTTTTGCAGGCCTCTTTCGCACTGTCGGCTAGCAGATGCGCAGTTTTAAGATCTAACGAATAAACTTGATTCAAAGCAGGGGGCTGTGCAAAAGTACTATTACCGAATAGCAAGGCTGTTAACATCAGCCAGTTCAATTTTTTCATGATGATTGCCTCTATGTCGCTTTGAAAATCTTAAACAAATTGCTTAATTTCAAGCATGACAATCACATTACAAAGTTGTCATCTTTCTAATGAGTCTCTACAAAATGCGTATCCTTATTATTGAAGACGAGATCAAGATCGCCACATATTTGGTCAAAGGATTGAAAGAGTCTGGATATCAAGCGGAGTGTGTTCACTTAGGGCTGCAAGGTTTGGAAATGCTAAAGAGAGATCAATATGACTTACTTATTCTTGATGTCATGTTGCCGGACATAGATGGTTGGAGCGTATTACAGGTCTTACGCCAGTTTTCAAAAATTCCGGTGATTTTCTTAACAGCAAAAGATCAGGTAATAGATAGAGTTAAAGGTTTGGAGTTGGGTGCAGATGATTACTTGGCTAAACCATTTTCTTATATTGAACTGTTGGCACGTATTAAAAGCCTGTTAAGACGACAGCTATATCTACAACAAAATGAGCTGTCTATTAGTGATTTAAAAATGGATGTGGTCAGCCATAAAGTATGGCGTAACGGAAATTTAATTGAGCTGAGTAAGACCGAATTTAATTTGTTGCGTTACCTGTTGCTCAACAAAGAGCAAATCGTGACGCGCAGACAAATTGGCTCCGAAGTTTGGAATATTAACTTTGACACAGATACCAACTTTATTGATGTCGCTGTACGCCGTTTACGAAGCAAAATTGATGAGGGATATGAATTAAAACTCATTCATACCATACGTGGTTTGGGCTATAAAATTTCGGTTAGCTTATGAAATTTAAATTTCTGCGTTCTCTGGAAGTCCGTATTACATTATTGGTCACGCTTTGTTCTGCCTTAATTTTATGTTCAGTCGGCTTTATGACCTATTTGGGCATTAACCAGATTTTATTAAAGCAGCAAGATAAAGCTTTAGCAGACAGAATTAACCGTTTGGAAATTTTGCTGCAAGATAGCGAAAATGTAGAGCAAATCATTGCGCGCCCTAAACTGTATCAAAACATGCTCGGCAACCAAGACAATTTGTTTCTGCTCATTCATAAAGACAAAACTTTAATTAATATCAATCCACTGCATATTCAGTTACCTGAACTTGCACAGCGCAACAGTCTTCAATTTCAAGATTTAGCCAACAACTCATATTCAACACGAATTGCTTGGAAAACCATAAAGATTAATAACGAGCCTTATCTGCTCATTGCAGGTAAACAGTGGTTGGAACGCATCAATATTATTTTACCTTTTCAAGAAAGTCTCTTGATGTATGTGGTCGGGGGCGTGTTTGCAATCTTTGTGCTTTGCATTTTAGCGTGTCATTTAGGTTTACGGTCGCTGCAACAGCTTCGCAAGCAAACTCATTCTATTAACGTAAATCAGCTCCAGAAAAGATTAAACCTATCAAATTCTCCTTTAGAAGTTGAGCTACTTTCAAAAGATATAAACCACATGCTTGAGCGTATCGAAAAGGGCTATACGCAGCTCAACCGTTTTTCTGAAGATATCGCTCATGAGTTCCGTACGCCTTTAAATAATCTGATTGGGCAAACCGAGATTGCTTTAACTGGCGAACGCTCGGTTGAGCAATATCAAGATTTACTGGTGTCTCATTTAGATGATTACCACAGATTAAAACGCATGATTGATAGCATGCTTTTCTTGGCAAGAGCCGATCAGAAAATGGTTCTTGTAAACAAACAAGAAATAAACGTTCAAGACGTCATAGATGGCCTATGTCAGATTTTTGAATATCAAGCTGAAGAACAAGAGTGTCATTTTAGTTTTAACTTAGAGGCTAAAAATTTATTTGCAGATCCTGAGCTATTTCAAAGAGCAGTTTATAACCTGATTTTAAATGCGCTGGTTCACGGTGGTGACAAGCGGACTATTTATATCGCAACTAAACATAAGATGATTGAGCATAAGCAATGGGTCAGCCTGACTGTGGTAACGGGTGGTGTTTCAATTGCTGATCATCAACTTGAGCATCTTTTTGAAAGATTCTACCAATGTCACTCAAGTCGAAGTGATGAGAATCAAACAGGTGGATTAGGTTTGTCGATTGTTGCTTCTATTATGGATCTACATCATGGCCTCTATCGAGTTTATAACACGGTCGAGGGGGTGTGTTTTGAGCTTGATTTTCCAGTTGCAGATGCTGTAAAGAAATATAATTAAATCTTTATTAATATTCCTTAATTTGTAAAATTCACACTTTGTTCACAGCCCTCTAAAGTATGTTTAAACATATGAAACAAACAAAAGAGGGCAATCATGAAATTATTATTTAAGTCACTTGTCATCAGCAGCAGCCTTGCAGCGGTGAGCTTAATGCTTCCTTTGAGCACTTACGCCGACACAAATACGAAACCTGTCGCTGTTGAATCTATCGATATTAATAAATATGCAGGTAAGTGGTATGAGATTGCGCATTTACCCATGTTTTTTCAGCGTAATTGCGTAGCCAATACAACTGCAAACTATTCTATTAACGCGCACAAAAGCGTTGGTGTTTTAAATACTTGTACGACTAAAAAAGGCGAAATGATTTCATCTGAAGGGATTGCCTATCCGCAAAATGAAGGCAACAGTAAATTGAAGGTGAGCTTTTTACCTTCTGGTCTTAGATGGATTCCTTTTACAAAAGGGGATTACTGGGTTTTAAGAGTTGACCCAAATTATCAGGTCGCTTTAGTGGGTGGTCCAAGCCATAAATATTTATGGATTCTTTCTCGTAGCCCTCAACTTGATGAGGCGACATATCAATCTTATCTGCAAACCGCAAAAAGCTATGGCTACGACGTTTCTAAACTCGTTAAGACAACACAGTCTAAATAGTGAATGCTAGTTGCGTAGATGCTTATATTTATCTCGTAACCGAGTGAACTTCACATAAAATTCATTGCGCATTCTCTAAATTAGAACCAAAAGAAATGCTTTAGATCAGGAAGAATCAATGTCTAAATTTTTTCTGCGCTGGATCGATAGCTGGTCAGATTCAGGAAATGCGCAAGTGGGTGCTTCTAGCGAATATGTCATTGAAAAGAAAATTCAATGGTTAAGAATTATTCCTTTTATTTTATTACATATCGCTTGTTTAGCAGCGTTTTGGGTGGGCGTATCTTGGTTCGCTGTGTTCTTCATGCTGGGGTTTTATTTTCTTCGCATGTTTGCAATTACTGCTTTTTTCCACCGCTATCTTTCGCATAAAACTTTTCAGACATCACGTATTGTTCAATTCATATTTGTACTCATTGGAACCATGAGTGCACAGCGCGGACCATTATGGTGGGCAGCACATCACCGTTATCACCATCACTTTACCGACACCGATCAGGACCCACATTCAGCGAAAGCAGGTTTTTGGTATTCCCATGTTGGTTGGTTTTTAAATGAGCAAAATTTTGCCACTCGAAAAAAAGTCATTAAAGACTGGTTGAAATATCCTGAGCTGATTTGGCTGGACCGATTTAGTTTGCCTATTGTGATTTTGACGGCCTTAGCAATTTATGGCCTAGGTTCATGGCTTGCACAACATTTTCCTGAGTTGGGTACCAATGGCTTACAGCTTTTAGTGTGGGGATTTGTGATTTCCACTGTTCTATTAACGCATGCAACCTTGTGTATTAATTCACTCGCTCATCGTTATGGCTCACGTGAGTTTAATACTCCAGATGACAGTCGTAATAACTTCCTACTTTCTTTAATTACCTTGGGCGAAGGCTGGCATAACAACCATCACTTTTATGCGGGAAGTGTACGACAAGGTTTTCATTGGTGGCAGATTGATATTACGTTTTATGTGCTCAAACTGATGTCTTTATTTGGTTTGGTATGGGGATTAAAGCCAGTACCAGACAAGGTTTATCAATATAAAAAGATTAAAAATTTATCGATAGAAAAAATTGAAAACGGTGAAGTGTTATGAAAATTGCCATTATTGGTTCAGGTATATCTGGACTTTACGCAGCTTGGAGATTATCAAAACAACATCAGGTCACTGTGTTTGAAAAAAATAACTATTTTGGTGGTCATACTGACACTCACGAGCTAGAGATAGAAGGTGCTAAAGTCGCGGTAGATAGTGGTTTTATCGTTTTTAATGACTACAACTATCCGTTATTTACCGACATGCTTAAAAAATTAGGTGTAGAGACTCAAAGTAGCGATATGAGTTTTTCAGTGAATAATCTGGTCAGTGGACTTCAATACAATCCTTCAAAAAAGTGGTCGCTCTTTGCCCGTCCGCAGAACTTTTTAAACCGTAAATTCCTGCAAATGCTCTCAGATTTGCTGCGTTTTTATGATGATAATAAAGATATAGATGTTACAGATATTGATCCTAATTTATCGATTGAAGAGTATTTGGACCTCCATAAATATAGTCATGAGTTCCGTTATGAGCATCTTTATCCGATGTGCGGTGCCTTATGGTCGGCTCCGGTTGAGCAAGTAGGACAAATTCCATATCGATTTGTGGTGAGCTTTTTTCAACATCACCGCATGTTACAGCTAAAAGAGCGGCCGCAATGGCAAACGGTTAAACACGGTTCAGCAAGTTATATTCGTGCTATTCAAAAGAATTGTCCATCCATTGAGTGGAAATTTGCAGAAGTAAAAGCTGTAAGCCGTTCGCACGAAACAGTTTTGATTGAAACCGTTGAGGGGCAAGCCCAATACGACTGGGTGATTTTTGCAAGCCATGCTGACGATAGCCTAACCCTAATAAAAGATAGTTCTTCGCTTGAACAGGAAATCTTAAGCCAATTTGGTTATCAAGATAATCGAATGGTGGTTCACCGTGATCTTTCAATTATGCCTAAAAGCCGTTTGCAGTGGGCAAGCTGGCATGTACATGTAACTCCTACATCTCAAGTCCAAAACGAAGTATCCGACATACATTATGGTTTTACCTACTGGATGAACAATTTACAGAATTTATCCTGTGCTACTCAGATTTTTTCTACGTTAAATCCGAATATGAAAATTAAAACTGAAGACATCTTGGTTGAGCGTAAATATCGTCATCCTGTGTTTGATGCAAGAGCGATTCAAGCTCAATCTCGTTGGCAAGAAATTAATGGACAAAATCGGACTTCGTTCTGTGGAGCGTATTGGGGCTGGGGGTTCCATGAAGATGGTGCCCGCAGTGCAGCACGTGTTGTAGAGCAACTTTTAGCGTTATAAAAATAGGTAAGGAGCTTTCAAATGTTATTAAATAAACTAGCTATCGCTCCTGCACTTATTCGTCACAGACGCTATAGCCCGAAACCGCATCAATTCACATCGACCTTGAATTATTTATGGTTCGATCCAGATCAATTAGATGATATTACAAAAGATTGCTCACTTTGGTCGACTGATCATTGGAATGTACTAACACTATCTGAAAAAGATTTTTTAAATATGTATCGCGGTTCTATAAGAGATAGAGTCGAGAAAGCGATACTGCAAAATAACAACTCACATCTTCGGCCAGACTGGCAAATCAGAGTCTTGGCTTTGCCTCGTTGTTTGGGTTTTAGGTTTAATTCGGTCGTATTTTATTTTGTTTTAAATAAAACTGGAAAACCCATATTTATTGTCAGTGAAATTACCAATACCCCGTGGAATGAACGAAAAGTTTATATACACGACTGCTCAAAACAACAAAGAAATATGGATGATTATCAGAGTTTTGATTTTCATTTTGAAAAATCATTTCATGTTTCGCCGTTCATGCCCATGCAGTTGACTTATCAATGGCGGTTTAGTTTTTCAGATCAGCAAAATGTCATTCACATGCAGCTCTTTGAAGATCAAAAACAACTCTTTGATGCCACTATGCGCTTTGAACTTGTGCCCATCACATTTCCTTCACAGCAATATCGATATGCTCTTAATAACAGCCTAGCGCCTTTTAAAATGCTGTTTTCAATATATGTAGAGGCATTTAAGTTGTGGCGAAAAAAAGTTCCATTTTATCGTCATCCTAAAAAGATAAAGGTAGATAAGACATGATAAAAACATTTCTTTATGGTGAAGATGACTCACTACCGTTACTGCTCAAAAGTCTTCTTAAATTACGTCATGGACAGATTACTTTTCAGGGCGCGTGGAGTGGTACGGTTGGTGAAGTATCAGACTTGCATGCTGTAATTGAAGTTCACAATCCTTTGCTTATGGATCTCATTTTGAAAAATGGTGTTTTAGGGGCTGCGGAAGGCTATATCCGTGGTGACTGGAGCAGCGAGCAACTTGTAGAGTTGATTCAGATATTGGCACGTAATCGAGATGTACTAGACCAACTTAATCAAAATGTTATTGCTCAAGCGAGCCAGTTTTTTCTTAAGGCTTGGTATCAAAATCGAAAGAATTCTATAAGTGGCAGCCGTAAAAATATTGCTGAGCACTACGACTTAAGCAACGACTTTTTTAAATTATTTTTAGATCCATCTTTAATGTACTCGAGTGCAGTTTTTGAAAATGAAAATATGACACTCGAAGAAGCATCAGATCTAAAAAAAGAGATCATTTGTAAAAAGTTAGATTTAAAACCAATGGATCATTTGGTTGAAATTGGAAGCGGTTGGGGCGGTTTTGCAATTTATGCGGCTGAGCATTACGGCTGTAGAGTGACCACCATTACCATTTCACAAGCTCAATATGATGAAGCCGTTATCCGTGTAAATGAAGCGGGTTTGGCACATCGAATTGATGTGCAACTCAAAGACTACCGCTTACTTGAAGGAAAGTTCGACAAGCTTGTTTCAATTGAAATGGTTGAGGCTGTTGGAGCGCAATATTTGCCGACATATTTTGATCAATGTAAAACACTGTTAAAACCAAAAGGTCTAGCCTTTATTCAAGCCATTACCATTGAAGATTTTCGATATAAAAAAGCATTAAATACAGTTGATTATATTAAGCGCTATATTTTCCCTGGTAGCTTTATTCCTAGCGTGAGTGTATTAACTCAAACCGCCTCTGAAAGTGGTTTAAGGCTAAAGCATTTAAATGATATCGGTTTAAGTTATGCACAAACAATTCATCACTGGCGAGCACGGTTTTTAACCGCACGAGAAGAAGTATTGGCTCTGGGTTTCGATGAAAACTTCATTCGCATGTGGGATTTCTATTTATGTTATTGCGAGGGTGGTTTTAAAGAAGGCGTGATAAGCAATGTTCACTTGTTGTTTGAAAGTAGCAGTTACTAACTCAAACAGCTCAAGTAAGGAGACTGCTGATGTTTTTGAATTTACTGATTCTAGACTTATTTATCATGTTGATAAGTTGGTTACTTGCTACCACAAATGGCCGAGCTGGAATTGTAGATGCCGCATGGAGTTTCTGTCTGGCATTAAACATTATTGTGTCTTCTTTACTCATTTCAGTTGCTCCTGTTGAAGTACGTCTGTTTATTGGTATTTTTAGCGGCTTATGGTTTCTAAGATTATTTTGGCATCTGTTAAGACGTTATCAATCTGAACAAAAAGAAGATAGTCGTTATGCAAACATGCGTCAAGCCATGGGAAAGTTTCAGCATGTTGGCTTCTTTTTATTTTTTATCTTTCAAACACTTTTAGTGTGTTTGTTCTTTTTACCAATGTGGACACTCCTCAATGTAGAAGCAACTGAATGGAGTAGTGGATATAAAGTCACTTTAGTGATTGCAGCTGTAATTATGGCGATTGCTTTCATTGGAGAGCAGCTCGCTGATCAGCAGTTATATCGATTTAAATTAAATCCAGAACATCATGGCAAAACTATGGATCAGGGTTTATGGCGTTACTCACGTCACCCAAATTATTTTTTTGAATGGTTACATTGGTTTGCCTATCCAATCATTGGTTTAGCGGCAGGCCAATATTTATTGTGGATTTATCCGTTACTGATGTGGCTATTTTTATATTACGTCACGGGTATTCCATTTAGTGAAAAACAAGCAATTAAAAGCCGCGGTCAAAATTATCTTGATTATCAACAAAAAACATCAATATTTATTCCGCGAAAACCCAAAAAATAGGTGCGCATATGGATTTTATTGTTCATCAGTCTTTGAGAATTGTTGAAAGTGGTGTAGTTCCAGATCATGCAATTCGAGCTGCAATTCGTGCTTTAAGTAAAAAGCGCTTAATCCAAGAAGGCCGTTATGACCCTGAGCAAGGGGCACAGCGCTATATGGATGTGCTTAATATGCTAAAACGGAGCGAAATTGCAGTTGAAACGGATAAGGCAAACGAGCAGCACTATGAATTGCCGACCGAGTTTTTTCAGACGGTGCTTGGAAAAAGACTCAAATATAGTGCTTGCTATTTCCCGACTAAAACTACAACTTTAGATCAAGCAGAAGAGCTCGCTCTTCAGATTTATTGTGAAAGAGCGCAACTTAAAAATGGTCAACACGTTTTAGAGTTAGGCTGTGGTTGGGGGTCTTTAACTTTGTGGATGGCAGAAAACTATCCACGTTCACAGATTACCGCTGTTTCAAATTCTGCAACTCAGAAAAATCATATTCTGGGACAAGCACAATTGAGAGGTTTAACCAATATTGAAGTGCTTACCTGTGATGTAAATGTACTTGAATTAGACCAAGCGCAGTTTGATCGTGTTGTGTCGGTTGAAATGTTCGAACACGTCCGTAATTATCAACGTCTTTTTGAAAAAATTCAGGGATGGTTGAAAGCAGATGGCTTACTCTGGTGCCATATTTTTTGCCATCGCTTTTTACATTATCCTTTTGAAGTGAAATCAGATTATGATTGGATGTCCAAGTATTTCTTTACTGGCGGTTTAATGCCGTCGACTTCAACTTTTTTACATTTTCAAGAGCATTTAGAGTTGGCTCAACAGTGGCAATGGTCGGGTGAGCACTATATGAGAACGGCAAATGCTTGGCTTGATAACATGGATAACCAAGAAGTCGAACTGAAACCACTGTTAAAAAAAATCTATGGAAAAGATGCCAATATTTGGTGGCAACGCTGGCGTATTTTTTTCATGGCTTGTGCTGAGCTATTCGGTTTTGAGCAAGGACAAGAATGGGTCATTGGTCACTTTTTATTTAAAAAGAGAGCATTGTAATTTCTATAGCCTATCCCGGCGATAAAGATATGATAAGAACTCGACATGATGGCAAAGCTAGTCATCCATTAGCCCAAATGTTCAATCGATATTATTGGTTGCAGATTGGTCTGATTGCACTATCGATCGTGGTCGGGTTGGCTTGTAGTGCTTGGGTCATTAAAGGCTCCTTACTTAAAACTGCTTTAGAGCAGGAAATGGAACATTACTGGACACGTATAGAACGTAACCCGGATGCAGATTTACCTGATACCAAAAATTTATATGGATATCGATGGAATACTCAGGTCGCTCCTCAACCTTTTCGCGGCATGCATTTAGAAAGTGGCGTGCACCGAGTATTCGTTGATGGTAAAGAGCGGATGACGGTATACGGTGAACGTAATGGTCAGCATGTTCTGTTGGTATTTGGCGAAAGCAATGTTAATAAGCTGATCTGGTTATTTGGCCTTGCACCGCTGATGTTCAGCTTGTCGGTTTTATATAGCTTTTTGTGGTGGTCAAATCGAAGAGCAAGACGCTATTTTTCTCCAATTACACGGTTAGCGAATGCTTTAGAAAATATTGATTGGGCACATCAAGATACTCAGGCATCTCCTTTTAGAGATATTAATACCAATGGCAACATGGAAGCCGAATATCTCAAACAAGCTTTAGAAAAATATCATCAAGTTTTAAGTGATTTTATTCGACGTGAAAGAGAATTTACTGGAGATGTGAGCCATGAGTTACGCACTCCACTCACAATCTTAAAGGGTAATGTGCAACTGTGTCAGGCGAAATACGGAGACGATAAATCTTTAGTTCGTCTTCATAACACAATTGAAGATATGCAGTTGCTCGTCGATACCTTACTGGCGATTGCTCGGAATACGGTAAAAAGCTTGCCGTCTGAGAAAAATTTATTATCGAAAACGGTAAAGGATCTTGTTGAAAGTTTAGAAGCGGTGAGTGCAGGTAAAGGGATACAGATTAATATTCAACCTGATGTTTCTGAACAGCCACGCTGGTTATATCCTTCCATTACTCAAATGGTTTTAGGTAATATTTTACGTAATGCGCTGAACTATTCTCAAGGCTCACAAATCGACATTATTCAACAAAAAAACAGCCTAATTATTGCAGATAATGGAATTGGAATTTCTTTACCTAACGATGTAAAGGTGCAAGAGCTCAGCGATTCACAACTTTCCTTAAAGGCTAAAGGTCATGGCATTGGTTTGCAATTGGTACAAAAGCTTTGCAAGCAATTAGGATGGAGAGTGGAGCTGTTTGATCGACAATATTATTTAACCACTCATCCTGAACTCGATTTGGAGCCAACCACAGGCTTAATTGTTGTGGTCTATTTAAGTTAAGTCGCGGAATCTTCCAAAGCAATTTTTAAACCGACACCTGCCACTGTATGTAATAGCTTTGGGTCAAAAGGTTTATCAACCATTTTTCTTAAGTTATAGATATGACTGCGTAACGCATCACTTTCAGGCTCTTCGTCGCCCCATAATTCCATCATCAGTTCTTGCTTGGTCACCACTTTTGGAGACTGGCGCATCAAAATTTTTAATAGTTTGAATTGAATAGGGGGTAACTCGATATTATTTCCAGCACGAACCACGGTTTGAGTTGCGCTATCAAGAATTAAGTCGTGAATTTGAATTTTATGGTGAGTGACTTCGCCAGCTGCTCTTTTTATTAATGCACGAATCCGCATCACTAGTTCATTAAAATCAAAAGGTTTTACCAAATAATCATCTGTGCCAGCAGTAAAACCTTTAAGTTTGTCATCTAAAGTATCTCTTGCTGTGAGCATAAGAACAGGAATATCAACGCCTTGTTCAGTGCGTAGCCAGTTGCATAGGTCATAACCCGAACCATCGGGCAAATTTATATCTAGCAACAAAAGATGATAATGCTGCGATTTGAGAAAAGTCCGTGCAGCATCTAAATTACGTGCATGATCGACAACATAACCATGCACTTCAAGAAATTCGCAGACCGTTGCTGCA
The DNA here is from genome assembly GCF_028367635.1 of Acinetobacter sp. P1(2023). Classification (NCBI taxonomy): domain Bacteria; kingdom Pseudomonadati; phylum Pseudomonadota; class Gammaproteobacteria; order Moraxellales; family Moraxellaceae; genus Acinetobacter; species Acinetobacter sp. P1(2023). The sequence goes on from NZ_JAQNDD010000002.1 coordinate 47,268, forward strand.
AGTTCAAAATGGTCCTCAACCATGAGGATAAAGTGATTACCCATGAGATTTTATTAAGCCATTAATTTAATAGTTGTTGTTTTAATTTAGCATTAAATGGTTCGCTACCAAACCAGATTTTAAAATATTGATTTGCATTCGGATTGTTTAAAGAACCGAGTAGTTTTTGGTTTAATTTCAGTTCTAGTTTTTGGTTCTCATGTTGATAGTAGAGACTGTAAAGATCTCCACTCTTAATTGGCCTATATAGCTCATTAATATGATTCAGTGGAGATTTAGCATCAAAGCCATTAACATTTTTCTTTAAAAAGTGGCTTGCTGCACGTTTAAATGCCCACTCGGGAATATCGCGGTTATAGCTAAAGTCCATTTTGATGCTTTGGCTCTGCCAATTTTTGAAGCAATCTTCAGCAAAGTAACTCACATTTCCTACATTCTTACTTGTCACCAATAAAGGTGCTGAACTGCATTTTTTTAGTTCAGCCGCGTTCACCTGAGATACAATTAAGATTCCTAGAAATATCAAGACTCGACTTTTTTGAACGGTAATACCCATTTATATACTCCTCCAAATATTGGTAAAGAACGGTAAAGGCCATTCGCTGGATCCCAATAATCTTGCTGGAAAATAATTTTTTGTTGCTCATTAATCTTAATTTCACTAATTCCATAAGAAGCCATGGTTTTTGAGCGGCCTAGTATTTTAAAGTCATAGGTCATGTACCAATGGATGTAGGCTGTATCTTGGTGATGGGTTGCACTAATGAGTTTTACAGTGACATTACTCACTCGGGCATTCATGCCTTCAAAATGCTTAATGAGATCTTGCTTTTGAGAAAACTGCGAGAGTGTATCGTTGATATAGAGCTGATCAGCGTAAAGATTGCTGGCATTATTCACAAAAGAAGGGGTACCAAGCGTATTAAATGCGGCAACAAAACGATTGCCAATATCTAGCGCTTGTTGGTCATTTAATTTTATTCCAGTAATTTTTTGTTCAGCTTTGCCATAGTCACCTGAATAACTAGGTACACTTTTACACGCCGTTAAACCGATTAAGGTAATCAGCCCTAGGGCTGTAGTTATAATTTTCATGTCGATATCCAAGTCAACTTTATAAGATTAAATTAAAGAGCTGGTCGTGAAGTTTGCGTGAATTCTTCAGTCATATGATTTGGGTTTAATGCTGGTTTCTTTGAGGCAAATAGATCTTCACTAACTTAAAGTTTTTTATAGTAATACTTTATTTTTATCAAAGAAATTACAGATCTTTTTTAAAAAAGATAACATCCATATTCATGTAACTAGATGAGTTTGTTTTCTCAAAACCAAGTTTATTTAATAAGTTGTGGGCAGGTAAATTATCTTTTTCTGAAAAAGCGATTACATGCTTAAAATTTCGACTTTTCATGTCTTCTAGTAACTTAAGTGAAGCTTCAACAATATAGCCTTTATTTCTTTCACTCTTAATAAGTCTGAAACCTAGCTCAGCTTCCGTTTGACCATCAACTTCACATATTTCAAAACCACAATAACCAATAATTTTATGTGTATCTTTTGAAACTATAGCCATTTTGCCAAAGTTATAGTTTTTATAGTGCTCTAAAATTTCTAAAAATCGTCTCTTAGCGGCTTCAATAGATAAAGCACCGTAAGGCGAAAAGGCCATAAAATCTTTATTTTGAAACATCTCGATTATAGTAGGTGAATCTTTATCAATGAATGGTTTTAAAATTAAACGTTCTGTCTCTAACATAGAGTTCTCATTGTGATGTATAAGCATGAATAAACTTCCATTAAATTGACTCTTAACTCACCAATAAATATTGTCTCTATTTTCACCAGAAATTTGTCTCGTAGCTGCGATGAGCAATCTCTCTATTATTTTATCAATGGCTAAATAATTTGGAGGGAAGTCTTTTAATGTAATGGTTCTAGTACTTACTTCCCATAAGTCTTCTTTGATTTTAATACTCTGTTTTATTTGTATTGTATTAACTTTATGTTGAAGTAAATCAATACAATCATATATTTGAACTTCTACAAATCCTACTACCTCATTATCTTTTGGTTTTAGCTCAGATAATTTAATATTTAAAGGGAGTAAGAAGATATGTTGAAATTCATTTGCAATATAATTTTCTGCAATATGGCAAGCAGTCTGTCTAATTCCTAGAGGGATAAGTTGATCGAATTCTATTTCAATTCCTAACTCTTCCTCACACTCTCTTATTCCGTGTTCAATGGTTTCACCTGCCTCGTAATGCCCACCAATTGAAATATCAAGAAAATTTTTTCTATCAAAAGTATAGTTATCAGAATTTTTAAGCTGAAAATAAGCATATTGAGTTGATGGGTTGTATACAAGGCAAGTAAACACTCTATGCCATAGACCTAATTGATGAGCTAATTTTTTATCAGCAACTCCAATGTGTTCATAATTATCATTAAATATATCTATATTCATGTGTTTTTTATCAAGTATAAATTTACTCAAAATATTTTAACTTCATTTAAAGTTTTTAGTATCAAAACAGCAATTTTATTCTAGCTGGGCTTTACTCATAAGAGATATAGATAAGTTTTGAATAAATAGAAAGGTTAAACAATGAAAACAATCGGCTTATTAGGTGGAATGAGTTGGGAATCTACAGCGCTTTATTATCAACAAATCAATAAAATGATTCATCGTAAATTAGGAAAATTGCATTCTGCTAAGGTCATTATTAATAGTGTTGATTTTGAAGAAATAGCAGCCTTGCAAGCGAAGGGTTTATGGCAAGAGGCTGGCGCATATTTAGCTGAGCAAGCACAAAATTTAGAAAAAGCAGGGGCAGATTGTATTTTGGTGTGTACTAACACCATGCACAAAGTTGCAGCACAAATTGAAGATTCAATTACGATTCCTTTCTTACATATCGCTGATGCAACTGCAAAAGAAATTTTGAGTCAAAACATTGGTAAAGTTGCACTGTTAGGGACAGCTTTTACAATGGAGCAAGATTTTTATAAAGCCCGATTACAAGATTATGGAATTGATGTCGTTATTCCAAATGAAGCCGACCGAAAGATCGTCCATCGCATCATTTATGAAGAGCTTTGTTTAGGTGTGATCAACCCAGATTCACAGCAACAGTACATCGCTATTGTAGAAAGGCTCATAGCTGAAGGAGCTGAAGGGATTGTTTTGGGATGTACTGAAATTTGTATGTTGATTGGTGAGCTTAAATTCTCGGTTCCTTTATTTGATACAACCACTATTCATGCCAAAGAGGCGGTGAGTTTTGCTTTAATTTAAGAATATATAAATTAAATAAATTAGAATGAATAAATTGCTAAGAACTAATTTAAAAATGGAGGATAAATTTTGAAATTTAGATCAAAAATTGATTGGTGGCTTTTGTTAATATTTATTGTTATCACTGCCAATATTGTTATAAAAATTTATGAAGCAAATCATCATTATTCTTTAGCTTCAAATTTTCCGCATCTTATCATTTATAGTTTAGTCATTTTTATTATTTGGCTTCCCATCTTTAATACTTACTATGTGGTAGAAAACGGTACTCTAGTGATTCAAAGCTTGGTATTCCGATGGAAAATTAATATTAATGATATTACCCAAATAGAACCTACTCATAATCCACTTTCATCTCCAGCGCTCTCATTAGATCGACTCAAAATTTATTATATGAAAAATGGAAAAATCGCAACGGTTATGATTTCACCGAAAAATAAAGAAGCTTTTTTGCAAGCGATAAACAAAAGACTCCATTAAAGTTGCTTGTTTAATTGCAGACATAAATTACGCTATTTCTATGACATCAAAAAAGAAATGGTGATAAATCATGATTAAACGTTTTTTACTGCCAGTTTTAGGCACTACGGTTTTAGTTACATTAGCTGGATGCGCTTCATCCTCACAATATCCGATTACTGAGAGTTATGGTCCAGATCCAAAATTACCTGAACCTAAATCAAGTTTGTTTCCCACTGTTAATATTGCACCTGCAGAAGGCTGGCCGAGTGGGGTAATGCCAAAACCCGCGGAAGGTTTAAAGGTAAAAGCATTTGCAAAAGGACTTGAGCATCCGCGCTGGCTTTATGTATTGCCGAATGGCGATGTATTGGTTGCTGAAACGGATGCTCCGCCTAAACCAGAAGACAGCAAAGGCATTAAAGGTAAAATTATGTCTTTTGTGATGAAGCGAGCAGGCTCATCTCATCCAAGTGCAAACCGTATTAGCTTACTTCGTGATACTAATGGAGACGGAGTTGTCGATCAGAAAACAGCATTTCTTCAAAACTTAAATTCTCCATTTGGCATGGCATTGGTAGGTAATAACCTATATATCGCCAATACGGATGCGCTTGTACGTTTCCCTTATCAAGAGGGTGAAACTCAAATTACAGCCAGTGGAACCAAAGTATTAGATTTACCGGGCGGTCCTTTAAATCACCATTGGACTAAGAATGTCATTGCTAACACGGCAGGTACAAAGCTCTACATTACCGTCGGTTCTAACAGTAACGTTGCTGAAAATGGTTTAGATCAAGAAAAAGGCCGTGCACAAATTACAGAGTTTGATATTGCAAGCGGTCAGTCACGTCCATTTGCCACAGGCCTGCGTAATCCAAATGGTATGGCTTGGCAACCTCAAAGTGGAAAACTCTGGACTGTTGTTAATGAGCGCGATGAAATTGGTAGTGACTTAGTACCTGACTATATGACGTCAGTCCAAGACGGTGGTTTTTATGGATGGCCATATAGCTATTATGGTCAGCATGTAGATGTGCGAGTAAAACCACAAAATCCGAAAATGGTTGCTCGTGCAATTAAACCCGACTATGCACTTGGTAACCATACCGCTTCTTTGGGCCTTGCATTTTATACAGCTGAACTCATGCCACAATTTAGAGGAGGCGCATTGATAGGCCAGCATGGCTCTTGGAACCGTAAGCCTCACAGTGGTTATAAAGTTGTTTTTGTACCATTTAGAAGTGGTCAACCCTCTGGTCCACCACAAGATATCTTGACCGGATTCCTGAGTGATAAAGGCAAAGCGTATGGTCGTCCTGTGGGTGTAGCAATTGATTTTTCAGGTGCCGTATTAGTTGCAGATGATGTAGGCAATACGATTTGGCGCGTTTCACCGGTTGCTGAGACGACTTATGAAGCTCCAATGAAACATGCTATTGGAACCCCGCCAGGCACACCATAAAGTCTATCAAAAATAATTGATTAGCATGGACGGTCTCTAAGCTTTATAGAGGCCGTCCAATTGGCTATTATTTAATTTTTAAATAATTGAACAAAAAAAATACTAATTGGACTTTATAAGCCAACTTCTCAAAAATGAATATGTGAAAACGATAATGATGTTTAAGGAACAAACACATGAATACACATATTCGAATTGCCGTGGTTGGTGGTGGTATTGCTGGTCTGGCTTTAGCAAGTAATTTAAGTAAACGCCCCCATTTAGACGTGCAAATGTTTGAATCTGCACCTCAGTTTTCTGAAATTGGGGCAGGAATTTCCTTTGGTGCTAACGCAGTCAAAGCCATTGAACTGTTAGGTTTAGCCAACGAATATCATGCAATTGCAGATAAAGTATCGCCCCCATTTCAAGATGTTTGGTTTCAATGGCGCAATGGTTATACCGATGAATATTTATCTGCATCTATCGCGACAGGTGTAGGGCAGTCATCTGTTCATCGTGCTGATTTTCTAGATGCCATTATTCCTCACATGCCTACGCAAAATGTTCATTTTTCAAAACGCCTAGAAGCAATTGAAGAACAAAATGATCAGGTGATTTTGCACTTTAATGATGGTAGTCAATATGAGTGCGATTATTTAATCGGGGCTGACGGTATCCGCTCTGTGGCTCGCCAATATGTTTTAGCTACTCACGATTTACTACCTGTTCATCCACGTTTCTCAGGAACTTGGGCTTATCGTGGCATTATTTCTCACGCTTCATTTAAAGAAGCTTTGCAGCAAATAAACAGCGATACAGATTTAGCGGATATTCCCCAAATGTTATTGGGCAAAGACAAACATATTTTAACGTTTCCCATTCGTAAGGGGGAGCAAATTAATATCGTTGCTTTCTGCTCAAACCGTGAAGATACGGTACTCCCAGCTGATACACCGTGGACCAAACCTGTAGATAAAGCTCAAATGCTTTCTGATTTTTCAGACTGGAGCGAAAGCTGCCAAACATTACTGGGTTTAATTGAACAACCTACCATTTGGGCTTTACATGAAATTGAAGAACTTTCAACTTATCAAAGTGCCTCTGGTCATGTGATTGTTATGGGTGACGCGGCACATGCGATGTTACCCCATCAAGGTGCAGGAGCAGGACAAGGTCTTGAAGATGCATTAATCCTTGCAGCATTATTGTCGACAAAAAACTTACACGCAGATCAGTTAACCGATGTGTCTTCAATATATGAAAAGCTCCGTTTAAAACGTGCTTGTCGTGTTCAGCAAACTTCTCGTGAATCTGGCGAAATTTATGAGTGTTATTCGACTCAGTACCCAACATTTGCCGAAATTGGTGAACATCTTGAACATCGGTTTGATTGGTTATGGCAACACGACCTAGAACAGGATGTTGCAGAAGCAAAGCAACAATTACATCAATTAAAAATGGCAACGATTTAAATAAATTTTTGTTTTACACGCAATTTGCTAAGGAAAGCAATTATGGAAAAACTAAATGCAAATCAATTGATTGATGACGCAAGATTAACACCATTACATTGGCGTGTGATCTTGCTGAGTGCGCTTATTATTATTTTTGATGGCTACGACTTAGTCATTTATGGTGTTGCATTGCCTAAGCTTATGCAACATTGGCAGTTAGATAGTATGACTGCTGGATTGCTGGGCAGTGTTGCATTATTTGGCATGATGTTTGGTGCCATGATTTTCGGTAGCTTAGCCGATAAATTAGAGTCTTATGGCTTTAGCCGTAAGCGTTTAATTATGCTATGTGTCCTTATTTTTAGTGGTTTTACGGTGTTATGTGGTTTTGCCAACAGTCCTAAAGAGTTTGCTATTTACCGTTTTATTGCTGGTCTTGGTTTGGGCGGAGTAATGCCGAACGTTATTGCTTTAATGACCGAATTCGCCCCAAAGAAATTACGATCAACTTTAGTATCACTCATGTTTAGCGGCTATGCGATTGGCGGGATGAGCTCAGCGCTTTTAGGCATGTGGTTGGTTCCTAAATTTGGTTGGCAAATCATGTTTATTTTGGCGGGCATTCCACTCATTTCATTACCTATTATTTGGAAATTTTTACCCGAATCAATCGATTATCTGGTTCGCCAGAAAAAATGGAATGAGGTACGTGGTTTACTTCAACAATTAGCACCACAACAAAACATAGCTGATCATACAAGCATTGTATTACACCAAGAAAACCAACAAACTGCCACTCGACCTTTGGTTGCTCTATTTACCGATAACCGTGCTTTAGTCACTGTATTTTTCTGGCTGAGTGTATTTATGGCTTTACTTATGGTGTACGCGCTCGGTAACTGGATACCCAAACTCATGGTCGAGGCTGGATATGATTTATCAACCAGTCTTGTTTTTTTACTGGCGCTAAACTTGGGTGGGATGCTGGGTGCAATCGGTGGAGGCTACTTTGCTGATCGTTTTCACCTAGGCAAGGTCATTTGTTCACTCTTCTTTGCAGGTGCAGTGTCGCTCTACTTGTTGAGCTATGCTTTACCTATGGTCATTTTATATCTCTGTGTTGCCATTGCTGGAGCGGCATCTATTGGCGGGCAAATTTTATTGCTAGCTTATATGGCTCAGTTTTATCCTTCACCAATCCGCAGTACTGGCATTGGTATGGCTTTAGGAGTAGGCCGTATCGGGGCGATTTTAGGTCCGATTTTATGCGGCTGGCTTTTAAGTTTGCATCTACCCATTGAATATAATTTTATCGCTCTAGCCATCCCTTGTGTGCTGGCAACCTTAAGTGTTATTGCCATAAGTATTTGCAATCGAACTAAACGCGTAATGCTAAATTCAAGTATATCTCCATAAGAATGAAGCATTTTTTCCTATAAAAGGAACTAAACTCTAAACAAAGAAGTTAAAGTCTTTGTTTAGAGTATTTGAAGGATCAGAACCATGGATTTAGGTTTGATTAAAGTTTTTGTCTGTATTTATGAGTCTCGGCATATTAGTAAAGCTGCTGATAAATTAAATTTGAGTCAGCCTTCTGTGACTTATAATTTGAATCGTTTACGCCGTCAGTTAAATGATGAGTTGTTTACCCGAAGCCGAGGTGGGGTCGAACCGACAAAAGTTGCGCATGAGCTTTATCCAATTTTTCATCAAGCAATTTTTAATATTGAATCAGCGATCGCTCAAGCACAGGAATTTCGTCCTGAAAATTCAAATAAAACTTTTCGAATTGGACTCTCTGACGCAGGGGAAATTTGTCTCTTGCCTAGTCTTATGGCTTTTTTGCAGAAAACAGCACCCTATATTCAAATTGAGATTGAAGAGATTCAGTCGTCTAAGGTTGAACAGTGGCTTATTGATGGCTTTTTAGACCTAGCCGTATTTAATAGTACGCAGACCATAATGCCTAAAATAGAAACGCGTACTTTATTTGAAGAAAGATATGTATGCATTGCTAGAGCTGACCACCCAAGGCTACAGCAGCAACTGACGTTAGAGCAATATTTGCAAGAAGATCATGTGGCTATCAAATCATCAACAGGGCATATCCAAGTTGAGCAATATTTAAAAACAATGGATTTAAAGCGACGAATTCGTTTAGAGGTTCCACATTTTAGTGTTTTACAAGGGGTTGTGCAGAGTTCGGATATGTTGGTGACCTTACCATCGCGAGCAGCTCGGCACTATTTAGCCCATGGTAATGTCCAAATGTTTGAATTACCTTTTGCCATGGATTCTTTTAAAGTGAGCTTGAACTGGTTTAATCGTAGTGATGATATTATTGCCAGAAAATGGTTGATTCAATCTGTCGGTCAAATATTTGAGGTTTTATAAAACTAGTTAACGCTATTTCAAATCTCATTTTCAGTAGAATGGGGAATATTTGAGAATTTAAAGTTCTTTCCAATTTATTATTAAATTTTGATAGCATTCGCGTTATACACAATAAGAACTTTATATGAATTATGACCGATCAATTAAGAGCAAAATTTGAAAATTTAGAACTTAACGCAGGATTAGGGAAAATTAGCGCTTTTATTTCAATGTCACTCAGCTTACTTTGTCTATTTGGTGCATTATGTTTTTTATTTCCCAGTGTATTAACCACCCCAGAACTCCGTCCTATTTACGCAAAACACTATAATCTTTTTTATTATGGGCTGATCACAGGCATTCTTATTAGCGCTGGCTTTGGTGCATTTAGTGCAATTATTCGTCAAAACCGATATGGTTTTTATGGGTTATGTTTTTCACTTGTGGCAGCGGTTGTGGGTTGTGGTGTAATTGAAGCACCCGTTTTACCAAGTGTACCGTTTTATGCAGGTATCGATTATTTTGTACTGACCTTATTTATTTTAGCGTTCATTTTTATTCCACTTGAAGGTTTTTTTGCTAAAAATCCTGAACAAAAAATATTAAGAGTAGGGTGGGTGACCGATATGAAATATTTCATGGTCAGCCATATTGGCATTCAATTATTTAGCTTTTTAACCGTCATGCCAATTCAATATTGGATTACGCATCTGCCTGATAATCCAATTGTTCCTTATGTACAAGCTCAACCAATTTGGCTGCAATTTATTGAGTTGCTCATTGTGGTCGATTTTACGGTGTACTGGTTACATCGAGCTATGCATGAGGTTAATTTCTTATGGCGCTTTCACGCAATTCATCATTCGACTGAATATATGGATTGGTTAGCATCTTCTCGTTTGCATGTCATTGAAGTGCTCATGACTCGCTTCATTGCTACTTTACCGATTTTCCTGCTGGGTTTTCATACTTCGGCTGTTTTTGCCTATTTAGTCTTCATTTCGTTTCACGCTATTTTCATTCATTCCAATGTACGTTTTCGTTTTCCATATTTGCGCTGGATTATCGCAACGCCAGAATTCCATCATTGGCATCATTCTTCAGAAAAACCTGCCATTGATAAAAATTACGCCGCTTTTATTCCCCTATACGATGTTATTTTTAAAAGCGTATATATGCCTAGTCATTTGGCGAGTGTGTATGGCACAGTGGGTTATAAAATCCCAAATAGTTTTATAAAACAGTTTACTTGGCCTTTTAAAAAGTATGTAAAGCGTTTTTTGAAACCTTGGCGTGATCAGTAAAGTAAAAAAGCCTCGATGGAGGCTTTTTTTAATCATTATTTGCTTTTAATATTTTTAAAAATCATCACAAGTGCAATCAGAGCAAGACCAATAATTAAACTCATATAAATGTTGGCACTGTTCATAAGTCCGATTTTACCCACAAAGTAACCTGCTAAAATTGCTGGAATACTAAAAGCTAAATAACTCTCTACAAAAAAAGCAGCCATGAGTCCTGCGCGTTCTTCGGGTAAAGCTAGAGGCATGACTGTACGAATTGCACCCATAAAAGCTGTACCAAAACCTACCCCCGTAATAATAGAACCCAAGAGTAAAATTACGGCACTGGTAAAATTGATCGCTAAAAATAAAACGGTTGCACCAATAATGATGGATAAGGTACCCGTGAGCAAAATACGAAAGTTGGTAGATTTTCTAAGAGTCAGAATCCCTGCTGCACCTGAAAGGGCGAGTGCCATAAACATAACGCCATTTAGCCAAGCTGAAGATGTGTGAAAAATTTTTGCTAATAAAGAGGGCATAAGTGATAAGAAAAAACCACTGACCATCCAAAGCGCAATATTAATAGGACTAATACTGAATAGAGCACTCCTTGCTTGATGTGGAATAGCCATGTTGGGTTTTAAAGAAGCAAGAGCACCTGATCTTTTGCGTACTGTTTCAGGATTAAAAAAACTTAAAATGAGTTCAACTGCAAACAATACACATAAGAGTTCAAAAACTAGATGTAAAGGTTGAACCGAAAATTGCAGAATAAGGCATGTAATAAAAATTCCTACTGCCATGCCGACCATGGGAGCAATACTATTAATTAGGGAACCATGATGCTTACTGAAATCTAAAATTGCGGCTCCAATTGCAGAAACAGCAAGACCTGTTGCAATACCTTGTAAGCCACGCGCAATAAATAGCATCGAAACATCTGAGGCAAAAAGGAAAAAACTCATTGAAGCAATTTGCAAAAAAATTGCTGAAATAATGACAGGCCGACGTCCGATATAATCAGATAAAGAACCAATAATGAGTAAAGACGCAAGTAAGGTAAACGCGTAGGTCGCAAAAATTAAAGTTAAGGTAACAGGCGAAAATGGCCATGTCTGCTGATACAGACGATATAGTGGCGTAGGGGCACTAGACGCCGCCATAAAGGTCATGAGCGTGATTGTGTTTAAGGTCAACGCGACTTTTGAATCTAACTGAAAAACTGATCCAGACCGTTTTGAACTTGAATTGTTCATATAAGATGAATAACATTAAAGCGAATATTTAGCTTTTATACATTATTTTCACATTAAAGCAAATCATTAGCTTTAGTGTATTTTGTATATACAAATAATATTTTAATTGTTTTTTCTTAAAGTAGAGCTGATTAATGGCAAAAGTTGTTACTGGGTTACGTCCAGGTGGTCGTAGTGAGAGAATTCAAACCGCAGTGCATCAAGCGGTAAAAGAGCTTCAAAAAAATTTGGAACAAAGCCAAATTACTATACCTATGATTGCTAATGAAGCAGGTGTAACGCCTTCAACAATTTACCGCCGTTGGGGCGATATCAATCAGCTATTTTCAGATGTAGCCCTAAATGAACTGAAGCCAGACATGGAACCGAAAGACTTAGGTTCATTTCAGCTTGATATCACTGCATGGATTGAACAATATTTTGAAGAATACTCTTCTGAAGTTGGTCAAACATTGCTACGAGATGTGCTATATACAAATGACTCTTCAAATGCTCGAAAATGTGAAACTTTAATTATTCAACAACTTGATATTATTCAAGCCAGAGCTAAATCACGTAATGAACTCACTATAGACAATCAAGAGATTATCGAAGCTGTGATTGCACCTATGCTGTTCAGAATTTTATTCACTGATCGAGCATTAGGTTTAGACTATGTCCAAACTTTATTAGCACGTTTATTCAAAGCACATTCTGATGTAATTTAATTGAAACGGCTGCAAATCTAAATATTTTATAAAAATAGGCAAAAATTTATCTTATTTATAAAATTTTATATCAATTTTTCTTATTATTTTTAAATTAAATTTTCATAATTTTTAATTTACATGTTTTTTATAAAATCATTTATTTAATAAATGTTTGGGTGGTATGGCTTAATTAAGCTCATATAGGCAATATGAATATAGTTTTTATCAAAAATAATAAAAGTAAATAAATACTTATGATTAATTTTAGTTGCATTTTTAATTTTTAAAACTTAAAAATAAAAATGATTTTATATAATTTATTGCATGACTATTAAATTTGACATTTTTTAAATTTATAACACAGGCCGTTTTTTATTCTTTACAATGGCTTTTCCTTGATAAAGCAGCTTGTGGTGTACGCTTTATATTTATTTTTTTTATCCCCATCGAAAAGGTATTTAGATAATGGATTTCAATACCCTTGACCAAGAAACAGTACAGAAAAAACAGAAGTTTCACCAAATTTTGTATGTACAGGTCATCTTTGCAATTATTTTGGGCATTTTAATAGGTCATTTTTACCCAGAACTTGGCGAAAGTTTAAAACCGCTTGGTGATGCATTCATCAAGATTGTTAAAATGATTATTGCTCCCGTCATCTTTTTAACTGTTGTGACAGGCATTGCCAGTATGACAAACATGAGCCGAGTTGGCCGTGTAACTGGTAAAGCGATGCTTTATTTTCTTACCTTCTCAAGCTTGGCTCTTGTGGTGGGTATGATTGTGGCAAATATTATCCAACCGGGTAAAGGTCTTAATATTGATCCTGCTACCTTAGTCAACGATAAAGTAAATACTTACGTTGAAAAGGCGCACGCAACAAATATTACCGACTTTTTCATGAATATTATCCCGCAAACACTAGTCAGCCCTCTGGCAGGTGGCGAAATTTTGCAGGTTCTATTTGTGGCGGTGTTATTTGGTATTTCTTTGGCTGCATTGGGTGACCGTGCACGTCCAATTACCGATTTCTTAAATAACTTAACAGCTCCAGTTTTCTACCTAGTTGGTATGTTAATGAAGCTAGCTCCAATCGGTGCTTTTGGTGCAATGGCTTTTACCATCGGTGCGTATGGAATCGAATCAATTGGTAATTTATTACTATTAATTATGACGTTCTATATTACAGCAGTGTTGTTTGTCATCGTGATCTTAGGAGCTGTGGCTCGTTATAACGGCTTCTCAATTATCCATTTAATTCGCTATATCAAAGATGAACTTTGGTTGGTTTTAGGGACGAGTTCTTCTGAAGCAGCTTTACCATCTTTAATGGATAAAATGCAAAAAGCGGGTTGTGAAAAATCGGTAGTCGGTTTGGTGATTCCAACAGGTTACTCATTTAACCTTGATGGTACAAATATCTACATGACCATGGCTGCTCTGTTTATTGCACAAGCGTGTAACGTGGACTTATCCATTAGTGAACAAATTGCATTGCTTCTTGTCGCGATGGTAAGTTCTAAAGGTGCAGCAGGGGTGACTGGTGCAGGCTTTATTACTCTAGCTGCAACTCTATCGGTTGTACCGGCTGTTCCTGTTGCAGGTATGGCGTTAATTCTTGGTATTGACCGTTTTATGTCTGAGTGCCGTGCATTAACAAATTTAGTAGGGAATGCCTGCGCAACAATCGTTGTAGCACGTTGGGATAAAGCTTTAGATAAAGATCTTTTAGATAAAGCCTTAAAGAACCATAAAGCAGAATAACCTTATAAAAAAATCTGTAGCTAAGGGCAATTTGGGAGAGTAGCCCGGCTACAGATTTTTTTAACGTCTAAAAATATATTTTAATTAAACCATTCTAAAGTTCTGCAATATTACTTATCTTTTAAAAAAGACAATTTTAAATAAAAAATGAGTTGTAAAAAATTATGCTTTTAAGTGATCCTCAAACTCTTCACCTAATTGCATCGCTAATGAATTACCTGCCAAATCACAGGTCACTAAACCATATTCTTTTTTAAAACTAAAAGTAAAACCTTTTCCATCAGCAAGATTTTTAACTGAATACCCTAACTTTTCTAACCAAATACGAAACGCAATCAAATTTTTAGCTTTAACAACCTTTTTCACGTGAGAACTCCTTCTATCCGTGGCATTACATCTTATTTATTAATAGGGTTTTAATTAGATTTTTTAAAGGGGGAAATCTTTGTTTTATTTTGCAACTTGTAAAAAAAGTAAGATAGAGAAAGAAAAGTTTTCTTTTTTATAAAATTATAGAGAGGTTATGTAACTAAAAAATAAAAACTTTTTATTTAAAAAGATTGTCCCTTAGCAGATTTTTAAAAAATTATAAATTTGGCGAAATTTTAAAAAAAGCTGAATAAATAAGAATAAAGTAAATGTAAAAAATAATTACCATGAATCTGTACTATGCAAAAAGATACAGTTTTTAAAATGAAACTGTATCTTTTATTGAAGATTAATTTTAGAAATTATCTTTAAGGGCACGTAAGTGAGCAAAGTCTTCGGCACTTTCTGCACGGAGAAAAGGATTTGTTGCCAATTCAAGTTCTATGGTACTGGGTAGGGTGATTGATCCTTGTTTACGTAGCTCACGGACTTCTTCAGCTCGTTCAGATAAAGCATGATTGTGTGGTTCTACCGTTAATGCAAATTCGGCATTTGAAAGTGTGTACTCATGCGTGCAATATACTTTGGTTTGTGTGGGTAATGCTGCTAAACGACTAAGTGAGTGATACATTTGTTCTGCCGTACCTTCAAATAATCGACCACATCCCATTGCAAATAAAGTGTCGCCGCAGAAGACAGCTTCTAACTCTTCAATAAAATAGACAATATGACCTAAAGTATGGCCAGGGGTCGCAATAATCTCTACTTTTAAATCATTAAACTTTAGATGGTCATTATGCTGTAAGGGATGGGTAATCCCCGGAATTTTTGAAAGCTCATCACGTGGGCCATACACTGTAATATTTTGAGCAGCAGTTAAATCAGCAACTCCA
Organism: Acinetobacter sp. P1(2023); assembly: GCF_028367635.1. Lineage (NCBI taxonomy): Bacteria > Pseudomonadati > Pseudomonadota > Gammaproteobacteria > Moraxellales > Moraxellaceae > Acinetobacter > Acinetobacter sp. P1(2023). The sequence goes on from NZ_JAQNDD010000002.1 coordinate 62,556, forward strand.
CCGATATGGTCTTTATGCCAATGTGTAAGCCAGATTTGTTTTAAATTTAACTGATGATTCTGACAAAAGTGGGTAACGAGTTCTGCCTCTGTTGGATCAACTGCAACAGCTTCTTGGGTTTCAGTATCTTCTAAAATCCAGATATAGTTTTGGAGGGCATTCTGTACATCAATAAAATGAATTCTATAACGCATTGTTTTATCCTAAAACCAAATCCAAAAAGTAAATAATCACTAATTTTGATCATAACAGAAAATAGTATTAACCTATGCACTCAACTAGTTGATGAAAAGGACTTATATAAAACAAAAAAGCCCCCATGTAGGGAGCTTTTTATATGGATGATTTAACGTACCTTGGCGAGCCAGTTGCCTAGTGTCTGTACAATCTGTACTAAGAGCAATAGAACAATCACTGTTAAAATCACCACACTTGTATCAAAACGTTGATAGCCATAAGAAATAGCTAAATCGCCAATACCACCTGCGCCAACGGCACCAGCCATTGCTGTTGCACCGATGAGACTGATGGTCGCTGTGGTTAAGTTTAAAATGAGTGAACTGCGTGCTTCTGGCAAAACAAAGCGGGAGATAATTTGCCAAGGTGTAGCACCCATCGCCTGAGCAGATTCAATAATTCCTTCATTTACTTCGAGTAGGGAAGTCTCAATCAGGCGTCCCATATATGGCCCAACATAAATTGTTAAAGGAACGATCGCTGCCCATGTACCAATTGAAGTACCTACCAATAACTTGGTAAGAGGAATCACTGCAATAAGTAAGATAATAAATGGCAGAGAGCGTAACGCATTTACAATCGGGTTAAGTAAATGATAAATGAATCTATTTGGCAAAATACCTTCCGGACGGGTTACAAGCAGGATAATTCCTTGAATGAAACCCCAAATACCACCAAATAAAAGCGCAAAAAACACCATGTGAAATGTTTCTTGCAACGCTGTTACAAACTGGTCAATTGAAAGGGAACTGTGCCAGAAAGGCTGAGTAAGTTCAGTCAACCATTGTACGATAAAATCTCTCATACTTGATCTCCTGATTGAACTACACCTACTTCATTTTGTTCTAGAAATTCGATAGCCTGTTTAATCAACTGAGGATCGCCTAGAAGCTGCACAAACATTTGACCAATCACAGTACCGTTAATTTCAGTCATGTTTGCGAACAAGATATTTAAGCTAATATCAAATTGTTTAATCAGTGACTGAATTACTGGCTCTTGAGCCGAGCGCCCTAAGAACTGTAAACAGTAGATGCTATGATGATGCTGATTCTCGAGTTGATTTAAAATATTCACAGGCAACTGTTGATGTAAAACAGTTTGAATGAAGTTTTTAGTCGTCGGGTGTTGAGGTTTACTAAAGATATCAATCGTTGAACCTTGTTCAATGACTTTACCTGCTTCCATCACAGCCACATGATCACAAACAGTTTCAATGACATCCATTTCATGGGTCACCATAACAATTGTGATTTTTTGCTCTTGATTGATTTTCTTGAGTAGCTCTAACACAGACTTGGTTGTTTGTGGGTCGAGGGCAGAGGTTGCTTCATCACACAAAAGAATTTTTGGATGATTTGCCAAAGCACGAGCAATACCGACACGTTGCTTTTGGCCGCCAGAAAGCTCATCTGGATAAGCATCTTTTTTATGCTTAAGATCAATGAACTCCAATAATTCATTCAAGCGCTTTTCACGTTCTGCCTTATTGTAATTCAGCAGACGCATTGGCATTTCGATATTTTCAGCAACCGTCTTGGTTTGTAGCAAATTGAAGTGCTGGAAAATCATACCAATATTTGCACGTTCCTGACGTAATGAACGCGCATCCAAAGCAGTGAAGTCCTTTTGATTAATGATAACCTGACCTTCATTTGGTCGTTCAAGTAAGTTAATCAGGCGGATTAAAGTACTTTTACCTGCACCACTATAGCCAATAATCCCAAAAATACTTCCTTCTGGAATTTCCAAATTAATTTGGTCCAGAGCTCGTATGGTTTGGCCTTTAAGCTGATAGTGCTTTGAAATGTTTTTAAATTGAATCATGTCGTCAAAAACTATGCTAAAAAGAAAAAACAGGCAAAGAGACTTTGCCTGTTTCGCGTTGCCGGTATTATATTACTATTTAGCTTCCGTGAGGTAGCTGATTGGCTGATTCACGTCAACTTTTGTACCACCAAAGTGTTGTTCAACGTATTTTTTAACAGCTTCAGTGTGGTATAGCTGACCAACCTTCTGAAGAATTGGGTCATCTTTACGAGATTCTGCTGCCGCAAGAATATTTACATTGAGTTTAGTACTTTGATCAACTGGCTCATAGTAGATAGAATCTTTAAGTACATTTAGACCACCTTCCAGCGCCAAAGTATTACCTAAAACGATTGCATCAACTTCATCTTTTACGCGTACAGCAGTTGCCATTTGGATTGGTTTAATATCAATTTTTTTGCTGTTATCGATAATATCGCTTGGCGTACCTTTCGCAGGATCGAAGTCAGCTTTAAGCTTGATTAATCCAGCACTTTGTAATAACAATAACGCGCGAGCTTCATTCGCCGCATCATTAGGAATTGCAATGCTTGCACCTTGAGGGAATTCTTCTACTTTTTTGTGTTTACTTGAGTAGATACCCATTGGTTCAAGATAAGTTGTAGCAACTGGTGCAATTTTATCTTTGTTTGATGCATTGAAAGCAACTAAATATGCATAAGATTGGAATGCGTTTAAGTCAACTTCTTTATTAGCTACAGCTGTATTCATTGCAACATAATCAGTGAAGTTTTTCACTTCAAGCTTAATACCAGCAGCTTTAGTTTCCGGTAAAGTTGAAATATAACGCCAGATGTCAGCGTCAGAACCCGTTGAGGCAATAACCACAGTTTGAAGTTGTGATGAATCACCGCTTTTTCCAGCTTGTGGTTCACTTTGTTGTTTACCGCAGGCTGCAAGTAATAGCACAGACACGATTAAAAAAAGACTGATCAGCTTTTTCATGTAAAAAAAGTCCTGATTAAGTGAGAGATCAACTATTTAAGTTGGCTCTCGACTAGTAAAGAAATGAGTTTTGTTGCAACGTCACAAAGTTTTCAAGGCTAAAGGTTATTACTTATAGCTCTTTTCTAATTCTTCAGACACTTGATTTACCGCATTCATCTGAGCTAAATAAAACTATTTTTACAACAGTTTTATCTTGTATTCTCAGTTTTTAAACGGTCTCTAAAAGTATGAGTGTTAAAAATAACGCTTATCTTTAACAGAATTAGATGATGTGCCCTAATATTTAAAGACACATTAACTTTATGGAAAGTTCCAACGCTTTAACTAATCATATCAATAAAAACATATTCAATATAGTGGACATCTTTCGATCTTAATCATCACAATTGAATAAAAATTAAGATTAATATGAATATTTAAGATAAGTGAAGACGAAAAATAAAAAAGCCCTCCAAAGAGAGCTTCATTATATTTAAACTTTTATTCAGCTTTTTCACGTGCAATTGCGCGATAACCGATATCGCTACGATATTGCATACCTGTGAATGTAACTTGGCCACATACTTCAAGTGCATTGATTTGCGCTTCAAGAACGCTGTCACCCAAAGCAGTTACACAAAGAACTCGACCACCAGAAGTCACAATGTGACCGTCTTCACGAGTTGCAGTGCCTGCATGGAAAATTTTAGTATCTTCAGGTGATTGTCCAATACCTGAAATTACATCACCTTTACGTACACTATCAGGATAACCTTCTGCTGCAAGTACAATACCGATTGACTTACGCTCATCCCATTCAGCTTCATTTGGTAAGTTACCAGCAATACCTGCTTCTACCAATTCAACAAGAGATGATTTTAAGCGCATCATGATGGGTTGAGTTTCAGGGTCACCAAAACGACAGTTGAACTCGATTACACGTGGTTGACCTTGTTCATCGATCATTAAGCCAGCATATAAGAAACCAGTGTAGACATGTCCGTCAGCAGCCATACCTTCAACAGTCGGGCGCATGATTTCAGTCATAACGCGTTCGAAAATATCAGAAGTTACAACTGGAGCAGGAGAGTAGGCACCCATACCACCAGTATTAGGACCTTGGTCACCTTCAAAAATACGCTTGTGATCTTGTGAAGTTGCCATTGGTAAAATGTTTTTACCATCAATCATACAAATGAAAGAAGCTTCTTCGCCTGCAAGGAACTGTTCAATTACCACACGTGAACCAGCATCACCGAATTTGTTGCCAGCAAGCATGTCATCAATTGCTGCAAAAGCTTCTTCGTTAGTCATTGCAACGATTACACCTTTACCAGCAGCAAGACCATCTGCCTTAATTACAATTGGTGCACCATTTTTTTCAACATAAGCTTTAGCTGCATCAACTTCGGTAAATACTTCGTAAAAAGCAGTTGGAATGTTATGACGCTTTAAAAAATGTTTAGCAAATGCTTTTGAGCCTTCAAGCTGAGCAGCGTATTGAGTTGGTCCCCAAATTTTTAGACCTGCTTCACGTGCAGCATCTACTACACCATTCACTAAAGGTGCTTCTGGGCCAACAATAACCAGTTCAACATTGTTTTCTTTAGCAAAAGCAATAATTGCAGGGTTGTCTAAAATATCAAGTTGAACATTTACACATTTGTCTTCTGTTGCTGTACCAGCATTACCAGGTGCAACGAAAACTTGAGTAACTTTGGTATCTTGCGCGATTTTCCATGCTAAAGCATGTTCACGACCACCACTACCTAAAACTAAAATATTCATTTTTAATTTGTTCCTTAACTTTAATCCTTTTCATCCCCCTCTATCCCTCAAGGTGGAGTTTAGCTCCATTATTGTGGAAAACCCTCCTGAATAAAAGGAGGGTTAGGGAGGACTAAATTTAAATTAGTGGCGGAAATGGCGCATACCAGTGAAGACCATTGCAATACCAGCTTCATCTGCTGCTGCGATTACTTCTTCATCACGCATAGAACCACCTGGTTGAATGATGCATTTAATGCCAGCTTTAGCCGCATTATCAATACCATCACGGAACGGGAAGAATGCATCGGAAGCCATTACAGCGCCTTCAACAACTAAACCAGCATGTTCAGCTTTAATGGCAGCAATACGAGCTGAGTTAACACGGCTCATTTGACCTGCACCTACACCAATAGTTTGGCGGTTTTTAGCATAAACAATTGCGTTTGATTTCACATATTTCGCAACTTTCCAAGCAAAGATGAGGTCATCAATTTCTTGCTCAGTTGGTGCACGCTTAGTAACTACTTTAAGATCATCTTTAGTGATCATGCCCAAGTCTTGATCTTGAACAAGTAAGCCGCCATTAACACGTTTGTAGTCAAGTTGCGGTGCACGTGCATCAATTGCAGGTAATTCACCACATACTAAAACACGTACGTTTTTCTTTGCGCCAGTTACTTCAAGTACGCCATCGGCAATGCTTGGAGCAATAATGACTTCAACAAATTGACGCTCTACAATTGCTTGAGCAGTTGCAACATCTAACTCACGGTTAAACGCAATGATACCGCCAAAAGCAGATTCTGGATCTGTTGCGTAAGCTAAATCATAAGCAGCTTTAATACCGTCTAAAGAAACAGCAACACCACAAGGGTTAGCATGTTTTACAATAACACAAGCAGGTTTTGCGAATGATTTAACACATTCAAGTGCTGCATCTGTATCTGCAATATTGTTATAAGACAATTCTTTGCCTTGTAACTGTTTTGCAGTAGAAACTGAAGCTTCTTTTGCATTTGCTTCAACATAAAATGCTGCAGATTGATGTGGGTTTTCACCGTAACGTAAATCTTGTGCTTTGTTCAATTGGGTATTGAATGTGCGAGGGAATAAATCAGCTTCACCTTCGGTCTTACCAACGCGAGCGCCTAAGTAAGAAGCGATCATGCCGTCGTATTGAGCTGTATGTTCAAATGCTTTAACTGCTAAATCAAAACGCGTTTCATAAGAAAGTGAACCAGCGGTTTTTAATTCATTGATTACAGTGTCGTAATCTGAAGCATTTACAACGATACCCACTGAAGCATGATTTTTAGCTGCTGCACGAACCATTGTAGGACCACCGATGTCGATATTTTCGATTGCATCAGGAAGAGTACAGTCTGGTTTTGCAACAGTTGCAGCAAATGGATAAAGGTTTACAACAACAAGATCAATCGGATCAATGTTGTGTTCTTCCATAACTGCTTCGTCTAAACCGCGACGAGCAAGAATACCACCATGAATTTTTGGATGTAATGTCTTAACACGACCATCCATCATTTCAGGGAAGCCCGTATGTTCAGATACTTCTACAACCGCGATATTATTATCTTTAAGCAACTTATATGTGCCGCCTGTAGATAATAGTTCTACCCCTAGAGCTGCAAGGTTTTGAGCAAATTCGACAATTCCTGTCTTATCAGATACAGAAATCAAAGCACGTTTAATAGTCATGATGTTTAATTCAACAATTTCAAGTCTACGGATTAAAACCAATAAGCATAAAAAAATGCCCACGACGTCGTGAGCATTTTATCATTTATTCACTCATTAAACCGTGAGCTTTTAACTTTTTACGTAAAGTGCCACGGTTGAGTCCAAGAATCTCTGCAGCACGTGTTTGATTACCACGTGTATATTCAAGAACTACAGATAAAAGAGGTTTCTCCATTTCTGCTAGCACCATGTCATATACCTGAGATGGTTGCTCACCTTGCAATTGTGCAAAATAATGGCGAACTGCGCGATCCACGTGGATGCGAAGAGCAACATCAGATTGTGCAGTAAAAATAGGAGATTTGCTATTCATGCGAGTTAATCCGAAAATCAAATACTAACTTGGGTAAAGTAGTATATAAATGTGGTCTAAAAATACGGAGTCCTGTTTTAGATCCTAAAACAGTGACTCTAAAACATAAGAACAATTAGCTTGCCATATTTCTTCGTATTGAATAAAAAATAAGCGTAACAATAATTAAATATTTGTTACAGCCCCCTCAAAAACAAAAAAAGTTAGGCTATGCGCTTAAAGTAGAAAAGCACACATGCTTAACAGTATTTTTTTTGGATTGAGAGCGAGGAGTATATGAGTCAAAGCTTTCGTGGCGCGTATCATAACATTGTCTAGGAAAAAGTGAGCAAATTAACTGCATTTTTTTTTATTTTTTTTTCACTTTTTTTACATTTTAGGGGTGGACAATTTCTAATCGATAATTTACTAGGCTTTTTTTGCTTTTGTTTAGCTCAAATTGGAATCGGTAAGGGGTGTTTGATGGAATGCGCTGAATACCCCGTAAGTTCTCTACTAAATATTGCTGAGGAGTTAGTATAATTTCTTCAGTTTTGCTTAGTTCTGTCGCAAAACTTAACTTTAAGTTAGGAAGCTCAATACTTTTATCATTCTGATTAAGTAATATGCCTGAGAATTGGGTGTGGTTTGCATCAATTCTACGAACTTTTATCTTTTCTATATGGATAAGTTGATACAGTTCTGCTGTTTTATTGCAATGTAGTATTTGGCAAACATAATTAAATGCATGACTAACGGTAGGGCTTGTATGCATGAGTTTAGGGTTAAACCAGAGAATCTGGAAAGTAAAAACTAAAATCAGAATAAGGTTGGCAGAGCTCCAGAGCGTATAGTACAACCAACTATGTCTTTTATTATTGTCTTGTTCTTGTGGGGATACTTGCTCAGCCAAATTAAGGTTTGGTAAAGCATTAATAGGTTCATTATGAAAGTAGTTTAAGTTGTTGAGATAGGTTAATAGATCAATATTAGAGTTCTCAACTTTTTGGTCAAAGATATCTAGCACATGTGAATGTGTCATATATCGTGTTTGCATTGAACCATTAACTAAAGTAGATGAATTAACCATGGCTGGCTGTTCAATATTAATCAGATTGGTTAATGCATTAAAATTCGAATTACATTTTGGGCAACAAACCATACCCTGAGCAACAGTCAATTGAGTAAGAGATACTTTATATACTGTTAAACACTTAGGGCAGCGGGTTTGTTTTTCATTCATGAGTTAGAAGTCTCAATTTATTGTTTTACGTTTTCCTGAAATGCGACACCAATTTTCTTCGCGTTTTTCGACATCTAATATATCAAAAAATTCAGAATAAACACGTGAAACATCAGTAACTTGCTCTTCGATTACACCTGCAAGTGCGAACTCACCCTCAGATTTAATTAAATTTGCAAACTCAGATGCAAGTGCCATTAATGGACCCGCTAAAATATTTGCAACTAAAACGTCTGCCTGCTGAGGTTTGAACTCTTGATCGAATTCTTCCGGAAGACCTACATATAGGCGATCTAATATACCATTAAGTTCTGCATTTTGTTTTGTTGCTAAAACAGCTTGAGGGTCAATATCGGTAGCATATACTTTTTTAGCGCCTAATAATAAAGCCGCTACGCCTAAAATGCCTGAACCACAGCCATAATCAATCACGATTTTATCTTTAACATCAGTTTTACCTAGCCATTGTAAGCATAGGAAAGTACTTGCGTGATTACCTGTACCAAACGCAAGACCTGGGTCTAACTTAATATTAGTAGCGTCCGCTTCTGGTGGCTCTAGCCATTCAGGTACGATCCAGAACTTTTCCCCAATCTGAATTGGTTCATAATAATCCATCCATGCGCGTTCCCACACTTGATCTTCAAGTTCTTCATGGCGCATAGGAACATCTGGAAGTTGAGCTTTTAAGAAAGCTTCTAAAGTGTCGACATCAATCGGGTCTTGTTCGTCTTGTTGATAGATGCCTGTCACAATCACTTTATTCCATAAAGGTGTTTCACCTGGTAATGGTTCAAGTAAAGCCTGATCTTCAGCATCATCCAGAGTTACGCTTACCGCACCTAGAGACATTAAAAGTGTTTCTGTGAACTCAACTTGTTCTTGATTAACGGTAATGTGTATTTGTAACCACTTCACGAAAAGGACCTAAAAATTTTATTTAAAGGCGTATTGTAGCGGACTAGACCATTTTAAAAAAGAAAGCGGCCCATCTTTAATGAGCCGTCTTTGAAAATCCTGATGAGATGTGGCGGAAAATAAATGACTTCTTCTCTACCTTATGTCAAAACCGCTTAAGGAGCAGGGGCTTTAAATTGTAGTTTACCGTTTTCGTTTGGTTCACAAGTACCATTAAAGGTTACACCATTATGGCTATAAGATACCCATTCACCTTGCTGTTTTTTCACACAAGCTCTAAGTTCTTTTTGCATCACTGATTTGCTTGAATCTGCAGTATGACTAGCTGTTTTACTTGATTTAGCCGTATGAGTCGATTTAGCAGTATGATTCGTCGCAGCGTGGGTAAACGTTACGCCTGAAAAACAAAGGAGGGATGCAGTTAAGATTTTTAACATAGTCGTTTTCATTTTGTGTTCCTTCTCGTTGCGTTAATTTTAAAGTCGTAGAAGTGCTGTACATTTTTTATTCTAAGATGAAAGATTCTTAAAAACATTCACTTTGTATTGAATTCATGCAACAAAATGTCAAAACATGTGGAGTACCGTAAATCATGTGAAGACAATTTTGTAATTATGTACATCAATAAGCAGATAATTTTGCTATAATGTTCCGTCTTTTTTTTCTGGTGTTTTGTACTCATGCACTACCCTAAAGTTTATGATGTTATTGTTATCGGCGGCGGTCACGCAGGTACGGAAGCGGCCCTTGCTGCTGCGCGTATGGGACGACAGACTTTGCTTTTGACCCATAACATTGAGACTTTGGGCCAAATGAGTTGTAACCCAGCAATCGGCGGTATTGGTAAGTCGCATTTAGTACGCGAAATTGATGCACTTGGTGGTGCAATGGCTTTAGCTGCCGATAAAGGTGGTATTCAGTTCCGTATTTTAAACTCGCGTAAAGGTGCAGCTGTGCGTGCAACACGTGCTCAAGCTGACCGCGTGCGCTATAAAGCTGCCATCCGCGACACTTTGGAAAATCAAGCAAATCTTGATATTTTCCAGCAAGCAGCTGATGACCTGATTGTTGAAGGCGATACTGTTAAAGGTGTTGTTACCCAAATGGGTATTCGCTTTGATGCAAAAACTGTTGTGTTGACTACAGGTACATTCTTAGGCGGTGTAATCCACGTTGGTTTAGAAAAATCAAGTGGTGGTCGTGCGGGTGATCCGCCTTCTATTGCACTTGCTCAGCGTTTACGTGAATTAAAACTACCTGTTGGTCGTTTAAAAACTGGTACTCCACCACGTATTGATGCACGTTCGGTTGATTTTTCAGTCATGATTCCGCAGCCGGGTGATTTCCCGTCTCCAGTTATGTCATTCATGGGTGATGCGTCTATGCACCCTGAACAAGTGAACTGTTATATCACGCATACAAACGAAAAAACTCACGATATTATTCGCGGTGGTTTAGATCGTTCACCAATGTATACGGGTGTTATTGAGGGGGTAGGTCCACGTTACTGTCCATCAATCGAAGATAAGATTCACCGTTTCGCTGATAAAGACTCACATCAAGTATTCTTGGAACCAGAAGGTCTAGATACACATGAGCTTTATCCAAATGGTATTTCGACTTCTTTACCGTTTGATGTTCAGTTTGAGCTTGTACGCTCAATTCGTGGTATGGAAAACGCTCATATCTTACGTCCAGGCTATGCAATTGAATATGATTATTTCAACCCGCAAGCTTTGAAATTTACCCTCGAAACTAAAGCGATTAATGGCTTGTATTTTGCTGGTCAAATTAATGGTACAACAGGTTATGAAGAAGCGGGTGCCCAAGGTTTACTTGCGGGTTTAAATGCTGCACGCCGTGCGTGGGAGCAAGAAGAGTGGACACCTAAACGTGACCAAGCTTATATGGGCGTGTTAGTTGATGACCTCATTACGTTGGGTACTAAAGAACCATATCGTATGTTTACCTCACGTGCTGAATATCGTTTGATGTTGCGTGAAGATAACGCGGATCAACGCTTGACAACTATTGGTCGTGAACTTGGTTTAGTTGATGATGTACGTTGGGCTGCTTATTGTGAAAAAATGGAAGCAGTTGAGCGTGAAACCTCTCGTTTACAACATATATGGGCAGCACCAAATAACCCTATGGGTAAAAAATTCGTTGAAATGACGGGTGCAGATTTGAGTAAGGAATGCAGCGCAATTGATTTGCTTAAGCGTCCTAATATCAACTTTGGTCAAATTGCAGAACTTACGGGTTCTGAAGTTTCAGAGCAAGTGGGTGAGCAAATCGAAATTGCTGTGAAATATGAAGGTTACATCAACCGTCAACATGAAGATGTTGCTCAATTAAAGCGTCTTGAAGAAACTAAAATACCAGCCGATTTTGATTATGATAACGTGTCTGGTTTATCACGCGAAATTACACAGAAGTTAAAAACAGTGCTTCCAGAAACTTTAGCTCAAGCAAGCCGTATTCCTGGTGTTACGCCAGCAGCTGTTCAGCTTGTCATGATCACAATTCGTAAGAACAATATGATTAAGAAAACAGCTTAATCATTTGAGTATATAAAAAGCCCAGTTAAGACTGGGCTTTTTTATTTTCTGTTCAAAAAATATATGGAAACTTCCTAAGGAAGAAAAGAGATTTCGCTTCCTTTTTTTCTTATTTCACATATTTTAAGCCGCCAGTTATATTAAATTCACGTTCAAACAAGAGGGCTTTAACCATGACAATGAAATCAATTCGCTACAATGGATATGAAATGGCATGCCAATGCTCATGTTCAAAATAGCGTAAAAGAAAGAGCGGATCAGTTTTGGTGGGGGAGAAAATCTTGATCTGGAAACAAGTAAAAATATAAGAAGAATATAAAATTAAGAAAATTATAATTCAAAATCTAAAGAGAACCGTATGGTTCTCTTTTTTATAACTACTTACTATCAGTTTCAATTTCACGTACAGCGTTGTGTACTTGAACTGGTTCAATATGCAGTAATTTTTTACCATAACTACGTAGCCACCACACCAGTTGAGATGTAAAAGGTACGGTAGCTGTAACTTCTACGATATTTTCTTCAAGTGGAGTAATCGTTTGGTCTTTACTCAACTGACTTTCATAAAAAGTTTTCGCAGTTTGTTCTGTCATGGTTAAAGTGAGCTGAATTGATTCAGTTGGCTGGTTGTAGTCCACTCTAAAGCCTAAAGCGCCTGAATCAATATAATGATCAATATCAAAATTGACCGGATGTAGGGCGCGACTATCTAATACTTTTGCTGATTTAAAACGGTGCAGAGCAAATGTTTGCACTTCAGTTTTGTCATGCCGTGTGCAAATCAAATAAATGACTGCACCTTTTTGTACCAAAGCTAAAGGGTTTAAAATATAAGTTTTATCTTCGCCTTGATTTACACGGGCCCGATAAACACACTCAATCTGTTTGTCTTGTAGTAGACCTTCATAAATTGCCTGCTGAGCGCCACGATCCACTACAGGTGGAATAAGCGGTTGACTTGCAGGAACAATGCGTACACGGTTAATCCACTGTCTCACATTATTTTGAGTAGAGAGGCTGCGTTTGGCTAAATCAAACCATGGACCCATCTCATCAAGCAGGCTTGGAGGAAGTAAGTGCTTTAGGTGTTCCTCAACCATCATAAAGGTCACTGCTTGAGAGCTTGTCATGTGAGGTAAACTCTGGATAGGAGCGTCTGACTGCCACCGCCAGCCTTGAGGTACGGCTTTATTACTCTCTATCGGAAAACGCTGAGCAATTTGATTTAAGTCACGCTGAATAGTCCTTAAACTGATTTCAATACCTTCGCGCTCAAGCATTTCTTGTAATTCTCGAGTTCCGATCCATTTACCGGTGGGTAGGCGAGACAAGATCTGCCATTGGCGATATAAACTATTCGAAGTTTCTTTTTCTATTACAGACATAAGCGTAATACATCTATATCCAATTGCTTTGGTGTCAACACAATAAAAAATCTTTACAGATTTAGCAAGTTTGTCAGATTCAGTTTATAGCCCGTTGGACAAAGGATGATAAGATTTAGAAGAAAGTTATAACAATGATGCCGTAAAAGTATTACAGATATATAAGTGGCACTGAAATTGCTTATTTAAAAATTAAATATAGATAAATGATAAGACGAGGTGGTTATGTCAGAACAAGAGCATGAATTACATCTAGATAACGATTTTTTTATACAAGAGCAGACAACAACGGCACTTATTAATCCAACCTCTTTTTTAGAACATATTTCTGTGCAAACCAATCTCTTTGAACAACTAAAATCACAGTTCTTTAACGAGATGCTTGATGATGTAACATCGAATGGTGCAGCTTCTAAAAAAATTGAACAATGGTTGAGTATCCGCACTTTAGATGAGTTAAAAGAGCTAAATGCTCAGGCGAAGCAGCATTTTCTTTATCAAGGGATTACCTTTAATGTTTATGGCGATAAAGAAGGAACAGAGCGCACCATACCTTTCGATTTAATTCCAAGAGTAATCGAGAAAAAACAATGGGAAAAAATTGCCTCGGGCTGTGCACAGCGTGTTAAGGCATTAAATTATTTCCTAGATGATATTTATCATGGACAACATATTTTAAAAGAACACATTATTCCCGAAGAACAAATTATGGGAAATGATGCTTTCCAACCTCATATGCTTAAGCATTCTTTAAAGGGAAAAATTTATTCACAAATTAGTGGTATCGATATTATCCGCGATGGTGAGGGAGAGTTTTTTGTATTGGAGGATAATTTAAGAACACCTTCTGGCGTATCTTACATGATTGAAAGCCGAAACATTAGCCAGAAATTAATGCCTGAGCTATGTACAGCCAATAATTTACAGGGGATTGAGCATTATCCAAAACTTTTAAAAGAGATATTGCAAGAAAATTCTTCCGCGGACCAACCTTTTGTCGTGGTACTAACACCAGGGCGTTTTAACAGTGCCTATTATGAGCACGCTTTTCTAGCGCGCGAAATGGATGTGCCATTGGTTACAAATCGAGATTTATTTGTAGAAAATGATCAAGTATTTGTCAAAACTATTCGTGGACGTCAAAAAGTAGACGTAATTTATCGCCGTTTAGATGACGATTTTCTAGATCCTTTAGCATTTCGACCCGACAGTGCTTTAGGAGTAGCTGGTCTTATGTCTGCTTATTTGCAGAAAAATGTGGTGATTGCAAATGCACCTGGAACAGGTGTGGCAGATGATAAATCTATTTACCCTTATGTAGACCAAATGATTCAATATTATTTGGATGAAACACCAATTCTAAAAAATGTACCTACTTATCAGTGCCGTAAAGAAGAACACTTAGACTATGTACTCTCTAATCTGGATCAATTAGTCGTTAAGGAAGCACAAGGTTCAGGTGGATATGGCATGTTGATCGCGCCTAAAGCAAGCTCATGCGAAATTGATGAATTTAAAAAAAAATTAATAGCTATGCCTCATATGTACATTGCACAACCTACTTTGGCTTTATCTGTTGCTCCAACTTTAACGACGGGAGGAGTAGCTGAGCGTCATATTGATTTGCGTCCGTTCGTGTTGAGTTCACCTTATCGTACAGAGATTGTACCTGGTGGTTTAACACGCGTGGCCATGCAAGCTGGCTCTTTGGTCGTAAATTCATCTCAAGGTGGCGGTATAAAAGATACATGGGTTGTCGAAACATTACATTCCTGATTGTGGGTTAAAGAGGAACTTTATGGTTTTACTCAATTCGAGTGCGCATCAAATATATTGGTTGGGTCGATATTTGATGCGAGTTAAATTTGCAGCCTCTCATTTACCCTTTATAGAAGATGAGAAAGCAATAAAATTTGCAGCAGCGTTTGGTTTAGCTATAGAAAATGCTGAATTACTAAATCACTATATGTTAGACAAGAAGCAAACATTTTCATTACTGAACCAGCTCATTATTGCTAAAGATAATATTCAGGAACTAAGAGGGATTTTGTCGGCACATGCTTATGCAGAATTAAATAATGTGATTAATACGCTTCAACCTCAACCTGATGCATTGAAAAAAGCTGTTGAACACTGCACTCAAATACTAGAAGCGGAACATGAAGATATTTATTTATTTTTGTATTTAGGCCAAAAAATAGAGCAATTTGATATAAAACTGCGTTTTGGACAAGATTTATCAGCTCTCGTATCAGAGCTAGATGTTGTGGTGCGACAGCTTGCTCATTTGAATTGGGAAAATATAGATGAAAATTGGCAAGTATTAAAGCAACAACTCACTTGGGACGCTTATTATACTTTTACACAGCAGTTGGAAAATATGTTTGAGGGCTGATTATGAAATTGATGGTTAATCATCAAACGCATTATAGCTATACTGAAACTGCTCGAAATAGCATTCAGTATATTAAAATGATGCCTCAAACATCGGCTCATCAGCATGTTATGAATTGGGCAATTAGTGTGCCGGGCGATAAAACCATCAAAAGAGATATATTTAATAATGTATGGATGACGGCTAGTCAGCGTTATTCATACCAACATCTAACCTTTATGGCTCAAGGAATTGTTGAGCTTCAAAACGTGGAAATGGGTTGTGTAAATCTCTCTACACCCGCTAATTTGTTTTTGCAAATGACAGGTGCAACTCGATGTGATGCGGAAATGTTGGACTTTGCAAAAAATATTGTGGTGACTAAAGACCGACAACATATTGCATTATTAAGTGAATATATCTTACAGAAAATACTTTATCAGCCTGAAAGTACTTCAGTTCAGACAACTGCGATCGAAGCATTTCATGCTGGACAAGGTGTATGCCAAGATCATGCGCACATTTTAATTGCGATGTGCCGTGCGTTACAATTACCTGCACGTTACGTCTCGGGTTATCTATTTGATCAAAACTATCCGCACCTTGCCAGTCACGCTTGGGCGGAAGTATTTTTAGAAAATCAGTGGTATTGTTTTGATGTAAGCAATCAGTTGTTTACACCCAAACATCATATTTACCTTGCTGTAGGACGTGACTATCTCGATGTAGCACCTATTCGTGGTGTAAGAGAGCAAGGTGGAATTGAAAACATGATGTCTGTGGTTCAAGTGTTGGCATGTTGAATGTAAAGAGAATGAAATGACCTATTGTTGTGCGCTAAGATTGGAACAGGGTTTAGTGTTTATCAGTGACACAAGAACCAATGCAGGGGTTGATCATATTTCTGTGTTCCGAAAATTGCATACTTTCGGCGTTACTGGAGAGCGCTTTATGGCGTTGCAAACAGCAGGCAACTTAGCAACAACGCAAGCTGTTATAGGTCATTTGCAAAATGCGCTTACTTTGCAGCAAGAGCCTAATTTGTATAGTGTTAATACAATGTTTGAGGCAGCCGAACTGATAGGGAAAACTTTAAAAGCTGTTTTAGAGGATATTAGTTCAGACACTCAAGAACAAATGAATTACGCCTGTAGTATTTTGGTCGGTGGTCAGATTAAAGGTGGTGACATGCAGCTTTATAATGTCTATCCACAAGGCAATTTTATTTGTGCGACGACTGATACACCTTATTTTCAAATTGGTGAAAGTAAATATGGCAAACCGATTCTAGATCGAGCTTTATATTATGCAATGCCATTAGATGATGCATTACGTTGTAGCCTGATTTCTTTTGACTCAACTTTACGTTCAAATGTATCTGTTGGCTTACCACTTGATGCATTGATTTATAAGAAAGATAGTTTTGTTATTCCGATGGGAAAACGAATTACAGAAGACGATCCTTATTTTTCACAAATTAGTCGGCAATGGTCAGATACTCTACGTCGCGGCTTACAAGAAATGCCAAAACCAACAGATGATTACTGGCGATAAAATATTGAATATTTAAATAAAAAAATCCAAGCAAGCTTGGATTTTTTATATTTTATTATTTAACTGCTTTTACGAGTAGGGCGATTACTTAGGCGGCAGAGTAATTCATAACCTATCGTTCCGTTAGCATCCGCAACATCATCAACGAGGCGGTGGGAACCCCAAAGTTCAACTGGTGTACCTAATTTCACTTGCAGACCTGTTACGTCAATTGCAAGCATATCCATACTCACTCGCCCTACAACTGCACAGAGCTGTTTATCAATAGCGACATAGTTTTGTTTAATATAAGCGCGTGGATAGCCATCACCATACCCTATAGAAACAATGGCGATATCCATGGCTTGCTTTGCACAGAAAGTAGAACCATAACCGACATGTTCCTCAGGTTGAATATGGTTTAGGGCAATGACTTCTGCTGAAAAAGTCATTACTGGTTTTAAGTCAAGATCATGGACTGTTTGTTCTGCAAAAGGTGAGGCGCCGTAAAGCATGATACCTGGACGAACATAATCAAAATGTAATTCTGGCCATTTATAAATAGCAGCTGAGTTACAGCAAGATGCTAAAACAGGATCACAAGCTTGTTTAACTTGTAAAAATTGTTGTTTTTGTTGCTCGTTCAGTGGATGGTCTACATCTGCATTTGCGAAATGCATTGCAAGCACACAAGTAAATCCTTCAGATTTTAAAGTTTTAATAACTTCAATAATTTCTGGATTTTTAAAACCTAGACGGTTCATGCCGCTGTTAAGCTTAACCCAAACTTTTAAACCTTGGGTAATGTAGGCTTGTTTGTGTTTAATTAACCATTCAAATTGTTGTTGATGGTGAATCACACATTCAAATTTTTGTTTAATTGCAATTGGCATTTCATCTTCAGAAAATACCCCTTCAATTAAAGTAACGGGTTGTTGGAATCCGTGTTGACGAATTTCCAAACCTTCTTGTAGGCAGGCGACACCAAAGGCATCTGAGGCATTTAAGGCTGCTAAACAGTCTTTGATTCCATGTCCATAAGCATTAGCTTTCACCATACTTACAATTTTTGAATTTGTTGCGAGTTGTTTGACACGGTTTAAATTATATTGAAGTGCATTGCGATCAATATAAACTGTTGCTTGGCGCACCCTCATTTACTCCTTTGGGCTAGAGATAGAGTTTATTCTTCATCATCATATTGGCTGTAATACTCAGGAGAGAGATTACTAAATCGAGTATATTGACCTTCAAAAGCAAGACGAACTGAACCAATTGGACCGTTACGCTGCTTACCAATAATAATTTCTGCAGTGCCGGCTTCTTTCGACTCTTTGTTATAAACCTCATCACGGTAAATAAACATAATTAAGTCGGCATCCTGCTCGATCGCACCGGATTCACGTAAGTCGGACATTACAGGGCGTTTATTTGGACGGTTTTCCAGACTTCGGTTAAGCTGGGAAAGTGCGATAACAGGACATTGCATTTCTTTCGCTAGTGCTTTTAAGCTACGAGAAATTTCTGAAATCTCGCCTACACGGTTATCACCCATACCTGGAACTTTCATAAGCTGCAAGTAATCGACCATGATGCAACCAATTTTACCATCATGCATTTTGGCAACGCGGCGGGCACGGGCACGGAGTTCAGTTGGAGGTAGAGCAGATGAGTCATCAATATACAAATGCATTTGTTGAAGCTGCAAAATTGTACCGGTTACCTTGGTCCATTCATCTGCATCTAAATTCCCCGAACGTAAATGTCCTTGATGAACTTTACCCATTGCAGAAATAAGACGCATCGCAATCGAGTCTGCTGGCATCTCCATTGAAAATACCAGAGCAGGTAGTTTGTTATATTGCAAAACACTTTCAACCAAATTCATGGCAAAGGTAGTTTTACCCATCGATGGACGTGCAGCAACAATAATTAAATCACCAGGTTGCATACCCGATGTTTTATTATCAAGTTCTAAGAAACCTGTCGTTAAACCTGTAATATTGCCGTCTAATTTTGAAAGCTCGTCTAGCTTACTAATAACGTCTGCGGTAACAGAACTAATAGATTTAGGGCCTGCATCTTTTTTATTATTATTGTGCTGTTCTGCTAAAGAGAAAATACTCGTTTCAGCTAAGTCTAAAATTTCACTAACACCACGACCTTTTGTGTCATAAGCATTTTGTAAGATTTCAGTACTAACTTTAATCATACTGCGTAGAGTAGAAAATTCTTTAATTTTAGTGGCATAGGTTTCTAAGTTATAGAAACTTGATGGTGAATCAGCCATGAGCTGCATTAAATATTCTTCGCCACCAATAGCATCAAGTAAATTTTGTTTTAGGAGCCAGTCACTTACTAAGACAGCATCATAGGGTGAGTTTTCTTGTGCTAATTTCTCGATTGCACGAAAAATATATTTATGACGAGTCGCGTAAAAATCATTTTCTTTTAGTACATCGTTGACTTGCTCAAAGGATTCGGCAACTGTCATCAAAGCAGCCAGAACAGCCTGCTCAATGGCTAAATTGTGTGGGGGAGTGCGAAACTCTTTAAGTTGGCCTGATTCACTCGTTTTATTTTCTATTGGAGATGAAAGCGCTAAAGAAGTGGCATTCGCCTGAGACATAATTAGACCTGATGATAAAGAAGGGTGTACACAACGTGGCTGTAAAGCCGAGAACTATCTTAAAACAAAATTAAATAAACTACCTAATTAAAAAACCAATTAAACTGAAGAACTGATCAGGAATTAATATATCTTATTTTAAAATTTGAAACATAAAAAAAGAGCATGCAAAAGCATGCTCTTTTTTTGATGAGAAATTACTCAGATACGATAGTAACGAGAACTTCTGCAACAACATCATGGTGCAATTGAATTGCGATGTTGAATTCACCAGTGTGACGAAGCGCGCCATTTGGTAAACGAACTTCTGCACGGTCAACTGTAAGACCAGCATTCGTTAATGCGTCAGCGATGTCACGAGTACCGATAGAACCGAACAGTTTACCTTCGTCACCAGCTTTAGCAGTGATAACGATGTTAACTTCGTTCAATTGTTCAGCACGTGCTTGAGCAGCAGCTAAAACTTCAGCTTCTTGCTTCTCAAGTTCAGCACGACGAGCTTCAAAAGCAGCAGTGTTAGCTTCAGTAGCTGCAACTGCTTTACCTTGAGGGATAAGGAAGTTACGGCCGTAACCAGCTTTAACTGATACTTTATCGCCTAATTTACCAAGGTTCTTAATGCGTTGTAATAAGATAACGTCCACAGATCACCTCACTTATGGTTGTCAGTGTACGGAATCAAAGACAAATAGCGAGCTTGTTTGATAGCAAGTGCTAATTGACGTTGATAACGAGCTTTAGTACCAGTGATACGGCTAGGAACAATCTTGCCGTTTTCAGTGATGTACTGTTTTAAAGTGTCGATATCTTTGTAGTCGATGTACGCAACATTCTCAGCTGTAAAGCGGCAGAACTTGCGACGACGGTAAAAACGTGCCATTGATGTTCTCCTTATTCAGCTTCTTGAGCAACTTGCTGTGCTTCTTCGCGTTGAGCTTTACGCGCACGCTTTTCTTCAGCACTCTTAGCAAGCAATGACTCTTCAGTGATTGCGTGTTCACGACGGATGATAAGGTTACGAATGATCGCGTCGTTATAACGGAATAATTCTTCTAACTCATCAAGCGTAGTTTGACCACATTCAACATTCATAAGAATGTAGTGCGCTTTGTGAATTTTGTTAATTGGGTAAGCCAATTGACGACGGCCCCAATCTTCTAAACGGTGAATTTGACCTTCAGCTTCTTTGATCTGAGAGATATAGCGTTCAACCATACCTACAACTTGATCGCTTTGGTCTGGGTGTACCAAAAGTACGATTTCGTAATGACGCATTGTCAGCTCCTTACGGTTTAAACAGCCCCTAATCAAAAAATTAGAAGCAAGGAGTCATAACTTAATAAGTTATGTCGCAAAAATTGCGAAGGCTGAATTATAGGTAAAAGTTCGACTAAAAACAAATCTTTTGATCAGAAAAGTAAAACTTCTTTACTATAAAGAGGAAATCCTCTCTTGTTTAAAAGAGAGGAAGATTTGGAGCAGGGGATTGATAGGTAAAGCTAAAACTCAAACTTAACAGGGTAATTAATATGACCGAGTAGAGGAAAAATCGTTTAGCCCAGAGTTGATCATTTTCGGCCTTAAATCCAATAACTGATAAATATAACCAATAAGCTGTTAAAGCATTAAAGGTAATTAAAAAGAAGATATTGGTATAGCCAAAACAATATAACCCATTCAAAACAGCTGCAAATAATAGGATATAAATGACACATTCAATTTTCGTACGATAAATAGAACGTGCTACAGGCAAAATTGGAATTCCCGCATTTTTGTAATCATCAAAACGATAAATTGCAATTGCCCAAGAGTGAGGCATTTGCCATAAAGCGTATGCTAAAAACAAAAGCAAGGCTGCTACATCAAATTGATGAGTTACTGCGGTATAACCAATAACAGGAGGGCTCGCTCCGGAGATGCTACCAATGACGGTTTGATGGATTGAGGTGCGTTTGGTCCACAAACTATAAAAACCGACATAGACAATGAAACCAATCATTGCAAACAAAAATGCATAACCATTTACACCGAACCATAAAATGCTAAAACCAATTACTCCAAGCACTAATGCATATATCAGCGCAACAGTAGGAGAGATTGTTTTTTTAACAAGTGCGCGGTTTTGGGTGCGCTGCATCTTTGTGTCAATATCTTGATCTATAACATTATTAACCACACAACCAGAGGCCACAACTAAAGTTGTTCCAATTAGGGTAAGAAGTAATAATGAGATGTCTATAGAGCCTTGGGCGGCTAAGAAAAAGCCGCCCAAGGTGGTAATGAAATTACCGAAGAGAATTCCTGGTTTAGTCAGGAATAGATATTTTTTCAACATGACAATCAGTTTAGATCATCATATTGTAGTGAAGGTAATTCATAATCCACACAGAACCGATTAAAAGTACAGCGATACATAGGATTGTGTAGATAAATGCAATCATATTCCAACGTTGTTCAGATGATGTATTCATGTGTAAGAAGTACACAAGTTGTACAAGAACCTGAGCAACCGCAGTGATCGCAATCACAGTAACTAAAAGACCACGACTGAAACCACCCATCATCACCATCCCGAACGGGATGATGGTGAGGATAACAGAAAGGATAAATCCAACAGTGTATTGCTTAAAGTTACCGTGTGACGCACCAGCAGCATTATGCTCATGACTACTCATTAGAGAACTCCCAGTAAGTAAACGACGCTGAATACACAGATCCAAACGATGTCAAGGAAGTGCCAGAACAAGCTTAAGCAAGCAAGACGACGTGTATTCGGTAAAGTCAAACCTTTAGTTTTGATTTGATACATTAATACAAGCATCCACACTAAACCAGAAGTTACGTGGATACCGTGTGTACCAACCAAAGTAAAGAACGATGATAAGAATGCACTGTGAGTTGGACCATGACCTTCTTCTACAAGGTGATGGAATTCATAGAGTTCCATACCGATGAAGGTCGCACCAAAAAGGAATGTAATAAATAACCAAGTGATCACTTGATTTACATTCTTTTTATAAGATGCAAGTACAGCAAAACCGAAAGTTACCGATGAAATCAATAAGGCAAATGTTTCAGTTAACACGTAGCCTAATGACTCATGGAATAGGTCATATGCACTTGGAGTCCCTGCTGGAACATGACTGCTTAATACAGCGAACGCAATGAAGAGTGATCCGAAAAGAATCAAGTCACTCATCAAGTATGTCCAGAAACCAAAAACCGTTAAATCAGTATCATCATGTTCATGATGACCGTCATGGCCGTGGTTGTCGTGATGAAGTACTTCAGCCATTTCCTTAGTCCTTCTTCAAGTGTTTTTCAAGTAAAGCATAGCGTTCGTTTTCAATACGCTCAACTTCAGCAGCTGGAACATAGTAATCAACATTCTTAGTGAATGAGCTTACGATCAAGCTAACAACAGCCGAAACGAATGAAACAACAACGAGCCACCAAATATGCCAGATGAGTGCAAAGCCAAGAAGCGTAATGAACATTGCAATGACAAAACCAGCAGCACGATCAGTCGGCATGTGGATGTCTTCATATTTAGTGTTACGTGCGTATGCTACACCGTTTTCTTTGTCAGTCCAGAAACGGTCGATACCGCTTGCATCTGGTTCATGCGCAAAGTTATAGAACGGAGCAGGAGAAGAGGTTGCCCACTCAAGCGTACGAGCATCCCATGGATCGCCTGTAAGGTCCATGTTGTCTTTACGTTGTAAGAAACCAACGATGATTTGCATTAGGAAACATGCAATACCAATTGCAACAAGAACAGCACCAAATAATGCAATTGCGAGGTACGGATCCCACTCAGGGTTGTCATATGTATTCAAACGACGAGTCATACCCATGAAACCAAGGATATAAAGTGGCATGAATGCAAAATAGAAACCGAAGAACCAGAACCAGAACGCAGCTTTACCCCATGCTTCATTGAGCTTCCAACCAAACATTTTTGGCCAGTAGTAAATGATGCCGGCAAACATACCAAACACCACACCACCGATAATTACGTTATGGAAGTGAGCAATCAAGAATAATGAGTTGTGTACCAAGAAGTCCGCAGGTGGAACAGCCATAAGTACACCAGTTAAACCACCGATACCGAATGTTACAAGGAAGCCAAGCGTCCATAACATTGGAGTAGTAAAGGTGATGCGACCTTTATACATGGTGAATAACCAAGAGAAGATTTTCACACCAGTAGGAATCGCAATAACCATGGTCATGATACCGAAGAACGCGTTAACGTTCGCACCAGCACCCATGGTGAAGAAGTGGTGAAGCCATACAACGAACGCAAGAACAGTAATCGCGATAGTTGCATACACCATAGACTTGTAACCGAACAACGCTTTACGAGAGAAGGTTGCAACGATTTCTGAGTATAGACCAAATGCTGGTAATACCAAGATATATACTTCAGGGTGACCCCATGTCCAGATCAAGTTCACATAAAGCATTGGGCTACCGCCAAGCTCATTTGTGAAGAAATGGAAGCCGAAGTAACGGTCAAGAGTAAGCATTGCAAGAGTACCTGTTAATACAGGGAACGATGCAATGATTAATACAGCCGTACAAAGTGAAGTCCACGTGAAAATAGGCATGTCCATTAATTTCATGCCAGGTGCACGCATTTTAATGATGGTAACGAAGAAGTTAACACCAGATAAAAGCGTACCTAGACCAGAAACCTGAAGTGCCCAGATATAGTAGTCAACACCTACACCAGGAGAATATTGAATGCCAGATAGAGGAGGGTAAGCCATCCAACCAGTCGCAGCAAATTCACCTAATACAAGTGAAAGCATCATTAAACCAGCAGCACCAGCGAATAACCAGAAGCTTAAAGAGTTTAATAATGGGAAAGCAACGTCGCGAGCACCAATCTGTAAAGGTACAGAGATGTTCATCATACCTACAACGAGACCCATTGCTACGAAGAAGATCATGATTACACCGTGTGCGGTGAAGATCTGGTCGTAATGGTCAGGATGTAGATAACCTTCGCCGCCACCTTTAGCGAGGAAAAGTTGTAAGCGCATCATGATCGCATCAGCGAAACCACGCAGAAGCATGACAACAGATACGATGATATACATGATACCAATCTTTTTGTGGTCTACCGTAATAAACCACTCATTCCACAAATATCCCCATTTTTTAAAATAGGTGATACCGCCAAGCACTGCAATTGCACCAATTGCCATAAGGACCATGGTGACAAGTACGATTGGCTCTGTCGGGATAGAGTCCCAACCCAGTTTACCAAAAATCATATCCATGTCTTATTCCCCTTGAGCAGCGTGTTCAGCTGCAGCATGAGTGTCAGCTGTTGCGTGTTCAGCAGAGTGGTCAACACCATGATAGTTACTCATATAGTGGTTGATAATTGTTTCAAACAATTTTGGTTCAACTGAAGAGTAATAAGTCACAGGGTGTGGCTTAGTCGGGAACGGTTTCATAGCTTCAGCTTTAGCAAGCGCTTCTTGATCACCAGCAGCTTTAGCACGATTTACTAAATGCTCAATCTGATGCTTAGAACGGTCACCATCACGTAAGGTTGCCAATTCAGCTTGGTCAAGCGTAGTTTTTTGAACTGCTTCTGGGTTAATGGTTGAACCATTACCTGCTTTAACCGCTGCTACCCATTCATTGAATTGTTGCTCTGTAACGCTATGCGCCTTGAAACGCATTTGAGAGAAACCGTAACCTGAGTAGTTAGAAGAGAAACCACGATATACACCAGTTTCATTTGCTAACAAATGAAGGTGAGTTTGCATACCTGCCATTGCATAAATCTGGCCGCCTAACTGTGGAATGAAGAATGAGTTCATTGTAAAGTTAGAAGTGATTTTAAAGCTTAACGGAGTTTTTTCAGGGAAACGTACTTCGTTAACTGTTGCAATGTTTTGTTCAGGATAAATAAAGATCCACTTAAACTGTTCAGCAACAACTTGAATAGTCAAAGGTGCTTTATCTGATTCTAAAGGACGGTATGGGTCATACTTGTGGGAACCCCACCAAGTTAACCAAGCTAAAATACCAATAATAATGACAGGGATACCCCATACTACAACTTCAATTGCAGTTGAGTGTGCCCATGTAGGTTTATAGTCTGCATCTTTATTTGACGCGCGATATTTCCAACCAAACCATAATGCCATGATGATTGAAGGAATCACCACAAGTAACATTAAATAGATCGCAGTCATCATAAGGTCACTTTGACCTTGACCAACTGGACCTTTAGAGTTTAGAAGTACCATATCACCACCACACCCAGTCAAAAGTGCGGCAAGCGTTGATAAAGACAATACAGCTAAAATCGTTTGTCTCATTTTACAACCTCGGTGAAGAGTCCCATTCCCTAATTAAATATGGGATAGCGATTAAAGTGTCGCATGATTGAGAACGCTAATTCTAAAATTTAGACTTCTCAATTATATGACACCGCTACGTTGTAGGGCATTATGCCTCATATCGACAAACTAAGCTATACATAAAGTAGGCTGAAATAATTGTTTTAAAACCCGATTTTTTTTGTAGGGTATCTAATTTCAAAAGAGCTTTTATTTAAATATCAACTCTCTATAGAAAAAAGGAGGCGGGGTGCCTCCTCTTTTTTTAGACATTAAATGAATGAGTCATTCACTATCATTTGATCACTTTTGTTCTTGCAATTTTGTCATGTAAAGCTTGTCGCTTTTGTCCTAATGCAAAAGCGTAGTCAATAATTGTACTGATCGGCATAAACAGTAAGTTTAATATAATAAAAACAATACTTCTTAATAAGAAGATACGAGTTAAATTAACCTTGCTATTATCCTCAGCATCTACAATTTTAATTCCAACGATTTTCTTACCTATACTTTGCCCAAACTTTGTTAAAAGGATGGCTTGAATTGCAAGCATAATTACGACGTAAACAAGCATTGAATGCCAAGCTTCTATCGGAATTAAAGTAAAAAGTTGCTGTTGCAATTCTGCAGCCTTAGTTGATGCAACTTCTGCAGATTGCATTTGTTTTTGCAATTCGAATAATTGCTTATATTGAGCTTCATTAAAGAAAAAAGAAGGAATTGCAGCGATTGGTAACCATAGCAATAAATCAATAATTTTCGCTAAAGCCCGAGCTGGGATAGACGCAAGTTCATGAACTTTAGGTTCTACACGAATTTGACGAATAGTTTCATTAGGTGAAGTATTCGTGTTTATTGGAGGTACAGAATAACCAATAGGTTGATATACAAGTTTACCTTGGGTTAATTCTCCTAAAGCTTTCCATTCTGTCATGCCTTCATGCCAAGCTAAATCAGTTAACAAAATTTGTTGGCTTGCCAACATTTGATTTACTTGTTCTAAAGTATAAGGCCCAGCTTGTTGATTATTACGTGCCAAGTAAATTTGCATAAATAAAAATTCTCTATTCTAAAGATGAAAAAAGACCCACGGATGGGCCTTTTTTTATAACTTATTAGATTTGCTTGATTTTTTCTTCAGCAAGGAAGAACCATGTATCTAAAACTGAGTCTGGGTTAAGAGACACAGATTCAATACCTTGTTCCATTAACCATTTTGCAAGATCTGGATGGTCTGAAGGACCCTGACCACAGATACCTACGTATTTACCTGCTTTACGGCAGGCATGGATTGCCATTGAAAGAAGTGCTTTAACCGCTGCGTCACGTTCATCAAATAAATGTGAAACAATACCTGAGTCACGGTCAAGACCTAATGTTAACTGAGTTAAGTCATTAGAACCGATAGAGAAGCCATCGAAGTGTTCAAGGAATTGTTCAGCTAACAAGGCATTAGTTGGTAATTCACACATCATGATTACTTTTAAGCCATTCTCGCCACGTTTCAAGCCATTTTGTGCAAGTAATTCAATAACGCGTTTTGCTTCAGATACTGTGCGTACAAAAGGAATCATGATTTGAATGTTGGTAAGACCCATTTCATCACGAACTTTCTTAAGTGCACGGCATTCTAATTCGAAACAATCACGGAAGTTATCAGATACATAACGGCTAGCACCACGGAAACCGAGCATCGGGTTTTCTTCTTCAGGCTCGTATAACTTACCGCCAATTAAGTTTGCATATTCATTTGACTTGAAGTCAGACATACGAACGATCACTGGCTTGTCACCAAATGCAGCAGCAAGAGTTGCAATACCTTCAACCAATTTTTCAACATAGAAGTCTACAGGTGATGCATAACCTGCGGTACGCGTTAGAACCGCAGCGCGAGTTTCACGAGGTAGGCTGTCAATGTTGAGTAAGGCTTTAGGATGCACACCGATCATACGGTTAATAATGAACTCAAGACGAGCAAGACCAATACCTTCGTTTGGAATTTGAGCAAAGTCAAATGCACGGTCAGGGTTACCTACGTTCATCATAATTTTGAACGAAAGTTTAGGCATAGATTCAATGGAGTTGCGTTGAACTTCGAAATCTAATGCACCTTCGTAAATGAAACCTGTATCCCCTTCAGCACAAGAAACAGTTACTTCTTGACCGTCAGTTAATACTTCTGTTGCGTTACCGCAACCAACAATAGCTGGTACACCAAGTTCACGTGCAATAATTGCTGCGTGACATGTACGACCACCACGGTTAGTGATAATTGCAGCAGCACGTTTCATTACCGGTTCCCAGTCAGGATCGGTCATGTCAGATACAAGAACGTCACCTTCTTGAACTTTGTCCATTTCTTTAATTGAGTTAACAATACGGACTTTACCAGAACCAATACGTTGACCAATTGAACGGCCTTCACAAAGAACAGTACCTCTTTGTTTGAGAAGGTAGCGTTCCATAGTGCCTACATTTTGGCGGCTTTTTACAGTTTCAGGACGAGCTTGAACAATATAAATTTGACCATCATCACCGTCTTTTGCCCATTCGATGTCCATTGGCGCACCGTAATGTTGTTCGATGATAAGTGCTTGTTTTGCAAGCTCTTGTAGTTCGTGGTCATTTAAAGCGAATTGTTGGCGCTCTTGTTTTTCAACGTCAACAACAACAACAGATTTACCCGCAGAACCTTCTTCACCATAAATCATTTTTTGGTGTTTAGAACCAAGATTGCGGCGTAAAACAGAATGTTTACCAGCATTTAATAATGGCTTAGATAAGTAAAACTCATCAGGGTTAACAGCACCTTGTACAACCATTTCACCTAAACCGTAAGATGCTGTGATAAATACAACATCACGGAAACCAGATTCTGTATCAAGTGTAAACATTACACCCGCAGCGCCAGTTTCAGAACGAACCATACGTTGTACACCAGCAGACAATGCCACAACGTCATGATCGAAGCCTTGGTGTACACGGTAAGAAATTGCACGGTCATTATATAAAGAAGCAAATACTTCTTTGATCGCAATAAGTACGTTATCAATACCGCGAATATTCAAGAAAGTTTCTTGTTGACCCGCGAAAGATGCATCTGGTAAATCTTCAGCAGTTGCAGATGAACGAACGGCAACCGCTATATCAGGATTGCCGTTAGAAAGTGCTGTAAAAGCGGCGCGAATTTCTTGTTCTAAGGTTGCAGTGAGTGGAGTCTCTACAATCCATTGACGAATTTTAGCGCCTGTTTCTGCAAGAGCATTTACGTCATCAACGTTGAGTTGAGCAAGTTCTGCTTGAATTCGAGCGTTAAGACCACTTTGGTCTAAGAACTCACGATAGGCAGCAGCAGTAGTTGCAAAGCCACCAGGTACCGATACACCAGCATTTGATAAATGGCTGATCATTTCACCCAAAGATGAGTTTTTCCCACCTACGAGTTCGACATCGTGTTTCCCTAATTTTTCTAGACCGATTACGCGCGCTTCCAAAGTTTTCACTCCACTTTTGCAGTATTAATGTCTATCTTGGCATGAAATTATAAAAATAAAGTGCTTAGTTGAGAATTATACTAAGCGACAGTCATGTAAGATCAGTTTACTATAAAGATTATATAGCACTAAGACAAATGTTTAAGGAGAATTTTAATGTCAGAAAGTAAACAGTTTAAGCGGAGTGTTTTTTTTATTTCTGATGGAACTGCAATTACTGCCGAGACCCTTGGACATTCGTTATTAGCTCAATTTCCCAATGTAGATTTTGATATCCATATCATGCCATATATTACCACTGAAGAGGCGGCAATGGATGTGGTGGTTGAGATTAATCGATGTCAAACCAAAGATGGTTGTCTCCCTTTAGTATTTGATACTTTAGTCGATCCGCATGTACGAGAGATTATTAATACGGCTAAAGCGGTGAATCTGGATGTATTTGAAGGCTTAATTAGTAAACTTGAGCAGGAGCTTGGGACACCACCAACAACATTGGTCGGGCAGACCCATGCGGTAACCGATTCTGAATACTATAAAGCCCGTATTGATGCTGTTCATTTTGCGCTTGATAATGATGATGGGGCACGTACTCGTCATTACGATAAAGCGGATTTAATCTTAATTGGAGTTTCCCGCTCGGGTAAAACGCCGACTTCTATTTACTTATCTCTTCAATTCGGGATTCGTGTTGCAAACTATCCATTAACTGAAGAAGATTTGGACGATAACCGTTTACCAGCAGTATTAAGAGCTCATCGTAGTAAGCTATTTGGTTTAATGATTGATGCTGAGCGTTTAGTTGCGATTCGTAGTGAACGTAAAGCGAATAGCCGTTATGCAAGTTTTAGTCAATGCCAAATGGAGCTTAGAGCAATTGAAGGGATTTATATTTCAGAAGGCATTAAATATTTAAACGTGACCGAAATGTCAATTGAAGAGATTTCAACACGTATTTTACAAATGACAGGATTAAAACGTCGTATTGGTTAATTTAATCAAGTATTTATTTTAACCATTCAATTTTTTATATTAACTTATAGATAAATTGAATGGTTTTTAATATATATCATAGTGAAAAATAAAAGTTTTATATATAAAACTAAATATTATTAAATAGTTTTTATTAGTTATAAACCCGTAGTTTTTTTGAAACTAATTTGTAAATTTAAATAATACTATTGAAAAGAAGTGTATGTTTTTTATTGCACTAAAAAATAGTAATTATTTAATTTTTCTAAATATTTTTAAAAATCATCCATAAAAAATCCATAATTCACAAAATGTTAAATGAATCACACTTTTATTGTGTTGTGTGATTAACTTTTGATTTTAATTATACTTTCCCACCTCGATATGGGACTATCCGATTATCAAAATGCTAAAAAAATGTGTTTTTTCATTGGTATATATCTTGCCACTTAATTTATATGCCGCTCAAGTGGATGAATTGCGAGAGCAAGCTATTCACACTTACAAAACTGGACAAACCCAACAAGCAATATTGCAACTAGAACAATTGCTAAATAAGTACCCGCATGACCAAAGATTGCTAGCCGATTATTTAGTTGTAATGTCAAGTGAGAAAAAAGATCTAATGACTTTTTCTCAGCATTTAGCAAACATTAATTATGTGACTTTTCCAGAATATGGGCAATTTCCATTAATACGTAATTTCCGTGATTTTAAACACTTTAAAAATGCGATTGAATGGTCAACCAAATTTAATATTCAAAAAACGCCTGATGGGCAGATTTTGTTAGCAGTTTTATATGCCGAGGCTCAAGATACTGTAAATGCAAAACTACACTTAAAAAATATTAAAAGTAAAAAACTTACAGCAGATCAACTTGTTCAAGTTGCCTATGCGTATCGACTCATTAATTCACCCGTAGATGCTTTATCTGCAATTGAGCAAGCTTATCAGCAACAACCAAAGTCTTTTGCAGTTTTGCAAGAATATACTTACGACTTAGCCGCTGTAGGCGCCTATAAAAAAGCTCAGCAGTTATTGCTTGCCAGCGATAAAAATGTACAAACTGAATCGCTTCAGCATTGGTTAAAGGTCAGTGAGTTTTCTCAACGAGTAAATAATTCAATTACTCGCTATAAATATCTCAATCGAGAAGGTTTATCGGATAGTGAAGGTTTTGCAGAGTTAGATGAGGTATTGAAGCAAGGTGAACAAATACAGCCTTTGATTCAATCTTTAGACCCTAATTATTTAAGATTTCATTATGACTATTTGTATGCTTTGGACTTTCGTGGGCGTAGCCGTACAGTATTAGATGAGTTTGCTAAATTAAATATGCCTTTAGAAAAACTCCCGGCTTATGTGCGTCATGCGATTGCTGATAGTTATTTAGCTGAAAGAAAACCGCAGCAAGCTGAATTTGCTTTTAAAACCCTGCTTACCGAAAAAAACTACTCAGATATGACGGTATATACGGGGCTTTATTACTCTTATATTGAACAAGAAAAATATAAACAAGCTGAACAACTTTTGAGTGACGTTGATCGGTTGATTCCTACGTATAAATATAGTCAAGCGAAAGGCGTAGATAAATCAAGCCATCCTGATCGTGATGATTATATTGCTTTACAAGGTATGCATTTAGCTTATGCAAACCATTTGGATCAATCAGAAAAGCACTTTCAGAAACAAGTAGATCTTGCACCTGCTAATGAAGGTTTAATTAATAACCTTGCTCGTGTTGAACGCTGGAGAGATAAGCCATTACAGGCGAAGCAAACAATTGATCGTTTAAATGGCTTAACACCAGTTGCTAAAGATACGCGTATTAACCAAATGCAAAATGCTCAGGCTTTAGGGAATATTCCTGAGTGGCGCAAAAGCACAGAAAGCCTTTTGCAATATTATCCTGAAGATAGCGGGGTAGTTAAAAGTCGAAAAGAGTTGGATGATCGTGATAGAGCAACGATCTCGCACTCAACAACTTGGGGCCAAAGTAAAGCAGAGAACAGTGATTCTGTGAGTGGGCAAAATGGTTTGAAAGACCGTGAAATGGAAACTCGTATTAATAGCCCGTGGATTAAAGATAATTATCGTCTATTTGCTTGGCATCAAGATCGTTACGGAGAATACCGTTTTGGAGATGTGCATGACCAACGTTATGGGGTTGGCGCTGAGTGGCAAGCAAACCGTAAGGCATTGTCGGCAATCTTGTCGCAAAGTACGGATGGTGGACAAGCAGGTGTTCGTCTTGATTGGTCGCAATGGTTAAACGACCACTGGCAATATCAATTGCAATATGACAGCCAAGCTAATATTCCATTACAGGCAATTGATGATGGTGAGGATGGACAAGCTTACCGTGCTGCTCTGACATGGCAAAAAGATGAGTCACGTCAAATTGGGGCAAGTTATGGCTTAACCGATATAAGTGACGGTAATAAACAACAAGAGTTTTCTACTTTTTGGCGCGAGCGATTATTTGATGCACCTCATCATATTACCTACGGAACGGTGCGTGGGTTTTATGGCAGCAATAGCCAAGATCAGACCGCTTACTTTAGCCCAAGCAATCATTACAGCGCTGAGCTGAATTTAAGTCATGACTGGGTTACTTGGCGAGAATATGAACGCTCATTTAAACAGCATTTTGAAGCTGGAGTAGGGCTTTATAAACAAGCAGATTACTCAGCTCGACCAACATACTCTTTGCAATATCAACATCAATGGCAGCTCTCACGGACTTGGCAACTTAATTATGGAATTGGTTGGCAATACCATCCATACGATGGTCATGATGAACAACATACCTACGGTATTTTCGGATTTGAAGGGCGTTTTTAATGAATAATATGATGTCAAAAATGTTGAGTTGTGTGTTTGCCTCAACATTATTACCCGTACAATTTTCCTATGCCCACGTTGAAACTGAACTACCAAAAAATCATACGGTTTCTTTAACTTTTCATGATGTCCGAGATGACGTACTTAAGGAAGGTGATCGTGATGTTTATGCAATTCAGACCAATAATCTGGCGCAGTTTCTTGATTGGCTCAGTCAGTCTGACTGGAAACCAATTCGCTTAAAAGACATTGAAGAGGCGCGTAAACAAGGTAAAGAATTACCTCATAACTCTATTCTACTCACCTTCGATGATGGTGCTTTGAGTAGTTACAGCCGAGTATTTCCTTTACTTAAGCAATATCAGATTCCAGCAGTTTTTGCTCTTCCAACCAGTTGGTTAAATGGTAATACTCAAGCAGGTTATGAAGCTTATGGGCAAGGTAATTTGGTGAACTGGGCTCAAGTTCGTGAAATGCAAGCCTCTGGTTTAGCAGAGTTTGCAAGCCATAGCGATGATTTACATCATGGCGTATTGGCCAATCCTCAAGGCAATGAGCAACCGGCTGCAACTTCTTATGCCTATTTAAAATCGCAATCACGTTATGAAACAGATGCAGAATATCAACAACGTATTTTGCAGGATTTAAAAAAATCTTATGCAGTTTTAAAAAAAGAAATAGGTGTTAATCCTAAAGCAATTATTTGGCCATATGGCGCGGTAAATGAGCAATTAGAAAAACTAGCACAACGGGCAGGTTTTCAATTTTCGTTCAGTCTGGGGCGTGATGGCATGAATCGCGTAAGTGACTCAACTTTTAACCGCAGCTTGGTCATTAATAATCCTACGGCCGAACAACTGACAGAAGGCATGATAAATATTCTGAATTTCGAAGAGTCAGATTTATTTAAGCAACCTCGTCACTTTGTAAGTATGGATTTAAAGGAGTTGGCAGCTCAACAAAATGCTCAGACCGATGAAAAATTAGGGCAGTTGTTATCAAAATTATATAGCTTAAAAAACAATGCTTTAATCTTAAAGCCTTTAGAGGATAAAGATGGGGATGGGCAATATGATGTTGCTTATTTCCCTACAAATAAAATGTCTGTCCAACAAGATATTTTAAACCGTAGTTTATGGCAGGCTCAAACTCGTGCGGGTCAATCGGTAATATTAGAATTACCAGCTTATCCGCAAAAAGATAAACCATTTTTAACTGTAGATTTGGCTAAGGATATAGCACGCTTTAACAGTAATTTAAGTGGTATTCAACTTAATGCGGAAACATCTTTAAATTGCGCAATGCAAAAAATCACAGTTCAGGAAAATAGTTGCATTGAACAATCTAAACAGCTCGCACAACTTGCCCAGCTGACTAAAAAAGCAGTTAAACCTTATTTAAATATGAGTAATCAGGCACAGTTTAGTTTATTGCTTACACCTGATTTAGATCATATCGAAAATCTACCTGAGCTTATAAAAACGCTTTTATTGCAACATGATTTAGTCAATTTAAAGTTCGATGTGATTGGCAAGAAAAAGCAATTTAATCAGTTGTTAATGCTTTTAAATACACTTGATGAAAATGATAAGCAAAGATTAATGCTGACTTTAGCGTTACCAGAAAAATCGCAAAAAACTGCTTGGACTGAAGTGCAGCAAGCCCTCTTTGCTATTCAGCGGATAGGCATTCAGAAATTTGGTATTGATGGCTATGATTTTGAAAAATCAAAAGATGTTCATCAATATTTATATAATCCGATTAGTTTGAATGCTAGCCCTGTGATGTATCAGCCTTTTGCTGGATTGGTAGAGGGGAAAAAGTAATGAGAGTATTGCTCGATATTCTGTTTGCTTTTGCCTTTTTATATCCCTTACTGATGGCATGGACATGGATGGTAGGCGGACTCTGGTTCTTCTTTAAAAGAGAATACCGTGAACAAGCGCTTCCTGAACCTACAGGCGAAGGATGCAGTATCATCATTCCGTGTTTTAACGAAGAAGCGCAAGTACGCCAAACAATTCGTTATGCGCTACAAACCCAATATCCAAATTTTGAAGTCATTGCTGTTAATGACGGAAGTAGTGACAGAACAGCTGAAATACTTGATGAATTGTCAGCGCAAGATTCACGACTTCGGGTTGTACACTTAGCAGAAAATCAGGGTAAGGCCGTAGCTTTAAGATCAGGAGTATTGGTGAGTAAATACGAATATCTTGTTTGTATTGACGGCGATGCGTTATTACATCCGCATGCGGTACTTTGGTTAATGCAGCCCTTTATTAATTACCCGCGAATTGGCGCCGTAACGGGTAATCCAAGAATTTTAAACCGATCTAGTATTTTAGGAAAATTACAGGTAGGTGAATTTTCTTCGATTATTGGTTTGATTAAACGTGCACAGCGTACATATGGTCGTATTTTTACAGTATCGGGTGTGATTGCAGCATTTCGTAAAACAGCACTGGTTCGAGTGGGATTTTGGTCAGACGATAAAATTACCGAAGATATTGATATTTCATGGAAGCTACAGCTCGACCATTGGGATATTCAGTATATTCCGCAAGCGCTTTGCTATATCTATATGCCTGAGACATTTAAAGGGTTATGGAAACAACGTCTTCGCTGGGCACAAGGTGGGGTAGAGGTTCTTATAGAATATATTCCACAAATGTTCAAACTGCGTGTTCGCAGAATGTGGCCTGTCATGATTGAGGCGCTAGTCAGCATTATCTGGTCTTATGTCATGATTATGATCTTCACGCTATTTTTTGTGGGATTATTTGTTGAACTGTCTCAACAATGGCAAATCAAAACGCTTATGCCACAGTGGTACGGTGTAATACTCGGCGGAACATGTTTAATTCAGTTTTTAGTGAGTTTGTGGATTGACCAGCGCTATGACCGAGGACGCTTCTTTAGAAATTACTTTTGGGTCATTTGGTATCCGTTATTTTTCTGGTTACTGACATTATTTACAAGTGTTGTGGCGGTACCAAAAACTTTATTTAATACTAAAAAACGTGCTCGCTGGGTAAGTCCAGACCGAGGCTTCCGTGGAGATAACCCATGAAACCTGAGGAAAATAAGAATATCGAAGCGCTAGATATTCCTGAATATATTGACCAGCCAGAATATGTCAAAAATAAAACGGCAAACTATACATTACAAACAGTGGGTTGGTTCTGTTTAATGTGGTTGCTATTTCCGTTGGTTTCATTGTTTTTATGGGTGTTTGAAGGGCACTTAATTTATGACTACGTCTGGGTTGACCATATATCAGAAGTTAAGACCTTACTACACTTAGCATTGCTCATCGGGATTAGTGCGCTCATTTTAATTTTGTGGGCGAGCTATAACTGGATTAGATTTAGTGGCGAAGATCGACGAGCTAAGGCACCTAATAGTTCAGTTGAATTACTAGCCGCCCAATTTTTGGTTACGCCTGAGATGTTAACTGAGTTGCAAAAAAAACAACGCATCATTTTGCATTACGATGATCATGGTAATTTGCAAAAATATGAGTAAATAAAAAAAGCATGGTTTAAAAACCATGCTTTTTTTATTTTTATGTGGTGGTTCTAATAATGATATCAATGGGGTGTTCTATACCGTCCATACTATGAATAGAAGTAGGGGTAATCTTAACAATGGGCCAAGTTTGTAATTTACAGTTAGGTTTTTGAAGTGCAGCATAATAGCTATCAGATTTAAAAAACACTTTTTTGGTGGTTGCAATATTGGGGGTTAAAAGGCGTTTAAGCCACGTTTCACTCACTTGCGTGTCAAGAAAACGTAAGGCCAAAAGACTTTTTACTCGATTGTTAAATAATCTCCGGTTTTTGATAATGAGTGGATGGGTAATTAACTTATTTGTGCCCATTTGACTGTGGGGCAAAATAAAGTGTGGTGTGATTTGAAATACAGTCACAAATTTTGCTTGCTGACAGATTTTTTCAAGATGCGTCACGCTATCTTGATTAGTACCAATAATTGCGACAGTTGAATGTGAAAAGTCAAATTCTTTAATTGAACTTGATGAAATCACTTGTCCAGTAAAACCTTCAAAATCTTGAGAAGTATTCTGAAAAATTACTGATTTTGAAGTGTTATTTTTAATATTAATACTCATTTTTCCAAAAGTCCTTTTGGTTTTTAAATCATGATGTTTTTATCGTTTTAATATAAATAACCAAGCAGGAAGTTGGGGTAAAGTCTTTTCAGATAGATGGTCGTCCCATACTCAAAATCAATTCAAGTATGGGAATGTGAAACGGAGTTTTAATGTTCTGTTTTTACATTCATGAGCTGGGTAAAGCTTTCTAAACGTTTAGCTGTATCGTATACATCACATGTAAAAATAAACTCATCAACATCGTATGTTGCTAAAAGCTTTTGTAAACCAGTGCGAACTGTATCTACAGAACCAATTTGCGCCATTGCATAGAAGTTTTCGACAGACAGTTGTTCTGCTGTATTCCATAATCCCTGCATTGATTCAACCGGTGGTTTAAGCTTTAAGCTTTCTCCTCGGATTAAACCTAGTACGCGTTGGTATGCGCTGGTTGCTAAATATTGTGCTTCTTCATCTGTGTCTGCCACAACAACAGGCACACCCATTGAAACATATGGTTTATCTAGGTATTCAGAGGGCTCAAAGTTCTCTCGATAGAGTTGAATCGCTTGGCCCAACATACGTGGTGCGAAATGCGAGGCAAATGAGTACGGAAGCCCAAGTTTTGCCGCAAGTTGTGCACTAAAAAGGCTAGATCCCAGTAACCAAACAGGAACATGTGTGCTTTGTCCAGGTGTTGCAATAATTTTTTGACCTGCCTGAGGTACATCGAAATATTTTAAAATTTCGACAACCTCTCTTGGAAATTGATCTTCTGTTTCTTGATGACCACGACGTAGAGCTCGCATTGTGAGTTGGTCTGTACCAGGAGCACGACCTAAACCAAGTTCAATACGATTTGGATAAAGTGTAGCAAGTGTCCCAAATTGTTCTGCAACAACGAGAGGGGCATGATTAGGGAGCATAATTCCGCCCGAACCTAAACGAATATACTGTGTATGTGCTGCAATGAAACCGAGCAAGACGGCTGTAGCTGAACTTGCGATACCATCCATGTTGTGATGCTCTGCAAGCCAGAAACGTTCATAACCCAGCTTTTCTGCATGTTGTGCTAATTCTAGGGCGTGGCGTAATGAAAATTCGATAGTTTTATCATTACGAATGGGAGCAAGTTCCAAAATTGAAAACTTGGTATCTTGAAGTGATCGCATGCGATATTCTCGAATAAGGATATATCGAAATACTACGATATATGAAGTTCGATGTATATCGTTTTTTTTCGATATTAATTTTTATCATGCAATAAAAAAGCACCCGAAGGTGCTATTTTGACTCATATATAAATTAACGGTTTTTATACCAGCCACGGTGTAAGCCATTGTCATGGCGACGGCTACCACCTTTATAATAACGACGGTCACCATCGTAATATCTACGGTCATCACGATCATAACGACCACGGTCATAACGGTCATCGTAATTACGGTCTTCAGCTACTTTACGACCGAGTGCCGAACCACCAGCTGCACCTACTGCTGCACCGATGTAGCCACCATTTGTACCGCCCATATTTTTACCAACGGTATAACCAGCACCACCACCTAATGCACCGCCAATCGCAGCTTCTGTACGATTGCGACGGTCACTCGCTGCAGCTGCACCACCAGCTCCACCTAAAGCAGCACCAATTGTCGCTCCAGATGTACCACCAATGCTTTTACCAATCGCTGTACCAACTACACTACCTAAAGCAGATGTTGCAGCAACACGCGTACCATTATCTGCATGTGCAACTGTTACCATAGAAGACGTTGCAAGTACTGCACTAGCTAACCAAATATTCATTTTCATCTTGGAACTCCATGTCCTTTTTACTGAAAGGACAGTATTTTTATCTTGAGGTAAATGTAATAAAAAATTTCGTGATAATTATGGAGAAGCCAAACGGAGATACGAGTGTTTTGTGTCGGTTTGTATGGTTTGTATTAATATGTGGATAAATCATGTGCATACAAAAGGGTAGCGTGAAAATCTATCAAAAATAAAAAAGCACCCGAAGGTGCTTAAATGTCTATTCATCAACTTTTTTGCTTAGTGATGACGACGGTGTTTTTTCTTCCAGTGCTTAGATGATCTATCAGCATCACGGTCTTTAGAGATTTTATTACCTAAAGCAGAACCGCCTGCCGCGCCTAAAGCAGCACCGATGTAACCACCGTTTGTACCGCCCATGCTTTTACCAACGGTATAACCAGCACCACCGCCTAAACCACCGCCAATTGCAGATTCTGTACGGTGACGACGATCACTTGCAACAGCTGCACCACCAGCACCACCTAAAGCAGCACCAATTGTTGCGCCAGATGTACCGCCCATACTTTTACCAATTGCAGTACCAGCGACACTACCTAGAGCAGAAGCAGCTGCTACATGTGTTGTATTGTCAGCATGCGCTACAGTAACCATAGAAGTTGCTAAAACAGCGCTACATAACCAAGCATTTAATTTCATTTTCTACTCCGTGTCCTTAACTGCAGGACCCCT
Organism: Acinetobacter sp. P1(2023); assembly: GCF_028367635.1. NCBI lineage: Bacteria > Pseudomonadati > Pseudomonadota > Gammaproteobacteria > Moraxellales > Moraxellaceae > Acinetobacter > Acinetobacter sp. P1(2023). The sequence goes on from NZ_JAQNDD010000002.1 coordinate 102,311, forward strand.
AATCTTTTGTTACGGCAAATGTAACAAAACACTTCTCCTAAAATATGGAGAACCATCTTTTGAGTATTGCAGTTTAGTGTCTGGTTTGTATGTTTTCTATTAAAATAGAGTATTTAATGCTCATATAGAAAAAGTAATTCTCATTTAACATTCTTAAGTTTATTTACGGTCAGTTGAACACAAGAAGTCAATGAAAGCTCGTGTGGCGGAAGACATATGCTTATGTTGTGCATATAGTAAAGAGAAAGGGCGTGTGTGACCTGCATATGGCTCAAGTAAAGGCTGTAGCGTTCCTTGTTGAATTTTTTCATTAACGATAAAGTCGTAACTCTGGCATATCCCTAGTCCATTTTCAGCAAGAGACACGACTCCTAAAATATCTTCTTTTACTAAAATCCGATTTGTTGGTATCCACTGAATTTCCTGATCTATATCTTTAAGAAACCATGGAGTGACCTTACCATTACTTGGTAACTCAAAGGCTATACATTGATGATGATTTAATTCTTCTAGCGTTTTTGGAATACCCATACGTTTTAAATAAGTGGGTGAGGCAACAAGTTTTAAAGGGGCCTGCTCTAAAGGTCGAGCTACAAAAGAGCTATTTGGAAGATGTCCTTGACGAATAGCTAAATCAAATCCTTCAGCAATTAAATCAACGTTTCGATTAGAAATACTGATTTCAATTTGAATGTCCGGATATTGCAAAAGAAATTTTTCTAATAAGGGAGGTAACCGATAATGCCCATAAGTTGTAGGAACACTTAATTTAATCTTTCCAGAAATTTGTAGTTGTTCACCTTGAATCACACGTTCTGCATGGTCAATTAACTGAAAAGCATGTTGCATTTTTTCATAATAAAGTTGACCAGCTTCGGTCAGGCTTAAATGGCGGGTCGTTCGTCTAAAAAACTGAATCCCTAGTTTTTTCTCTAGCCGTGTAATTGTTCTACTAATAACCGAGGGTGTGGTGGACAAATAAATCGCCGCTACGCTAATAGAAAGCTTCTCGGCCACAATTAAAAACACTTCAACATCGGCAAGATGGTCAAATTGACGAGACATTTTGTCCTCAAACGCAAAAAATATTTGTAAATAGAGTTGTTTTTCTACCTCATCAGCAAAAATAGAATATATCCATCCCAGTTATAAATCCAGTAAATGCTTGGAATGAAGGTCGAATAATGAAGATGTTAAATCAAATCATATTTGCAATGATTACCGCTTCAGCAGCGTTAAGTGCAAATGCAGCTCATGTATTGGTTGTGTTGTCTGATAAAGCCCAATTAGAGCTAAAGAATAATCAGGTTTTTAAAACAGGTTTTTATCTTAATGAATTGATGCAGCCTACAAAAATGCTTTTAGATGCAGGTCACACAGTAACTTTTGCGACCCCTCATGGGAAAGCTCCGACTTTAGATGAGTCATCAAATAGTGCAATGTATTTTAACCAAGATGAAAAAGCGTTAAAGCAATATGCAGGTTTATTGCATAATCTAAAGTTAACCTCTCCTCAAGATTCTCCAGTTTTGAGTTTGTCTCGTATCGAGCAAATTGGGTTTGATAAGTTTGATGCGATTTATATTCCGGGTGGACATGCGCCCATGCAAGACTTATTAAAAGATAAACAGCTTGGCAAAGTTCTTACGGCTTTTCATAAAGCTGGAAAACCTACCGCATTGGTTTGCCATGGTCCTATCGCTTTAATGTCAACTTTGCCTAATGCCTCGGAAGTAGTTAGCCAACTAGAACAAGGTAAAACAGTCAAAACTGGTGAATGGATTTATAAAAATTATCGAATGACGGTGATCAGCAATCAAGAAGAAGAGCAAGCAAAAGCTTTGTTAAAAGGTGGTGAAATGAAGTTCTATCCGCAAACGGCTCTACAGTCTATAGGAGGTAAATATCAAAGTAATACAACTGCGTGGACTCCAAACGTGGTGGTAGATCGTGAGCTTATTACTGGACAAAATCCAGCCTCGGCTGTTCTTGTCGGTAAAACTTTGTTAGGGAAATTAAAATAAGATAACCGTGATAGAGAGGCTTTAGAAATAAAGCCTCTCTTGTCATAGGCGCTTTAAAAAGCTGATTTATTATTCTTAATAAAAAGCAAAATTCTAGATTACTCGATAAATCTCATCTGAAATCATTGTATTGATATACCGCTACTGACTATGAAAGTTGATGAATTGGCTGATTATATATGTCATTTAAGCGCCATAATCTGTAAACTATGCGCTATTTTTACGATTTTGCTTATCTTCTATACTTACATAGCGTTCGATAAGCTTTTTGGACTTTTGAGATATTTCCTCTTATGAAAGCGTCACTCCGTTTACGACTTGATCAACTCTGTGATCGACATGAAGAACTTACTGCATTGCTTGCAGATGCTGAAGTGATCTCCGATAACAAACGTTTCCGTAAATTGTCTCGCGAACATAGTGATTTATCTGAAATTACCGAAGTTTGGGGCAAATACCGTCAAGCAGAAGAAGATATTGAAACTGCTGAAATGATGAAGTCTGATCCTGACTTTAAAGATATGGCAGAAGAAGAAATTCAAGCAAATAAAGATTTGCTTGTAGAGTTAGAAAGCCAGCTCAATATTTTGATGATTCCAAAAGATCCAAATGACTCTAATGCAGCTTATTTAGAAATTCGCGCCGGAACAGGTGGTGATGAGGCTGCAATTTTCTCTGGTGACTTATTCCGCATGTACAGTAAATATGCCGAGACACAAAATTGGCGTATTGAAGTACTTTCTGAAAATGAAGGTGAGCATGGTGGCTTTAAAGAAGTCATTTGTCGTGTAGATGGTGATGGCGTTTATGGCCGCTTAAAATTTGAAAGTGGTGCGCATCGTGTGCAACGCGTTCCAGCGACTGAATCACAAGGCCGTGTTCATACTTCAGCTTGTACAGTTGCGATTCTGCCTGAAATTGATGTTGATACAAATGTCGAAATTAATCCGGCAGATTTACGTATTGATACTTACCGTGCATCTGGTGCAGGTGGTCAGCACATTAACAAAACCGATTCGGCGGTACGTATTACCCACCTTCCAACAGGTACAGTAGTTGAGTGTCAAGAAGAACGTTCACAGCATAAAAACAAAGCAAAAGCGATGGCTCTTTTGGTATCGCGTTTAGAAAATGCGAAACGTGCAGCGGCTGATGCTGCAACTTCAGAAATGCGCCGTGATTTAGTAGGTTCTGGTGACCGTTCTGAACGTATCCGTACGTATAACTACCCGCAAGGTCGTATGACTGACCACCGTATTAACCTAACTTTATATAAGTTAGACGCGATTATGGAAGGTGATTTAACTGAATTGCTTGATAGCTTACACCGTGAATATCAGGCAGATCAGTTAGCGATGCTTGCACAGGAAAATGGCGGCTAATGAATATTGCTCAAGCGCTTACAATTCGTGGTGAGCCTGACAGTTATGAACGACAAGAAAATGCTTGGTTACTTGAGCATTTTCTAAAAATCAATTCGCTTGAATTAAAGTTTAGACTTGAGCAAGAGCTAACAGCCCAACAAGAGCAAGACTACTTGGCTGGTCTTGAACGTATTCAAAATGGTGAGCCTTTAGCTTACGTGACTGGTTCACAACCTTTTTGGACGCTCGATTTAAAAGTAACGTCAGATACTTTAGTACCACGACCAGATACTGAAGTTTTAGTTGAAACCGTTTTAAATCTGAATTTGCCAAAGAATGCAAATATTGTGGATTTGGGAACAGGAACAGGTGCAATTGCACTTGCGTTAGCGAGTGAACGTCCAGATTGGCAAGTCACGGCAACGGATATTTATGCACCTACTTTAGAAGTCGCAAAAGAAAACGCACAAGCACATGATTTGCAACATGTGAAATTTGCTCTTGGAGCTTGGTTTGAAGCGCTGGAACCACAAAAGTTTGATTTAATTGTTTCTAATCCGCCTTACATTGACCCTGAAGATGAGCACATGCAAGCTTTGGAAACAGAACCACGCCGTGCATTAGTTGCAGATCGTCAGGGGTTGGCTGATATTGAAATTATTATTTCTCAAGGGAAAAACTGGTTAAAACCGCAAGGCTGGATTGCACTAGAGCATGGTTATGATCAGGGGCAAGCTGTTCGAACTATATTTGCTGAGTATGGTTTTAGTCAGATTAAAACCATTCAAGACTATGGCCAAAATGATCGAGTCACTTTGGCATGCTGGATTTAAAATTACTTTTGTAATGTATCCCGCCAACGTAATAACCAATTTTCGATAAGTTTCATTAAAGTATCGGTTACTTTACCCAATAGGGCTAATAAAATAATTGCAATGATAACAATATCTGGTCGAGACGTTTCTCGGCCATCACTAAGTAAATAGCCAATCCCTTGAGTGGCTGCAATCAGTTCAGCTGCAATCATAAACATCCAAGATAAGCTTAAGCTGTTGCGTAAACCCGTTAAAATGCCCGGAGATGCTGCCGGTAAAATAATAGATATTATCCGCTGAAAAGCATTAAGCCGATAGACTTTTCCAACTTCAATGAGCTTTCTATCTACATTATGAATTGCTGCAACTGTATTGGTATAGGTTGGAAAAAATGCTCCAATTGCAATCAATGTAATTTTTGAACCCTCATCAATTCCTAACCAAAGTAATAGCAGAGGGATCCATGCAAGACTTGGGATCGACTTAATTGCTGAAAAGGTCGGTTCTAAATAAGCTTCTGCTTCTTTACTTAATCCAACCCAAATTGCAAAAATTAAACCTAAACCGCTTCCTATAATAAAGCCGAATAGAACACGCCACGTACTAATATAAATATGGGAAAATAGGTCGCTATGAGCTAAATCTAAAAAAGATTGCCATAAACTAGTCGGTGCAGGGAGTAGATAAGTGTCAATATAGCCATTTCTGACTAAAACCTCACAAGCCGCTAAAAAGATGAGGGGAATGAGTAGCGCTTTAAACCAACGTGTAAATTTGTTGTTTAAATGCTTTTTCTGCGATTTTAAAGCCTGCTGAGCTAAGAAATGATTTAGCTCAGCTTTGTTAAATGAATCACTCATATACTATTTCACGACTTTTTGAGCAAAACGTGGATCTAATACCTGATCAACCACTTGATTGACGTTAGTACCTTTTCTAACCAAGTCTTCTTCTGTCAAAATTTTCCCAGAACGTTTTAGCGCTTGTGCTTGAGTTGCCGATGGAATGCTTTGATCGAAGTTGGTTCGGCTCAATTGTAGCTTAGCCACAGGTAGAGGAAGTTTTGATTCTTGAGCTAAAATTGCTGCCACTTTATCTGGATTGGCTTTTGCCCATTTTCGGGCTTGTTCGTAGGCTTTAATAACGGCTTCAACCGCTTCAGGGCTTTGCTTTGCAAAGTCTTCTTTAACACTTAGTACACTATAACTATTAAATCCAACATTACGATAAAGCAATTTGGCACCAGATTGAATTTGAGCTGAAGCCATTAACGGATCAAGTCCAGCCCAAGCATCTACTTGACCGCGTTCTAATGCAGTTTTTCCATCTGGGTGTTGTAGATGAACCAATTGTACATCGCGTTTACTCAAGCCTACAGTGTCTAGCGCTTGGAGTGTAAATAAGAATGGATCTGTGCCTTTGGTGGCTGCAATTTTTTTACCTTTTAAGTCTTTTAGACTTTTAATCGGTGAGTCTTTTGCAACAACAAGGGCGGTCCATTCAGGTTGGCTTTGTACATACACAGTTTTAATTGGGCTACCATTTGCTCGGCTTAATACAGCTGCTAATCCAGCGGTAGAAGCAAAATCGATGCTATTACTATTGAGATATTCTAATGAACGATTGCTGCCTTGACTAAAAACCCATTTAATTTGAGTATTGGGGAGTGCTTTCTCAAGAAGTTTTTGATCTTTGACGACTAAACTAGTTGGTGCATAGTAAGCATAATCAAGTTTAAGTGTAGTTGGAATTGCTGCAAAAGCAGATGAAGCAAATACACTCCCCAATGTTGATGCCAACAAAGTCTTTGATAAAGAAAATTTTGATTTTAAAGACATGATAAAAATAGAACCGAAATGAAATAGGAGATTATCCTTTCACGCGTTTAATGGCTTACAAACTTAGTTATTTTGATTTATAAATCAGATTGAAAGATAAAAGTTTAGATAAAATTATAAATCACTGTTTCTATAGTGATTATTAACTTTTAAGTAATGCACTTATCTGAAATATTGAATTTAAAATACATAAATATCATAAGCTTAAGATTCATTGAAGGTGGATTTTATTGCTTGTGTGCAGTTAAATTATCTCGATAAGCACCTGGACTAACACCTGTCCATTTTTTAAAGGCACGATGAAATGCACTTGGGTCATGAAAGCTTAGATCTTCACTAATATCTTGAATTGAGTCATTCGTTTTACTTAAGCGTTCAACCGCAATATCACACCGGATTTCATTTTTAATTTGTTGATAACTAACTCCTTCATGTTTCAGCCTGCGTTGGACAGTGGCTTCGGAAATATTAAGTTGTTGTGCGACATCTTTGAGTTCTGGCCAGTGCGCAGGGTGGAGTTTTAATAAATGGCGACGAATAAGAACACTCAATGCATTCTCATTTTTAAAACGAACTAAAAGATTTTGCGGCGTTTGATTTAAAAAATCATAAAGCGCTTTTTTATCTTTTTTAATTTTAATATCTAAGTAATGAGCATCGAATTCAACTCGATTTACCTCAGCATTAAATTGAATATCTTCACCAAAACGTACGAGATAATCCTGAATATCCTGAGGTTTAGGGCAGCGCACCATAATATTATTTAAGCCTATTCGTTGATCAACTAACCAACACATAAGTCCATGTACCAACATTAAAAAGGTTGCATAGGTAAACATGCGTTTAGGCTGTCCACGATCATGAATAACCAAATAAGCTTTTTCTTGCTCTCGAATGAGTTCTGCACGTATGTCATCAAGCACAAAGTTAAAAAACTTCAAAATATCGTAGAGTGCATTTTCTAAAGTTTCAGCCGTACTGACGAGTTTAGTCAGTAACTTATAGCTTCCACGCCGCATGGGATGGCTATCCATGCCAAAAAACTCATCATTCATGGCATTGGCAAGCTCTATCCACAATTGGGCATAGGTTGTAACAGGCACACGCGCCTTGGGAGACATCAGTAATTCAGCGGGGATGCCTGCTTTATTTAGAATTATTTGTGTATTTAGACCTTTGGCATAAGCCGCACTCAGTGCTTCATGTACTAGTGCAATCGAAATTGTGCCTTTACTTAAAGAAGACTGGACAACCATGTCAAAGACTCATATTTTCTTCATATATTTCAAGTGAAATATTTCATATTTAAAATTTGGATTGATCAAAAGCTGCAAACATTTTGAGGCTTTTTGAAATTGTATCGGAAAACAACAACTTTTACTCTCACAACTAAAGTTAAAGAATATTTTTATAGGACGTTCCATAATGAAAATTCAAGGAAAACATTTCGTGATTACTGGTGGTGGCTCTGGTCTAGGTGCTGCTACAGCTGAGCATTTGGTAAAGCAAGGTGCTTCAGTCACATTGGTTGATATGAATGTAGAAGCAGGCGAGCAACAGGCGAAACAACTAGGGTCAAAAGCTGACTTTGTAAAACTTGATGTAACCGATGAAGCTGCTGCTGAACAGTTCTTTAAGGATGTTTTGGTAAAACATGGCAGTTTGCATGGTTTAGTTAACTGTGCAGGTATTGGTCCTTCTGCAAAAGTGGTTGGTCGTGAAGGTGTGCATGATTTGATATTATTTTCAAAGACTTTAAATATTAATGTCACGGGTACATTTAACATGCTGCGTTTTGCAGCAGATGCAATGAGTAAAAATACAGTTGAAGCAGGTGAAGAGGACCGTGGTGTTATTGTGAACACTGCTTCTGTTGCGGCATTTGACGGTCAAATTGGGCAGGCAGCTTATTCTGCATCTAAGGGGGCTATTGTGGCGATGACATTGCCGATTGCTCGTGAGTTAGCGCGTCATGCCATTCGTATTATGACCATTGCACCGGGAATTATGGAAACTCCAATGCTTAAGGGTATGCCACAAAATGTACAAGATGCTTTAGGGCAAATGGTACCGTACCCATCTCGTTTAGGAAAACCAGAAGAATTTGCTCGTTTAGTTGCTCATATTGCTGAAAACTCCTATTTAAATGGTGAAGTTATTCGTTTAGATGGTGCAATTCGTATGGCAGCAAAATAATAAAAATAAGGATATTTAAATGATTTTAAATGCTGAACAAAGTATGGTTCAGGAGATGATGCGTAATTACTCGCAAAATCAGTTAAAACCCACAGCCGCACATCGCGATAAAACCCATGAATTTCCTGCGCAGGAATTAAAAGATTTAGGTGCACTAGGTGCTATGGGGATGACTGTGCCTGATGAATGGGGCGGTGCCGGAATGGACTATGTATCTTTGGTGCTTGCAATTGAAGAAATTGCCGCAGGTGATGGTGCTATTTCGACTATCGTAAGTGTACAAAATTCCTTAGTTTGCGGTATTACACTGGCATACGGTTCAGAACAGCAAAAACAAACCTATTTGCCAAAATTTGCATCTGGTGAATGGCTAGGATGTTTTTGTTTAACTGAGCCACATGTCGGTTCCGATGCGAGTGCGATTTTATGTAAAGCCGAGCGCGATGGCGACCAGTGGGTTTTAAATGGCGTAAAACAATTTATTACCAGCGGTAAAAACGCCCAAGTGGCTTTGGTCTTTGCGGTTACAGATAAACAAGCTGGTAAAAAAGGAATTTCATCTTTTCTTGTGCCGACCAATACACAAGGTTACTTGGTCACTCGTATTGAAGACAAAATGGGCCAACATGCTTCAGACACAGCAACTATTACTTTTGAGGACTGTCGAATTCCCTTAGAAAATTTGGTAGGGCAACAAGGTGAAGGTTATAAAATTGCGTTATCTAATTTAGCAGCTGGACGTATTGGGATTGCTGCTCAATCTGTTGGAATGGCAAGAGCTGCTTTTGATGCGGCGGTGCAATATGCAAATGAACGCAAAGCTTTTGGTGTAGAGTTAGTCCAACATCAGGCAGTGAGTTTCCGTTTAGCCGATATGGCAACCCAGATTGAAGCTGCACATCAGCTCGTTTTACATGCTGCAACTTTAAAAGATGCGGGATTGCCTTGTTTAAAAGAGGCTTCAATGGCAAAGCTATTTGCGTCTACTATGGCTGAGCGAGTATGTTCGGATGCGATTCAGATTCATGGAGGGTATGGCTACGTCAGTGATTTCCCTGTTGAGAGAATTTATCGGGATGTTCGTGTAAGTCAGATTTATGAAGGTGCTTCTGACATTCAACGTTTAGTGATTGCTCGAGAAGTAACCCAAGTTTAAGTATAAGTTTTTAAAAATAGTCACTGAATGCAAAAGACCGCAGTTATTATGCGGTCTTTTGCAATTAAAACTGTCTAGTTTTAACTCATTTCAATGAGATTTAGAATGTTAAAGCTAGCTTTTTGATGATTAAAGCTGAGCTTTGACTTCTTCACCAATTAAATAAAACGTTCCTCCTGCAATATAATGCAGACTCCGAAGTTCTTTCGGTGCATCTTGAAAATACCAGTGCCCATCTCTAAAAACGCGACTATCTGCCCAGGCACCTACAACAGAACCAATAAATAAATCATGTGCTGACTGATTATGCGGTTCTGGAATAAGTTTACATACGAGCCATGCAATACATCCTGATACAAGCGGACTGGTAAGACCTTCTTGGTAAAATAATTCAGTACCACAATGTTCAAGCTTTTTAGCGTCATCCAACTTACTAATGGTTCCAAGTTGCTTGGTCATATCAAGCTGTGCATAGCAGGGAACTTGTAGGGTGAAATAACCACTTTGCTCAACGAGCTGTCGGGTTTTAGTACTTTTGTCGAGAACCACAGACACTTTGGCTGGTTTAAACTCTAAGGCACATGCCCAAGCCGCAGCCATCACGTTGCGGTCATCGCCATGTTGCGCAGAAACAAGGACAGTTGGACCATGATTTAACAAACGATAAGCTTTTTCTAACTCTACTGGTGCAATATATGATTGCGTCATATTTAGCCTAAGTAATAAAGAAAATAGATATTTCTATTGTTGCAGAAAGCTTTATAGATGCAATGTTATTAAACAAGCTTTATAAGAATAAAAACTTGTTTCTATTTTATAGCTTTCATAATGATTGACTTAATCATAAAATCATTTCGCTTCTAAGTGAAAGGATTAACAAGTGACCGAGCTTCAAGATATCGATTTTGTAGAGTTAAGTGATGAAGAAATGCATCTCTATAGCCGTCAGATTTTACTCGATGGATGGGATATTGAAGCTCAGGAAAAACTCAAACTTGCTAATGTGTTGATTGTCGGTGCGGGTGGAATAGGCTGTAGCAGCGCGGAGCTACTTGCGCGAGCAGGGGTTGGGAAAATTACACTGATTGATGCAGATACGATCGAGATAAGTAATTTACAGCGCCAAATCGCATTTGGTCATGAAGATATCGGACGTTATAAAGCAGAAATTTTGGCTAAACGTTTACAGAAAATTAACCCTTATATCTGTGTTGAATACTATAACGAACGCTTAGACGAACATAACATTGATAGACTTGTTGAACACCAAGATGTGGTTTTAGATGGATGCGATAATTTTACAACTCGCTATTTGGTAAATGCAGCTTGTAAGAAACATCAGGTCGCATTAATTAGTGCTTCAGCAATTGGTTTTCAGGCACAAATGTTTATGGTTGAAGGAGATTCAGCTTGTTATGAATGTCTTTTTCCAAAAGAACAACATGCCAATGAAGGCCTTCGCTGTGCTGAGTCTGGGGTACTTGCAACCACACCTGTAATGATAGCGTCATTACAAACACATCACACTTTACTGTATTTAGGGTTAAATCGTGCACCTTTAAAGCAGAAACTATTATTGTGGGATGGTTTAAACATGACACAACGTATTGTTAGTTTTGATAAAGATGTAAATTGCCCACTTTGTCAGGCAAGCTAATCAGTAAATGAAACAAAATTTGCTACACTCAACCTGAATGATTTGGTTTTGAAGAAATATGAAAAAAAATATTTTGTTTGATGGGTTACGTTCCGTCGCCCGCATTGGTGAAACAGCAGTGGTTGCGGCCAAAGCTGGAATTAAATACGCAACTGAAAAACCCAGTAATGCCAAACTTATGCGAGAGACTTTTGAGTCACTTGGTTCAACTTATATTAAGCTTGGTCAGTTTATTGCAAGTACACCATCGCTTTTCCCTCGTGAATATGTAGAAGAATTTCAAGGTTGTTTAGACCAGACTCCAACACTCCCATTTAGTTATATTCAAGGTGTGCTTGCATCTGAGTTTGAAGGACGCGATTTAAGCCAGATTTTTAGCTATATCGATGAAAAGCCATTAGCTTCTGCATCAATTGCTCAGGTTCATGCCGCTAAGCTGACTACAGGTGAAGATGTAGTTATTAAAGTACAAAAGCCTGGTGTTGAAACCATTTTATATACTGATTTAAGTGTAGTGCATTGGGCTGCTAAGCTGCTTGAGCGTGCAGTACCAAAGATTAAATTTGCTGCTCTTTCTGAAATTGTTGATGAAATTAAAAGCCGTATGGTTCGTGAAGTCGATTTCATTGAAGAAGCACAAAACTTGGATGATTTTGTGGAATATCTGAACATTTCACAAAATAAAGCTGCGACTGCACCTAAAGTTTATCATCAGTTTTCTACGCGCCGTGTCTTGACCATGCAGCGTTTATACGGCGTGTCTTTGACTGACTTTAGTGTTGTAAAACAATATGCTAAAGATCCATCGCAAGTATTGATTACTGCCATGAATACATGGTTTGGTAGTCTCATGTTGTGTAAGAGTTTCCATGCTGACTTACATGCTGGGAACCTAATGTTGCTTGAAGATGGACGTATTGGTTTTATCGATTTTGGTATCGTGGGGCAGTTAAAGCCTGAAGTTTGGACAGCATGTATTGCGTTTATGGACGCCTTACAAAAGACCGATTATCAGGCAATGGCTGAAAATATGCTGAAAATGGGTATGACCCATAACAAAATTGATGTTCAGGTTTTGGCTCATGATCTAGAGCGTTTATTTAATGGCGTATTAATGGCCGACCCACAGCAGATATTGTCTTCAAATCCAGCCGATTTAAACGATATCATGATGGATATGGTTGGGGTTGGTGAGCGCCACGGGATTAAATTCCCACGTGATTTTGCTTTATTATTTAAGCAAATGCTTTATTTCGATCGTTTTATGCGCGTACTCGCACCATATACTGATATTTATGCAGACCAACGTTTGAAAATGGTTCAAAATATGGAACCTGCTTCGTTGTTAAAGCACTAAGGTCAGTTTAAATTTATGGATGCCATTATTATTGAAGGCTTGAAGGTTGAGACAGTGATTGGCTGTTTCAACTGGGAAAGACAAATTATTCAACCTTTAATGTTGGATTTAACCATCCATAATGATTTGAGCCGAGCAGCAGAGTCTGACAAACTTGAGGATACACTCAACTATGCTCAGATTTGTGAGTTATCGGCTCAAACCATTCAGCAAGCCAAACCTGAGTTAATTGAGCACGCAGCTCATCTGGTTTTGCAATGTTTATTTGAAACCTTTCCAACAATTGAAAAAATTACCATAACCATCCGTAAGCCAGCCATCATTGCAGAAGCAAACGCTGTAGGAATTCGTCTTGAACGCACCAGAAACAATTTTTGCGCTCGCCCTAGCGAGTAATTTAGACGCAGATCAGCACTTTACTTTTGCGTATACGCAATTAGCAACTTTGGGGAAAGTGCAGTTTTCATCTGTTTATCAAATTCCATGCCGAGATGGTATTGGAGATGATTATTGGAATTCAGCATGTCTATTAAAAAGTACTTTATCGTGTGACCAAATTGAATCTTTTCTAAAGCAACTCGAATCAGATTCTGGGCGTGTTCGTCCATCGCATCATATTTCTTTAGATGTAGATTTGATTGCATGGGGAAGTGATCTGGACCATATGCAATTTAATTCTAAAAAACTACCTTTAGCACTCGATGTAAAAATACCTTTATATGAGCTTTGGCCTTGTGAAACCTTAAAGGCTGATAGCATGCTTTATCCAGTCGTTAATTTTAAAGTTTAAAGGCTTTCAAACTAGATTTTACGCAAACTTTACGCGGTCTTTAATTTCCTCAATAGAGAATTTACGGGCATTTTATCCATACTGAAATTCACTAAATTAGTGTTATTTCAGGACAATAAAGATGCTTATAAATTCTCAAATGCGCATCTTGCATCAGTCTGGCATTGTCTTATGCGGACTTAAAACAAATGATATTTCTTCATCTCTCCTTATTTCCAGTTTGGCAAATCAAGCCAAGGGGTATAGAGGAGAATAGCCATGTTAGAACTTATACTTGTTTTATTTATTGCTATTTTTCTAGCATGGTGCCTCGGTAAATATCTATCCAAAGTGATGACAAATCAGCCGATGGGGGGTGATGGATTATTTCGCTGGATTGAAAATCCTGTTTATCGCTTATTAGGTATATCCCCACAACAACAAATGAACTGGAAACAATATTCGCTAGCATTTGTTGTGAGCTGTGTTGTTCTAGCTGTGGCCGTTTTTGCTATTTTTATGACACAAGCATGGCTACCATTAAATCCAAATCATGCACCAAATATGAGTTGGGATTTAGCATTACACACGGTTATTTCATTTTTAACCAATACCAATCAACAGCATTATTCTGGCCAAGCTCAGTTATCTTATTTGTCGCAAATGACAGGTATTGTGGGCTTGCAAGTCATTACTCCAATGATGGGGCTGGCTTTGGTGGTCGCGACCTTAAGAGCTTTCTTTTATCAGCGCCCAAGCCATATTGCAGCCGATGTTGCCGAACAGCCAGACCAAATTTTAATTGGGAACTATTGGGCAGATGTAATTCGCCCTACAGTCCGATTCTTGCTTCCGCTCTGTTTTGTCTGGTCTTTATTGCTCAACAGCCAAGGCGTACCAGCGACTTTCCAAGGCGGGCCAGAAGTACAGCTGATTGATAAAGCCAATACAGTTCAAACCCAAAAAATTCCTTTAGGGCCAGTTGCACCAATGGTAGCGATTAAGCAATTGGGGAGTAATGGTGGTGGTTGGTATGGTCCAAATAGTAGTGTGCCTTTAGAAAATCCGACACCACTTTCTAATTTATTAGAAATGATTGCGATATTACTTATTCCACTTACCGTGATTTTTATGGTTGGGCATTTTACCCAGCGTAAAAAGTTTGCTTACTTTGTGTTTGGTAGCATGCTTTTCATGTCGATTATTTCAGGTGCGGCGGCTGTCTGGTCTGAGAGTATGTCATCGACAGCATCTCAACTTGCCGTAATGGAAGGTAAAGAACAACGTTTTGGACCAGCTGCATCAGCAGTTTGGGCAGCGATCACTACGCAGGTGAATAACGGCTCGGTCAATATGATGCATGATTCTTCTGCACCGCTTACCGGTTTAGTCGAACTCATTAACATGCTGATTAATGCCATTTGGGGTGGTGTGGGCTGTGGTCTGCAACAGTTTATGATTTATCTGTTACTCGCAGTATTTATTGCAGGTTTAATGACAGGTCGTACCCCTGAATTGTTTGGGCGCAAGATTGAAGCCGCAGAAATTAAGTTGCTCGCGATTATTATTTTGATTCAACCTTTAGTCATTCTTGCATTTACCGCATTAAGCCTCAGCGTTCCAGACATATCTGGAATTAGTAATCCAGGACCACATGGTATTAGCCAAGTGTTCTACGAATATGTTTCTGCATTTGCAAACAATGGTTCAGGTTTCGAAGGTCTTGGAGACAACACTGTATGGTGGAATGTTACTTGTAGTATTGCTCTACTGTTAGGACGCTTCCCGACATTAATTTTGCCATTAATGATTGCAACACGTTTAGCAGCAAAAAGAAAAGCACCCGAAACAGCAGGTAGTCTTCAGGTTGAAACTCCAACCTTTGCTTTAACGCTGATTACGATTGTTGTGTTGCTTACCTTATTACAATTTATGCCAGTTCTTGTCCTTGGGCCTATTGCCGATCAACTTTTGTTGGTTAAAGGCTAAGGAGGCGAGTGAAAATGAATACACAAACTCATGTAAATAGCCATAAACAAACCATGGCAGTGCCAAATTTTGAAGTTTGGAAAAATGCATTTGTGAAACTGCTACCGCAGCATGCAATTAAAAACCCTGTGATGGCAATTGTATGGCTTGGAACAGTGGTTACTGCAATTAGTACAGTCTTGGGTTACACCACGCTATTATTTGGTTTAGTGGTTACAGCAATTCTGTTTATTACGATTTTATTTGCTAACTATGCCGAAGCAGTTGCAGAGGCCAGAGGCCGTGGGCAGGCATCTTCATTACGTGCAGCAAGAGACAATTTAACGGCTCGAAGACTCAACTCTTTGACAGACCGTCAAACCACTCAAATCGCAGCTACTGAACTTCATTTAAATGATTTTATTGAAGTACATGCAGGTGAGCTTGTTCCTGCCGACGGTGAGATTGTAGAAGGCTTTGCCACTATTAATGAATCGGCTGTTACAGGTGAGTCAGCACCTGTGTTACGTGAAGCTGGAACAGACCGTTCAGGTGTTATTGGCGGAACCAAAGTACTTACAGATCGTATTGTTGTGCAAGTGACTGCTGAATCTGGTCAAAGTTTCTTAGACCGTATGATTGCTTTGGTTGAAGGCTCAAATCGCCAGAAAACTCCGAATGAGATTGCACTTGGCTTCTTGTTAATGGTGATGACAATCACGTTTTTAATTGTCGTGATTAGCTTGCCATTTATTGCCAAGTATTTGCATATTGAACTTGATCCAGTTGTGCTCGTGGCATTATTGGTCTGCCTGATTCCTACAACCATTGGTGGCTTGTTACCTGCGATTGGTATTGCAGGGATGAACCGTGCCCTCAAAGCCAATGTTTTGGCGAAATCAGGTAAAGCGGTAGAAGTCGCGGGTGATATTGATGTGCTTTTACTCGATAAAACAGGAACCATTACTTATGGTGACCGTCAAGCAACTTCTTTTTATCCTTTAACTTCGGTAACCGAGTCTGAGTTGAGAGCTGCTGCTTGGGTAAGTTCACTTGCTGACCCAACACCAGAAGGGAAGTCGATTGTTAAGTTAGCAAAAGAGCAAGGTTTAAAACAGCAAGAACCTGAGCAAGCCGAATTTATCTCTTTTAGTGCTTCGACTCGAATTTCTGGTGTGAATTTACCGAATGGTGAGCAAATTCGTAAAGGTGCTTTAGATGCAATCTTAAAGTTTGTAGATGAAGATTATTCTCGAGATTTAGAGTTAAAAGCACGTGTTGAACAAGTTGCTAAAAAAGGTGCAACACCATTAGTGGTAGCAAATCAACATCATGTATTGGGTGTGATTGAGCTTTCAGATGTAATTAAACACGGCATTAAAGAACGTTTTGCCCGTTTAAGAGAAATGGGTATTAAAACTGTCATGGTTACAGGTGATAACCCATTAACTGCGGCCGCGATTGCTGCTGAAGCTGGTGTAGATGATTATATTGCCGAAGCAAAACCAGAAGACAAATTGGCTTGTATTCGCACCGAACAACAACAAGGTCGTTTAGTTGCAATGGTCGGTGACGGAACCAACGATGCGCCAGCATTAGCACAAGCCGATATCGGTTTAGCCATGAACTCGGGTACACAAGCTGCAAAAGAAGCCGGCAATATGGTCGATTTAGACTCTGACCCGACCAAACTACTCGCTGTAGTTGAGATTGGGAAACAGCAACTGATTACCCGTGGTGCTTTAACAACATTTTCGTTAGCAAACGACGTCTCTAAATACTTTGCCATCTTGCCTGCATTGTTCGCTGCTGCGATTCCACAAATGCAAGTATTGAATGTAATGCACTTAGCAAGTCCAAGCAGTGCGATTTTATCTGCATTAATTTTTAACGCGATTATTATTCCGCTATTAATTCCAATCGCACTCCGAGGCGTGAAATTTAAACCGTCAACGGCAACTCAGTTACTACGTCGAAATATGTTGATTTATGGTGTGGGTGGCGTGGTTCTACCATTCATTGCCATTAAAGCGATTGATGTTGTGATTGTTCAATTATTTGGTTTGTAATCTGGAGTTTGAAATGAAAACTTATGCACAAAATTCAGAAGCAAATTTGGGTCAGGCCTTAAGAGCATCTTTGGGATTATTAATTTTTACCTTAGTTGGCTGTGGTGCTGTTTATAGTGCGATTGCTACAGGTGCGGGACAGGTGCTATTTAACAATCAAGCGAATGGTAGTTTGATTGAAATAGATCATAAAGTTTTAGGGTCAAAATTAGTCGCTCAGCCATTTGTGGGAGAGGCTTATTTTCATCCACGTCCTTCAGCAGTCGCTTATGACCCGATGGCTATGGCGGGTACAAATTTAGCTCGTACTAATCCTGAACTACAGCAACAAATTGATGCTCAGAGTCTTGTGGTGAAAAAACAAGATCACACAGGTAATACACCAATTCCAACTGATTTGGTGACTAAATCGGGGAGTGGTATTGATCCGCATATTAGTCCTGAATCTGCTCAGTTACAGGTTGCTCGAGTGGCGCAAGCGCGTCATTTAGACCCTAAGATTGTGGAAGAGCTTTTGCAAAAGCATATTGAACCGAAGCAGTTTGGTGTATTGGGGCAAGCTCGTGTTAATGTATTACAGCTCAATATTGCTTTAGATCAATTACAATCTACACATTAACTTAAAAATAAAGTTGTTAGTTTACCGGATGATATCAAGTGCAAAGCAATCGCGAAAATCAGGCTGAGGCCTTATTAAATCATGTCAACAGATATCAAGCCGGTCGACTAACGGTCTTTTTAGGTGCGGCACCTGGTGTTGGAAAAACCTATGCCATGCTTGCCCGTGCCAAAGAGTTATTTCAACAGGGCACAGATGTTGTTGTTGGTATTGTTGAAACCCACGGAAGAATAGAAACTCTAAAAAGTTTGGAAGGCTTACCTGAAATTGCTAGAAAGGAAATGCAATATCAGGGGCATACATTAGAAGAAATGGACTTGGATGCTATTCTGCTTCGGCATCCAGAAATTGTTTTGGTCGATGAGTTGGCTCATCGCAACGTACCGAATAGTCGTCATGAAAGACGGTGGCAAGATGTCAATGAATTGCTAGACGCAGGTATAGATGTATTTACGACCATTAATATTCAGCATTTAGAAAGCCTAAATGATGTGGTCTACCAGATTACGGGGATTCGAGTAAATGAAACGGTACCAGATCGGGTATTTGATCGTATTCGAGACATTCGCTTAATTGATTTACCCGTCAGTGAACTGATTGAAAGGCTCCACCAAGGAAAAGTTTATGTGCCAGAGCAAGCGAATCTGGCATTGCAAGGCTTTTTTAGCATTTCAAATTTAACAGCATTACGTGAACTGGCAATGCAATGCGTTGCTGAGCATGTCGATTCAGATTTAAAAGAGAGTTATGCTTCTAAAGGTTTGAAGTCTATCTCACTGCAAAATGAATTGATGATTGCGATAGATGGACAAGGTTCTTCTGAGTATTTAGTACGAGCAGGTTGTCGATTAGCAGAGCGTAATGGTGCTACGTGGACTGTAGTGAATGTTGCTAAAAGTTTGGACTTTGGACAGAGTTCAGCAAATTCATATAAAAAAGAATATATTGAGATTGATCGTGCATTTGAATTGGCCCGGCAACTCGGTGGTCGAACAGAAGTTTTATATGGCCATCGAGTTGCGTCAGTATTAATGGATGCCGCCGTTGATCGAGGTATTTCCAATTTAGTCATTGGTAAAAGTATTTCGCCGTGGTGGTTAAAGTTATTTAAGAAAAATTTAGCTCAGCAATTATTAAATCAAGAAAACTCGATTGCTTTAACCATTTTGCATCCAGAACAGGGTACAAAAAAAACAACTCAAATTGAAAAGCCATCATTTTTATCATTAAAAGAAAGTATTTTTGTTCTAGCTGTTACATGTGCCAGTATTTTTATCGCTCACTTTGCCGAAGTTCTCTTAGGTATTGAAGACTTTTCCGTCATTTTCATTATTTCAGTTTTAATTGTAGCAACCAGAACTCGAATGCTCGCTGCTGTAGTAGCCGCTCTTATTTGTTTCTTAGCCTATAATTTTTTCTTTATTGCTCCACGTTTTACCTTACAAATTTCAGCACACCAGGGTGTAGTTACTGTCGTGGCTTTTTTTGCGGCAGCTTTAATTGCTGGGCGTTTGGCCTCTCAATTACGTCAGCAGGTTTTATCCTTAAAAGCAGCAAATGCCTACACTACGGTAATGCAAGACTTAGCGCGTAAACTTTCTAGTGCAGTAAATCTTGAAGAGGTTATGCAAACAGGTCGTATGACTTTAGAAACCCAACTTCAAACGAAGGTGTGGATTTCTATTCAAGATAGAGTCATTTCATCTGATATAGAGCTAAGCGATAAAGAAAAAGTCGCGGCAGATTGGTGCTTAAAACATCAACAACCATGTGGACGTTTTACCGATACACTCAGTCAGTCAAACTGGTGGTTTTTACCTCTTTTAGAGCAAAAAAATAGCCTAGGTATTGTGGGAATTTACTTTAAGGATGATGTGGTTTCTCTAAATTTTGAGCAAAAGAAACTGACGGAAAGTGTAATTGAGTATATTGCACAAGCAGCTCTTCGCACCCAATTGGTCAATGAACTTGAACAAGCAAAAGTCACCAGTGAAACAGAGCGATTACGTTCGGCTTTATTATCTTCGGTATCGCATGATTTACGTTCACCGCTTGCTTCTATTATTGGTGCAGCAGACACGCTTGCCCATTTTAAAGCTGATATGTCAGAACAAGACCAACAGGATTTACTCGAAACCATTCATTTAGAAGGCGAACGCTTAGACCGTTATATTCAAAATCTACTTGATATGACACGTTTGGGGCATGAAGGTCTATCTTTAAAAAGAGACTGGATTGGTGTGGATGAATTAATTGGTTCTGCAACCCGCCGTTTAAAGCGCTATAAACCAGATACTCAAGTGTCGGTTGAATTACCTGAACAAGCGATTAGTTTATATGTACACCCAGCACTGGTAGAGCAAGCCATTTTTAATGTTTTAGAAAATGCAGCAAACTTTTCACCTCCAGATGAACCAGTCATGATTCGTGCTCATCTTTCATCAGAGGATGAAGTAAAAATAGAAATTGAAGATAGAGGTGCGGGAATTCCTGAAGACGAAAGAAACCGCATTTTTGATATGTTTTACACCATGGAGCGCGGAGATCGTGGAAAATTTGGTACAGGTTTAGGGCTTACAATCGTAAAAGCGATTATTGGTGCTCATATGGGTACAATAGAAGCATTTTCAGGGCGCCAAAATAAAGGTACTTTAATTCAAATCAGATTACCCATTCATCCAGTAAAAGAATAAGTTGTAAAGTCATGATAAGTTCAGAAACATCACCTGTAGAAACACGTATTGTGATTATTGATGATGAGCCTCAA
Source organism: Acinetobacter sp. P1(2023) (assembly GCF_028367635.1). Classification (NCBI taxonomy): domain Bacteria; kingdom Pseudomonadati; phylum Pseudomonadota; class Gammaproteobacteria; order Moraxellales; family Moraxellaceae; genus Acinetobacter; species Acinetobacter sp. P1(2023). Next base: position 122,910 of record NZ_JAQNDD010000002.1, read on the forward strand.
ATCCGTAAATTTTTAGACATCGCCTTAAGAACACAAAAATACAAAACCACGCTCTGCGAAACGGGTTACAAAGGCCTAGAAACATTGGCGACCCAAGGTGCTGATTTGGTTATTCTTGACCTAGGCTTACCCGATTTAGACGGGAAAGAAGTACTCCAAGAATTACGTAGCTGGTCGAATGTACCTGTCATTGTGTTATCTGTACGTGCCGATGAATATGAAAAAGTTGCTCTGCTCGATGCTGGCGCAAATGATTACATGACCAAACCTTTTAGTGTGCAAGAGCTTTTGGCGCGCATACGTGTCATTTTAAGAAACCAACCGATTCAGCAAGAAGCACATGTGTATGACGATGGTTATCTTAAAGTTGATGTCACACAACGTTTAGTTTGGGTTGAGCAACAGCCAATTACTTTAACTCGAAAAGAATTTCAACTTTTGACGTTATTAATGCGCTATCAAGGTCAGCTTTTAACACAGCCACAACTTTTAAAAGAACTTTGGGGGCCAACCCATCAGGAAGATACGCATTATTTACGTATTTTGGTGGGTAAGTTGCGAAGCAAACTGGGAGATAATGCGATTCAACCACGCTATATTGCTACTGAACCTGGTGTTGGATTACGTTTTTTAGCTCAACAGAAAAATTATTAGATATAAAAAAACCTTAGGGTATTTCTCCCTAAGGGTTTGCAAAGTGATTTATAGTTTTTTAGCTTTTTTTATTTATATATCCCAATGTTGTTCTGCTTCAGTCATTTGGCTGTAAATATTTTGATATTCAGCTTGTTTCACTGTGTACCAATGCTCTACAAAGTCGGCCCCTAAATATCCTTTTAAAATCAGACTTCCTTTAAATATTTTTAAGGCTTCTGGTTGGGTATTGGCTAATAGAATATGCTCGTCTTGAAATTTTAAAAGATGTGCAGGTTTTGGCAGTGGTAACTTGTGAGATAAGCCATAAGACACGCCAGCTAAAATAGTCGCTGCAACCAGATAAGGATTACAGTCGGCTCCAGCAACACGATATTCTAAACGTTGATTTTGTACATCTGAGCATGGAATGCGAATTGCGACATTACGGTTATTGGTATCCCAATTGGCTTCTAATGGCACATGATGACCAATTTTAAAACGTCTATAAGAATTAATATTAGGCGCTAAAATCGCCATAGATGCAGGCATTAACTCAATGAGTCCACTAATCGCGTTTAGTAATTTGACGGAAAGCTCATCTTTTTCTACTTCTGAGCTAAATATATTTTCATGATATTGATTAAGCAGACTCATATGAAAATGCATGCCACTTCCGGCTTTTGCCAAGTTCGGTTTCGCCATGAAACAAGCAGTTAAGTCATGCTTTCTTGCGACTTGCTTTACAATTCTTTTTAAAGCATTAATTTGATCGCAGAGCTTTAAAATATCATGACTATGTTGGAGGTTTAATTCATATTGTCCAGGTGATGACTCCGCAACAATAGCGGTAATTTCAATAGATTGAAGTAGGGCTGCTTTCTCAACTTCATCTAGGACCTGCTGATAGTTATTCGGCGCATCAATATCGAAACATTGGTTTTCTATGCAGGTTTCAGACTGATGCTGAGGTGAGAAAAGATAAAACTCTAGTTCGGCAGCCATGACAGGAAAATAATTGGTAACCTGTAACTGATTTAATAACTTTTTTAATATATTGCGTGGTTCATAGTGACAATCTGAACCATCTTCTTCTTGCATGGATAGGTAAAGCTGAGCATTCAATTCAGGAGATAATGCACTTGGTTGCAAGCTGCCTAAAATGGGTAGGCAAAGTCTGTCTGGTTCACCTATATATTTCCTAAACCTGTCTCTTCAATCACTTTTCCATCAAGGCTCATGGCGTAAACAGAAAGTGGAAAATAACATCCGTTGGAGAGATTCTTTAAACTTTTAACATCAATCCGTTTCCCGCGAATATGTCCGTTCAAGTCGTGCAGACAAATATCAATGTGCTGAGTCTGAGGATATAAATTTAAATATTCATCAACCTCTTTTAAAAAAAGCTCGGAATTGAAAATATGAGGTTGTGTTGGAGGAATAAAATCATCTGATATTTTAAATGCCTTAAAGTGAGGATTTTGTAAGTTTAAACTTGGGTAAATATGCATACTCATTATAAAAAACCTTGGTGGTTATTTAGCTAAAATCCTACCTTAGCCTTGGAAGTTAATCGCGTAAAAAAAGAGTAAAATGATTAAAGAATAATTTATGATTGGTTTTGGTTTTTTATTTTTAATAATCATAAACTTGTAATTAATTTTTGAGGTAATCATCTTAAGTAAAATTAGTGTATAAAGGTAGTTTAAGAGTGAGCAAATTTCTGCGAATTTGATTTTTTTAATTAAATAATATTAAGAATTATGACCTTTCAATTTGGTGACATAGTCAAACTGATTTAAACTTAAGGCTTATCCAGTGAATCACTTATTTTTGAAGTCTTGAATAGAGCAGGACCTTTTAGGGTGTTTACTGGAATTTTATTTTTGCGTTTTTTTAATTTATTTTTTTGAGTTCTCTTAATATGAAAAATATCGGTTTAGCCATTCTAGCAATCAGCCTTTCAGGTTGTGCAGCAATGAGCGTAGAAGAATGTAAGACTGCGAATTGGTCATTAGTGGGTGAGAAAGATGGTTCAAAAGGTTCGTCTCCACGTTTAGATCAATATTACAAAGCATGTGGAAAAGCCAATATTGTTCCAGATCAAAAGTCATATGAACGGGGATATAAAGAAGGTCTAGGGTATTATTGCCAGCCAACAAATATTTTTTATAGTGCTTTAGAAGGTAGTGGCAATATCAATGTGTGCCCAGTTGAGCAGCGTAATCGTTTAAGACCTTATTATCAGGCAGCTTCTGACTACTATAATGCAAAAAATGAATATGATCGTTATGACGAAAAGTTTAAGCAATATTCTGACAGTGCTTATAACGAAAAATTAAAGCCAGAAGAGCGGGAACGTTATCGTAAACTTTTAAGAGAATTACAAATTGATCGTGACCGTATTAATCGCAACTATTGGAATTCAATTCGAGATATCGAACGTTTCAAATATGATCACGGTTTAAAATAATATTTGAAAAAAGGATTGATCTGATTAAGATCAATCCTTTGTTTTTTAAAGGTAATAACTCGTTTTTGTCATTAACTTTGAAATAGCAGTCATACTGATTTTTACTGCATAAGGTAATTCAACACCACCTGCTTCAAGCGCAGTATGACGGTGGTGCAACTCATCCTCATTCATTTGCTCTAAAATTTTACGAGAGCGCTCATCTTGAGCTGGTAATTGATTTAAATGGTCTTGCAAATGCATGCTTACCTGACGCTCAGTTTCAGCAACAAATCCTAAGCTATATTTATCACCAGCAATACCTGCAAGAGCGCCCATACCATATGAGAGGCCATACCAGATAGGATTTAATAAGCTTGTATGGCTATTTAACTCTTTTAAACGATCTTCACACCAAGCTAAATGGTCTTGTTCTTCAATTGCTGCTTGCTGCATTTCACGGCGTACATTGGGTAATTTCGCTGTTAAGGCTTGTCCATGATAGAGCGCTTGGGCACATACTTCACCACTATGATTAACACGCATTAGGCCTGCAACATGGCGAGCATCCTCTACACCAAGTTTTGTTTCTACTGTTTCAGCTGGGTTTTGACGTTGTGCTGCTGTTGCACCCGGAACAAGACTACGTAATGCTTGATCAAATGAGTTAATAAGCTGATCAATTCCAGTATAGTGGCGCATAAATTAGTCCTCCAAAGAAAGATGTGCTGTGGCAAGCATTGGCTTTAGTCGAGCAAGAAGCCAGATACTAAAGATTGCACTAAGTACAGCTGTAATAATAAATAGTATTTTAATATCAATTTTTAAAACACTTAAGATTAAGATTGAGAAAATTGCAGAAGAAACCATGAATACAGCATTTAAAATGTTGTTTGCTGCAACAACACGAGCACGATGTGAACGTGGTGAGTAAGCCTGCATCATGGCATATAAAGGAACAATATAAAAACCGCCACTAATACCCAGTAAAGTCACCGCTAACATGACGTGGTAGTAAACCCAGCCTTGAGTGAAAATATCTTTTAAAGTCAGTAATGCTCCAGTTCGTTCAGGTACAAAAGCTAAACTGGCGGCAAGGTAAAGCGCAAAAATAGTAAGACCAATTGCACCGATCGGTACCATTTTAATATTAATTTCTGAACCGCCAATCTTTCGGCAAAGCAGTGAACCGATACCAATTCCTACTGAGAAGAAAGTCAGCAAGAGGCTAACGACATTTTCTGATGCATGCAGATTTTGTTGGGTCAACTGCGGAATTTGAGTTAAATAAGTCGCTCCATAAAACCAGTACCATGAGTTGCCTAGCAAAATAGTAAATACTAACGGTAAACTTTTGGCATATTTAATCGTTTGGAAACTGGTACGAATGAAATTCCAATCAATATCTAAGTCAGGCGCGGCAACTTTTTGTGGCAAAATGAAGCGACTAAATAAATAGCCTATGCAAGCAATAGCCACTACGGTGATACTAATCCACAATAAATTTCCATCTGATGAGGCAATTACGGCACCACCTAAAATCATACCGAACAAGATTGCCATGGATGTGCCAGATTGAAATAGCGCATTACCTGACATTAACTCATTCGGTTTTAAGATTTCAGGCAAAATTGCGTATTTAATGGGACCGAAGAATGTCGAATGTGTACCCATTAAAAATAAAGCGAAAAGAAGTAGCCATAAGTGACCCAACATAAAACCAGCAGTACCGATGAGCATAATGATGATTTCTAAAATTTTAATGCCACGGACGAGTTGAGAACGCTCATATTTATCTGCAATTTGCCCAGCAGTTGCCGAAAAAAAGAAATACGGCAAAATAAATAAGAGGGCTGCCAAATTATTAAGTGTGCTTACAGGAGCAGATTGTTGCTGAATCCATCCATAAGTAATCACCAATAATAAAGCTTGCTTAAAAACGTTATCATTTAATGCGCCAAAAAACTGGGTAAAAAACATCGGTACAAACCGACGTGAGGTCATCAGGTGCTCATCTTGTTTCATCATGTGCAAACTTCATTGTGTTTTATAAAAAAATGTGACCGAGTGTTAATTTGCATCGAAAACCATGTATGATATTTTTAACGCTTGATTAAATGAAAAATCAATGGTTTTGAGTGAGTTTTACACTTACCTTGGTGCGTTTTATTAAAAAATAAGTCTAGAGTTTTCTATGCCTTCTAAAATTAAGTTTAAACAGTCAACTCTCTCACATTCTATGCATTTAATTTTAAAAATGCAGGGCATTCCTAAACTTATTTGTAGCAGCTTGTTGTTAAGTGTTTGTGTAACGCCAAGTTTTGCTCAAACTTCTGTTGAGAATAGTTCATCCACTTTAAACCAGACTGTATCTGATGAGTCAACTGAACAATTAACTCAGACTAATCAACAATACTCCGCTCCAGTTACAGATATTGCTACACTTGTAACCCAAGCTCAGCAGCAACAAGATAGCTTGGCTATATTGCAACAACAAGAACAATTTCCAAATCAAATTGATGAATTTAAGCCAATTACTCTTGATAATCTTGAAGATTTACCCGACTTGCCTGTTGACCAAAACATGGCAAATGAAATTTATAGGGTAGCGGAAGAAGCTAAAAGTGAAGCACAGAACTTTCAAAATGGGGCACAAAAACAGCCTGAAGTTACTGTAAGCGATGCAACTCAATCTGAATTAAATCAAATTAATCAGGCACCTGTAAATATTGATCAGCTCATGCAGGAGATTAAATCTGATAGTAAGATTGTTGTCGAAGCCAATGAGACTGGGAAAACACTACCTGAATTAACGCCAGAAGTTGAAGAACCGCCTGAACAAGCCGGCTTCTTTAAGCGTATTTTAAATAAAGTGCGTCCGCCACGTGCAATTCCGATGGAACAAGTACCGCGTATTAGTGCAGAAGTGGAAGGCGCTTCAGATGTGCTGGCTAAAAATATTAAAGGTAAATTATCAACATTTACCCAAGAATCTTTTGAAGACTTTAATGCTGCTTTACCTCAGCTTAGAACATTGAGTAATCAAGCTGCTCAAGCTGTTGGTTACTATAATGCTGAGTTCCGATTTGAAAAATTAAGTCCGACTCGGGTGCGTGTCCGAGTTACGCCAAATGAGCCAGTACGGATTAATGAGCAAAATATTGAGTTTACAGGTCCAGGTGAAAAGCAGCCGCAATTTCAGGTTATTCGTTTAGTTCCTGATCAAGATGTCGGTGATATCTTTAACCATGGTTTATATGAAACCACTAAAAGCCGTATTGTCGATGCAGCATCTGATAATGGTTATTTTGATGCCTATTGGCGACTACACGACGTGAAAGTGAGTCAACCAGAAAATAAAGCCGATATCAATTTACGCTACGAGACAGGCGAGCGTTATAAATTAGATAAGGTCGAGTTTCGTATGAGTGATCCATCGAAACCTTTACCTTTAAATCAAAATATATTAGAGAGTATGGCACCTTGGAAAGAGGGTGATGACTATGCCTTCTGGCGTGTGAATGTATTAGCAAACAATCTAACCAACTCACGTTATTTTAATTACACCTTGGTTGACAGTATTAAACCAGATCCGATTGAAAAACCACTTGAGCTACCGCCAGATTTACAAGCTTTGGTTGATGAACAAAACATCGATGTTGATGAGTCTAATTTACTATCACCAGAACAACGACAACTTGCTAAAGCGCGTCAATTAGCAACGTCGAATAAAGAAGTTACACAAAACGTAGTAGATGAAAAACAGTTTGCTGGCACACAAAATGCAAAAGAGGCAGAGCCTCAAACAGCGATGTTGCAAAGTGCAGCAGTTTCACAAGACGAGCAAGAAACAGAACAAGACCGTTTACAAGCCCAAGCCAGAGAAACAAAAAGAATTCCGGTTATTGTGACTTTAAATGCAGATAAGCTAAATAGTTTGGAAACTGGTATTGGTTACGGCACCGATACGGGGGCGCGTCTACGTAGTCAGTATCGCCGTTCTATTGTAAATAAGTATGGTCATTCTTTTGATGCCAACTTGGAAGTCTCACAAATTCGTCAATCTATTGATGGCCGATATAGTATTCCTTATAAACACCCGTTAAATGACTATTTTAATATTGTCGGCGGATATGAGCGTGAAACACGTGATGATATTGGTCCAGATGTAAGTCTGTTAACTGAATCTGCTGTTGTGGGTGGCGAGCGCGTAATCAAACGTCCATTAGGAAATTGGCAACATACTATTGGGGTCCGCTATCGTTTAGACCGTTTGACCCAACAAGGGGATGTTGATATTTCTGAGTTACCGGATGCATTTAAAACGGCTGCATCTGAGCAAGAAGCATTATTATTTAGTTATGAAACATCTAAAACCTCGAGTAATACACGTTTAAACCCAACCAAAGCTTTTAAACAAACCTATAAATTAGAACTAGGTAGTGAGAGTTTACTATCTGATGCCAATATGGCAATTGCGAGTGCAGGTTGGAGATTTATTTATTCTCTAGGTGAAAATGATGATCACCAATTCGTTGGTAGATCTGATCTTAGCTACATCTTTACGGATGACTTTGATAAAGTTCCGTACAATCTTCGATTCTTTACTGGTGGTGACCAAACAATTCGTGGTTTTGACTATAAGAGTCTTTCCCCAGAAGTAGATGGATATAAAATTGGGGGCCAAGCTTTAGCTGTAGGTTCTTTAGAATATAATTATCAGTTCAAAGATGGATGGCGAGCAGCTGTTTTCTCTGACTTTGGTAATGCTTACGATAAAGACTTTAATAATCCGGCGGCTTATAGCGTTGGGGTCGGAATTCGCTGGAAGTCTCCAATCGGGCCAATCCGTTTAGATGTTGCTTCGGGTATTTCAGATGAAAATCATCCGATTCGTTTACATTTCTTTATAGGCCCACAACTTTAAAAATAAAATTTTATTAGGTTTATTTTATGGCGGAAGTAGAACAGCAGCCCACTTCGGCACCTAGCTCTCCTAAGAAGAAGCGTCGCATTTTGCGTAGCTTCTTACTGACGATATTGATCATATTGTTATTATTGGCTTCTTCGTTGGTCATTATGATGTCAACAGATCGCGGAAGTCGTTTTTTATTAGATCGGGTTTTAGAAGCTCAGAAAATAATTAAATATGAATATGAAGGTGGCAACTTACTGCGGGGCATTATTCTCAAAAATGTGTTGGTGCAATTAAAAGATGTTGATGTCTCATTAGATCGAGCTGATGTAGGTTTAGGATGGCGCTCTTTATTATTAGAAAAAGAAGTGCATTTAAGCCATGCGGATGTACGTAACTTACGTATTATTAATAAAACTCCGCCTTCTGGTAAACCTTTTGAATTTAAACCGATTAAATTACCTTTCGTCTTGCGGGTAGATGAAGGGGATGTTGATCATTTAGAGATTAAATTAGCAACCTCAGATATAAGTTTTCATGACGTTCATTTGCAAGATGCGCTCTGGTCAGAGACCAAACTAGAGTTTGAAAAATCCAGTATGGATATGGGCTATCTCTCAGTCCATAACGCGACAGGGAAAATGGATTTTAGTGGTAAATATCCATTAAATGCTACGGCAGATTTAAGAATCCCATCTTTAAACAGTTTAAATATTCAAAATATTAAAGTTGCAGCTCGCGGAAGTTTAGATACTTTAAAAGCTGGTGTAGCAACAACCACTCCTGATCTATTGACGGGTTGGGTTGTACTGCATCCTGTTCGCGATGAAGTTCCAATGCAGGGAGAATTATTGCTAAAAAACTATCACTTACCTTTGCTAGAAGAGCAAAAACTCTTTGCAAAAAATGGTGTGATCAAGTTTCAAGGTGATATTAAACAACTTAATTTGGCACTTGATACAGATTTAAAAGGTGAAAATTTACCTGAAGGTCAGTACAACGCTTTAATGAATACTGATTTGGTTCATCAGCTTAATATTACTAATTTTAACGGCCAAGTTATGAAAGGTGCCGTTAACCTTAAAGGTCTAGTGAATTGGAAAGATCATGTTACTTGGGATATTAAAGGCCGTTTAGATCACATTAATCCTAAAGACAAAGCAATTCCTCAGGTGGTTCAAGACTTTTTACCGCCAAGTTTAGATGCGGCTGTTGCCTCAACTGGGTCTTTGGAAAAAGGTACAGAATTATTTGCTAACATTGATTTTGACCGGTATGAGTCGTGGAAACTCAAACTTAATCAGGCTCCAGAAAAGAATAATAAACCTCAGCCAATGCTCATGAATGTAGCTTGGACGAAAATAGACCGTGCAATGCCTTATATTGGATGGTTAAGCAGTGATAATGGGCAAGTCGATTTAACATTACGTGAGGGTCAGCAAGATATTAAAGTTGCAACAAAAGTATATCAGCATGAAAAAACTTTATTGCCAGCAGGACAATATCTAGCCAATTTAAATGTTAAAGATAATATCTTAAATGTTCCTAATTTTAGTTTCACTGCTGAAAAAGGTAGCTTAACGGGTCAGGCTAAAGTTTTATTACCTACTGAAAAACGTCAGCTCGCTTGGAATGCTTTGTTAAATGCAAAAGATTTTAATCCGCAAAGTATTCAGGCCGCAGCGCCAGTTAATTTGTTAAATGGTTCAATTAAGGCAAATGGTTTTGCTAAACCAAACCAGCAAATTATCCAATTTGAGAAAATTGATTTAACGGGTCGATTGGCTCAAGCAGGTCAAGAAACTGTAAGTTTAGGTGGAAAAAGTACTGCTGCATTATTATTTCATGATGTGAAAGCTGGTGGCGGTTTTAAAGGCTTTGCAGTTAATTATGACGGGTCTTTAAAAGCCTTAAAACAAGCAAATGGTTTGTTGAAGTTTTCTATAGCCGGCACACCGGATTTTATTCGAATTAGCCAATTACAACATGATGGTGTGGCTGGGAAAATCTATGCTACTGGTTCTGTAAATTTAAAAGACCGTATCGCATGGGATATTAATAGTTCATTGGTACGCTTTAAACCTCAATATTTTGCCTCAACTGTTAAAGGTGAAATTTCAGGGAATCTGAAAACTCAAGGGGTTTGGTCTGATCACTTGAAGCGAATTAATATTCAGCAATTGAATCTTGCAGGCTTTTTAAATAATAAACCTGTTCGAGGTAAAGGTAATCTATCTCTATTGATGGATTCCAATCAAAATGGCTTTTTACCTCAGCAGTTTGAAGCAAATAACTTATTTTTAGTGTATGGGCAGAACCAGTTACAAGCTACGGGCAATGCACAAAATCTAAAAATTAAGCTGAATGCACCAGCACTCTACGAGTTATATCCAGGGCTACGTGGTCGAGCTTATGGTGATCTGAATGTTCAATCTCAACCACGTTTAAAAGCAACAGCAAATATTGCAGTAGATAATTTTGCTTTTAATACACTAGTCAGCGTAAAGAGATTGAGTATTCAAGGTGAGCTTCCAACTTCGGAAACAACACCGACTCAATTAACCGCAAAATTAGATAATTTGCGTAGCGGAAATAGACAAATTCAGTCTGCGGAAGTGAATTTAACAGGAACAAGAAAAGCGCATTTATTGAAAGTACTCGGCAATAATAGTATTTCTAAATTCTATGTTCAGTTAGCTGGCGGTTTTAACCAAAATAATGATTGGTTAGGACAAATCCAAAAAGGAAGTTTTGATTCAAGACGTATCCGTCTGGCACAAAATCAAAATGCTCCAGTAATTTTTTCTTCTGCTAAGTCTGAGCTATATGTGGGTCAACATTGCTGGCAAAGTACTAACAGTCAACTCTGTTTCGATCAGCCAGTACGAGTGAGTAAAGCACGAGGTAATGTTTCCTTTGTAACTCAGAACATGGATTTAAGCGACTTCGCGGCATTTATGCCAGAAGGTTTGGCAATGACTGGACAATTAAATGGCTATGCCAAGGCATCATGGGTAAATGGTGGTAATCCAAAACTTGATGCACGTTTAATTACGCGTAAAGGTGAAATTGGTTTAGCCGCTGAAGATCCGCAAGACCCTGCAACTACTCTGGCTTATGATGAATTGGGTGTGATTGCAAAAAGTGTATCAGAAGGGCTGTTATTCCGAGTTGATGTTAAAACACCTGATATTGGTACGGGTTATGCGAACGTTATTGTTAATCCATTCCAGTCATCAATGCCAATGCATGGTGAGGTGGCTTTTAATGATGTCCAATTAAAAGTCTTAAAACCATTTATCCAAGATGTCCGTTCAATGAGTGGTACCTTAGCCTTGGCGGGTAAAATCAACGGTACGTTAACTCAACCTCAGTTTACTGGTGAAATGCGTCTGAAAAATGGTGCAATCAGTATGATTTCTTTGCCAGTTAATTTAACCAATGTTCAGGTTTACTCATCAATTCGTCAAGATATGGCAACAATTGATGGAGCATTTAACAGTGGACAAGGTGTGGGTTTACTTAAGGGTAGTTTTGAATGGAAAGATGCACCACGCCTTCAATTAAATCTGAAAGGTGATAATTTATTGGTGCGTCAAGCTCCATTAATTACCGCAATTGCCAACCCGAACCTGACACTTGATATGTATCCTTTTGATAAGCGATTAAGTTTAAAAGGATCTGTAGATGTTCCTCGCGCACGTATTTCAATGCCTGAAACAACTGCACCAATTATTAATACCTCATCAGATGTTCGTATCGTACGCCAAGGTCAAGACCCACTTGCAATTTTACGGGCTGCTAAACCTTGGGATATTCGAGCTGATATTTCTGTTAATATTGGAAAACAAGTCATATTCCAAGGCTTTAACAGTAATATTCCATTGGTTGGCCGTCTAAACTTGAGCCAACGTGGTTATGAGACGGCAATGAGAGCTAACGGCGCGATTGGTGTTAGCCAAAAAGTGAAAATTGAAGCTTATGGACAAAGTCTAGACTTGAACCGAGCAATTGCCCGTTTTAATGGACCATTGGCAAACCCGACTTTAGATATCGATGCGAATAAAAATGTTCAGGGTAGTATGGTTGGTGTTCGTGTAACAGGTACGGCGACATCACCAAACATTCAGGTTTATAACGATGCAGGTCTATCTGAACAAGAAGCATTAAATGCGCTTGTTACTGGACGTATTAATGAAGGTTCGAGTGGCTTGAGTAATGCAGAGGGCTTTAAATCTGATGTAAACAACACCATTGCGGCTGCAGGTATTAGTATGGGCTTAGGTGGTACACGTGCTTTAACGAATCAGATTGGACGTACGTTCGGTTTGAGCGGCCTTGCTTTAGATGCACAAGGTACAGGTGATGATACGCAAGTGAGTTTAACGGGTTATATCACACCAGATCTGTTTATTCGTTATGGTGTCGGAGTATTTACGCCAGTAAATAAACTCACTTTACGTTATCAAATGAATCGACGTTTATATCTAGAAGCGAGTCAGTCTTTAGAAAGAGCAATCGACCTTTTCTATAACTGGCGTTTTTAGTGGTTGGAAATCAAACATTAAAAGTACGTTAGTATCGGAAATGCCTTAATGGGTTTCAATACGACTCATAAATAAAAAGCTCACCTCAAGTGGGCTTTTTATTTGATAATATCTTCATAAGACTTAAAAATTTGAATATTTATCTTATACACGATCCATTCTCCTTTACGTCCGTAAACCTTGATCAGGCTTATGATTAAAGAAAATTCACTTGAAAATTGCTGTTTTATAAATTAGTTTTCAGAATTATCAAACGAAATTAAATTAATAATACCTTGTTGATAAGTGCAAATAAGGTAATTTTTCAAGGATATACTAGTGAAAATAGATACTTGTGTTGAAATTAAATATAGCAAGGAAAGCGATACAAATATTAAATATCGTGAACTAATTCAAAAGTTAACAGCAACATTGTCATTGACGCTTTTATCATTGGGATGGGGTTCCGCCGTAAATGCCGCACAACAACAAATTGCTTTAGTCGGAACATGGACATCAATTCCTGATGCGCCACTTGTGCAAAAACCAAAACAAGCCAGTGAAGGTTTGTATCAGCTTCAAGTAAATAGCGATGGAACTTTAACTCCAGTTAATGTGTTGAAAATGAAAAGTCCTTCTTGGATTGTGAAGTCGAAAGATGGGCGTTTTGCATATACCACTAATGAAGAAAATGAAGGAGCGGTGACTGCATTATCAATTCAAAATGGAAAGGTGGAAGTGTTGAACACTGTGGATAGCCATGGTGGGCACCCAACACATGCATCAATCAGTTTGGACGGTAAATTCCTGTTTGTATCGAACTATTCGGCATTTGATAAAGGTCGTGGTGGTGTGGCTGTTTTACCAATTTTACCAAATGGCCATTTAGGTGAAAAAGTACAAAATATCGTTTTTAACGAAGGCTCTGGTCACGTCAAAGGTCGTCAGGACAGTGGTCATGCACATTCGACAACCTTCAGCCCAGACGGTAAGTATCTATATGCTAGCGATCTTGGAAATGACAAAATCTACACCTTCCGTTATAACCCTAACAAGCCTCAACCACTCGAAGCGGATAGCATTCGAGATGTGAATTTTATCCATGGTTCTGGCCCACGCCATATGGTCTTTTCACCAAATGGCAAACAAGCGTACGTTACCGCAGAAATGCGAAGTGAGATTGTGACATTTAACGTGCAAGATGGTCATTTGAAAAAAGTGGCTGAGCTGAAACTGATCCATGAGGACAAAACACCTGAATTTAAGAGTGCGAGTGGAATTATTCTTAGTCCAAATGGTAAATATGTGATTGCTGCCAATCGGGGGGCGGACAATAAACTCTTGGTATTTAAAATCCAACAGAATGGATTGCTTGGTAAACCAGTAGTTTATGAAGCCAATGGTATTGAACCACGCGCGCTCTCATTCGATGCATCTGGTAAATATCTATATGTGACCAATGTTTTTAGTAATAACATTAGTTTATTCCGTTTTGACGCAAAAAATGGCACCTTAAAACCAGCTGGTGATGCAGCAAAAATATCAACACCTACGGATATTAAGTTCTTTAATTAATCCGAATCATGAAACTGGCATTTCTAGTGCCTGAAATAAAAGACCGAGGTTGTGCTATCTCGGTTTTTTTATAGCAGTTTTTGCAAAAATGATGATTTTCCGTATGATATGAACAGCAATAATTAGTGTAGTGAAGTGATGAAAAAGATTTTATGGATTGCAGTGAGTTTGTTCTTTGTCGGTTGTTCAGAAAAGAAGCCGTTAACGCCAGAAGAGCAGTGGCACGGCTTTTGTACTAGTGTAGGAAATGCAGCTAGAAGTATTGTTTTTGATCGTCAACAAGCTATTGAAAAAACTCAGGCTGTCGAGCATGCAAATAAGATTGAAGATGAGATAACTAAAAAATTCATACTTAATATTATTGAAAAAGTTTACGCAATTCCAAAAGAAGAACTGACAAAAGATTCTCAAGCAATTCAAGAAAAAGTTAGAAAGCAAATGATGGATGAATGTTTGGCAACACCTCATGACAAAATGCCAAAATATAAATCGTTCTAATTGAAGAGCAGATTATTGAATTTCTATCCAGCTAAAGCTCATTTTGCTTAAAAATAGTTCAAGTTAGCCCAATATGCTCATTATTTATACACGGGTATTTAGATACAAAATAATGGGCATCACGGAGAAACACCCCGCGCTCATTAACTTTTACCTTGAACTCTAGTAAACTTTTGTAGTCCATATTACTTGTGAAGCTTTTAAGAAAGCTGGAATTTGCAAGTAATTTTTCAAAAAAAGAGGAATGAACACCGTGCTAGAAGCTTACCGCCAACACGTTGAAGAACGTGCCGCACTCGGAGTCCCACCGAAGCCACTTGATGACGCTCAAACAGCTCAGCTTGTTGAATTACTAAAAAATCCACCAGCAGGCGAAGAAGCGTTCTTGGTTGATTTGCTTGAAAACCGTGTTCCTGCAGGTGTTGACCAAGCAGCTTACGTAAAGGCAGCGTTCTTGGCAGCGATTGCAAAAGGCGAAGCAACTTCACCACTCGTTTCTAAAGAACGTGCAGTTTACTTACTCGGTACTATGTTAGGTGGTTATAACGTAGCACCACTTGTTGAACTTCTTGACAATGCTGAACTTGCAGGCTTAGCCGCTGAAGCATTAAAGAAAACTCTTCTTGTATTTGATGCATTCCATGACGTAGCAGATAAAGCAAAAGCTGGTAATGAAGCTGCTAAAGCTGTTTTAAAATCTTGGGCTGAAGCAGAGTGGTTCACTAGCCGTCCTGACGTTCCAGAAGAAATCAAAATCACTGTGTTTAAAGTAACTGGTGAAACAAACACTGATGACTTGTCTCCAGCTCAAGATGCTTGGAGCCGTCCAGACATTCCATTACACGCAAATGCGATGTTGAAAAACGAGCGTGATGGTATCAACCCTGAAAAACCAGGTGAAGTTGGTCCATTAAGCCAAATTAAAGAACTTATCGCGAAAGGCAATCAAGTTGCTTACGTAGGTGACGTTGTTGGTACGGGTTCAAGCCGTAAGTCTGCAACTAACTCTGTTCTTTGGTTCTTTGGTGATGAACTTCCACACATCCCAAACAAAAAAGATGGTGGTGTGTGCTTAGGTTCTAAGATCGCTCCAATTTTCTTTAACACTATGGAAGATGCAGGTGCATTACCTGTAGAAATCGACGTTGCTAACATGAACATGGGCGACGAAGTAGTATTGAAGATTGACCATGCTGCTGCAAAAGTAACTGCTTTTAAAGATGGTGTACAAATCTCTGAAGCAGAACTTAAAACTCCTGTACTTTTAGACGAAGTACGTGCTGGTGGTCGTATTAACTTGATCATTGGTCGTGGTTTAACTGCTAAAGCACGTGAAGAATTAGGTCTTGCACCGTCTACATTGTTCCGTACCCCAGTACAACCTGCTGACACTGGCAAAGGCTTCACACAAGCTCAAAAAATGGTTGGCCGTGCATGTGGTTTACCAGAAGGCCAAGGTATCCGTCCAGGGACTTACTGTGAACCTAAAATGACAACTGTTGGTTCTCAAGATACAACAGGTCCAATGACTCGTGATGAGTTAAAAGACTTAGCGTGCTTGGGCTTCTCAGCTGACTTAGTGATGCAGTCTTTCTGTCACACTGCTGCGTATCCAAAACCAGTTGACGTAACAACTCACCATACATTACCTGACTTCATCATGAACCGTGGTGGTGTATCTCTACGTCCAGGTGACGGTATTATCCACTCTTGGTTAAACCGTATGTTACTTCCAGATACAGTAGGTACTGGTGGTGACTCACATACTCGTTTCCCAATCGGTATTTCATTCCCAGCGGGTTCAGGTCTTGTTGCGTTCGCAGCAGCAACTGGTGTTATGCCACTTGATATGCCTGAGTCTGTACTTGTTAAGTTTAAAGGTAAAATGCAACCTGGTATCACTTTACGTGACCTTGTACATGCAATTCCTTACTATGCAATTCAAGCGGGTGATTTAACTGTAGAGAAGAAAGGTAAGAAAAACATCTTCTCTGGTCGTATCCTTGAGATCGATTTATCAGAAATGGAAAATGACTTGACTGTTGAACAAGCATTCGAACTTTCTGACGCGTCAGCTGAACGTTCTGCTGCAGGCTGTTCAATCACACTTTCTGAAGAGAAAGTTGCTGAATACCTACGTTCTAACATCACTATGTTGAAGTGGATGATTGCAGAAGGTTATGGCGATGCACGTACACTTGCTCGTCGTGCTGAAAACATGCAGAAGTGGTTAGATAACCCAAGCTTGTTAAAAGCGGATGCGGATGCTGAATACTTAAAAGTTTACGAAATCGACCTAGCTGATATCAAAGAGCCAATTCTTTGCTGCCCGAACGATCCAGATGACGCGAAACTTCTTTCTGACGTTCAAGGCGACAAGATTGATGAAGTATTCATCGGTTCTTGTATGACGAACATCGGTCACTTCCGTGCAGCTGGTCAGTTACTTGACAAAGTACCTGGTGGCTCATTGTCTACTCGTTTATGGTTGGCTCCACCAACTCGTATGGACGAGCATCAATTAATGGAAGAAGGCTTGTACAACATCTATGGCCGTGCTGGTGCACGTACAGAGATGCCTGGTTGTTCATTATGTATGGGTAACCAAGCACGTGTAGCACCGAACACAACTTGTGTATCGACTTCTACTCGTAACTTCCCGAACCGTTTAGGTCAAGGTGCAAATGTTTACTTAGCGTCTGCTGAGCTTGCCTCTGTAGCTGCGGTTCTTGGTAAATTACCAAGCCCAGAAGAATATCAACAGTATGCGTCACAAATTGACAGCGCATCTGCTGACATTTACAAATACTTAAACTTCGATAAGATGAGCGAATATACTAAAGAAGCTGATCAAGTTGATACTAAGAAAATCCAAGCTGCTCAATTGACTTAATATGTCGATTTAGTACAAAAAAGGAGCTGATTATTCAGCTCCTTTTTTATTTAAATGAGACTTTATACATAATTAGTTTTAAAAATAATAAATAGATCAAATTTTATTTAATGAAAATGTAAAAATAAATATTACTCTAGATATTAAAACGTTTTTTGCTTTAAAATAATTGAATGAACTTAATAATAATTAAAAAAAATATGAGTATTTTATATAGGGAACTTAAGAATGTTAAAGACAATTGTTGAATTTAAATTTGATGATTATCAATTATATGATCAAAAATCTTATGCTAATGAAGGCGGTATTTTAGTTCAAAAAACTGAAGATATTGCGCAATATATTTTTAGTATATTAAAGAATAGATATCATTTAAATATAGAACTATATAGTGAGAAATGGGGATGGCAAATTGAGATTCCACTACCTGAAATAACAATGTATCTTGGAATCAGCGTTTATGAAGAATATAGCAATGGATTCGCAATTTTTATTTCTCCAAATACTCCAATTTTAAGAAAATTTCTATTTAGAAAGCTTGATATTACTCATCATATTATGGTGCTGCAAAACTATATAAATATTATTTTAAAATCACATCCTGGCATCTACGATGTGATGTGGTGGGAAGAAAATGAATTCCGGTGTGTAGCCGCGGATTGATGCACGAAGTAAAGTTTAAGTCTTAAATATGGATGTAAGTAAAAGTAAAAATTGTTAGAGACTATATTGGTGAATACAGACTAAGCGCTTACTATAACTACAATATCAAGTGGTCAGAGCCATATGCAAAATTCAGCTTTGAAGGGATTGCGTAAGTTTTTCTATAATAATCTTCATAACCATGACTATGAAACTAGGGTAAGTAAATGCATTAACTATTTTTTAGTTGTTTTAATTATTGGTAATGTCGCTGCGGTCTTATTGGAAACAGTAAATGATCTGTACACAAGTTATCGTATTTGGTTTGACTACTTTGAAAATATTTCTATCGCAATTTTTAGTATCGAATATTTATTAAGATTGTGGAGTATTGCTGATCGGGATACGACACAGCCCTCATGGAAAACCCGCTTGAACTGGATGAAAAGCGGTGAAGCGATAATTGATTTGATGGCAATTTTACCGGCTTACCTAAATTTCTTTGTACGAATCGATCTTCGTATGCTTCGGATTTTACGTTTACTTCGTTTATTAAAATTAACGCGCTATTTCATCTCACTACAGATATTGTTATGTGTGATTAAACGTGAGAAGGGATCTTTTCAAGCCGTTATCTTTATTTTAATTATCATGATTATTATGACTGCTTCTGGAATTTATGTGGTTGAAAATAAAGCTCAGCCAGAAGCCTTTAGTTCAATACCTAAATCTATGTGGTGGGCGGTGGTTACCTTAACTACAGTAGGCTATGGCGATGTCACTCCTGTAACTAGCCTAGGAAAGTTATTAGGGGCTCTTATTACTATTTTGGGTGTGGGTATTGCGGCTTTACCAGCCGGTATTTTGGCATCTGGGCTCGCAAATGAGCTTAATCAACGTAATCAAAGATTAGAGCAAGAGTTCCGTGAGTTACTTCAAGCACGAGGTATTGATATTTTACATGATGAAATTGAACTAGAACGAGTTCGTCAAAAAGTGGGATTACCAAAAGAGCAAGCGCATAACTTGATTATTCAAATTATGCGTGAAAAAGTATTAGAGGAAGAAGAGTCGGTCCGAGAGAAAAAATGTTATTGTCCACACTGTGGTGGAAAGCTAACTGATTAGAAAAATAAGTTAGCTTCACTCTTAATTAAGCTTTTTTGCTAGCTTTTTCTACTGCAAATGCAATAAGTAAAATGATAAGACCGCCGAGACTTAAAACAAAACCCACCCAGATTGGTGCGATCCAACCCATTTGGTGACTGAGCACCCAACCTCCTAAAAATGCACCTAAGGCATTAGCCATATTAAAGGCAGAGTGGTTGAGTGATGCTGCTAAAGTTTGAGCATCGCCCGCTACATCCATTAGACGAGTCTGTAATGCTCCACCTAATCCCATTACTGTGAGACCAATTAAGAATAAAGAGGCAATAGCAGTATAGATATTACTCATTAAGAAGCTAGCAACCACAAAAGCGATAGCTGAGCTAATTAATACGCCTACTATAGTTTTGTTGAGGTTCTTATCTGCAAGCCATCCTGCCGTTAGACCTCCAATAACCATACCAATACCCCAAATAGCCAAGGCAATTGGAACGATTTGGATATTAACTTGTGTATATTCAGTCAAAATTGGGGAAACGTAGCTATAAACAGAAAACATGCCTCCAAAACCGATGGCACCTACTGCTAGTGTTAACCACATATTGATATTTTTAAGGCCAGCTAATTCTGTTTTTATACTGGCAGTAGCTTGGACTGGAATATTAGGTACAAAGAAGCCAACAGCAATTAAAGTAACAAAAGCAATGGTGGCCGAAAATTCAAAACCTGCTCTCCAACCAAAGTTCTGGCCTAACCACGTTGCGAGAGGAACACCAATTACAGTTGCGACAGTAAGTCCCATCATCATTTGAGCAACTGCAGAAGCTCTTTTTGATGGACCCGCTAGTTCAGCTACAACTAACGCACCAACTCCAAAATATGCCCCGTGTGGTAAACCAGCGATAAAACGTGAGATTAAGACAGTTTCAGGAGTATGAGCCAAAGCGGTACAAGCATTAGCAATTCCATAAAAAAGCATTAAGCTAAGTAATAAAGTTTTTCTAGGTACTTTGGCTCCAAGAATAGCGATAATAGGAGCACCAATAACTACCCCTAATGCGTAGGCACTAATAAAGTGGCCAGCTTCAGGTACTGTAATATGTAAATTATTTGCAATTTCCTGAATGAGTCCCATTGCGACAAATTCAGTGGTTCCAATACAAAAACCACCCACAGCGAGTGAGAAAATTGCTAAAAAGAGAGAATAATGTTGATGTGTAGAAAGAGGGGATTGTGGGGACGCCATAATAAGTTAAGGAAAAACACATAAAAGAGAAGTATAAGGGAAAAGTGAACAGAATAATAAAAAACTAAAATATTGAGAGAATGATTACATATTCGGATAAAGTAAATTTAAATTTTATATGGAATAATTCATCGAAAAACTTTTAAAAATTATATATGATTAGCGCGTAATACTTTAGGCATTACAACAAGTTGTATAAATATCCAAAAAATAGAGATGCTAAAACGTGAGAAAATTATTTATTACCTGTCTTATAGGTATGGCTATGTTATCTATGTCTGGTTGCGCAGTATTTATGGCAGGTAATCAACCAAGTAAAAAAAATTTAAATGTTCTAAATCCAGGCAGCTCTCGTAATTATGTGATTGCCGAGTTTGGTGCGCCTGTACTTTCAGAATACCGTGATGGAACACGTGTTGAGATCTATACTTTTCAGCAAGGGTATTCAAAGTGGGTCAAAGTTGGCAGAGCGTTTGGTCATGGTGTAGCAGATGTGGCTTCAATCGGCCTTTGGGAGGTTTTTGGGACTCCAACAGAAGCATATTTTAATGGTAAAGAAACCTCATACGAAGTATCTTACGGACCAGATGATTTAGTGAAAAGCTATAAGCTAATTGATTTCGAACAGACATTTCCAAAAGTGAAGCAGCAATAAAATCAAATTAAATAAGAAAAGACCTACGGGTCTTTTTTTGTATAAAATTAAACCCATTAATGATAATAAGAATTATTTTTATTTGTGTATACTGTATGCGCTTATACTTTGTCTGAAATTATTTAACTTTGTGTACAACAGGATTTTGTAATAATGAATAGATTTCTAATAACGTCACTTGCATTGATATGTACAACAGGCTTCGCTCACGAACCATATGTAGCACCTATAGCTTATAAAACCGAACAAACCCAAGTGCCCATAATTGCTGGTTATGCTGAAGAAGCATTAAATAGTGAATATGCTTTAAAGGACGCGAAACTTACCGTAATCACACCTAAAAATGAGGTTAAAACTGTCAACTCAGAAGCTTTGCATAAGTCTGTAAGTGTGTTTGATGTAGATCTACCTGAAGAAGGTACATATATTGTTCAAACTCAAGCGAGTTATCCTTTAAAATATGTATATAACCAAAAAGCTTGGCATTTATTTTTTGATTTGCCAGCTGACAAAGCTCCCCCTAAAGCAGAACGTGAATATTTGATTCCGACTGATTTTAAAACAAAGACAATTAAAACAGAGCAAGTAACACGTGAGTGGATATTGCAGAGTTATCTTTCTAAAGGAAAAGTTTCAAATATTCAGCTTCCAAATACACCGATTAAAGTTAATTTCTCTGTACACCCAAACCAGATTAAAGCTGCTCAACCTGTTAAATTAGCTATCACCGAAAAAGGACAACCTTTAGCTTATGCGGAAGTTAATTTAAGAGAAAAGGGTGCAACTGACAAACAGGTTCAGCAGTTTAAGGCAGAGAACAACGGTCAGGTTGAGCTTGCATTTCCAAAAGCTGGAGAATATCTAGTAGAAGTAACCGCTCCTTTAAATTTGAAATTAAAACCTAAAGATCAGAGCTATATAATTATTAGTTTAAATGTATTACCACAGTAGCTTTTAATGTTTTAAAAAAATAGACCTTTATAAGGTCTATTTTAGTTTTTCATACTTTTTTAACGACTTAAAAAAATCTTCATAAAATCGTGTTAATTTTCCTACTTTTTTGGAGATACCAAAATTCATCGTAAATAAAAATAGTGAAATAAAATTCATGTTGAGACAAACTAACTAATTTTGTGTTAAAGTGAATAAAATTCATTAATAAAGATTTGTCGAAAGTTTTATGGAAAAGTAAAGATGAGCTTTATCCATTTGTAGATAAATCTCTTTTTTAGGCTTGGCCCATGTTAGAAATTCGTCACCTTAAAACTTTAGTTGCTTTACGTGAGCATGGTTCATTAGTTTCGGCAGCTAACGATCTTTGTTTAACACCATCTGCAATTTCCCATCAATTAAAAGAATTAGATCATTGGTATGGGGTAGAAGTGGTTAATCGTCGAAGCAGGCCTGTTAGCTTTTCTAATGTTGGACAACGGTTACTCAAGTTAGCTGATGATGTTTTGCCACAAATTCAGATTACTCATAGTGATATCACACGTATTGTGCATGGGCAGACAGGTAGAATTATTTTTTCATCAGAATGCCATAGTTGTTTTGACTGGTTAATGCCTTTGTTAAATCAGTACCGTCAGCAATACCCAGATGTTGATTTAGACTTTGCCTCAGGTTTTGAGGCCAATCCGCATGAACTTTTACAAAATGCAGAATTTGATTTATTGATTACAGCTGACCCAATTGCTTTAAAAGGAATTGAGTATTTTCCAATTTTTGAATACGAATCACGTTTAGTCCTATCAAATACTCATCCTTTGGTGCGGGCTGAAAATATTACAGTTCAAGACCTGGCCGAAGAAGTTTTAATTACTTATCCAGTTGATAAACATCGTTTAGATATTATGTCTAAACTTTTTATTCCTACGAATATTCAGCCTAAGCAAATACGAACAACAGATTTAACCCAAATGCTTATTCAACTTGTTGCAAGTGGACGCGGTATTGCTGCTTTACCTGATTGGGTCGTAAATGAATATGAACAAAAAGGATGGGTCACAAGTCGTCGTTTAGATTGTGTTTCTCCTACAGGTTTAAGACGTACTTTATATGCAGGTTATCGAACTGAAGAAAAAGAGAAAAGTTATTTTGAAGGCTTTTTAAAGCAGTTGGAAAAGTTCTCTTTAAAACGAAACGCCTATTATTCCGGCTAAAACATTTAATTTAGCCTAAGTATTTAAAAAGGTGCTTAATTGCACCTTTTTATTTCGACTTCTTATTTACCAATGAATAAAGAGAGTAAACCTGCTGCAATCAGAGGACCGACTGGTACACCTCGGAGTAAAGCAACACCAGCGACCGTACCAATGAGTAAACCTGCAACCACATCGGGTTGACTCGACATTAGTTTTACGCCACGACCACCTAACCAAGCGACTAATAAGCCAATTGCGATAGCCACCAGTGATTTAACACTAATAAATGATTTTAAAATA
This sequence comes from Acinetobacter sp. P1(2023), assembly GCF_028367635.1. Taxonomy (NCBI): domain Bacteria; kingdom Pseudomonadati; phylum Pseudomonadota; class Gammaproteobacteria; order Moraxellales; family Moraxellaceae; genus Acinetobacter; species Acinetobacter sp. P1(2023). Next base: position 146,496 of record NZ_JAQNDD010000002.1, read on the forward strand.
CTCTCGCCGCTGAGCTTGCCACTGGCAATTGGAGTAAGTACACCAATTGTTAAAATAAGAATTCCTAAATTAAGACCGTGAGCTTGAATATAGGGAAAAAACTCATTTAATGGCGTAATTTTAACGACAATGAGCACACCTGCTGCAATCGTTACAGCTGCATTTTGACTTAATAAGCCGCAAATCAGCAGGACGAGTAAAACAACTAAATTCACATCAAATTGGGCAAGCATGGGGAGTGCAGAGGAAGTAAATAAGTGGAATTGTATAATATTTAGGAGTGTTGATGTGAACGCTTTAAAAGATATAGCTGATTTTAAATCTTATTTTTGATAAAAAATCATTGTATATCTATAAATGATAAAGATTTTTAATTTCTGGTTACGCTTGGAAACAATGTTATATAAATTAACAAGTTAAAAAAATTAGTTTCTTAAAGTTGTGATATAAAAATAGTCATTACTCATGAGTACAGGATAATTTTATGGATATTATAGATATTAAGATCAAAGATCAGTTTGACCAGATTCATGATGCAAAAGCGCAACTAAAGAAAAATTTAGTGGAACATGAAAATGAGCCTTTAAAGCTGAGCCAACGTATTGAGCATATTATTGTTGATAATGAAATTATTTTGCCTACCACTGAATTATTGTTCGAAAGTGAACAAAACGAAAATATTTATCGAGTAGTGGAAGAGTAAGAGAGTGCCTTAAATCAAATAGATGAAAACAGTAGAGAGTAGTGTTTAGTAAAAAATAGAAACTACGTTAAAATAACAGCTTAGTTCTAATGAGAAAACTTCATGCTGCTGGAAAAAATTTTACAATCACAAGGGTTTGGTTCACGTAAATATTGTCAGCAGTTAATAAAAAATGGATCTGTAAGTATTGATGGAGAGGTTGTAAGTGAACTTAAAAAACAATTCTCTCCTGAAAATTTAGAATTTTCTCTTTTTGGAGAAACTTATCAATATAGAGAAAAAGTTTACCTCGCTTTAAAAAAACCAAAAGGTTTTGAATGTTCACATCAGCCTCACCATCATCAAAGTGTATTTAGCCTTTTACCGGAAATCATGATTCAACGTGGCGTGCAAGCCATTGGCCGTCTAGATCAAGATACCACAGGCTTACTTTTACTTACCGATGATGGTAAATATCTTCAAGCTTTAACCCATCCTCGTAAACATGTTCCAAAGGTCTATCATGTTACGACTATAGATCCAGTCACACCTGAGCAAATTGAAAGGTTGAGACAAGGCGTAAGTTTGCATCAAGAAAAAGGTGTGTTTGCTGCAACGGATGTAGAGATATTAGCAACTCATCAATTGACTATGACAATTCATCAAGGTGTTTATCATCAAGTAAAAAGAATGATTGCAGCTGTAGGAAATAAAGTAGAAGCATTGCATCGCCATCAAGTAGGGCAATTGGTTTTACCTGAACTTGAAGATGGAGAATGGGTGTATTTATCTGAACAACAAAAACAGCTCGCTCAAAATATTATTTGAGGAAACAATGAAAAGTTTGGAACTCACTATCTCGAATGAATCCCATTTGTTCATATAAACGATGAGATTCATGGTTGTTACTTTGGGTTTCTAAACTAATCCGCAAAGCATTTTCTTGTTTTGCAAATAAGATTGCTGTGTCAATTAGTTGTTTAGCTGAACCTTGACGACGGAAAACGGGTGTAACATAGACATCATCTAAGATATAGTAAGTTGAACAAGCAACTGAAGAAAAACCTAAATAGAGTAAAATAAAACCCGTAATTTTCTCGTCTTTAATATGAATGAAGAACACACTTTCTCTGTTCTCAAAACGTTGTTTAAGGAAGTGAAGAGATTCATTAAAATTAGAAGAGGCCCCATAAAATTGGCGGTATTCATCAAATAAAACGGCGAGTTGCTCTAAATCTTCAAAAGTCGCTCGTCTAACGATCATTTGGCACTCCTTGTAACTTATCATTATGTTTTTACAAAGAGAGCATAACGAAAAAAAGAGCTTTTTGACGTTAAAACTTGTTTATAAATGCAACAGTGTTAAGTTTTGTCGCTTTCACCAAGAAGAGCATTCAGTTCTTCAAATAAATCTTCATGGTCGTCATCTTCAGCTAAAGTCAAAGGGTTTTGGTTCAATGAAGATGCTTTTGCTTTTCTCAGCTTTAATAATTGTTCCATATTAATATTCTGATTTTCGATCGCAAAAGGAATAGATTTAGTGAGTACGACCTGTTTGAAAAAAAGTCGTACCGCTTGGGCAGGGGTAATTCCAAGTTGTTTAAAAACAGCAAAAGCCTGCTTTTTTTCTTGGGAGTCAAGTCGAACCTGATAAACTTCTGTTTTTCGCATGAATAACAAAACCAAATGATTTTTAATTTTTAGGAATTCATTTTAAACCATCGCAATGTAATTTCAATGTTATTTGGCATAAAAAATAATCTTTTTGTCATTACGGTTGCATTACAATGTCAATTCAAACTTAGAATTAAAAGACATTCCCTCTTTTGTTAGAGGATCTATAAATGAAATATGCTTAGCTAAAAGTTGTAAGGGTTCCGAGAAATCATCTTCAGCTTTGTGCTGAACTATTGGATAAAATGGGTCATTTTTAATCGGAATGCCTAAGTAATTAAGATGCACGCGAAGTTGATGCTGTTTCCCAGTTGTTGGGGTTAAGCGATATTTTGCCCAAATCTGATTGTGCTCGATCAACTCGATATAAGTCTGAGTATTGGCTTTAGCATTTTCTATAACCTGCATGGTGTAAAAAGGACGACCTTTATCTAAATGCAAATGTAAGGTTTGAGGAAAATTTAAATCTTTTTTATAAGGTGCAACAGCGTGATAAATTTTATTTACTTGGCGCTCTGCGAATAATTGTTGGTAAATACCGCGTGACTCAACTCGCTTGCAAAATAAAACCACGCCAGCAGTTTCACGGTCTAAACGATGAATAGGGGTTAAAAATTCATTACCTGTTTGTTTTTTGAGACGAACTAAAAGTGTTTCTTGAACATATTGTCCAGTCGGGCTAATTGTTAAAAAATGTGGTTTATCGACCACTAATAAATCATCATTCTCAAATAAAATCCGATGTTCAAATGGAACATGCGGTTCATAGGCAAGAAAGCGATAATAAAAAATATGGGTGTTGCTTACATAGGGACTAGTTAAAGTTAATTTATCCCCATTTGCTGCATATACAAGCCCGTCTTGAAATCTTTGTTTCCACTCATCTGTTCTAATATGTGCAAAATGACCACATAGATACTCATAAATCGTTTGAGTATCTTTTTGCGGAGGAAGATAGACTTGACTCGCACTTACTCCATCAATCATGGGGGGAAGAAATTCATTTGGACTAGACATAAGAAAGTATGAATATTTAAGAAAATTGATATAAAAAAAGCCAACTTCTAGGGCTTAAGTAGGCTTTTAAGGCAGGGCAATGTTATCATATCGATTATTTCGAATCATGTTATGTGTGCTATGTCGTATTCATTGAAATTGGTCTTAAATCATGAAGAAGATACTGAGCGTTTAGCTCAAGCTTTGGCGCAGCATGTTCAGTCGGGTGTAATTTATTTAATTGGGGACTTGGGCGCGGGTAAAACCACACTTACGCGCTATTTCTTACAGGCTTTAGGTCATAAAGGCTCTGTTAAAAGTCCAACTTATACACTCGTTGAGCCATATAAAATTAATGATAAAGAAATTTTTCATTTTGACTTGTATCGCTTGAATGATCCGTATGAACTTGAATTAATGGGAATCCGTGACTATTTAGATATCACTGATGCGTTATTTTTGTTTGAATGGCCATCTAAAGGTGGTGATGAAATTCCACAAGCGGATATCATCATTGACATTCAAAAGTCAGATGATGAGTTGAGCCGGTTCGTAACATTAACTGTACCAACAGAAAATTTATACCAGATTTTGCAGGAACAGCTTCATGACTGATGAAAAGCTAACACAACGTCGTATCCATACATTAGACGCAGCGTTAGCGAACCAGATTGCAGCGGGTGAGGTAATTGAGCGTCCTTCTTCTGTGGTCAAAGAATTATTAGAAAACTCTATCGATGCCGGCGCGACTGAACTGATTGTACGAATTGCTCAAGGTGGTTCGACTTTAATCGAAATCATTGATAATGGGCACGGTATTCATCCGGACGATTTGGCGCTTGCTGTCATGCGTCATGCCACAAGTAAGATTAAAACCGCTGAAGATTTACATGCGATTGTAAGTTTGGGATTCCGTGGAGAAGCCCTAGCTTCGATTGCTGCTGTCTCAAGATTGACTTTAACCAGCAGCCAAGATGAAAGTGGTATTGGTCACCAGGTTGAAGTAAACGGTACAGCATTTGATCATCAAGAGGTACAAGCTGTTGCAGCACAAAAAGGTACCCATATTCGAGTTCAGGACTTATTTTTTAATGTTCCTGCACGTCGTAAATTCTTAAAAAAACCAACCACTGAATTTGGTCATATTGAAGAAATCGTTCGCCGTCTAGCCCTAACACATTTCGATATACGTTTTGTGCTTGAACATAATGATAATATTAGAATTAATTTACCTATAGCAGATAGTGGAGAACTGCGTTTTCAGCGAGTTCAGCAGTTATTAGGCTCACAATTCGTACAAAATGCATATTGGATTGATGCTGAAAGTATTAGCATGCGCTTATCAGGTTGGCTTGGTCATCCTTCAGATGCACGTGCACAGGCCGACATGCAATATGTCTATGTGAATGGCCGTATTGTCAAAGATAAAACAATTTCACATGCCCTACGCATGGCCTATGATGGTATTTTGCATGGTCATCAACATTCATCTTATTTACTTTTCTTAGAAGTTGATCCTGAAAATATTGATGTCAATGTCCATCCGACTAAACATGAAATTCGCTTTTTAAATCAAAGAGAAGTACATGAGTTTGTAAGGCATTATGCAAAAGAAACTCTAGCGCAATTTCAGACAGCGAGTGCTGATCTAGCTCAAGCGATGAAAGCGGATGAAAGCTCAGATTACTCAGTACAACCGCAGCCTAAATATCAAGAACAATTTTCATTGCACCGAGCAAAGGAAGCTTTAAACCCAGATAACGAAGAACGAACCCAGCCTGCGCCAACAGAGTTGTTAACCGATTTTAACGCTAGCCGTCCGCAAGCAGTTCAGTATGCAGATCAAACACCCAAATATAATGGTTCTGCTCAATTAAATAATGCTTTAAAAACTTATTTAGCGCCTCTGCGTGATCAACCTGCGAGTTTCTCGGTAAATGAAGATATAGAGCCAGTTGCTAAAGTAGATGAGTTTCCATTAGGGATCGCAATTGCTCAACTACATGGAATTTATATTTTAGCCCAAAATACCGAAGGGCTTATTATTGTTGATATGCATGCGGCCCATGAGCGTATTTTATTGCAGCAAATGAAAAATGCTTGGGATAAACCGGAATTTTGGACATCTCAGCAATTGCTTATACCTAAAGTGATTTCCATTAGCCGTATGCAAGCTGTTAGGGTTGAGGAATTAAAACCTCAGCTTGAGCGCCTAGGTTTGGAAATTGATTTATACGGTGATGAGCAGGTTATTGTTCGTGGTGTGCCAGCCATTTTGCAAAAAGCTGATTTTGAAAATCTCATTCCAGAACTTTTAAACGATTTAGATCCGAATGATGAAGCACAAGGATTACTTCAAAAAAGAGATGAGTTACTCGCTGGAATGGCATGTCATGGGGCAGTGCGTGCACATCGACAACTCAGTCTTTCAGAAATGAATGCTTTACTTCGTCAAATGGAACAAACCGAATTTGCGAGCCAATGTAACCATGGGCGGCCAACTTGGCGTGCATTTCCATTATCTCAACTAGATAAATTATTTGCTCGAGGAGAGTAGTTTTACATGTCAAATCAATTGCCCGTCATCAATTTAATGGGACCAACTGCGAGCGGGAAAACCGCTTTGGCATGTGAATTATATGAGCGTGGAAATTTTGAACTAATTTCTGTTGATTCTGCACTCGTCTATAAAGATATGGATATCGGTACTGCTAAGCCAACACGTGAAGAACAATCGCTCTATCCTCATCACCTCATTGATATTATTACTCCTTTAGAAGTCTATTCAGCTGCTCAATTTGTTGAAGATGCCTGTAAATTAATTGATGAAATGCATTCGCGTGGGAAAACTCCTATTTTAGTAGGAGGGACAATGTTGTATTTCAAGGCATTATTAGAGGGCTTGTCTGGTAATTTGCCAAGCGCAGATGCAGAAATTCGAGCTGCAATTGAAGAGAAAGCTCTAAATCAAGGATGGCAGGCAGTTTATGATGAGTTAGTTTCTGTAGACCCAGCTGCAGCTATAAAGTTTAATGTGACTGATAAGCAACGGATTATTCGGGCTTTAGAAGTTTATAAAATAACGGGCGAACCAATTACTAAATTACAGGCAGAACAACCAAAAAACGTACCATATCGATACATATTTCATAACTATGCTTTGCTTCCAGATCGGGTAGAATTACATCAACGCATTGAGCAAAGATTAAGCAAAATGTGGGATATCGGTTTTTTGAGTGAAGTTGAAGCTCTAATTGAAAAATACGATTTAGATGAAAATTTACCCTCAATGCGTTCAGTGGGTTATCGACAAGCACTAGAATTTTTATTAAAAAGTGACTTAAGTCTCAAAAGTAAACGTGAAATGGAGGATAAAGCTTTATTTGCAACACGACAACTTGCCAAACGTCAATATACGTGGTTACGTTCTTTGCAAGAAATACACGATTTTAAAACTTACTTGACGATAAAGCAGGCGAAAGAAGACTTGCGAAACTCTTATGGATAAAGCAAAATTTGCACACTGTCTTTTTATAATTTTTAGTTGAAAAATAAAGATAGTTTTTTTGCGCTGATTTAAAAATTTTTTTTTGGAGTTAAAAATGTCTAAAGGTCAAACTTTACAAGATCCGTTCTTAAATTCTCTCCGTAAAGAACGTATCCCTGTTTCTATTTTCCTTGTGAACGGTATTAAATTACAGGGTCATATTGAATCTTTTGACCAATATGTTGTTTTATTAAAAAATACTGTAAGTCAAATGGTTTACAAACACGCGATCTCAACTGTTGTTCCAGCACGTAACCCACGTCCAGCAGGCGCTCAAGGTACAGGCTTCCCAGCACAAGGTGGCACTCAAGGCGGTTTTGGTGGTCAAGGTAGCGGCTTCGGCGGTGCTCAAGGCGGCGGCTTCGGCGGCGCTCAAGGTGGCTTCGGCGGCGCTCAAGGCGGCTTCGGTGGTCAAGGCGGCTTCGGTGGTCAAGGTGGCGGCTTCGGTGGTCAAGGTGGCTTCGGTGGTCAAGGTGGCTTCGGTGGTCAAGGCGGTTTCGGCGGTCATCAAGGTGGTTTTGACAACGATACTAAATTTGAAGATGGTCAAGACGACGAAAATAATCGTTAATTGAAATCTAAAAAAGAAACCAGTCAGATAATGACTGGTTTTTTTATGTGTATTTAAAAGTTGCTTCCAAATATTTAACTGGTCATGGGTAAGGATTTGAACATGATAGCTAATATATTTAAATAAATAGGGCTTAACAAATGATATTAATATTAGCTGCTGCTTTAAGCAGTGTCTTGGTGTCTATCCTATTAAAAAATTTAAAGAGAAAAGGTTATCAACCCTTACAAATGATTGCATGGAATTATGCAAGCGCAAGTCTGCTTTGTTTTTTGTGGTTTCAGCCTGATATTCAACATGTTTCAATACAACATACGCCTTGGTGGCTAATTATTGCCTTAGGGATAATTTTACCTAGTATTTTTTTATGTCTTACTAAATCATTAGAATATGCCGGAATTGTTAAGACAGAACTTGCCCAACGACTTTCGGTTGTTCTCTCTTTACTTGCAGCATATTTCTTTTTTCATGAGCAATTTAATGCATTAAAACTATGGGGAATAGGCCTAGGAATTTTTGCAGTCTTACTTGTCTTATTTGGGCAAATGAATTCTTTCTCAAATCATCAATCTCAAAAAGCGATATTTGCTCTATTAAGTGTATGGTGTGGTTATGCAGCAGTAGACATTCTCTTAAAATATACAAGTAGTCTAGGACTTCAGTTTACACTTACTTTAAATCTTATTTTTATTACTGGTTTTATATTATCGATTTCATATTTACTCGTACAGAAAAATCAAAAGTGGCAATTTAAAAGTACGCTAGCTGGATTAGTATTAGGTGTACTTAATTTTTTGAATATTGCTTTATATGTAAAGGCTCATATTCTTTTAAAAGATTCACCTGCAATTGTTTTTGCAAGCATGAATATTCTTGTGGTGTTATTGGGGATTGTCAGTGGAGTGATCTTATATAAAGAAAAATTAAAATGGCCTACTATTTTGGGGATTCTTTTAGGAATAAGTGGGGTAATTTGTTTGGCAAGTGCGATGGCTTCATAGTTCAAGAGAGTCGAACCTCTTGAACTATTTAGATCTTTATAAGTATGTGAAAATCACTTCATCTGGCAAACGTGATTTAGGAAGTTTGGCATTAAAGTCACTTTCACTACGATAGCCTAGTGAAACAATCACAGAGCTTCTTAAGCCTTTTTCAGTTAATCCGAGCTCAGTATTTAAAACTTCTTCATCAAAGCCACCCATTGGAGTTGCGTCAATGCCTTCTAACCCGGCAGCAAACAGTAACTGTCCTAAAGCAATGAATGTTTGGTTTTCCATCCATCCATATAAATTTTTCTGTTCATTTCGATAAAATTCAACATAGCCATGGCGAGTATCTTTTTGGCCAAGCTTTGCTTTTTCATCTTTAAAACGACCACTTAAATCATCTTGTTCAAGTAATTGATTTAAATATTCAGATGAAATATCTGTTTTTGTGCAGAAAACAATTGTATGTGATGACTCAAGCACTTTGGGTGCATTGTAAGCATATTTGCCTGTTAAGGCTTTCGCGATACGTTCTTTAGCAGCGAGATTATCTGCAACTACGAAATGCCAAGGCTGAATATTTACTGAAGAGGGAGTGAAACGTAATATTTCTAATAATTTATTAAGTTTTTCTTGAGGAATTTTTTTCTCAGGATCGTACGCTTTGGTAGTGTAGCGACTTTTTACCGTATTTAATAAATCCATACTTTACTCCATATTAATCTTATTACAATGGAAGGGTTCTAATCTTTGGCATCATACGCGATTTTAGAGAAAAACCTCTGCATTTTAATGTGCTAAGGAAATATAATACTTATATAAAATTTTTACTAATTTTTTGAAAATGTTTGAATTAATATCAATTAATCGAAAAAGTAAACTGCGAGAAATTAGAATTATTAAAGCCTTTCTAATTTTTGCATTTGTATTGAGTCTTCTCTAGCTAATAATTCCAGACAACCAATTCAAGCTGTTTCGTATTTGTAGATGGATCAATTTCCAAAATATAAGCTTGATCTTCACGCCAATCGCCAAGAACAATTCGTTGTTTAGCTTGTACCTGATGAATTGAAGGGCGATGAGTATGCCCATGAATCAGTATATCTACATCTTCTAAAGCAGAAATAACAGCTTGTTCATTCACATCCATAATTTCATAGCTTTTTTGCTCTTTATCAGCAGAGCTTCTTTTACGAAAACCATTCACCAGTTTGGTACGAAAACTGAGAGGTGTCCGGCGTAAAAGAGCAACTAAGAGCGGATTTCGAATAATCTTCTTAAATCTTTGATAAGAAATATCATCTGTACATAGAGCATCACCGTGTTCTAAACGGTACTGATGTCCAGCAATGTTGAGATAATAAATGTCAGGTAGTAATACACCGTTAAATTTATTAAGAAAAACCTGATTTAAGGCAAAATCACGGTTGCCAACTTGAAAGTAAACCCGATTTCCTTTTTTGCTAAATTCTTTTAATGCTTCAACAATTTCATCGAGCCATGGTGCTGAGTAATCATCGCCAATCCAAGCGTTAAACCAATCACCTAAAATATAAAGCTGTGTTTGTTTATTTTGATAATGCACCAATAAATCTAAAAACCCTCGAACAAGTCGAGGGTGTTCAGGTGACAAGTGTAGATCTGAAATAAACAGATAAGTCACAGCTTATTCCTAAAATTATTCAGAAATAATTTTAGCAGATTCGATAACAACGTTTTCTAAAGGAACGTCAGCGTGGTAACCACGGTTGCCTGTGCGAACACCTTTGATCGCTTCAACAACGTCCATACCTTCAACAACTTTACCAAATACAGCATAACCCCAACCTTGAGCAGTTTTTGAGGTATGGTTTAAGAAAGAGTTGTTTTTTACGTTAATGAAGAACTGTGCAGAAGCAGAGTGAGGTGCTTGAGTACGTGCCATAGCAATCGTACCAACATCATTGCTTAAACCGTTGTCCGCTTCGTTTTCGATAGAATCACGAGTTGCTTTTTCTTTGAAGTTTTCATCCATCCCGCCACCTTGGATCATGAAACCATCAATGACACGGTGGAAAATAACGCCGTCATAAAAACCGTCACGTACATATTCTAAAAAGTTTGCTACTGTTTTTGGTGCTTTTTCAGTATTTAGTTCAAGAACAATACGACCTTTATTGGTGTTTAATTCGACTTGAGGAAAACTCATTACATTAATCTCCTAAACATGGGCTTATGACCATGGGTTTTTGGTTGAGAGAAGCATAAGCAAACTGTAAACTACAAGGCAAGTAAAAAACGTTAAAATCTTTGTGAAAAATGAAGATAGCGTTTAAATTTTTCGAAATTTATCTACAAAGAAGTGATTGATACACTATGAAGCCTAATGATGTTGTCTCGAACCTGCCAAATAACCCGACACCGAATACTCATGCCTCTGTCGATTCTGCGCAGCAAGAACAACAGGCTGGCTTAGATTTTGTTCGCCAAGTCATTACTGATGATTTAGCAACGGGTCGTGCAAAACAGATCGTAACGCGTTTTCCACCAGAACCAAATGGCTATTTACATATTGGCCATGTAAAAGCAATTTGCTTGAACTTTGGTGTGGCTGAAGAGTTTGATGGTTTATGTAATTTGCGTTTTGACGATACAAATCCTGATGCTGAAGAACAAGAATATGTTGATGGTATTGCGAATGATGTGAAATGGCTTGGTTTTAACTGGAATGGTGAACCACGCTATGCATCAGGTTACTTTGATCAATTATATGCATGGGCAGTTCAATTGATTGAACAGGGCGATGCATATGTAGATTTACAATCTCCAGAAGAAATTAAGTTAAACCGCGGTAGCTTTGTTGAACCGGGTAAAAACTCTCCATACCGTGATGCCTCTATTGAAGAAAACCTTGCTCGTTTTGAAAAAATGCGTAATGGTGAGTTTAAAGAAGGTGAAGCAGTTTTACGTGCCAAGATTGATATGGCAAGTTCAAATGTACACATGCGTGATCCGATTTTATATCGTGTATTGCATTCAGAGCATCACCAAACTGGCGATAAATGGAAAATCTATCCAATGTATGACTACGCTCATCCATTGTCTGATGCCATTGAAGGGATTACTCATTCACTTTGTACATTGGAATTCCAAGATCACCGTCCGTTTTATGACTGGGTTGTAGAAAAAGTAAAATCTAAAGCAGTTCCACATCAATATGAATCTTCACGTTTAAACGTTGATTACACCATCACTTCAAAACGTAAACTACGTAAATTGGTGGAAGGTGCCCATGTAAATGGTTGGGATGACCCTCGTATGCCAACCGTAGTAGGTATGCGCCGTCGTGGTTTTACTCCTGAAGGTTTACGTGATTTCTGTAAACGTGTAGGCGTGTCAAAAACTGATGGTATTGTAGATGTTGCAATGCTTGAGTTCTGTATTCGTCAATCTTTAGAAAATACTGCTGCGCGTGGTATGGCTGTTTTAAGTCCACTTAAAGTGACTTTAACTAACTTACCTGAAGATATGGATCTTACTCATGCTCGCCATCCTAATGTGGATATGGGTGATCGTGTGATTCCTTTAACTAAGGAAATCTATATTGACCGTAAAGATTTTGAAGAAGTACCACCAAAAGGCTTTAAACGATTAATTCCTGATGGTGAAGTACGTTTACGCCATGCTTATGTCATTAAATGTGATGAAGTAATTAAAGATGCAAACGGTGAGGTGATTGAGCTGAAGTGTTCAATCGATCCTGAAACTTTAGGCAAAAACCCTGAAGGTCGTAAAGTAAAAGGCGTGATTCACTGGGTGTCTGCAACTAAAGGTATTCCTGCTGAAGTACGTATTTATGATCGATTATTTACAGAAGCTGACCCAGAAACTGGTGATGATTTCTTAGCAAACTTAAATCCAGATTCTTTGAAAGTAGTTCAGGCAGTCATTGAACCTGCTTTAGCTCAAGCGAAGCCAGAAGATCGTTTCCAATTTGAGCGTGAAGGTTATTTCGTTGCTGATCAATACGATCACACTCCTGAAAAGCCTGTGTTTAACCGTGTTCTTGATTTAAAAGACAGCTTTAAGCCTGAGAAAAAGTAAGACCCAACATATTTTGATTAAATTTTAGCTAACAAAAAAGCCCAACTGTAAAGTTGGGCTTTTTTGTTAGATGTCTTCTCATATTTTCTTTTTCTTTATGATTAACGTCCTTGGCAAAGTAGCTTAGGTTGGGTTAATCACATAAAAATAAAGAACTAATACGGTAAGAAGAATACATGCAAGCAATAAATAGGTATTTACCGTATTAAAGCTTTTAATAAATTTCCAGATGTCCATAGTAAATCAGCGTATATTTTATGTTACAAAATTAATAAATTTATAATACACGTAATTTAAAAGTAAATGTTCCCAAAGATAGATTAATAATCTATCTTTGGGTAAAAAATAAACATTCAGTTTATAAATATAATTTGATTAATATATTAAATTGTAGATTAACTTATATTATTAACCACTATATCCAATGCGTTTTAGAAATTTTTGAATTACTTCAAATGCTGCATGTTCGAGTGCTTGAGCATGTTGTAAGTTTTCTTCTCGAAGTTTTGGAATTGAAATATTGGCATTGCGAAGTTCGCATGTATGGCCAATCAGCCATTTCTCAAAATTTTCTTCTGTCGTTTCAATATGGAATTGCAATGCAAGAATATTATTCCCAACTTCGAATGCCTGATTGGTATAAATCTCTGAGCTAGCTAATAGCACAGCATTTTCAGGAAGATCGAAAGTATCACCATGCCAATGTAGAACATGCACATTATTAAGCAAAGGAGATAACACCTGATTGGCACGTAAACTTAAGCTTAAGGCTCCCCAGCCAATTTCTTTTTGATGTCCTGCATATACTTTTGCGCCAAGTGCATGAGCAATAAGCTGCGCACCTAAACAAATACCAAGTGTAGGTTTGTCTGCTGCCAAGCGTTGTTTGAGTAAAGCGATTTCATCTTTTAAAAACGGATAATCTTCGGTTTCGTAAACCCCGATTGGTCCACCTAAAATAATAGTTAATCCATCGTGTGTAAAAGCAGCAGTTAAATCATCTACACCGGCCTCAAAATAACGGACGCGAAATCCAAGTTGATAAAAGACATCTTCTAATGAACCTAGGTCTTCGAAAGCAAGATGCTGGATGGCATAAATAGTTTTAGGGAAGGCGTTTGTTGTGTTCATACAAATGATTCATAGAAGATCAATAGGTGGAGTATAGCGATAAATATAAAGAAGAAAATATCTGTATAAATCGTCAATACCTGAAAATTGATATTTTTCGTTAAGATAATATTGTTATGCAAAGGATTATCTATTTTTCAATAAATCTCTTTGCATATTCTATTGCTTAAAATAATAGCTTTTGAGTTCCCTCAAGACCTATATCTGAAAGTTGATGTTCGTCTTTTAAATTAACTCCTGAAAAGCCGAGCTGTTTTGATTTTTTCATTAATGCCACTAAACGTTGTACTGCAACTGGAATACTTAAACCTGCTGAGCGAACATTAGAAATACAATTACGTTTGGCATCAAGGCAACCCGAATATGCATTCCATGTGTAGTAAATTCCCATACTATCCGGAGAGCTTAAACCAGGGCGCTCACCAATCAGCATCACTAGCATGGATGCTTTAAAGATTTCTGCGACTTCATCACCCAAAGCAACTCGGCTACCTGTAGCTAGTGCAATTGGTGCAAGGCTCCAGTTTTCTTGCTGAATGTGTTCACTTAGCGCGGTAATAAATGGAATAGCATTCGCTTCAATCGCTCTTGCTGAAAGTCCGTCACCAACCACAATACAAACATCGTATTGTTGAGGGTCTTCTGCATACTTCTTAATTAAGACATCTTTTGATTGATCTGAAAGCTGGCGCCCTAAATCCGGGCGTTTAAGATAAATTTCTTTATTAGATGCATTGCTTTGAACATGAAGACTTTGCAGCTGCCGTTGCGCTAATTGCTCAGATAAAGAGGAAACATCCATATCTTGATAAACCGCATCTTTTGCTTGCGCATGCGACAACTGGAACTCAAGTAAAGCGCGTGTTGGAATGCTACAACCAGCACGGCCCAGAGCAATACGAGCATCAGTAAACTGTTTAAGTTTTTCCCACTGATCTTGATGGGTGTTTGAGAGATATTGAATATCACGGTTCAGTTTCATAGTGTTCTCCCTAGTTCATGAGCAGACGAGAGAATTGGTCAGGCATGTGGTCTGCCCAACAGATTTGAGAGTTTTGTTGTTTAAAAATACCTTGCTGCTCAAGCCAAGCGGAAAACTCAGGAGCGGGTTTTAAACCTAAAAGTTGCCTTAAATATAAAGCATCATGAAACGAAGTCGTTTGGTAGTTGAGCATGACATCGTCTGAACCCGGAATTCCCATAATAAAGTTAATGCCCGCGGCGCCAAATAAAGTGAGGAGAACATCCATATCATTTTGGTCAGCATCGGCATGGTTGGTATAGCAAATATCGCAACCCATCGGTACACCAAGTAACTTACCGCAGAAGTGATCTTCTAAACCTGCACGTATAATTTGTTTACCGTTAAAGAGGTACTCAGGGCCAATAAAACCAACGACTGTATTTACTAAAAGCGGGTTATATTTTCGGGCTACAGCATAGGCACGCGTTTCTAATGTTTGCTGGTCCACGCCGTGATGAGCATTACTTGATAGGGCACTGCCTTGACCCGTTTCAAAGTACATAACATTTTGTCCAATGGTTCCGCGTTTAAGTGCGAGCGTGGCTTCATATCCCTCTTGTAGTAAATCGAGTGAAATTCCAAAACCTTCGTTTGCCAGTTGGGTGCCAGCGATTGATTGAAACATTAAATCAATAGGTACATTTTTTTCAGCCAGTTGAATACCTGAGCTGATATGTGTGAGTACACAAGATTGTGTTGGAATTTGATATTCCTGAATCACATGATCAAGCAATTTCAGTAGCTCTGATAAATTATGAAGGTTATCTGTGGCAGGGTTAATACCAATCACTGCATCACCATTGCCATACATTAAACCATCTAAAATACTGGCAGAAATACCGAGCACATCGTCGGTCGGGTGGTTCGGTTGTAAACGGGTAGAAAGATGGCCTTTTAAACCAATCGTGTTACGAAATTGGGTGACCACTTCACATTTACTGGCGACATAAATCAAATCTTGATTGCGCATAATTTTGCTGACAGCAGCCACCATTTCTGGAGTTAAACCCGATGCTAAAGCTTTTAAGCTTTGGGCAGTGGCATCTTCTCCAAGTAACCAGTTTCGAAAATCGCCTACTGTAAAGTGTGAAATAGGGGCAAAGGCCGCCAGATCATGTTCATCAATAATTAGTCGTGTAATTTCATCAGTTTCGTAATCGACCAGAACCTCATTTAAAAAGGTTTTAAGTGGTACATCGGCCAAAGTCATTTGTGCCGCAACATGTTCAGTTGCATCTCTGGCTGCAACACCTGCTAATTCATCACCAGAACGTAGTGGTGTAGCTTTGGCCATTAACGTTTTTAGGTCAGCAAAGTGATACTGTTGATTGGCGACAATATTGCGATAACTCATAGTTGCATCCTTTTTTATAGTTCTTGTTCTGCGGCTTTAATATTTGCAAACTCTTCTTCTGGTGTACCTTTCACTAAATGATAGCGGCTGTAGAATAAAAAGTAAGCAATAAATACGATATAGATAGCGGCAGCAATAAACCAAACTTTCGGATTAACAATAAAGCCTGCAACTACAGCAGCGACTGCTAGAACCAAGGCGATACTTGAAGTAACGATTCCTCCAGGAGTTTTATAAGGACGAGGCATGTCGGGTTTAGATAGACGGAGTTTGATGTGAGATAAGAGAATCAACACATAAGAAATGGTTGCGCCAAAAACTGCGATTAAAATCAGTGAATCGCCTTCTTTGGTCAGTGAAAGCAAGAACCCGATAATGCCCGGAATAATAATTGCAAGATAAGGGGCTTTATTTTTGTTAGTTAACGAGAGTGAAGTAGGTAAGTAACCAGCTCGTGACAATGCAAAGATTTGACGTGAATAGGCATAGATAATTGAGAAGAAACTTGCGATTAAACCAGCTAAACCCACAAAATTTACAAAAGTCGCAAGCCAAGTGTTGGTGCCATAAACTTTAACCAATGCATCGACGAGGGGAGCGCCTGAGTTTTGTAAAGTACTTGCACCTGCTGCGCCTGCACCCAAGAATAAGATGAGCATAGCAAACGCCGTTAATATGAGCATTGCACCGATTAAACCGCGTGGGAGAGATTTAGCTGGATCTTTTGCTTCTTCAGCTGCTAAAGGAACACCTTCAACTGCGAGGAAAAACCAGATTGCAAAAGGAACTGCTGCCCAGATACCCAAATAGCCATGAGGTAGAAAACGACTTGCACCAGTTGCTGTGCCAACTGGAATATCTAACAAATTTTGCGCATTAAAATGTGGAATCATTGCGACAATAAACACAACTAGAGCAACAGCTGCGACAAGAGTAATCGCAAACATAATTTTTAAGGCTTCACCAGCACCTTTTAGATGTATGCCCATAAAAATGGCGTAGCAGGTAAGATAAATCATCCAGCCATTAATGCCAAATAGAGATTCGCAATAACCGCCAATAAATACGGCAATCGCAGCGGGGGCAATTGCGTATTCAATTAGAATAGCTGTGCCCGTTAAATAACCACCAAAAGGACCAAAGGCAGCACGTGCAAAACTATAACCGCCACCTGCTGTTGGCATCATGGTGGACATTTCTGACATAGAAAGACACAGGCACAGATACATAATTGCAGCGAGGGCAGTGGCAATAAACATGCCACCCCATCCACCTTGAGCTATACCAAAGTTCCAACCGGCAAAATCACCCGATATCACATAAGCTACGCCTAAACCAATCAGGAGTAACCAACCCACGGTACCTTGTTTAAGTTGACGCTGAGCAAAATATTCTGCTGATGAGACTTCTGCACTTGAAGAAATAACTGAAGCTGTTTCTGGTTGATTCATACAATACTCCTGCGAGTGGGTTTGTATGAATGAATGAATGCAAAAGCAATGCCTAAATGATGTGCTTTAAATATTAGATGACGCTTTTTTATTCCGGATAGTAAAAGTCTGAGAGCTGACTGTACTAAATAAAAAAGCCAGCAATCTAAATTACCGGCTTTTAATATAATTAATGACCTTACTTCTTTCTAATGTTGATAATTTGGTATCAACTTGGTGCGAAACTTAGAAGAAGCCCATTGGTTTAGTTGAATAACTCACTAACAAGTTTTTGGTTTGTTGGTAGTGATCAAGCATCATCTTATGGTTTTCACGGCCAATACCTGACTTCTTATAACCACCAAATGCAGCATGTGCAGGGTAGATGTTATAACAGTTTGTCCAAACACGACCCGCTTCAATAGCTCGACCAGCACGATAAGAAATATGAGCTGAACGTGACCATACACCTGCACCTAAACCATACATGGTGTCATTGGCAATTTTGATTGCATCGTCAAAGTCTTTAAATGTTGTCACAGCAAGTACAGGTCCAAAAATTTCTTCTTGGAAAACTTGCATGCTGTTGTGACCTTTAAAAATAGTCGGATCAACATAGTAACCATCACCTACTTCTTTACGGCCACTACCACCTAGTAAAAGTTCTGCGCCTTCTTCACGACCCGTGTTAATACAACGTAAGATTTTCTCTTGTTGTTGTAGCGATGCTTGAGCACCAATCATGGTTTCAGTATCAAGTGGATGACCAGTCTTAATACGTTTTACACGTTCGACAGCCATCTCTAAGAACTGGTCAGCAATACTTTCTTGTACTAAAGCACGAGAAGGGCAAGTACATACTTCACCTTGGTTTAAGGCAAACATGGCAAAACCTTCAAGCGTTTTTTCCAAGAAGTCATCTTCTTTATCCATGATGTCTTCAAAGAAAAGGTTTGGTGACTTACCGCCCAGTTCTAACGTTACTGGAATAATATTTTCGGTCGCATATTGCATCACCATTTGTCCAGTTTGAGTTGACCCTGTAAATGCAATTTTGGCAATACGTGGATTTGTCGCTAACGGGCGGCCGACTTCTGCACCGAAACCATTAACAATATTAAGGACACCCGGCGGTAAAATGTCTTGGATCAGTTCAGCGACCAGCAAAATACCCACTGGAGTTTGTTCAGCTGGTTTAATTACCACACAGTTACCCGCTGCTAATGCAGGTGCAAGTTTCCATGCTGCCATTAAAATTGGGAAGTTCCATGGAATAATTTGGCCAACAACACCGAGTGGTTCATGGAAATGATAAGCAATGGTATCTTCATCAATTTCAGAGATACCGCCTTCTTGAGCACGAATACATCCTGCGAAATAACGGAAATGGTCAATCGCAAGTGGAAGGTCAGCTGCCAAAGTTTCACGGACTGCTTTACCGTTATCCCAAGTTTCTGCAACAGCAAGCATTTCAAGATTTGCTTCTAAACGATCAGCAATTTTTAAAAGTATATTTGAGCGTACCGTTGGTGAAGCTTTATTCCATGTTGCTTTCGCTTTGTGCGCTGCATCTAGAGCGAGCTCAATATCTTCGGCACTAGAGCGTGGAATACGTGTAAAAGCTTTTCCGTCAACAGGAGATACATTATCAAAATATGCACCCTTTATAGGTGCTACCCATTCACCGCCAATAAAATTTTCATATTGTGATTTGAATTGAACTTTTGAGCCTGGTTGATTTGGATCGATATAGCGCATATAAATATTCCTTTGCTTTTTAGGACTAAAGACTAACAAGAACCCTGTCAGTAGGTACTTTCGTACTTTGTATAATTAGGATATAAAGAAGAAGGTTGGAGAAAGGTTGGAATAGAAATGTGGATATATAAGGAATTTACAAATGTTCACAAAAAAGGATTTATTGCAGCAACGGACGTTGATTGATCAACTGCGCACGCAAAATAGTCTCTCTCCTCAAAACGCTGCCAAACTCGGCCAAAGTATTGCAAGCTCTTGGGAACGATCAGCTTCTGCTGCGATTCCTAAAGAACGTTTTGCTGCTCCATTAGTCGAGAAAAAAACTGCTTCACAGAATGCTTTAGATCTGGCTTTAAGCCAATGTGCCGACGACTTGCGTCATATTGCAGAGCAATCTTCAATGGTGATTGCTGTCGGTGATATCGGTAGTACCATTATTTGGACGGCGCCAAGTGCTCAAATGCAAAGTGCTGCTGAGCGTGTGCATTTTGTACAAGGTGGACAGTGGCGTGAAGAATTTGTAGGCACTAATGCTTTGGCTTTATCTTTAAAAACTCAACAATCAAGCTGTGTTTTTTCAAATGAACATTATATGGAATCAATTCATGATTGGGTGTGTTATGCGGCACCAATTATCGATCCATACTCGAAACAAACTCTTGGTGTCGTTGATTTATCGACGACTTGGAAGAATCATAATAGTTTAGGAATATTGGCTGCTGAACGTTGTGCATCTATTATTCAATCCGCTTTGCTAGAGCAGCAGCGTCAACAGTTACATATTCGTGCATTTTCGACACCGCAAGTCAAATTTAACGGCAAAAGCTTGTTATTAACGCCGCGTCAAATTGAAATTTTGACGATATTGGCCTTATGTCCACATGGCTTAACTTTAGAGCATCTTTATCAGGCACTCTATGGCGAACGTAAAGTCAGCATGGGTACACTTAAAGCTGAAATGTCTCAACTACGAGATATTTTGGGGGGCTTACTTGGTTCTCGTCCCTATCGTCTGCTTGTGCATGTTGAAGCCGATTTTTTACAAGCTGAACAGGCACTGGATGCAGGATATGCGGCTTCTGCTTTGCAGCTTTACACAGGCGTATTTCTGGCAAAAACTGAAAGTCCATTTTTATGTGCATGGCGTGACTGCCTTGAGTCACGTTTGAGCGATGCAATTTTTAAAACCCAAGAAACAGATTTATTACTTAAGCATCTCGCCCATTTCCCTGAAGCAATCGATGCGGTAGAACGCCTGATGGAGCTATTACCGAGTGAGCATCCTGCGCATCAATTGCTGGTGAAATACCTTGATTCACCTAAACTCAGTTAAGTGATTTTTTGATCCAGCCACTGGAACAATTGTTGATAGACTTGTTCTCGTACTGGCTGGGCCGAAAGAACTAAGTCGTGCAATCCATTTTGAATAGGGACAATAGAGACATCGCCTTTGATTTTTTTACCAAATTTCGCAATGTCTTTAACGTCTAAAATCACATCGCTTTGAGTCGCATCTGTTCCCCATTTTTTAGGGTTTTTAGTTTGATGTGAATGCATAATGAGTGCGGGAATATTCAGTTTAACGCCGCGGTGTATTTCTTTTTGTGCCGTATGAATTGCATGTAGAAAGCTGAGTTGAACCGTAGGGGCAGAGGTAGGTTTCCAGTCCAGATTAAAGTCCCATTCACCCTTAAGCTGTTTGTGAAGGCTGGTGGTGTACCATTTGTTAAGTTTGCTTGGAAATTTAACCTTAGGCAGATATTTTCCTACTCGACTGAGCACTGGAATACCGAATTTTTTCTCGACCAAGCTTAAATTAAAGTCGTAAAACGGACTATTCGCCCAGAGCGCTTTAATAAGAGGATGAGCTGGATGATGGGCAGCATAAAGTGTTGCTGTCAAACCGCCAGTTGAATGCCCTGCAAGTAAAACTTGATTGTGTTGCTCTTTGCCAATAATTTCTAATGCTTGAGTAATTTCGGCATCATATTCATTTAAATCAAGCACATTATAGAAAATTTGATGAGGCAGCTTTGAACGGCCGTATTTTCTGAGATCGAGTGCATAGAAGTCATAACCATGGGCATTGAATTGCTCAGCCATTTCGGTTTGAAAGAAATAATCTAAAAAACCATGAACATAAAGTACGGCTTTTTGAGACGGTTGAGAGGCCTTTTTACGCACTAAAGTTGCTACAACTTTACCTTCATAATCACTAGGAAAGTTGAGTGTGAGCTGTTCGTAGCCAGTACCTAAAATATCTGGAACATAAGTTTGATTAGCTGAAGATGTATTCATTTTTATCGAGCTATTGTCATTAAGTCATGCAGAGTATCCTTCAATGAAATGGGCGAATTGTCAATCAGGTTTAGAGAAGGTTGGAATAAAGGTACTAAAAAAAGGGAATACCGCTGGAGCTAAGTATTCCCAAAAAAGTAAGTCAACGGTCGGAGGGATTTGACTTACTAGAGGGATATGCCATTACATCAGTATTAAAGTGCTGCTTTGAAAATCTCCACAACTTGTGCATGGTTTGCTTTACGAGGGTTGGTGAGCATACATGCGTCTTTTTGAGCGTTATCGGCCATGACAGCAAGGTCTTCGGTTTTTACTCCAAGCTCTGTTAAACCAGATGGGATACCAATCGATGAAGACAGTTTGCGAATGGCATCAATTGCAGCATACGCAGCTTCTGTTAGAGTCAGCCCTTGAGTATTCACACCCATTAACTCAGCGATTTTTGCATAACGATCTGGACAAGCAATTAAGTTAAATTCACATACGTGTGGTAACAAAATTGCGTTACACACACCGTGAGGTAAGTTGTAAAAACCACCTAACTGGTGCGCCATTGCATGAACATAACCTAAAGATGCATTGTTAAATGCCATACCAGCCAAGTATTGTGCATAGCTCATTGCATCACGCGCTTCGATGTTTTCACCATTGGCAACTGCAGGTTGTAACCATTGACTAATCATCGTGATGGCTTTTTCTGCACAGGCATCAGTAATTGGATTTGCCGCCGTAGAAACATATGCTTCAACTGCATGGGTTAACGCATCCATACCTGTTGCAGCGGTTAAACCTGCCGGTTTTGCAATCATAAGTTTCGGATCATCAATCGCAATAAGTGGGGTACAGCGCCAGTCAACAATTGCCATTTTTACGTGAGTGTCTGTATTGGTAATAATACAGAAACGAGTCATTTCAGATGCAGTACCAGCCGTTGTATTCACTGCAATCAATGGCGTCATCGGAACCTTACTTTTATCGATGCCTTCGTAGTCACGAATATGACCACCACCTGCAGTAACTAAGCCAATCCCTTTTGCACAGTCATGAGATGAACCGCCACCTAGAGAGACAATAAAGTCACAGCCATTTTCGTTATAGGCATTCACACCGTTGTGAACATTAATATCGGTTGGGTTAGGTTCTGCACCTGGGAAAATATGGCTCGCGACGCCTGCTTCAGTTAAATAGTTCGCGATAAGATCTGCAACACCAAATTTAAATAAGCCTTCATCGGTCACAATTAATGCTTTTTTTGCGCCGAGGTTTTGTGCCTTTATACCTATTTCTTTGGCACATCCTGGTCCAAAGAGTGATACGCATGGAATATAAAAACCGTTTGTTTGATCTGCAATATTTTTAAAAGCCATGGAGTGATTCCTTTTCCATAAATCCATTGTTTGTTATTACAGGTGAGCCTCACCATGGCCTTAGTATTGTGATGTGAAGATTATTTTCCTACCTACCAAAAACCTACCAAATATTATTTGTTTATTAATTATTGATTTATGGATGCTTTTTAGAAAGTTTGGCACATTCATTTAATTCTTTCGGGAAAATCGTTAAGCTATGGGCTGTTGAAGATGTACTTATGAGATTATGAAACAGGAAACTGCGCTTAAACTGCTTAAAGCAGGTGAAAATGTCTTTTTAACCGGTTCGGCTGGTGCAGGGAAAACCTATACACTTAATCAGTACATCCAATACCTAAAAGCACGTAAAGTGCCTGTAGCGATTACGGCATCTACAGGTATTGCTGCAACGCATATGAACGGTATGACTATTCATACATGGGCTGGTATCGGCATTAAAGATCAGTTAACCGATGATGATCTAAAACGCATGAAAGAGCGTAAATACCTCAAGGAACACCTTGAAAATGCGCAAGTTCTTGTGATTGATGAAATATCAATGCTCCATGCGAAGCAGCTTAATTTGGTCAACCAAGTTCTAAAATATTTTAAAGAAAGTGATGAAGCATTCGGTGGCATTCAAGTCATTGTGGCTGGAGATTTCTTCCAGCTGCCACCTGTTGGCCGTAATGGTGAAGCCAATCGAGACAAGTTCTGTTTTATGTCAGATGCATGGGTCGAAGCTAAATTTCGCGTATGTTATTTAACAGAACAGCACCGTCAAGACGATGAAATTCTGAACCAGATTTTAAATGCTATTCGCGCGCAAAATATTCAAGCAGATCATTTACAAGCACTACGTCAATCACGCTCACACGATATTGGTGAGACCTTTACGCGTCTTTACACGCACAATATGGATGTCGACAATATCAATTATCAGCACCTAAATGAAATTGATAATGAAGGGCACCAATTCAATGCTGTTTTAGATGGTAATGAAAAACTATTAGAAACTTTAAAATCTTCTGTTCGTGCGCCAGAAGAGTTAACGCTTAAAAAGCATGCCAAAGTCATGTTTGTAAAAAACAACTTTGATATGGGTTATATCAACGGAAGTTTAGGCGAAGTCATCGGCTTTGAAGAAGATGACGAAAATGGCTTACTGCCGAAAGTAAAATTGACCGATGGCACAACATTATTGGTTGCTCCTGAAACATGGTCAGTTGAAAATGAAGCAGGTAAGGTTATTGCAAGTTTTCAGCAGATTCCACTTCGCTTAGCATGGGCGATTACCATTCATAAAAGCCAAGGTATGACTTTAGAAGCTGCCGAAATTAACCTCATGAACACTTTTGAAAAAGGTCAGGGTTATGTTGCACTTTCGCGCTTAAAATCTTTAACGGGGTTAAAGCTATTAGGTATTAATGAGCAAGCTTTAGAATTAGACAGTTTAGCTGTCAAAGCCGATCGCCGTTTTCAAGAGCTGTCTAAAGAAGCCGAAGATAACTTTGCAGATGTAGATTTAACTGCTCAGCATAAAGCCTTTATACGTCACTGTGGGGGTACCTTAAATGAAACTGAGATTTCTCGTAATGAGAAAAAACTCGCAAAAGGTGGCAAGCAAAATTACGCTACGGCAACGCTAGACGAGACACGTGTCTTGTTTGAAGAAGGCTATGAAATTGAAGATATCGCGCATGAACGTGGACTAACCCCAGCGACGATTATTAATCACTTGGCTCGACTTCATAAAGAGCAAAAGCTAGATATTTCGGTTGCCCATCCGGGTGAAGAAGTGGTCGAAGAAATTCGTAAAATTTATAAGAAGCTTAAAAAACGCCAAAATCCAGATCATTTTTCTGATGATGGTTCGATCAAACTAAGACCAATTGTTGAGGCAACCAGCCCTCGGATGGGATATGATCAAGTTCGATTAGCTTTATTATTTATTGAGTAAAGTTTAATTCGCTTAATGACTTATTATATAAATTGAGGTGGCTATGCCGCACGTTGTAGTTGATTATTCAGAAAATTTAACTGGATTAAACGCAAAACAATTACTTGAAGAAATTAATACCACGCTTATTGAGACAGAGCTATTCAGCCCAGAAGATATTAAAAGCCGTGCGCGTAAAGATGATTTTTTCCTCATTGGCTTAGGGGCTGATCAAGCCTATATTCATGTAAAAGCCTACATTTTGTCAGGAAGAACAGCCGAACAAAAACAACTTATGGGTGAGCAGTTATTAGAGGCACTCAGCAACAAAAAATATCTACAACCAGATTTTAATAAAGAAATTCAATTGTGCGTTGAGCTTATCGATATGCCAAGAGAAGATTATTTTAAGCAAGTTGTATAACACTAAAAAAGCGCAATTTCGATCAAGAATAGAGATGAGCACTATGTAAAAGTAGTGCTATCGAATGAACAGACATAAATGTATGGCTGTATATATACAAAAGCTGCAACTGGTTTGCGATTATATTCAAAGACATTTAGATGAAGATTTAGATGTTGATCGATTGAGCCAGATTGCGGCCTTATCCAAGTTTCATTTTCATCGAATTTTTGCCATTCATATTGGCCTAAATGTGATGAAGTTTATTCAACTTTCTCGTTTAAAGCGGGCCTCTTTTCAACTGGCATTTGAACCTGATCTCAAAATTATTGAGATTGCATTGCAAGCAGGGTTTGATAGTCCAGAAGCTTTTACTCGTGCATTTAAGCGTTCATTTGATCAAACTCCTCGGGCTTTTAGAGAGAAACCAGACTGGGAATCTTGGCACCAGAAGTTTGTTTTTACGATTCCAAAAAGTGAGTTAAAAATGAATGTAAATATTGTTGAGCGGCCTGCTGAAAAGATTGCCTATCTGTCGCATTTAGGCAGTCCAGATAAAGTCTTTGAAACGGCTGCACGTTTTATTGCTTGGCGTAAAGAAACGGGTTTATCACCTGTGACCAAATCTAGAACTTATGGTATTCCGTTTGCTGACCCTGAACAGACGCCATCTGAAGAGTTTAGATTTGATATTGCGGGTTCAATTAAAAAGGCTGTACCTGAAAATACTTACGGCGTACAAACAGGAGAAATTCCTGCTGGTCGTTATGCAACCGTAAGGCATGTTGGTAGTCATGACCAGATTAAAGATAGTGTGTATTACATCTTTAGAAACTGGTTATCCGAGCAATCAGAAGAAGCTGGGGATTATCCTGTTTTCTTTCACTATCACAATTTTGTACATGAGGTGAAAGAGTCCGAGCTTATTACAGATATCTACTTACTTTTAAAGTAAGTGTAAGTGATACAGGTCTAACTTAGGTTATGCCTGTAGGTTTAAAAGTTTGATATCAGCATATTGCTCAATTAAGTTGGCATCTAACATATGGATATAATCCATAAAGAGGGTACTAAAACTTCCCATAGTTTGTGCTTGATTTGCTGCCAGTTTACCTGCAATAGCGAAGTGAACATGAGCTGAAAGTGCGGCAATGCTTGGGGTAGTCACAGTGCTATATGCTGCAATTAATGCACCCAAAGCGCAGCCAGTTGCAGTAATTTTGGGTTGTAATGGACTTCCACCATTTACTTGGATAACGATGTCTAATTCTTTAGATAAAATGTAATCTGACTCGCCTGAAATAGCGATACAGTTCGCATGTGTTAATAGTGAAAAAGCTTGTTGATAAGCTTGGTCACTGCTTAAAGTGCTGTCTACACCTTTAGATTGAACTTGGTTGCCTGCAAGCGTACTGATTTCTGAGGCATTACCTCGAATAACGCTTGGCTTAAATTGTAAAAGCTCGTCCGTCATTTGACTGCGCCAAGCTAAAATTGGTCCATAGCCGACTGGGTCGAGTACCCAAGGAATATTATGAAGCTGTGCTGTCTTTGCAGAGATTTGCATAGCTTGCATTTGCTCTGAGGTTGGCGTGCCCAAATTAATGCTTAAAGCTGATGAAATCTTGGTAAAACTTTCGGCTTCATAAGGATTATCAATCATGGCAGGTGAAGCACCAGAAGCAAGCAACACATTGGCTGTATAGTTCGCTGCAACGCTATTGGTAATACATTGCACAAGAGGCGTTTTTGCCTGCATGTTTTGCCAAGCTTCAATTACTTGCTCAATTAAAGTCGATGCTGATGTCATATTATTATCCTTATCAAGCCAAAGTGATTATAGATTTAGTGAGTGAAATAATGATCTTGATGCTTACATCTCTGGCAAATCAAAGAAACATAATCGGCCGCATCATAATCAACAGTTAAATCATTTGAACCACAATGCATACAACGTTTAACCGAATAAAAGTTTAAACGCGGTTCAATTTTACGCCATGCTTTCCAGACAGGTTGTACGAATATCTGTTCGTCATAGCCTAAGAAGCGGTTAAGCAAAATATAGCTCATTTTACTGTATGGAATATTGTGAGGACGAGGCAGCATTGAGGTTTCCCACTTTTCGGCTAAGGCTCTCTCACGATATTGTTCTAAGGTTTTCTTTAATAAATTGGTATTAATAAATTTTTCATTGCGCGGCTGTAGGGCCTTTTGTTTATAAAGATATTCGAGCGCCGTTTGAATCAAATAGTAAATTTGTCCAATCGCTAATGAATCCATTAAACGGTAGCAAAAAGTTTGGAAATGAGTACTTCCTGCAATTTGAACGCCCCATGTTCTACAATAGAACTGCATAAACTGGATAATTTCTTGATAGAGCACCTGAAATAGCACATCTTTCACTTCATCGGCACTGCGAAATGGTATACCGAGACTTAAGTTTTCATAAAACCAATGGCGTAGTTGCTGGGCAACACTAAATAAACTTGGGTCGCTATAACCATCTAGTCGAATATTTAGATAAAAGCATTGAGGTTCATCCGCTTGGTCTTGAGCGTTTAAAATTCCATCTTTATGAAGTTGTTTAATTAGATAGTTTTGAAACATCCAGTTCGGAGTAATGTGATGGGATTTAATCCGGTCCCAGTGAATGTATTCATCATGTGCAATATCATCACGGGCATAGTCATCAAGTACACTAAGTAAAAATAATTTATGTAAAAAACTCAGTTGTTCCAGACTTCGCTGTGGTTGATCTTTTGACTTAAATTGGCGTTGTTCTTGTAAGCGTGTTTGCTGTAAAAGCTTTTTACGTTGTTTAGTACAAGTTTCACAGTGGCACGTCATTTTTTCATCTTTAAATATGCGGTGCTGACAATGACTGCATTCATGAAATTGAATGTCTTGTTCAAATTGCTCGGCATCTACCCAGTACATCGAAGCTTGGCAGAGAGGACAATGGCTACTTTCATCTAGCTGTTTTTGTAGAATTTGTAAGGCCATTTTGCTCCGAACATAAAATAAAAAATGAAAGGGCTATTATACACAGCAACGCTATCGATGGCTGAGATTGTCTTTTTGTTTGTTGCTAAAATAGAAAGACCTAAAATCTACGTTTAGATTTTAGGTCTTCATCATAATTCGAAGTTTAATTAAACAGGGCACGGCAAGCTCTCATCATGTTGACTAAGTTTTTTAGCATTGATAAGTGCCTGTACTTTTTTACTTGGTAATTTAACTTTACCTAAAGCGTCATAAGTATTGACGATTGTAGTTACCTCTTGAGCTGTCATTGAAACGCCCTCGGCAGATAGAAAAACTGCAATCACGTGGTGGTCAAGTCCTGCTGCGTCTAAATCATGAATCGCTTTAATATTTTCTAAGCGATGAAAATGTGCTTTTAATTCCATGTTAATACCTCTTGTCTCATTGAAATATTCATATTGGTCTATGAGAGAAGGCAAGAACCATGCCCAAAATGTAAGCTGACTCTAAAAAATGTTAAAAGCTGAAGTTGTTTTATTTTTATTGTATAGATTGATTATATAAGCAGCGATTATCGTAAATTTGGTCTAATCTGTGCTAATAAAAGACGATTCTAATTTGAAATGTATAAATGAAGTCCCATTAATTTTATAAAGGTAAGTAAACACAATATGTATGATTGAATATGGTCAACTCATAACAATTTGTACTACGGTTTCCGAAAAGTATATAAGGAATAAAGATGAATATTGCGGCACAGCCTCCAGTTCAGGCAGATCAAACAGTTTATTTAAAAGATTATCAAAAACCTTCGTTCTTGGTTGAATCCATTAATCTTGATATTCAAGTTTATGACGATAAAACAATTGTTGATTCAACATTGGTGATGAAGCGCCAAACTGCTGGAGATCTGGTGTTATTGGGCCGTGATCTTGAGTTGCAATCTATTCAGCTCAATGGTCAAGTTCTCACTCCTGCACAATATTCACTCGATAGTGAGCAACTGGTGATCACTGATGCACCAGATGAAGTCATTTTACAAACACAGGTCATTATTCATCCTGAAACCAATACTCAGCTTGAAGGTTTATATAAAGCAGATGAGTTATTTGTTACGCAAAATGAGCCTGAAGGTTTCCGCAAAATTACGTTCTATCCAGACCGTCCGGACGTACTTTCTGTCTTTACGACACGTGTAGAAGCAGACAAAAAATATCCAGTGTTACTTGCTAATGGTAACTTGCTTGAAACTGGTGAAGTTGGTGAAAACCGTCATTTTGCAATCTGGCAAGACCCGACTAAAAAGCCAAGCTATTTATTTGCTTGTGTCATTGGTGATTTAGCTGTACTTAAAGATCGGTATACGACTTCTGAAGGGCGTGATGTTGCTTTAGAAATCTATGCAATTGAGAAAGATATTCCAAAATGCCATATCGCGATGGAAGCATTAAAGCATTCTATGCGTTGGGATGAAGAACACTATGGCCGCGCATATGACCTCGACAACTATATGATTGTTGCGGTGAGCCAGTTCAACATGGGTGCAATGGAAAATAAAGGTTTAAATATCTTTAATACTTCATGCGTGCTTGCTGATGAAGAATACACCACGGACGCTGCGATCATGCGTGTACAGTCTGTAATTGCCCATGAATATTTCCATAACTGGACAGGGAACCGTATTACTTGCCGTGACTGGTTCCAATTGTGTTTAAAAGAAGGTTTAACGGTATTCCGTGATCAGTCTTTCTCTGAAGATTTACAATCTGCTGCGGTTCAACGTATTGATGATGTTGCTGTACTTAAATCGCATCAATTCCCTGAAGATGCAGGTCCATTGTCGCATCCACCACGTCCGGACCATTTTGTCGAAATTAATAACTTCTATACAGCGACAGTCTATGAAAAAGGTGCGGAAATTAACCGCATGATGTCGACTTTGTTGGGTAAAGAAAAATACCGTAAGGGTACGGATGAATATTTCCGCCGTCATGATGGCCAAGCCGTGACTGTAGAAGATTGGGTTGCTGCATTATCAGCGGGTTCAGGTGTCGATTTATCTGCATTCTTAACTTGGTACAACCAACCGGGTACACCAAAGCTTGAAGCAAAAGGTGAATATGATGCGGCAGCACAAACTTACCGTTTAAGCTTTAAACAAAGCCTAAAAGCACACCCTAAATATCCAAATTTAAAAGCGGTTCCGATTCCTGTAGCTTTAGCCCTATTTAATGCGAAAACAGGTGAACAATATACACTGCACAGTGATAGCCTATTCGTAAATGATGTTAAAGATGGCGTGTACTTGTTTGACCGAGATGAGACAACTATTGAATTTACAGGGGTGACCGAGCAACCGGTAGTGTCGTTACTGCGTAATTTCTCTGCTCCGGTAAATCTTGTATTTGATTATACTGATGAAGAATTAGCATTCTTAATTCAGCACGAAACAAATGGTTTTAACCAGTGGCAAGCCACACAAACTTTGCTTGAACGTATTTTGTTAGAAGACCATTCTGCAGATGCTTACATTAAAGCTATTCAAAGTACGTTGCCTGAGTTAGTGGGTCGTGACCCGCTTTTAGCATCGCGTTTGTTTGATGTACCAAGTGAAGGTTATTTAGGTAGCCGTATCGATCAAGACTATGCACCATCTGATATTCATGTAAAACGTGAAGCTTTGCTGAATCGTTTGGCGCAAGAATTAGGTTCATTCTGGAAAGATACTTACCTAACGCTTGACCCAGACCTGCAAAAAGAATTTTCTTTAGCGATGGGTGTACGTGCGTTAAAGAATATCATGCTCATGATGATGGCTCGTCAGGGCGATCAAAGCGCATTTGAATTGGCGCATGTGCAATATCAAAACACAGGCAATATGTCTGAACGTTTAGGGGCACTACGTGTATTGGTTTGGCAAAATGCGCCTCAAGCTCAAGAAGTGCTTGCTGATTTCTATGACCGCTTTAAAGATGAGGCTTTGTCCTTAGATCAGTGGTTTATGATTCAAGCTGCGAATCCAAATGCGACCGCAGAAACAATTGAGTACTTAACTCAACATCCTGACTATGATTTAACAACGCCAAACCGTATTCGTGCTGTAAGCGGTGGCCTATCAAATAACCCTGAAAATACGTGGGGCTTTGGTGTAGCTCACTTTATTAATCTTGCACAATATCTAGACGAGAAAAATCCAATTTTAGGTTCGCGTCTATTACAGGTATTGTCACGTTGGTATACGCTTGCAGAGCCTCAGCGCACTCAAGTTCAGCAGGCTTTACAAGCATTACAGCCTAAAGTGAAATCGAAAAACGTTTCTGAAACTTTAAATAGTATGCTGAGTGTTTAATTAGTTTGAAATAAAATAAATAAAGGTCTCATATGAGGCCTTTATTTTATATCTCTACAGAAAGATAGTATTCAGAAATTCTTTCTATAGTGATTTTGCTGTAGATAGATTACTTAATATTTTGCTCATGGCTTTAATCATGATTATTAATAATCTATTTAAAATATACCTTTAAATAAATCTAAAAAGCAAAATAAACATAAATAAATGTGCTAAATAATCCTTTCTTATGGATTAATTTAATAAAACCGATTGACATATTTATTTAAATTTTTTCTAATAAATTTTATTGTAATTTAATAAATATATTTAAAATCAATAACTTAATTTTTATAATGTTAATGAATTGTTATTAGTGGTTAATTTGGGTAAGTATATTTTATTATTTGAAATTTCCAATAAAAATACTGTCAAACATTTTAATTTTTTTTATGTATTATACCAAAAATAGGGTAAAAATATAAGCTCTAAAAGAGCAGTCAAATTAAAATGATTGTAATGTTAAGGGTTAATTTTTTTACATCTATTAATTTCAACAATTTAATGTAAAAAGGTTTAGACCATGAAAAAGACTTTTTATTATTTATCAGCAATTGCTGTAGGATTATTTTCTCTCAATACAGCAAATGCCGCTACAGCAACAGGTACATTGACTGTTAGAGCGACAGTAACAAATAGCTGTGTTCTAAATACCTCAGCCACAGGCACAACCTCAAATGCAGTCTTAGACTTTGGAACATTAAGTTCACTTGCAAGCAATGTAGACGCAGATACCACAACCACAGGTGGTACTCCAATCAGAGTGCTTTGTAACAACACTGTGCCATGGACTTTATCATTTGATGGTGGTCAGAATGTTTTATCAACCCAACGTCGCATGATTGGTGGAGCAACCACTACAGAATATATTCCTTATAACCTATTCTCGGATACGGGACGTGCAACAGCAATTGGTATTGCCACAACTGCCTACAGCGGAACCGGCACGGGTAATGTTCAAACTGTAAATGTGTATGGCCGTATTCCTGCCGGGACGACTTTACCAAGTGCCGGTAGTTATTTAGATACAGTAACAGTGACCGTAACTTATTAATTTTTATAAATAAGAAATACTGTTAGCCCTTTTAAAGGGCTAATGCTTTAAAAGATTTATTTGGGCAAGTCATGAAAAAAAATATCTTTATTATTACGAGTTTATTCTTATCTCTATCTAGCGCTTTGAGTGCGGCTACAATCCGAATTTCACCTGTGAATGTAGAAATATTGAGTAATCAGAGTGCTTCTTCGATTAGTTTATTTAACCAGTCGAATGAAAGTACTGATTTGCAGATTCGTGTGTTTGAATGGAAGCAGAAGGATGGACAAGATCAACTTATCCCGACAGATGAGATCGCGATTAGTCCGCCGTTTTTAAAATTAAAACCGAATGATTCTTATAATTTGCGTGTTGTCAGAATTAATCCGGCAGCGATTACTGGTGAAAAAACCTATCGTATTATTATTGATGAGTTGCCAAAACCCGCGGATAGTCGTAAAGCAGCTCAAGGAATAAATGTATTACTACGTTCGTCATTGCCTGTATTTGTAGTAGATAAAGACGCGATTACTAAACTAAATTGGAAAATTGATCCTAATCAGAAATCACCTTCTTTAAATATTAGCAATATTGGAAATCGACATGCGCTTTTAAATAATTTAATGCTTGTTGATACGACAGCGAAAAAAAGTTATCCGATTAAAGTAAACACCGTAAATGGCTATATTCTTGCGGAGCAGAACCGAAGTTACACTATTAATAATTTTACATATCAGCCAACTCATAAATACAGTGTGTCTCTGACAGTTAATGGTAAGAAAACAACACTTTAAGAGGCTTATATGAAATACATTATAGGTGTCTTATGTGTTGCATATCTTCCTGCATATTCTTTTGCTGAGCAACTTCAAGATCATACGAACACAGTAACTCCTCGTGTTCCGGATGCTGTAAATAGCAACAATGAATATGCGCAAGCGAAGGGTGATAAACAGGAACAAGATCTTAACTTTACTCAGCTTTTTTTAAATATTTCTATCAATGCAAATGCTTCTGAAGACTTGGTTGCTGTCAAGCAATCTAAACATGGCAAGTTATATATCCGTGCCCGTGACTTAAAAGCTTTAAGGCTGAAAATGGATGAGCAGACTGCGGACAGTCAATTGGTATGTATTAATGATCTAAAAGGAATCCAGTTTAAATATCTAGAGAATGAGCAGTCTTTAAATTTGCAAGTTCCGTCAAACATGTTGACGGGTTATGCAGTGGACCTCAATGGTCAGCAGATTACTAGCCCGCATTTACTTAAGATGAAACCGTTAAACGCGGCTATTCTTAACTATAGCCTGTATAACAGTATAACCAATGACGAAAATACATTTTCAGGTTCGGCTGAGGGAATTTTTAACAGCGCGATTGGTAACTTTTCGTCAGGGGTTTTATATAACGGAAGTAATGAAGATAGTTATAGCCATGAAAAATGGGTACGCCTAGAAAGTAAGTGGCAATATGTCGACCCTGAAAAGATCAGGATTTATACCCTAGGGGATTTTATTTCTAATAGTCCCGACTGGGGTAGTAGTGTACGCCTTGCAGGCTTCCAGTGGTCGAGTGCTTACACCCAGCGCGGTGATATTGTCACCTCGGCACTCCCGCAATTTTCTGGTTCGGCTGCACTGCCTTCAACTTTGGATTTATACGTCAACCAGCAAAAGATTTATTCAGGATTAGTACCTTCAGGTCCATTTGACATTAAACAGCTCCCGTTTATTTCAGGCAACGAAGTCACGCTAGTGACCACGGATGCAACAGGACAGCAGAGCATTACCAAAAAGCCTTACTATTTTTCATCCAAGATTTTGGCAAAAGGTATTAATGAGTTCTCTGTGGATGTCGGTGTTCCTCGTTATAACTATGGTCTTTATTCAAATGATTACGACGATGCCACCTTTGCATCAGGTGCAATCCGTTACGGCTATAGCAATTCACTGACTTTAAGCGGGGGTGTGGAGGCTTCAACAGATGGCCTGTCGAATCTCGGCACAGGTTTTGCCAAGAACCTATTTGGTTTTGGAGTGATTAATGCCGACATTGCAGCGAGCCACTATAAAGATGAAAACGGCTATTCTGCCTTGTTGGGTTTAGAAGGGCGCATCAGTAAAAATATTTCATTTAACACCAGTTACCGTAAAGTATTTGATAACTATTTTGACCTTGCCCGTGTGTCTCAAGTCAGATATTTAAAAGATAACCAGATTAATGCCGAGTCACAAAACTATCTGAGCTACAGTGCACTGGCAGATGAGATTTTTAGGGCAGGGATTAACTACAACTTTTACGCAGGCTATGGGGCTTATCTGGGATATAACCAGATCAAATATAGCGAAAATTCCTATAAATTACTGTCTGCCAACTTAAGCGGAACTCTTAATAAAAACTGGGGATTTTATACTTCTGCCTATAAAGATTATGAAAATAATAAGGATTATGGCGTTTACTTTGCGCTGCGGTATACACCGTCTAACAAACTCAATGCGATCACAAGTGTATCAAATGAGAGTGGCAGACTGAGCTACCGTCAAGAAATATTCGGTTTATCAGAACCGAAAATCGGTTCATTTGGATGGGGTGGTTATGTTGAGCGAGATCAGGATGCACATGAAAATAATGCTTCGATTTATGCCTCTTACCGTGCCCGTGCTGCTTACCTGACAGGACGTTATAACCGATTTGGAGATAACGATCAGGTTGCACTTTCAGCAACAGGTTCACTGGTTGCGGCAGCGGGACGTATATTTGCGGCCAATGAAATTGGAGACGGTTATGCAGTTGTCACCAATGCTGGACCGCGAAGCCAGATTTTAAATGGTGGGGTTAATTTAGGTTTTACTGATAAGTCTGGAAGATTTTTGATTCCTAGCCTTATGCCGTATCAAGAGAACCATATTTATTTAGATCCGTCTTATCTTCCTTTAAATTGGAGCGTTAAGGCGACAGATCAAAAATCAGTGGTCGGCTATCGCCAAGGAACCCTAGTTGACTTTGGTGCTCATCAGGTTATTTCAGGATTAGTAAAACTTGTTGATCAAAACAATTCACCATTATTGCCAGGTTATACGGTTCAAATTAATGGGCAGCAGGATGGGGTTGTTGGCTATGACGGTGAAGTATTTATTCAAAACTTATTAAAGCAAAACAAACTTGAAGTCGATCTTATGGATCATGGTTCGTGCCAAGTTGACTTCACCTATAACAGTAATCAGTACTCAACTAAGAAATTGGGACCTTATGTATGTCGATAAGTATTTTTGATAAGGCTCAAATAGAGAGCTGCAAGAAATTTCCATTGTTTTTGAAATACCTCATCGGTATTTGCTTATTTTATCTCGGTTATGCATTTTTTAGTCCAGCACATGCTGCTTGTACGGTAAGTGGAACCACCAATAATACTTTTATCTATACGGCAGCAAATATTAATAGTGATGCAACTGTAAACCTTTCAGGAACAATTACTTGTACAAATTTGGGACTTCCCCAGATTTCTGCTTATATGTGTATGAAAACTGTCTTTACTGGAACAACAAATAGCCATAATAATGTTTCACTACCTTATACAGTAGCGGGTACAGTAGGTGGAGCAGGTTCTACCACCACAAACCAAACCTCCAATGTTTGGTATGGTCCAGTAAGAACGGTTGCTTCAAATAATATTGTTAACTACTCGGTAAATGTGAAAGTGCCTGCCCGAACAGGTTCACTTATTGCCTATCCTCAAGGAACATATACGGCTACGGTGCGGCTATATTGGGATATGGATGCTCTGGGCTTAATATGCGGTGATTTAATTGGTGGCTGGGATTCTGGCGATACATTACTAACAGCGAACTTTGTGGTTCCAAGTCTGTGCCAATTAAACTCAACTTCAAATGTTGATTTTGGCAATATTAATGATATCGGTATTACTAAGAAAGATTACACAGCTCAAGGTGCTGTAAATACAACTTGTAATTTTGGAACGCCATACAGTATTTATTTAGGAGATGGCAATAACCGTATCACTGGTGGGTTCAGGCGTATGGTTAATAGTAATAATGAATTTATTCCGTATCAGTTATATAAAGACTCTAACTATAGTACGGTGTGGGACGCTACAGGTGGCGTAACCAGTGTTGGGGGAACGGGAGGAGTCTCAAAAACGGGTACAGGCAGTGCTCAAAGTACACCTGTTTATGGAAAGATTCCGCAAGGTACTTCCATCGCAAGTAGACCGGGCACTTATTCTGATAGTGTTGTTGTGACAGTGACTTATTAATTTTTTTAATCTACGCGCAGATCTTTTCACTGAAGGGATATGCGTAATTTCAATATATTTTCATTCTTTGAAACTTACCTGTCATCAAAAAAAGTTTGACTTGAAAATACATACTGTATATTTATTGATTAGTTCTAAAAAAGAACTAGAAGAGAGTACAGGCAATTAAATAAAGGTGAATAAATGTCAGATCGTCCTTTGATTGCATTAGGGTATAAAAAATAAACAAGGTGAAATGTCTATGACATCAGCAACACTAGATAAAAAACAAGATTGTGTGGTTGTTATTGGCGTCGGGGCATCACAAGGGATTGGTGCAGCCGTGTGTCGTCTTTTCGCCAAAGAAGGTTTAAAAGTTTATGTTGCTGGGCGTACTTTCCAGAAAATTGAAGCAGTGGCTTCAGAAATCCATTCCAATGGTGGAGATGCTGTAGCGTTCCGTCTGGATGCAGAAGATATAAAGCAAGTACAGGCCTTGTTTGACACCATCACTAGTCAGAATGAGCGTATTACTGCTGTCATTCATAATGTGGGCGGAAATATTCCTTCGATCTTTTTACGCAGTCCATTGTCGTTTTTTACTCAAATGTGGCAATCCACTTTTTTATCGGCCTATTTAGTTTCTCAAAACTGTCTAAAAATATTTAAAGACCAAAATCACGGTACGCTTATTTTTACTGGAGCGAGTGCTTCATTGCGCGGCAAACCTTTTTTTGCTGCCTTTACCATGGGTAAATCTGCTTTGCGAGCTTATGCTTTAAATCTCGCTCAAATTTATAAATCACAAGGCATCCATATTGCTCATGTGATTGTTGATGGAATGGTCGATGGCGATAGAGTCAATAAAGCCTTATTAGGGCTGGGGCGTTTAGTCCGCCTTACGCGTGGCACGGGTGGCCTCAATATCGATGCGATTGCAGAAAACTATTGGATGCTTTACCAACAAACTCCAAAGCTTTGGACACATGAACTAGATTTACGCCCTTATCAAGAAAAGTTTTGAGAGACTAAAATGCTAAAAAAAATATTTCAAAGATTTCAAAAAAAGCAGGGCTGTGTAGTGGTCGCGGGCCATGACCTACAACTGATTGAGCGTGATTTTATAATTTTAGATAAAAATGGGCACTTCCCATTACACCTTTATCAGGTTGTGCATGATTCAGCCGTGCAGAATATGAAAATTCATTCTATAAATGATGGCGTGACCGCAGTTCACTTAAACTTGGTGAATGCAGATCATTTAAAAAGCTTGGTGCGTTATATTTCCAGCCATGGACATACTATTGAGCTCTGTGTATTTCAGCCAAGTTTCTCATCTTCATCAAACATCGAAGCGTTATCTTTAGAAGAAATTGAACATAGCTGGCAGACCACAGGTTTAAGTGCAGTGAGTGTAGCGCAAGCCGTGATTAAGCCGATGCTCAAACAACAGCAAGGGACCCTTATTTTTCTTGGCGCACCCTCTAGTCAGTCGACTCAATACGATGTGTTAGGCCAAAGTATGTTTGCGGGTATTCGCGCTTTATCGCAGTCATTGGCAAGAGAGTTTCAGCCTAAAGGTATTCATGTTGCTTATTGCATGGTTGAAAAATGGGAGGGGCAAAATCAGCACTTTACCTCATCTCTTAAGCAAGTCTGTCAGCACATCTATCAGCAGCCTGTTTCGGCATGGAGCCAAGAACTTAGCTTGGCTTGAAATTGGCTTGTTCAACATTCTCAACTTAAAGCAACTGATAAAAGCTTTAGTAAGATGTTGAATAAAATTAAGTTAAGAGAATGAAAAACAATAATTATTTAACTGTTTTCTAGCCAATATCACATTGACACCTAAAACCGCTCCGATTATTCTTTGCCTGCTGGCCACATTGCCAGTCGGTTTTAGCAGACCGTTTTCATCTAGTACATCAAAAAAGAAATTTTTTGGTGTCGAACTCGTTCGACCCCCTTCGTAGCGGTAGGACGGAGGAGGGACGCCTTCGGGCGTGCCGGTTCCTAGATGACTGGTCTGCTAACCCTTCTTCGTTCTGCCACCATAATCATTTAGCAGTGATTTGGCAGAACTTCTATTTCATCTAGGAGTCCGCTATGCGTACTAATTCTTTTTCTTTATTGGCTTTTGCCAAAGTCTTTCTATTTGTCTCATGTAAACGGTCTTTAAAAGGTTTAATCAACACAAGGTTTTCTACGCCTTAAGAATCGTTACGACTAAAAATCATAGCAACAATAAACCTGAGATAGGCGACACACCTTTTTCGTGCGGCTTTTGCATGCCTGTTTTTAGCGCTCAATTTAAGAGTGACGGCATTTCTATCTCATTTACATACAACAAAAAATTATTTTAAACGGTATAAAAATGCCAAATTTAGAAGCATCATTTAGAGCACTTCGCGTGCTCCACGCGGCAAAAGATTTATTTAATCAACATGGGTTTTACATCGGGGTCGATCGAATTGTTGAGGAAGCCAAAATTCCCAAAGCCACTTTTTATAACTATTTTCATTCCAAACAAAGGCTCATTCAGATGAGCTTAACTTTTCAAACAGATGCATTAAAACATGAGGTGTTTTCTATCATTCACTCGTACCGTGAACTCATGGCCTTCGATCAGCTCAAGAAAATTTACTTTTTACATGCAAACTTAGAAGGCTTTTATCGTTTGCCATTTAAAGCCATTTTTGAAATTGAAAAGCTTTATCCCGTAGCCTACAAAGTCGTTAGCGACTATCGAAACTGGTTCATTAAAGAAATTCATAAACTGCTTTTAACCGTAAAGCCTGCCGCTACAGTTGAAGATGCCTACATGTTTTTGTTTGTAATTGATGGGGCAATGGTCCAGCTTTTAAGTGCAGATAAGATCGATGAAAGAGATAAATTATTAGAATATTTTATGTTGACACTTACTTAGGTTGATTAATACTCTAGTGTTTAACTTATAGAAAAGCCCTCCTAAGAGGGCTTTTTCAACTTAATTGAGCTTTAAAAGTCAAAAGATGTTTGTAGATAGAACGTACGTGGCTGGCCTACATACTTACCGCCCGTAGAGTCTGTTGAGCGAGTAAAATATTGCTTATCAAAGACGTTTTTGATTCCACCAGCGATTTTTAAACCTTTAACTTGTGAACTTAAGTCATAAGAGGTACGTAGCGCAAAAGTGGTGTAACCCGGAATATCTCCGTATTTGCCATCCGCAGTTTCTTCTGTTTGATAGACATCACTATCAGGAACATCTGGTGAATGCTGCTTAGACTGAGCAAACATATCGGCATTTAAAGACCATTTATCCACGGTATAACCTAACCCAACATTACCGACATGGCGTGAGTAAAACGGTAGGTCTTTATCTTTAAATTGACCCGCTTCAGCAACTGCTTTGGTAAAAGTATAGTTTCCATATACTTTTAAGCCTTCTAACGCATCTGTTAAATGACCGAAATCATAACTAATACCTGTTTCGACACCTTTATGGCTAGTTGCACCTAAATCTGTCCAGATTCCGTTATTTCCAGCATCACGTACCAATGAAAGCTCTTTATCAAAGTCTAGGTAGAACACCGTAAATTCGGCGTTTAACCCATTACCTAGATATTTAGTACCAATTTCATAGTTATTAGACTTTTCAGGATGTAAGCCATCGGTTGTAGCAGTCGCAGTGGTTCCTTCAAGACGTGCTAATTGGCTGTATTGCTGTGGCCCGAAAGATACACCTGCGTTTGCAAATATATTCCAGTTTTCATTTGCCGAGTACATTACAGATAAACTTGGTAAAAATTCGTCTGAATCAATTTTTGGATGAACCGTATTCGCTAGCCCATTTTTATCATAACCAGTGAAGCTATTATGAGTTTCGATTGATTCGAAACGTACGCCCGGTGTGATGGTCCAGCGGCCGAGTTCCATACGGTTATCAACATATACCGCATGCGCTTTGGTGCCGCCTTCGCTGCTACTACGTGGAGCAAAATCTGGGGCTGATGAACCAGCAGCATAAGAAGCAGTACGCCCAGCAAACTCAGAGCTTTCTTCTTTTAAGTAGCGATAACCCACTGTTACTTCATTTTGAGTATTACCTAGTTGATAAATACGAGAGTAACGCGGTTCAATCGCATAGACTTTATAATCACGTGGAGCAGAGTCGAGACGCTTGTCACCACTCGCTAAAGTGGTTTCAAGATTACTTGTACGGAAAGAGTCGATGTAGTAACTCAGAACTTCGAAGTTATTTTTTTCATCTTTATGGTTATAACGTAAAGAGACATCTGTACGTCGACCTGCAAAATAGTTTTTTTCACCAGAGGACTGATATGGGTTTTCAGCATATTGCGCTTGAGTTAAACCCTCTGGCATTTCGCCACGACCTTCATAGTGATGCAGATTTAAAGCAACCGAGTCTTTATCATTAAATTGATAAGCAGACTTTAGCATTACATCATCGATATCAATCTTGTTATTTGCTTCTCGATAACCGTTACCTTTAGTCCCTGAATATAACAGGGCAAGGCCTAAGCCATTATCTAAAGTTCCACCCACAAATAGATTAGGGCTGAGCTTTACTTGGTCCGTGCCAGAGGCATATTCTGAAGTTAAGCTAACAGTTCCACTAAAATCTTGAGGAATTGATCGAGTGGCAAAGTTAATAATTCCACCTACGTTTTGTGGTCCAAAACGAACCGATCCCGCACCACGCACGACGTCAACTGACTCAATATTACCAATTGAAACAGGAGCTAAAGATAATTGTGGCTGACCATAAGGTGCAAATGAAAGCGGGACGCCGTCTACTAAAACTGTTGAACGAGGTGATAGGCGAGATGCTAGACCACGGACACCAATATTGAGTGAAACATCACTACCACCTGTTCCGCTGCTATCTTGAGCTTGAACTCCAGGAATTTGTTTTAATGCTTCTCGAATTGAAGTTGCAGCTGTTTCATCCAAACGTTTGCGGTCAACAATAGTTCGAGCGCCAGCATGTTTGTGAACGGTTTCAGCATTAGCTTCTTCTAGCCAGTTACCTTGCGCCTTAATGGTGATGGTCGGTAATGCACTGGTAGTTGTATCTTCAGCATGAGTAGGAAGTGCT
This sequence comes from Acinetobacter sp. P1(2023), assembly GCF_028367635.1. Taxonomy (NCBI): domain Bacteria; kingdom Pseudomonadati; phylum Pseudomonadota; class Gammaproteobacteria; order Moraxellales; family Moraxellaceae; genus Acinetobacter; species Acinetobacter sp. P1(2023). The sequence continues at coordinate 188,483 of NZ_JAQNDD010000002.1, forward strand.
AAATAAGTACACGCAATTCCGATTGCATAGCTAAGTGTAGAAACTTTGAACTTAAAATTTGGGAGTGAAAGAGCAGATGAGCGGTCCATGTTGATGTATCGAAATCCTAAACGATAATTATAATCATTATAGCGAAAAAGTAACAAAATTTTATAAAATGGTTCATGTTTTTTTCTAAGAATTTTAAATAAATTCTAAAAGATTGGATTCAAATTATGATCATTTTAATTATTTTTATATAAGAATATAAATATTATCTAAAATAAATTTGTATAGAAAGCAAGGTAATAGAGTGCTTATGGCAGAGCTTTATTTTGTTTGATGATCTCTACTAACTTTTCACATGACTGATTTACTTTTGATATAGGTGTGGTTGCAACACCTAACATTAAACCTGAAACAGCATTTTTAGGGTCTTGATACCAGAGTGATAATGGAACAGGAGCCAGATTAAAAGCTAATGCTTCATGAGCAATTTTTTGATCAGATAAAGAAGTAGGTAAGTCAATAAGAACTGATAAACCTGCGGTAAAGGTTTGTAGATTAAATTGGTTTAAACACTTTATTAATTCATCTCGCTGAGCACTATAAGTTCTTTTTGTCCGTCTTAAATGTCTTAAAAAATGACCTTCATGCATAAACTCTTGAATCGAAAGTTGTAAAGATGGAGAGGGAGCGGGTACTAAAGTGGCTGTGGTTTCTGCAAAGTCATTAATCATATGAAAAGGCACAACGGCAAAACCAATCCGTAATTTGGGGCTGATTGTTTTACTAAAGCTTCCTAAGTGAATCACTCTTCCTGTCGTATCTAATGAAAATAAAGCAGGTGCTGCTCGGCCATCTAACTGTAATTCTCCTAAATAATCATCTTCAATAATCCAGCTTTTGTTTTGGTTAGCCCAATCTAGTAGCTTTAATCGTCTAGTTAAAGAAAGGGACATTCCTAAAGGTGCTTGCTGTCCGGGCGTAACTAATGCAAGAGAAGCATGAGGTGCATTTTTCATTGCAAACTCTACGTCGATCCCATCTTGATCGACGGGAATTGGGCATAACTCCATTCTTCCCACTTCAAGGGCATGCTTAGAAAAAGGAAAACCAGGATCTTCAACCCAAGCTTTTTTTCCTGCTAATCCTAAAACATGTAATGTAAGACCAAGCCCTCCAGAAAAACCTGAAGTAATAAATACTTGATCAGGAGTACATTGAATTCCTCTCGATAAAGCCAAATAAGCAGCAATTTCTCGGCGAAGAGCATATTCTCCTCGCGGGTCAGGATAATTGGGCCAACCACTCGATTCATTACGTACAGATCTAGATCTGATTTTTGCAAATAATTTTGCAGGAAAAATTTCTTTTGCGGGAATACCTAATTGAAAAATCCCCTGCACAGATGTCATATCTAAGTACATCTGTGTAAACGAACTATTTTTATGACTATCTTGAGTAGAGGGTAATTTAACTGTTTGGTAGGCAACACGTGTACCTTGTGATCTAGAAGCAATAATAAATTGACCATCGGCAAGTCTTTCATAGGCAACTTTTACAGTACCTCTAGAAACGCCAAGTTGACTAGCCAAATCTATCCATGACGGTAAACGATCACCTTGTTGTAGAGTTCCAGAAATAATGGCTTGTTCAATCCCAAGGCGTATTTGTTCTGCTAAGGGTGTCTTTAATTGGCGATCTAATTTAATTTTGAGCTGTTGGTACATGCGTGGTACAGCCTTTTAGTACATTTTTGGTTCATGAATTTATACTACGGATCTATAAAATAAAAACAACTCCCTAATTTTGTGTAGGTTTAATTTGAAATGGAAATGATCAAAAAAAGATTCTTTTTAAGTTTAGGTCTAATGCTTGTGAGTATTACACCCTCTATGGCACATGAATTAGTTGAAAAAGTTACACCTAATTTTGAACACACAATTCCTAATATACCGGGCAAATCTCTTATTGCTTTAGAAGTTGATTATCCACCAGGCGGAGCTTCAATTCCTCACACTCATGCGAAGTCATCTTTTATATATGCCTATGTAGTGGAAGGCAGCATTGAGTCTAAGGTGAATAATGAGAAGCCGAAAATTTATCAGGCTGGTCAGAGCTGGTTTGAAGAACCAGGAGCGGTTCATTCTATTAGTCGTAATGTAAGTAAGACTAAACCAGCAAAGTTATTAGCAGTATTTGTTGTCGATACTGACGATAAAGAATTAGTTACCCCAGTAAAATAGAAAGTGAATAGGTGTCTATTATGGTTCAACGTATTGATTATAATCAGGTCGCTCCAGCAGGTGTTAAAGCTCTAGGTGGTGTCTATAGCTATGTCATGCAAAGCGGTTTACCAACAGAATTAGTTGAATTGGTTTATCTACGGATATCGCAGATTAATAACTGTGCATATTGTTTGGATATGCATACCAGAGACTTAATCAAGAAAGGCGTAGCAATTGAGAAACTTGCTTTAGTTCAAGCTTGGCAAGAGGGTGGCCATCTCTTTGATGAAAGAGAAAGAGCAGCTTTAGCTTGGGCAGAGTCAGTAACTAAAGTGTCTACGATTGGTGTACCTGACGATGTTTATCAACTTGCTCATTCTGTATTTGAGGAAAAAGAACTGGTTGATTTGACGATAGCGATTAGTTTGATGAATGCATATAACCGTATGGCGATTAGTTTTAGAAATACTCCACAAGCTGCAAAGTAAAATTTAAAAAGCCCTCCTAAGAGGGCTTTGAATCTACCTAAAAGTAGGTTTTTCTAAAATTTTATAGACTTTTTCTTTATAGGCATCATTAGAAATCACACCTTTATCTCGCTGTTGTTTGAGCGATCTAAATTGTTGGTCACGAATTTCTCTTTGAATACCCACATGATCATGATTTCTAATGTAGTAAAGACTACGCTCATGATCACTCATATTTACTGTGTCATCAGTAAAAGAGGAAGGCCTCGTTTCATTTTCTTGATATTGTTTTGCAATTTCAAAAAAATCTACATTTTGTTGTTCACTCAGCTTTTGATCTTGAGAGTTTGCGTTCACTTCAAGCATGCTTTTATGCTGATTAAATTTAGGGCGGTTATATTCTTGTTTCGTTTGAAATGTGTTTGTTTCAGCAAATGCGGAAGAAGAAGAAAGCCCAATATTTAAAAATAAAAAAGTTAATAAAAATCTATTCATTTCTTTGGAAGTCCAATTGAAATTGAGTAAATCACTGTATTGTAACATTAAAATTTGGAATTTTGGGGCCGTTTTTTAGACCAGATGATCAATTGGTAAATAACCAAGGGATATATAGTGCTGTATATGAAGCTCTATTGATGACTTCAGATAAATATTAAGATTTAAATTAAAAAAATGTTCAATTCAAAGCACCTGTCTATTATCTAATTTAATTAATATTTATCTATCAATAATTTATTATTTATTGAAAGACTTGTAAGTGCCTAATTATTAAGTAAATCTAAACTATTCTGGTGTGACAATCGTTATTTAATTTGTTAGATTGTTTGGTTTTTATAAAAGTGGGCGGAATTTATGAAGACATTTTTAATTATTTCTTTATTGGGTTTTGGGCTAGTTGGTTGTGCCTCATCTACATATAATTCTCAAGAAAATTATTTAAATAAACCTCCAGTTGTCCCAGTCAATAAAGCATTTAATAGTTTTAAAACACCAGATCATGGACTTTTTACTGATCAAGATATCTATAATATGCCGGAAAATTCCAATATGAATTTCCGTTATGAAATTGCTTTTTAAAGCAAACCAATTAGTAAATTAACAAAAGGATGAGCAAAGGTGGCTTAACACCTTTGCTGACTCAAGATAATGAATAATCGATATCACCTTTAGGTAGTTTTTTAAATTTTAAACTGTTAAATTTTAATGATTGAAAAAAGGTACTTTATATGAAAAATTTTACTATTATTGCTTCTTTATTTTTGTTAGTTGGGTGTACTACAGGTCATAAACAAACTACTCCTGTTCAAGTGACTGATACTAAAATTACCTCAGAAGCTGAGAAATATAAAAAACAATATCAAAAGAAAATTTATAAAATATGGGATATTCCAAAGTCTTCTACAGGCATGAGTGCAAGTGTAAAAGTCTTTTTAACGAATAGTGGTGAAATTGAGCAAATTATTTTTTTAGATAAAGAAGAGCAAAAATTTAAAACAAGTATTGAAAAAGCGATATGGCGTGCAAGTCCATTTGTTTTACCCTCTAATCCTGAGGCAAGAAAGCAAGCAAGAAAATTCAATATGAAATTTCAAGCAAAATAAGTTAGTTATGTATAAACACTGAGAGCAGATTATAATTTTTAAGGGAAATTAAATTTGCTCTTTGGTTATTTATAGTATTGATATATGAGGTTTTAGCTGCGTTGAAGAGATCTTTAAGAGCTAAATTCAACTTCAAAAGTAGCAAGCTAACATTTCAGTCTAGTTAGAAAATAAGACATATTATTTATAAATTAAAAAAATATAAAAATTAATTACATTACTATCAAAAGGTAACATAAACAAAACTTTAAAAGAGTAAAAATCATTATAAAAAATAAGTGAATTTATAAAAATGTCTAGAAATATATGAGTGAAGTAATGAAATCTCATAGTGAGAGTAAAGCTACTAAAGTTGTAGCGTGGTGCATAATTTTATTCGGAATTGTTTTAGGAATAGCTTTTATTTTGTCATATGGTCAAGTTGAAACAAGAAATGATAATTTAGACATTATTCAAGTATGGTCCACAGAAATGATTACCATAGGTCTTTTTATTATATTTAATGGACTGTTGTTTGGTTATTTACTTCTAAAAATTAGTAGTATTTTGAATCATCTAGAAAATAATAAAAATTAAAAAATTTTATTGAGCAAAAATTATTAATAAATTGTAGCAAAGATTGAAAGTAAATTTTTCAAAAAAGATTTTTTATATAAGAATTAATGTGATTTATTTGGCATTTTGTTATTTGGTGTGTGATTGATTTTAATGTTAACTTGCAAAGTACCTATACTTTTTACATTCGGTTTATGAGTTTTACCCTATATTACATAAAAAAATAATAGATTAAAAAAGTATATGAATATACTCATAAGAAGATAGGAGGTTATGATGCCAAAATATCTAGCTATAGCGGATAAGGTTTATAAAAAAATTAAAAATGACAACTTGTTTTCTGATGACATGATAGAGAACTTAAATTGTTTGGTCGGTCTTATTCGTAATACCATAAAAGGGACTGAATTTAAATTAAAGTATAACTTTATTAATTTTGAAGACTGCTTAACCAAACCTACTGAGCAATGCTCAGTAAAAATTGATTTTAGTCTTATACCTAAATTTGAAAATGAAGGGGAATTTATTTTATGGTTAGCGGGATTTATTGAAAGGATCACTGAGGGTGGAAAACCTAAATTTCCGCCAATTTCACAGTTAGTGCCTCAAGGTTTTAGTTTGGGAAGTGAAAGTATTCCCGTAACCACTTTACCTGAAAAAGAAGAAAATGCAGAAATGATTGTTAATTATTTTAAATCAGATGATTATCTTAAAAATAATAAATTGCCCTCTTAAAATGTATAAAATTTATAAACCGCCTTTTATGGCGGTTTTTTTAGCAAATGTATCTTAAAGTGTCTGTTACACAAATGGTGAATGTTTAGGGTTGAATGTATCTTTCAATTATTTAAGCATGGAATAACACAAGTTAAGTAAAGGATAAATCTCATGATTGATGAAGAAAAACCCTTAAATTTTGACGATGATGAAGAACCTCTTGATTTTGCAGATGAAGAATTTATCGATGATAAAAAAGAGGATGAGTTATATAACACCATTACCAAAGATGGCTCTAGTGTAGACCCGGCCGATGATGGTGAGCGGCATATTCGCCCTGAAGATGGTGATCCGATAGAAGTTGAAGAGTAATCTATAGCCCAATTCAATATTGGGCATTTTAATTTTTAGCCTATTTTAAAGAGTAATCCATACTAGATATTGTTCTACCATTAATGACTTAAAAAATTTAGAGTTAAGTCATAAGAGTAGAGATGTTTGGCTATATCTTTCTAGAAAAAGTAAGATGATTGGGAATTAAATGCAAAAAATATTGGATTATCTTCGCAAACTTTTTACTGCTATGTCTCGGTCAAGTGATGCTAATAATAGTCTTATTGCTACAGCAACTGATAATGGCACTGAAGAAGTTGGTTTTGCCATTGATGAGATGTCTCTTAGTCAGGTCGGTATAAACCACATTTGTAATTTTGAAGGACTAAGACTCAACGCTTATGACGACGGAGTAGGCGTGTGGAGTATCGGTTATGGAACAACACGATATCCCAATGGTGTGAGCGTTCAAAAAGGTGACACATGTACCCTTGAGCAGGCTAAGGCTTATATGCAGCATGATTTAAAAATATTTGAACATGCCGTAAATAACGCTGTAAAAGTTCCTTTAAAACAAAATCAATTCGATGCATTAGTATCTCTAACCTACAACATTGGGACAGGTGCTTTTAAAAACTCAACCTTACTAAAAAACTTAAATTCAGGTGATTACAAAGAGGCTGCAAATCAGTTTGATGTATGGGTAAACGCAGGAGGTAAGCGTTTACCGGGATTGGTCAGACGGCGTGCCATGGAAAAGAAATTATTTTTATCTCCATAGCTTTATCTATAAAATTTTAGGCATAAAAAAAGCCTGATGCTACGAATCAGGCTTCAGTATTCATCGACAATAGGAGTTGATGAACAAGACCAATCTAACAGACCTGCTCTGTAAAGGCAAACTGAGGCTTGAATTGCTGAGTCAGCTAAAATTAAATTTTTCAGAATATACGCATTAAAAAAGCCCTTGCTCGAAAGCGAAGGGCTTAGTCATTCATTGATCTACCAATGAACTATATAAGGCTCATCTCATACTAAGAACAGTATAACTGAATTTAGGGGAGTAGAGAAGAAAACCTTTAAATAGCTTACTTATTCTATTTGTACTTAATTTATTGAGGCATATAGCAAGTTACATCAATAGTAAACCAAGACACAAAACTTGCACTTTGTATTCTGGAGTGTGTGGTATTTGTGTGTAAGCCCCGATTAGATTGGCTTTGGGAACGAAGCAATAGCGGTTAAATGATTCAAATAACGTTTGGAGTGAACATTTTGAAGAATCAGGGCGGATGTAAGCAAGGAAGTAAATAAATATGAATTTGATTAGATTAGAAGAACTCTCATTGATGAGTAATGCGGTTTTGACACCTCAATTAAACAATTGGCCATGTATACAATCAGCAAATTTAGAAGATACTGATTGTCAAAAGCATAGAGACAGTTTTTCTGAACAATCTGATAAAAAATTTCATAAAGAATGGCGAAAACAACAAAAGAAAATACTTAAAAATATTCCGAGTAATGCTGTGTTATTCAGTATGAATGACTCTATTTAGTCTAGACGTCAGACAATTTTATAAAGACATAAATTACAAGGATGAGCTGTTAGCTAAATAACTTTACGTAGCTACACTTGTTAGTCATAACTTCTTCTAGAGATACTGAAAATATTAATAAATAACGAATATGTAAGGTAAGACGGGCAAATAGAAAATAACAAAAAAGGCACTTCTGTAGAGGTAATTTATGGTTAATCTTCACCAGAAATCACTTTTTGATGTTCTGACTCAACATCAGGCTTATCTATATCGAGCATCCTCAAGATCGGTCAATGAGCTTCTTAATTTATTTAATTCCGAAACGGTTAACATGCTTACCAAGTTAAGTAATTTGTTAGATGGACTAAATGAAAAGGAAAAAACAGCGCTAGCAGGTGGGCTTTACTCAACAGCTCCATTAAAAGAGATACGTGCACTAATTTCTCAATGGTTTAATGTAACGAATGATGCACTGATTGATACGTTTACCGTCTCTGCTGTGGCATTGGCTGTCTATGAAGCCAGATATATGTCAAAAATTTTTGGTGGTAAACATAAAGAGTTAAAAGGTGAACAGCTCTATAAAGCTGCTAAACGTGTTCCTTTAGCAGGTGGCGCATTGGTAGATGAGTTGCTCTTGAAAATTGTAGAGGTGGCGCGTCAACGTGTCGAATATGCAATTCGGGATGGCCTTAATACTGGAGCCACAAATCAACAAATTATTCAAAGGATTCAGGGTACTAAACGCCTTAAATATGAAGATGGACTATTAAATAGCACAAAGGCGGATATTGAACGAACTGTACGTACAATTCGAAGCCATATATCCAATCAGGCCTATTTAAATAGCTATAAACAGTTAAAGTTTGAATATGTCAGATTTGTAAGTGTCCTTGATGGAAGAACCTCTAAAGTGTGTGCTGCACTTGATAGTAGTGTCTGGACCATCAATGATCCTACAAAGAAAGTTCCTCCTCTACATCCTCATTGTCGTAGTATTTTAATTCCAACACATGAAGATGGTCAGCTCGTTGGAAGTCGAGCTTTCATTATGGATGAAAGAAAATTTAAGGATATTCCTAAAAGTGAACGTGAACAATTAACTGGTCAATTAGATGCAAATACTTCTTTTAAAGAATTTTTTAAATTGACAGATGATTTTTTTCAAAAAGAGTGGCTAGGGCCTAAAAGGTATCAACTATATAAAGAAGGGGAATTCGATTTTGATAAGTTTTTTGATCCAGAAGGGCGATTATATACACTTGAGGAGCTTAAAGAACTGGATGAGCGGGCTTTTAAAGCTTTGGGATTGTGATTGAGGACAACAGCATTTGGATAGGATTTTTATTTTAAATAACCTTTTTGGTTTTAACTAAATATACACACTTAAACAATTAGTTGAAAAAGTTTCCATTATTTAGTCAGGTAGCATGTTAAGTTTTTCTCAATCATAAAAAGTTAAAAAGGATGAGAATATGAAATTTTCCTACCAAGATCTTGACGGAAATAATGTTGAAGTAGAATGTGAAAGTTATATCCATATCCCATCAGGAACGGCTTTAAAATCTACAGAAGCCAGCAATTATCATATTACTGAAAATTTTAGCTTCTATAAAAAAATAGAAGCTGATTCTGTACCCATCTATCGATTTGCTATTGATCGCAATTCTAATGTGTTTAACAGTGATGAACTTCCCGCACTGGCTCAAATCGGCAAAGATTGGAAAAATTTAGACTAGTTTTCAATCCTTCTAAAGCCCTCACCCGAGGGTTTTAGACTAAATTTTAAATGATTTATTTCTTTTTAAATACAAGCATTAAGCCTATTAAAATTGCCATCATTCCAATTAAACCTGCCAGTGGCAACTTATTTTTCAAAATTAGAAAATCTAAAATTGCAGTAACCACAGGGACTAAATAAAACAAGCTTGTAACATTTACAATATTGCCCTGACTTAGAAGTCGGTAAAGTAAAAGTTGAGCAACTACAGAAATTAAAATTCCAAGAAATAACACCGAAATAATGAGTTGTGAATTCCACGTTATTTCAAAATGTTCAAACGGAACTATAAATAAGCAAACGACAAGACTGACTACATATTGAAGCGGTAAGATCTCTGTTGGAGCTTGTTGAATATTCTTTTGCATGATGGCGCCAAACGTTATACAGATCAGTGCAGCTAAGGCAAAGAATATACCGATTGGAGCGATAAAAGACATAGTCAGACTTTTCCACACTAAAAGGATGAGTCCAGCTAAAGCAATAAATAGCCCTAATAATCTTTCTTTTTGTAAATTTTTTTCTAGAAGACAAAGTGTCAAGATTGGCTGTATTCCCATGATTGTTGCCATTAAACCAGGAGTAACCCCGTGAGCCATCGCTTTGAAATAACAAATTGAATAACCTGCAATTATGAGCAATCCAGTCAGTAAAACTTGCTTTCGAGTTCCGTACTTGGGTAAGAACCTTTTTCTGAAAATCGCAAGTAACAACAGAACAATCAAAGCGATAGAAAATCTTAGAATTAATAATGCTATGGGTGAGGCATTATCGAGTCCCCATCGAGTAAAAATCGCGGCACTTCCCCAAAGTAAAACGAAAATAGATGTTGCACTTGGTGATGCGAGTAGCTGTTTATTTAGGCGCATAAAACCTCCTCCTAGTGCGTAATATCTAAGAAATACGAAGTAATAAAATGATTTTTAAGTACAGTGATTAAAGCTTTATTTAGTCATTAAGCAATTCATGGATAACTACTTTAAGAAAAATGAATTAGTTTAACTTCTTCTAATTTCAGTATGAGAGAGACAACAAATAAAGAAAAGCGCATAATTCTTTTATATACTATTTGAAAATCGAATAGATAAATCCTCATGAATTTAAAAAACCTGCAGATCGATTGGTTAAAGTGTTTTGTCACCGTAGTAGATACAGGCTCACTATCGAATGCAGCCCCTGAGTTATACCGCTCACAGTCTGCTGTTAGCATGCAATTGAAAAAACTAGAAGAAGCGCTACATTGCCAACTTTTAATACGAACACATCGACAAATTGAATTAACGTCGCAAGGACAGCTACTTTTAGGCTATGCACGTCGTATTCTTGACTTGCATGCTGAAGCTCAAATGGCATTTCACGGAGATGAACTGAAAGGGCGTATACGTCTCGGGGTGCCCGATGATTATGCAGCGAAATATTTAACGCCCGTACTGAAGCGTTTTGCGCCACGTTATGGAGGAGTTGAAATCGAGTTGATCTGTGAGCAATCTACTTCGTTAATACCACGGGTAGAAAGTGGGGATATAGACTTGGCATTAATCTCAAGAGATAACGCTCGTCAAGGCACACTTTTATTTCATGAACCGATGGTGTGGGTAGGCTCTCCACAGTTTGAACTTTGGCGAGAAGACCCACTTCCAATTGCAGTTTATGAAAGTACCAGCCAAGCAAAAAAGAGTGCGATTAATTCCTTAGCATTACAAGGACGCCGTTATCGTGTGGTATATAACAGTTCAAGCTTAGCAGGCCAAATTGCAGCAGTTGAAAGTGGTTTAGCAATTGCTGTGTTCACACAGTGTAGTGCACCCGAGCATTTAACGATATTGGGGGCTGATCATGGCCTTGGACCTTTAGAACCGATGGAGGCCGCTGTTTATCGAAGTAGGGCATCTTTAGAATCAAAAGCTGTAGATCACTTATATGACTTACTCATCAAAACACTTCGGCATTCGGTTAATGTTTGATTTTAACATTTTGGGGAACTACTTATATTTGTTTGCACATTTTGTTTTGAAATTTAAGATATATCTAAATAGCTTTACATTTTTGCGTTAAATCTACAAAAAAGCCTAGAAACCTATGCTGATCGTAAAACTAATAAAAAGTATTTATTAACTCATTAATCTAAACAATTCATGAGGTGAAACATGACAAAAATTATAGCGTCCTTAGGTTTAGCTGCTTTTATTGCTTTAAGTGTGAGCGCTTGCCAAGGTGAAAACGACACAAACCAGCAAGATAAAACCACGACTCCACATTCAATGGATAAGGATTCATAACCTAGTTAAATCTCTAAAGCCCGTCGTAAGATGGGTTTTTTTATATCTTTTATTCTTATACCAAAGTGTGATTTGTAACTCAAAATATTTATTTTTAACGGCACTGTTCAAAATATGTTGACTAGTACACTAGGTTTTAAATATATTTAAATTCGAAACTCATTATTTTAAATAGAACTCTATATTTAAAATAACTTGTTTAAATATCATCAGTTCAGAAATTTAACCTTTAAATTTGATTATAAAAATATAAATGAATCAAGGAGGTGGGTATGGATGCTAAATTTCACTCTGAAAATGAATATGGTTTTATATTAAATATATTGAACCATTATGTCGTGATAAAAAAGTCATTAAAAAATGACCATTATCCTTATGATTCATTTGGTTATCTTCTTGCTCTTTATCAACCGCTAAAAGTCTATATTCCCCAACTTCCACATCCGAAAATTTATATTGAGATTGGTGGAATTTCTTATGACAGAATAATTGTTATGCAAACAGAAGAAGAGACAGAAGCCATGAATGTTTTAATGGATTTAGGACAGCTGGTTGTTTAAAAATTAGTTTTTTTTAAATGAGTTCAATTTACTTACGGACAATTTTTCTTGAGTAAATTGAACAAAAAACTTTAAGTGAAAAATAGAGTTAACCAGTAGAACTCATAAAATTATTCCGTGTTTTAATTTATCTTTTTAAACAAAGCCTCTAATAAGATACAAAAAACCACAAAAGCTAAATCTATAACTTTAGAAGAATTTGTTTATATAACTAAGACTATTATAAAACAGGTAATTGTAATGAAAAAAATACTTTTAACAGCATTGGCTGGATGTGCTTTATTAGGTAGTAATGCTGTGATGGCTAAACCAGATGCTGCTTTATTAAAAGAAGCGACAAAAAATGTAGTCACAGTATCTAAAATAAAAACTTTGGCTGATGAAGCTGGAGTAACTTTAACAGGAACCATTGTAAAGCATATTGCTGGTGATCATTTTGAGCTCAAAGATACAACAGGTTCCATCATTATTGATATCGATGATGACTTATGGAAGCCTTTACAGTTAAAAGCAGGGGATAAAGTCCGTGTGGTTGGAGAGGTAGATAAGCATAGAGTTAAACCTACCGATATTGAAGTTTTTCAGATTGAACGAGTTAAATAAAACAGTTTAATTTGCATAAATTGTGTTCAGGTTAGTAAAAAGAAAACTCCTACTTTTAGGAGTTTTCTTTTAAAGGCAATAACTTTCTATTATTGGGTCGCATTAAATGCCTCATGGTATACAACATTCGCTTTTGGAATATTGCCGGAGAAAGTTAGAGCTTGAAAATACTCACTCGGTACATCAGGCAGAATTAGCTCAGGATAATTTTTAAAACCAAATCGGCTGTAATAGCTTGGATCACCTAATAAAACACATCCTTGTGCTCCGAGTTGTTTTAACTTTTCCAATGATTTATTCATGAGGAGTGAGCCAATACCACGGCCTTGTTTAGCGGGGTGAACAGAAATAGGACCTAAACCATACCAACCTATTTCACCTGAACTCATTTGAACGGGTGAAATGGCAACATGGCCAATAGTAGAGCCATCTTCAATTGCCACTAGAGAAATAGTGAGTTGACCATGAGTTCTTAAACTATTAACAATAAAATGTTCGGTATGACTTGTGTGCTCAGCATTTTCAAAAGCTGCTTTTGTTAGTTTTTCTATCGCTTCAATATCTTTATCTTGCTCATCACGAATAATAATATTCATTAAAAAACTCTTCCAGATTTATTGATTAGCTATACGGCTTAACAGTTAGATAAGTTCTCTTTATTGGTTTTTGTCGAAATATCCATAAAAGAAATTTAAATATCTATTTAGATTTTAGTCTAAGTAATTCAATTATGATAGCTAACTCATATAAGCCTTATTTTTATTATTTTACCAAACGTTAAATTGTTTTTAACTTTATTCGTACCATTCGTCAGAAAAATTAGATAACTATTTCAAATGATTAGTACTATAAATTGATAGAGTTATCTAAATTAATTTTGTTTAGTAAATATACTGATTGATAAAAAAGGCAACTTGGCTATATTCCATACATATATTGCAAAATCAGCAATATATTTCTAGGATGGAATAAAAATGAAAAAAAGAGTAATAAAAATAGCAATAGTGAGCTCATTATCTGTAATCACAAGCATGAGTTATGCGGAAGGATTTAAAAGATTCTCTGTATCTGCTGGATGGTTACATGTAATGCCACAAGGTAAAGCTAACCCGTTTAATATTAATACTGCTGTTAAAAATGGGTCCGTAGCCAAAGTCGGTACTATCTCAACAACAAGCTTTTTAAACTCAATTGATCCCAATGCTACTATGACTGATATGGGAGGACAGGTTTGGAATTTAAAAGAATCCCTGACTGAGTTTTTAGCTCAACCCGAAATCCAAGATCAGCTTACAGACGGTAAGGGGAATATTCTAGCTGATGTTGCTGGTACAGCCCGAATTGAGGGATTGGAAAGCTGGCAGCAGCAAGATGCGGGATTAGAAGTTGATGATGTAGACACATTGGGCTTAACATTTAACTATTATCTAAATGATAATGTGTCTTTACAATTTATTGGCGGAATTCCACCTAAAGTTGATGTAAAAGGCAAAGGTGAAATCTTAGCACCATTAAGTGGAGTCGCCATGTCTCCTAACGGGCTAGTTCAATATCTTTTCCCTGACGGCTTTACCCTAGGTCAAGCGATTCCAATTACTAACTTAGGAAATAAATCTAAAGCGGCATCTATTCGAGCATGGACACCAACGATAGAAGCGCAATATCAATTTGGTAGAAGCGGAGTAAATAAGTTTAGACCTTATATTGGTGCGGGCTTAATGTATGCTCATTTTAATGATATTAAACTTAATGATGGAATTCACTCTGATTTAGTCTCCGCTGGTCATATGATTCAAAATGTCTTAGACGGCAAAGCGGGAGCGGCTCTAGATCGAAAAGAGTCGAGCGGAAAAATGGTGGTTAATGTCGATACAGATGACGCAATAGCTCCTATTTTTACTGCTGGTTTTACCTATGATTTTAATGACTCATGGTACACGGTTGCTTCAGTATCTTATGCAAAACTAAACAACAAAGCACAAATTGATGTAGTTAATCAAAATACGGGCACTCGCTTAATACATGCAACAACAAAAGTTAATATTGATCCGCTGATTACCTATTTAGGGGTTGGGTATCGATTCTAAGTTTTAAAAAAAGGTATCTCAGAATTAATAATATTAAATTTTTGAGATGCCTTATTTGTTACTATTTATAAAAAACAACTATTACTTATTAAACTCATACATAAAGTAAAATTCTATAAAACTATTTTTAATATAATAATTTAAAAATATTTTGAGGGTTGGAAATTGAAAAAAATCATTAAAACTTTATTTTTAACATCATTAGTCTCAATGACTTCATTTACTATTTATGCAAAAAATATTGAACAAAAAGTTAATTTTTTACAAGGTTCACCCCATACAAATTTAACTGGAAAATTTCAGGGCTATGATGATGTGCGGTATAGAATTTATGCAAAAAAAGGTCAAATATTAAAATTTGATATTAATAGCCTTGGTAATTTAGCCTACGTTAATATTTTTGCACCCGGAACAAAGCCTGGTAAAGATACAGCATTATTGATTGGCTCAACAGTAGGTTTTAAAGGAGAGCTAATTTTACCAGCCGATGGTGATTATATTATTCAAGTTTATCAAATGCGTAATAGTGCCCGTAAAAATAAAACTGTGAAATATAATTTAGACCTTGAACTTTTAAATAAAGTAAAAAAATAAGAATTGATAAAATTTACTAGCTCTCAAATGAGAACTAGTAAATTTGCACAATAGTCTGAAAAACTATTCGGCTAATGTAAATGACTCACTTATACCGCAATTTTCTACAAATAATGGGTCGTGTGAAATGAGTAATACGGCGCCTTCATAACTCTGAATTGCATGAGCAAGTAATTCCCTAGATTCAATATCTAAGTGATTTTCGGGTTCATCTAATAACAGAAGTTCAGGTGTAGGTTTTATCTGACTAAGGGCCAATAAAGCTACTTTTAGTTTTTCACCACCACTTAGCTGAGACAGTAGTTGTGTACCTTTATCACCGCGGATTCGGAGTTGACCTAATAAATTCCGCCACTCCACTTCTGAAAGTTCACTATTCATGTGGCTTAGATTTTCAATCACCGTCATTTCATCACATAAAAAGCTAAAGTTCTGGTCGAGATAGAAACACCCTACAGATAAGTGAATGCTTTCATATGGCTGCTTGTTCTGTTCATAAATTGCTTTAAGCAACGTTGACTTTCCAATGCCATTTTGTCCAGTTATGTGAATTTTTTGAGCAGCTTCTACAGCGAGATCAATAGGCCGTTGAGTTCCATGTTTCAGTTTAAGTTTTTTAATACGAAGAATTTCACCTGATTTCTTCTGAAAAGTTGGGAATATAAACTGTTGAGGTTTGACGGTTTCAAGAAGCATTTTCTTGTCTTTTAATTCATTTTGACTGTTCGAAATTTGTCGTTGATGTTGAGTCTGTAGAGCGGCGATACTTTGGCCTGCTTGTTCCTTTTTAAAGTCGAGCAAAATTTTGGCTTGAGAATTTGATTCTCTTAATTTATTGCCAGCACGCTCACGTTTTTGAGCTTTCATTAATACATCATGCTGCTTTTGCTTCATGTGTTTAACTTCACGTTGGTTTTGTTGAATAGATTGCTCCAGAGCAGCAATATTGATCTGATATTGCTCATAAAATTTTTCATAGTTTCCTGTGGTGTGATGTAGTCCATGTTCATTTAAATGATAAATATGGTCTACTTCATTTAATAGAGTCCGATCATGGCTAATAATCAGTCCACCTCCTGGGTGTTTTTTCAAATGACTAATTAACCATTGCCTAGATTCCTGATCTAGATGATTGCTAGGCTCATCAAGTAATAGATAGTGATCTGTTTTTAGAAATAAACAGCTTAAAGCTAACTTGGTTTTTTGACCTTCACTTAAATTTTTAACTGGAAAATCTAAATCTGTTGGTAAACCAGCATTTTCTAATAGGGTATTCCATAAGGTGGGTAAGTCCCAATTACCTTCCAATAAATCATAATCTTCAAAGCTAGCATCACCTTGTTCAACTCTTTTAAAAGCCTGATAAATATCTAAGATATCTAATGCTTCGGCAATGGTCAGCGCCGTCAAACGATGTAATTGAGGTAAATATGCATGCTTCACATGCCAAGATATTTGTCCAGAAATAAAAATTGAATCTGCTGCAAGCGTCTCATTTAACATTTGCATAAGCAAAGATTTACCTTGGCCATTACGACCAATTAGTGCAGATACCTGATTTGATTCAAGACTAAAATTTAGATGCTTAAATATTACCTTTGAAGGGAATTCTAAGGTAAGTTGCGATATTACACATGCCTGCTGAGTCATAAAGAACCTCATAAATACAGGATGTACAAAATAGGATAATGATAATTTTTAGGAGAGACGGTAAATCACAAAAATAGTCTATTTTGCACATCAAAGAAAGAAAAAATTGATGAGAAAAAAGACTTACTTCATTGGCGTGACTCACAAAATTTGGGGGAATAATGAACTATTCTATAGAGGTTTTAGGTAAGTGTAAAATTTCTAGGAGTTATTCTGTTAAAAAGCCCAATCATTAGATTGGGCTTTTGTCTTTCTAGGGTTTTACTCTTTTACGACTAAAACTTGAATTTTAGTGCTATTTAAAACATCTTGAGCAAAACTACCTAATATTAGTTTTTGGAAACCTTTACGACCATGTGAACCAATAACAATCAAATCAGAACCTAAGTCTTCTACAGCTTTTAAAATACCATCTGAAGAAATTTCACCTTGGATAATTTGAGTCTCTGCATCAATACCTTCTTCTGCACATAAAGCTTTTACTTTAGCGAGAGTCTTTTCTGCATTGGCACGCGCTTCAACAAAATAATCTTTTACAACAGGTGAGATGTAATAAAAATCTACGCCACTAAAAGGGTCTACCGCAACCAAACTAATGGCGGTCAATTTACTACCAAATGCCTTTGCAATATGGGCTGCCTGTCTAGCTGCTGCTAAAGAAATTTCAGAACCATCTACTGGTACAATAATATGTTGATAATTCATGATGTTATTCCTCTTATTTACAGTTGTTATATGTATGAAGCTTTTATTAATTAAAGATTAACATATTTCATTCTTTGGAGACATCTATTCAATTGAAAGTAATTGAAATTAAACAAAAACAATATAAATCATTATTTTGAGGTAATTTTCTGCTTTGCTGTAAATGGGTGACCACACTACAGAAGTATGCCTTTAATATTTACATGAAAATTACAAAAAATTACTATTCATATTTCTGTCACATAGAACCCGTATAACAAAATAGTAAATGTAGGGGGAGAAAGGAAGATGGCAGATTTAACAGCAAAGAAAGTAAATAAGCTCATTGAAGAGTTTCGTCAAACAGGTAAAGAACCCCAAAAATTAATCATTGGCTACAAAACTTATGCCAGACTCATGACAGAAGATAAATTTGCAGAAAAAGTTGTTCCTTCACTCGAAGATTCAAAAGAACGTTTATATAAAAACTTAAAAATTAAACTTGTAACTGAAAAGCATTACTTTGAAATTAGTTAAAATTTATGTGAACTACATCACTGGTTATTAAAACAAAGTAACACTAATTAAGTTTAATAACATGATTATTGTATGATGATACAAATTAATAGTGTAACCAACATTTGAAAACAGCAATCGTTTATAAACTCGATAGAATAAATTGCTTTTATTTTTAGTAGTGGAATAAATTGAAATGCCAATATTCAGTGTAATTATATTCTATATATTAGCTATGTTAGGTGCTATAGCTATTATTTGTGGCCTATTTAGTTTAAGTGTTTTTTTTATTGTTATTGGGTTAGGTGTATTATTTGCAGCATTACTATTAAAAAATGAGTTTAAAATAGATGTTTTATTTTGGAAATAAATATAATGTTTATTTTTAATTTAATTTTCATCGACTAGAAAAAGTATTTCAATATAACTGACATAAAAAGTGTCAGTTTTAAAAATATTAAATTAAGATTTATTTTAATCAAAATAATTACAATAAAATATAAAATATTAATGTTATTTAAGTATTTAAAATTAAAAAAGTTTCCTTTAGGATAAAAGTAAAATTGTAAGAACGTTTTGATCTATTAAACAATAACAAAGTGAGGTGAGCATGTCTTATAAGTATGAGTATGCAGGATTCTGGTTAAGATTTGGTGCAATGATTATTGATAGTCTGATTCTTTTTTTAGCAATTATTCCAGCAGCATGGATTTTTTATCGGGGAGATTATGACTTAGTGTTTGCTACTGGCTTAAGTAGTCAGCCACAAAATTATTTGTTCGATCTTATTGTGAACTATGCATTTCCTTTTTTGTATTCAGTTTTATGTTGGTTGTATTTTGCGGGAACACCTGGAAAACGTTTAATGCGATTAAAAGTTTTAGATGAAAAAACAGGCAATAAGCTCACTGTTATGCAAAGTATTATTCGCTACATTGGCTATATTCCATCAATTTTAGTGTTTGGCATAGGCCTTTTCTGGGTTGCATTTGATTCTAAAAAACAAGGCTGGCATGACAAAATGGCAAAAACAGTCGTAGTCAGAGAGCTATAAAAATTGTTGCAAAAGCGTTCATAGCATTGAAAAATAGGAGGCTATGAACGCTTTTTATTAGTTTCTTTTGGTTTTAAATTTAAGTATTACAAATACAAAGATACCGACAATTAATCCCCAAAATGCTGAACCAATACCGAAAAATTGAATACCCGAAGCACTACATAAAAAGGTAAATAATGCAGCTTCACGTTCTTCAACTTGAGCAAAGGCAATTGCAACGTTGTGGCTAATCGTACCAAGTAAAGCAATGCCTGCCAAAGCTACAATAAAGATATGAGGAAATGACATCAATAAACTTGTGAGCGTTGCAGCAAACAAGCCCATTAAGATGTAGAAAAATCCGCAGCTCATGCCAGCAATATAGCGTTTGTTAGGGTCAGGATGAACTTGATCATCTAAGCTTACCGCAGCACTAATGGCAGCAATATTTACGGTGTAACAACCAAAAGGGGCAAGCAAAGCTTGAGTTAAACCTGTCCAGCCAATGAGTTGGTTAACGTGTGGTTTGTAACCATAACTTTTGATCATGGCAATTCCCGGTAAATATTGCGAGGCCATATTAATCACAAACAGTGGTAAAGCTAAGCCCAACAGTGCCGACCAACTAAAGTCTGGACTAATCCAAACAGGCTTTGCTAAAGACCACTGAAGTGTAGGCATATGAAATTCTAAAAAAACGGGGCAGAGGGCAATTCCTGCAATTGCGGTAAATACAATGCTGTAACGCGGCCACAATCTTTTTGTAATGACATATATGCTAAGTAAGGACAAAATAAATGCCCAATCATTTTGTAAACTTGCGAAAAGTGAGATACCAAATTTGAGTAAGACCCCAGCAAGCATGGCACTGGTTAAGCTTTGAGGAATATATGACAAAGCTTTTTGAAAAATACCTGAAAAGCCCAAAATAGCAGTGAGTAAACCACCCACTAAAAAAGCACCAATCGCTTCATTTAAACTATATCCACTGCCTGTTGCCATAATTAAAGCAAGACCAGCGGTTGACCATGAAGTCGCTACGGGATACTTAAATTTCCAAGAAAGAATGAGTCCCGAAAAGCCAATTCCTAAACCTAAGGCCCAAAACCAGGAGGTAATCTGTTCAGGTGAAGCACCTAAAATTTGAGCCGCTTGAATAACTAAAACGGCCGAAACACTAATACCGATTAAAAAAGTAATAAAGCCAGCAAATACTGCCGGAATTGAAAAATCTTGAAGAATCTTTTGCATAATACGTGTTCTAAATCCAAGAAAAGTTTATAGGCTTCTGCCATTGCTTCCAGTTGGGGTGAATTTAACAATTTTTTTTAAGAAGGTGCTTTCTATTTTTAACCTAAAAAAGAAATAATATTTTTAAAATATTGAATAATGATATTATTTATTTCGGAACGAATAATTAATTTGGGATATTATTTTATGGAAGAGCAAGCTGAAAACTTGACACCACTTGAACTGAAAATTATGCGTGCTTTACAAGAAAATGGACGTTTAAGTAATGCTGAGTTGGCAAAACTTGTAGGCATTAGTACATCATCTTGTTGGAATCATACTCAGCGCCTTTTTAAGATTGGGGCCATCTTGGATGTTCGTGCTCGGATTAATCCCAATACCGTTCAACGTGGTACTGTGGTGCTAGTCGGTGTAGTTTTGGATCGTTCAACTCCTGATAGCTTTCAGGCTTTTGAACAAGCATCGGGTGATTTGGAAAATGTTTTAGAATGTTATTTGGTCGCGGGGGAAGTCGATTATTTTCTCAAAATCCGTGTTAAAGATCTAGCTGCATTTAATCGATTTCATAGTGAAAAGATTATTGCTTTACCCGGAGTAAGACAAGTCAGAACATTTTTTGTGCTGAATGAAGTTAAAACAGATGGCATGCTGGCATTTTAATGGCTCATCATGCTTTAACTTTCTAATACAAAACTGATAGGGTAAAATGATTAAATCGTTGAAGTTGCTAGTTTTAAACCAAACCCAAAAAATAGAATTCCTACTAAAAAGATTCCGCTCGCTGCAATTTTATGGTTCTCTTTAAAAAATGCAGAGAGTTTGATGCCAGAGAAGATTAATGCAGTTAAATAACTAAAACTAATAATCTGTAAAATAATCGCTAAAATTAAAAAACTTAGAGCAGGATAAGCGTAGTTTGGTTCAACAAATTGAACAAAGAAAGAGAGGAAAAATAAAATCGCTTTAGGATTGAGTAAACTGATACTAAGTGCTGTTTTATAAGGATGAATTTTATCTAAAGCGGGTAAATCGGCCATTTCTGGTTGACATTGATTACGTTGTTTCCAGCGTTGAATACTGCCTTGTAACAGTTTAAAGCCTAAGTAAGAAAGATAAAGTGCACCTGTTAATTTAAGAATAACAAATACCCATGGAAAGGCTTTAAGTAAAGAAGCAGCACCAAGCACTGTACACAGCATTAAAATAAGGTCGCCGGTGAAAATACCGCATGCACCCATATATCCGGTTTTAATGCCGTAACGTGAAGCAATTGACATCACATAAAGAGAATTAGGTCCGGGCAATAACACAATTAGGAAGGTACCAATAATATATGTTGTTAAGTCTGTTATGCCGAACACGAGAAACCCAATAAAAAACCGATTTTTGTCATGATAACAAAAATCGGTGATTTTGTATGAAAAGTGCAGTTTTTTAAGATTTTATTTCCGCATCAATTCCAAAAGACTGACGTAACAAAAGGCTTAATTGGTCACGTGCTTTGATAAAGCCATCAACACCACCTTGTAAAAGCTGGAATGCCATTAAGTCATGGTTAAGTTCATCTTTAAAGCTTTGTTCATCTTGCGCTGGTCGAACAATCGCTTCTGCTTGTTTTGCTTGAGAGGCATCAAGTGCCGCATCAACTGTACGTGTATCTTGCTCAAGTTGGGTAAGTAAACTTGGTGAGATCGTAAGTAAATCACATCCAGCAAGACCAAGTACTTGGTCGATGCTACGGAAGCTTGCACCCATCACTTGAGTTGGAATGTTTTGCTGTTTGTAATAGGTATAGATTTTCTTCACTGAAACAACACCTGGGTCTTTTTCGATTGGGTAAGCATCTACACCTTCAGCTTTTTTGTACCAATCTAAGATACGACCTACAAATGGCGAAATTAAAGTTACTTTTGCATCTGCACATGCTTGAGCTTGATGTAAACCGAAAAGGAGGGTGAGGTTACAAGCAATACCTTCAGCTTCTAATACTTTAGCAGCTTGAATACCTTCCCAAGTCGAAGCAATTTTAATCAGAATACGTGACTGATCAATCCCATAACCTTTGTAAAGTTCACATAATTCATGTGCTTTTTGAATGGTTGCTTGAGTGTCATATGAAAGTGCAGCATCCACTTCTGTTGAAACTCGGCCTTCGATCAGTTTTAAAATTTCTACACCAAATTTTACGGTTAAGATATCAATGGTTCTTTCGATTAACTCATCATTGCTATAGCCTTCTTCTTTGGCTTGATAATAAGCATCTTCAATGAGCTCTTTACTTTCAGGTTGTTCTGCTGCTGCCGTAATCAATGAAGGATTAGTCGTCGCGTCTAATGGACGGAATTTACGAATTGCATCAAGGTCACTACTGTCGGCAACAACGGTCGTTAATGTTTTTAATTGGTCAAGTGCTGTATGAGTCATTGATATTCAACATCTTCAGTAATAAATCTTATGTTTTCTTTATAGCACAAAGTCTATTCATGCTGTCGATATATCAATTGTTATCTTTCAAAGAAAAACGTTTAGGTTCTGCATCTAAATTGAAATAATTTAAGGCGCCTGTTGCATTCGTTGTTTACGGATATACTCAATGAGATATCTGGCAGCGGCACCGAGTTCACTTTCACGGCTCCAAACCAAGTCGACATAATATTCAAAGCGTGGAGTGAAATCTAATAAATCCAATACTTTAAGTTTGTTTTTTAATTCAGGGTTTTCTTTAAACATTTCTTGAGGAAGAACACCCCAACCTAGATTACGTAAAATCATTAAACAAGCAGAGTGGTGGTTGTCTGTACGCCAATAATGTTTTGAAAAAAGTAATTCAGGCTTTAAAGTCTCATCTCGGCTTGCAACTACAATTTGTCTTGTAGTGAGGATCTGCTCATAAGAAACCTGATTTTGGCTGGCTAGAGGATGGTTATTTGAAATAACCGGAATTAGAGCCTCACGTTTGAGCTCTACAAATTGTTCTCTATTATCTAAGTTCTCGCGTTCAAACATCAGTGCAAGTTGGGCAGACCCGTCTAATAACATTTGGAGCGCGTCTTCTTGAGGGGCAGACACAATATTAATTTGTAGGTCTGGAAAACGGCCCTCTAAAAGACAAATATAGTCTGTCCAATTGGTATGTAAGAGTTCAGAGACAATCACTATAGTTAAATTAGCTTCTAATCCTGTACTTAATGCATGAGCATGTTGTTTCCATTGATTCATCTCAATCAAAAGCTGAGATGTCTTTTCATATAAAACTCGTGCTTCGTCAGTAGGGACGGGTTCACGACCTTTACGGTCAAATAAAGTCAGGTTCAGATCAATTTCTAAGTTGGCAATAGACATGCTTACAGCCGACGGAACTTTGCCAAGTTTACGTGCTGCTGCTGAAAAAGAGCCAGTTTCTATCACGGCTTGAAACATGAGTAGTTGTTCTTGATTAATATTCATCTGTCAAAAAAACTGAAAGAACCTGATTGGATTAATCAATATTATAAAAATAAAATGCACATTATCCAAGTAATTATTGAGTATTTAAAAATGTTGATTTCCAAGAGAAGACTCATTCATGCAATCAGTTATGAAGGAATTTTATTGGTCATCATTGCGATTGCATTAAGTTTTATTTTTGATATGCCGATGGAAGTGACCGGAACACTCGGTGTATTTATGGCTGTGGTTTCAGTTTTCTGGAATATGATTTTTAACCACTATTTCGAAAAAGTAGAGCATAAATATAATTGGGAAAGAACGATCCCGGTGCGGATTTTACATGCGATTGGTTTTGAAGGTGGCTTGTTGATTGCGACTGTACCGATGATCGCCTATATGATGCAGATGAGTGTCATTGATGCATTTATTTTAGATATTGGCTTAACCTTATGTATTTTGGTTTATACCTTTATTTTCCAGTGGTGTTATGACCATATCGAAGATAAATTTTTCCCCGATGCTAAAGCAGCATCACTTCATTAAAAATTAAGTTGTTAAACTAAAAAAGCACCCATCAGGGTGCTTTTTTTAAAAGTGAATCGTAGAATTATTTCTCTACAATCGCAACCACACCTTCACCACCTGCTGTACAGATCGAGATTAATGCACGGCCAGAACCTTTTTGATTAATCAATTTAGCAGCAGTTGCTAAGATACGACCACCAGTTGCAGCAAATGGATGGCCTGCACCTAAAGATGAACCATTTACGTTCAGTTTAGAGCGATCGATTGAACCCAAAGGTGCATCTAAACCAAGACGTTCTTTACAGAATTTTTCATCTTCCCAAGCTTTCAAAGTAGATAACACTTGAGATGCAAATGCTTCATGGATTTCGTAGAAATCAAAATCTTGAAGTTTAAGATTTGCACGTTTAAGCATACGAGGTACTGCATAAGCAGGAGCCATCAATAAGCCTTCTTTAGGGCCATTTTTACCAATGAAGTCAACAGCTGCTGTTTCAGAGAAAGAAAGGTAAGCTAAAACTTCATGACCGTTTTCTTTTGCCCATTCTTCAGAAGCAAGCAAGACAACAGAAGCACCGTCAGTTAACGGAGTTGAGTTACCAGCTGTCATTGTCGCAGTTTCACCTTTACCGAAAACTGGTTTTAATTTAGCTAGCTTTTCAACTGTGCTGTCTGCACGTAAGTTGTTGTCACGGTTAAGACCTAAGAATGGAGTCATTAAGTCATCAAAGAAACCACGCTCATAAGCAGCAGCAAGTTTTTGATGGCTGCTAGCAGCTAACTCATCTTGTGCTTCGCGTGTGATGCCCCATTCTAAAGCAGTGATTGCTTGGTGCTCACCCATTGAAAGGCCAGTACGTGGTTCACCGTTACTTGGTGCATCAAGAAGCTTTTTAAAATCAATTTTTGTTAAAGCTTTAAGACGGTCTTTACCAGTTTTAGCAACATTGAGTTCAAGTAAAACTTTACGTAAACCATCACCTACAGCAATTGGTGCATCAGACGTGGTGTCTACACCACCAGCAATACCTACGTCAATTTGACCAAGTGCAATTTTGTTTGCAACAACAAAAGCTGCTTGTAAACCTGTACCACAAGCAATTTGAATGTCATAAGCAGGAGTTTCAGGAGCAAGATCTGTGCTCAATACAACTTCACGAGTCATATTGAAGTCACGGCTATGTTTTAAAACAGCACCCGCAACAACTTCACCAATACGCTTACCTTGTAAATTAAAGCGCTCAACCAAACCGTTTAATGCTGCTGTCAGCATGTCAGAATTAGACGCTTTAAAATAAGCAGTATTTGAACGTGCAAATGGAATACGGTTGCCACCAATAATTGCAACGCGGCGAACAGTGTTTTGGCTCATGGTTTTATCCTGTTGAACAGAAGTTTTGGTTTTTGTTGCTTTTGGTTCTGCAGCTACATTTGATGATGTAGAAGTAGTTGCTGTAGCGGCACTCTTAGTACGGGAGCTACGTGCAGGTGCAGTCGTTGAACGAGTACGTGTCGTTTTTTGAGTATTAGTTGCTGCTTTAGGAGTAGTACTGTTACGCTTAGCCGTGTTAGAAGCCGGCTTTGATGTATTTGACACTTTTTCCTGAGCAGAATTTTCGACTGCTGGATTTTCTTGAGTTGGTTTGCTCATAAGGCTTTTCCAAGCATATTAACGATATTCTTATAAGCTACCTTAACACAATTCAAATAGACCTGTATTGACTAGAATGACATTGTAGATAGCATTCAGGTCAAGACATCAAAAGATGAACTCAAGTATGATTTGGGATGACTCTAATGAACGGCCGCTTTCATATTGTGCCTCTCCATTTCATAACATAATGAAGCCTGTCGTAGAAAATCATTTTTTTGAGAGATAATAATCATGACTGATCAATACCAAGCATTTACACAATCTCCTATTGGTAAATTCGTTGTCAAAAATCTGGGTTTACCATCACCTGTTGTATTAGAGCGTTTTGAAAGTGCTCAGCCAGTAGTGAATGGTGCAGTATTGGTTGGCGCAGCGCCATCAAGCGTTTTGTCTGGTGCGATTGCACAAGTACTTAGCAATATTCATGCAGATAGCTATGTAGGCAATAATGTTGCATTACAACAAGGAGCTGCAAAAGTTGGTTTAAATTTACGCCCATTTAATGCAGGCGATAAAGAATCAAAATTCAAAGCAGTGGTATTTGATGCGTCTGGTATCCAAAACTCAGAACAGTTAAACGAACTTTATAAATTCTTTAACCCGATTGCACGTCAAGTTGCGACTTCTGGTCGTGTGATTGTTATTGGTACAACACCTGAAACTGCAAAAACTGTAAAGCAGGCGATTGCTCAGCGCGCACTTGAAGGCTTTATCAAATCTGTAGGTAAAGAATTTAAAAAGGGTATTACTGCTCAAGTTGTATATGTAGATGAAGGTGCTGCTGCAAACCTTGAATCAACATTACGTTTCTTACTTTCTCCACGTTCAGCTTATGTGTCTGGTCAAGTAATTCGTGTATCTAAAGCAGATGTGGTGGATGTGGATTGGGCAAAACCGCTTGCTGGAAAAACTGCGTTAGTGACTGGTGCGAGCCGTGGTATTGGTGAGGCAATTGCACATGTGTTGGCACGTGACGGTGCTCATGTTATTTGTCTAGATGTACCACAACAACAAGCTGACCTTGACCGTGTAGCTGCTGATATTGGTGGTTCTACATTGGCAATTGACATTACAGCTGCTGATGCGGGCGAAAAAATTAAAGCTGCTGCTGCAAAACAAGGCGGTTTAGATATTATCGTTCATAACGCTGGTATTACACGTGACAAAACTTTGGCAAACATGAAGCCAGAGCTTTGGGACTTGGTAATTAACATTAACTTATCTGCTGCTGAACGCGTAAATGACTACTTGTTAGAAAATGATGGTCTAAATGCAAATGGCCGCATTGTTTGTGTATCATCAATTAGTGGTATTGCGGGCAACCTTGGTCAAACTAACTATGCTGCATCAAAAGCAGGTGTAATTGGCCTAGTGAAATTTACTGCACCTATTCTAAAAAATGGTATTACCATCAACGCAGTAGCACCCGGTTTTATTGAGACACAAATGACAGCTGCGATTCCATTTGCAATCCGTGAAGCTGGTCGCCGTATGAACTCGATGCAACAAGGTGGTTTACCTGTTGATGTAGCAGAAACGATTGCATGGTTTGCATCAACTGCTTCTACAGGCGTAAATGGCAACGTTGTACGTGTGTGTGGTCAAAGCTTGTTGGGCGCTTAAGCACTTTTAGCGAAATAGGGGTGCTTGTGCATCCCTTTTTTATTCAAGAATCTATAAATTATAAAAGGTTAGGTATGAATACTCGTCATTTTAGCCAGCTACCAAAAGCGGCATTGGCTTACCCAAAAGTGGTACAAGGTTTAATTTTTAAAAAGCCTAAAGGCTCAAAAATCTTACCGCAAGTTGAATATGTGGTTGATGGTCTAGAAATTGATCAGAACCATCTCAAAGCGTATAACGAAGTATGTGGCTTTCAAAATAATGGCTTTGTACCGGCAATTTATTTGGCTGTGCTTTCTCAAAGTTTGCAAATGCATATGATGACGGCAGAAGCCTTTCCATTTCCCATTTTAGGTTTAGTGCATATCCGCAACCAGATTAAACAGACTAGACCAATTGGTGTAACTGAAAAACTAACTTTGTCATGCAAATTTGGGGAACTAAAACCGCATGATAAAGGTGTTCAGTTTGACTTTATTACCACGGCAAAAGTTGGTAATGAAGTGGTGATGGAAGGCTTAACCACTTATTTATCTCGCCAAAAAGTTGAGAAAAGAGTGGGTGAGAAAGCTAAAGAAGAACAAGCACCCTCTTATGTTCCAAAAGCCCAGTGGGATATTTTAGAAAACACTGGCCGCCGTTACGCAAAAGTGTCTGGTGATTTTAACTTAATTCATATCCATGCCATCACAGCAAAAGCATTTGGTTTTAAACAAGCAATTGCTCATGGTATGTGGAGCAAAGCAAAAGCTTTAGCTAATCTTGAGCTGCCAAATGCTTATGAAGCAGATGTGTGGTTTAAGTTGCCAATGTTCTTGCCATCAAAAGTTGAGTTTTTAACTGCCAATGCAGACAAAAAGACTGATTTCTTGATTCGTAATGCGAAATCACAAAAACCGCATGTTGCAGGAACAGTAAAAGCATTATAAAAATATCAGCAGCCTGAACAAATGTTTAGGCTGCTTTTGAGCAAAATAACAAAAAATGCAAGGAACTTCATGTGATTAAAGAAATTTTACTGGCCGATACCCATAACTATCACGGTATTTTAGATGAACGTTTTATTGATTTAGCTCACCAGTTCAGCCGTCTTCAAGATGCTAGAACAGGACAAGGTGGAGCTGCTTTAGCGGTTTATTTTAGAGGTCAAAAAGTTGTAGATATCTACACCGGTCTTCAATCACAAAATGAAGCTTGGCAACCCGATACTTTGGCAGTTTGCTACTCTACGGGTAAAGGTGTACTTGCAACTTTAGCGCATATTTTAGTAAGTGAAGGTTTTTTAGAATACGACAAACCGATTGCGACCTATTGGCCTGAGTTTGCTCAAAATGGAAAAGAGCAAATGACTTTACGTCATGTGCTAAGTCATCAAAGCGGCATGTTTGATGTTCGTAATATCATCGAAAGTGCGAGAGAAATGCTCGACTGGTCACATATGTTAGATGTGATTGCAGCGACTAAGCCTAGATTTCTTGCAGGAGAGGGTAATGCTTATCAAGCTTTAACATTTGGTTGGCTAGTGGGTGGAGTACTTGAAAAAGCAACTGGTCAATCTTTAGATCAGCTCATGCAAAAATATCTCGTTGAACCTTTGCAGTTAGATGGTGCTTACTTTGGTACGCCTGTAAGCGAGTTAGATCGTGTAGCACGTTTAATAATTCAAACGAAAACAGAAAAACCAGCGTCTACGCAAGCTGAAAAACCTAAAAAGCCTCAACCCCGTAAAAGTTCACTTTCTGAAAAAATGATTACGTGGACTGGACAAGACCCGCAAGATTTTCAGGATGCTATGATTCCAAAAGGAATGAAACATTTTAGTTTCTTTAGTGATGAAGGATTACAAGCTGTTATTCCGGCAGCGAACGGCACGTTTACTGCAAATAGTCTCGCTAAAATTTATGCGATGCTGGCAAATCAAGGTGAATGGGATGGGCAGCAATTGATTCGCCCAGAAGTATTTAGAGAGCTTAGTACCATTCAAAGTTATGCACGTGATCGTGTCATGCCAATTCCGATGAATTGGCGTTTAGGCTATCACCGTATTATTACCATGGGTAAACGCGCTAAAAATGGCTTTGGACATATTGGCTACAACGGTTCAGGGGCATGGTGCGATCCTGATCGTGATCTTAGCTTTGCCTATACGCATAACTTCCAGATTGGTTCAATAACGGGCGATTATCGTTTATGGGGACTGACTCAAGAAGCCTTACGGTGTACCGACCAAATTTTAAAAGGCCGTAAAGGCTGGTTCTAATTTTAATATTTTAAAGCTGGTATTTGTAAGCAATGCCAGCTCAACACTTATAATAATTCTAGGCGAATAATCGCTTCGGTATGGCGCTTGAAGTCTTCTTCAGCTAAACCTTGTAATCCAAGTTGATAAATACCTTCTAATCCGCAGACAAAGGCAATGAGTCGCCACGCAATGTCTGTTGAGTTGGATGTGTTTTTAAATTCACCTTCTTGTTTACCACATTCGATGGCCTGCACAATCGTTTCGTGCCAACTCTGCATAGCAAGGTTATAAGCCTTTCGTATTTCAATATCTTGTTCAATTAAGAGTTCAGCTTCATTCCATAGGCGTAGGTAGGGCTGAAGTCTATCGATGTTTTCTGCACCCAATACAATGAAGACCCTTTGAAATTGGCTAGTTGTTTTTAAGGTTTGTTCAATTTCATCAAGCTGTTCCATCAGCTTTAAAAAAGCTTCAGCTTTTAAATGAGATGCCGAAGAAAAATGATGATGAACTTGTCCTGTGGATGTTTGTGCTTCTGTTGCGATTCGACGTACCGTCATGGCTGCAAAACCTTCAGCCAAAGCAACTTGCATGGCGGCTTGCAGAATCATTTCTCTGCGTTGATCGCGATTAAGATAGGCCATGTTTATTTCACCTGACTGAATTCGACACAAACTACATTAAAATTAAAAGTTGGACAAGTGTCCAATTGTGTATATAATAACCATTATTTGAACACATGTCCAAGTTTTGGATATCGAAGAGCGTTATGCAAAAGAAATGGTTAATCCTGACAATTATCGTCCTTATATATTTACCAGTTACGATTGACGCAACAGTGATGCATGTTGCAACACCATCTTTAAGTGCAGCATTGAATTTAACTGCCAATCAGCTTTTATGGATCATTGATATTTATTCACTGATTATGGCAGGGTTGATTTTGCCAATGGGTGCACTCGGTGATCGTATTGGATTTAAAAAATTATTATTTATTGGAACCGCAGTTTTTGGTGTTGGTTCGCTAGCTGCTGCTTTTTCTCCAACTGCCTACGCCCTAATTGCTTCCCGTGCTGTTTTGGGGTTAGGGGCAGCTATGCTTATTCCTGCCACTTTATCTGGCATTCGTAATGCTTTTACCGAAGAAAAGCAGAGAAATTTTGCACTTGGGCTTTGGTCTACAGTAGGTGGTGGAGGGGCAGCTTTCGGTCCATTGGTGGGTGGTTTTGTACTAGAACATTTTCATTGGGGAGCCGTGTTCCTCATTAATATTCCAATTATTTTAGTGGTTTTGGTCATGATCGTGATGATCATTCCTAAACAACAAGAGAAAACCGATCAGCCTATTAACTTAGGGCAAGCTTTAATCTTGGTTGTAGCAATTTTAAGTCTTATCTATTCAATCAAATCGGCGATGTATAACTTCTCGGTACTTACGGTTGTGATGTTTGTGGTTGGTATAATTACTTTAATTCACTTTATTCGAAGCCAAAAAAGAAGTACGACGCCAATGATTGATTTGGAGTTATTTAAACATCCGGTGATTTCTACCAGCATTGTCATGGCTGTTGTATCGATGATTGCTTTGGTTGGGTTCGAATTACTTTTGTCTCAAGAGTTGCAGTTTGTACATGGGTTTTCGCCGTTACAGGCAGCGATGTTTATTATCCCATTCATGATTGCAATTAGTTTAGGTGGTCCACTCGCAGGAATTTGTTTAAATAAATGGGGACTTAGACTTGTATCTACTGTTGGTATTTTAATAAGTGGATTTAGTTTATGGGGGCTTGCTCAGCTTAATTTCTCGACCGATCACTTTTTAGCATGGACGTGTATGGTCTTTTTAGGCTTTAGCATTGAAATTGCCTTATTGGCTTCCACCGCTGCCATTATGTCATCTGTACCACCTCAAAAAGCGAGTGCAGCAGGTGCTATTGAAGGGATGGCCTATGAGCTTGGCGCTGGTTTGGGCGTTGCTATTTTTGGATTAATGTTGTCTTGGTTTTACAGTCGTTCAATTATTTTGCCAGAACAACTTCCGACAAGCTTAATTGAAAAAGCGAGTATTTCGATTGGTGAAACTATGCAATTAGCATCTAATCTTGAAAATCCTTTGGGTGGACAATTAATTGCAGTTGCACAGCAAGCTTTTAGCTATGCACATAGTTGGGTGCTTACCATCTCAGCCATTTGTTTCTTCCTTTTAACTGTATTTGTCTGGTTTAGTTTTCCAAAGAAAGTAAATTAGAATATTTCATAGTATTTAAAGTTTCGGTCGACAGTTTTTCCGAAACTTTAAAATTCATTGATAGTTCAGACAAATGGTGTAGTTCGCAGTTTATCTGTACGGATATGAGCTTTATGCGTTCACTCTCTTTTAAAAACAAAGTATGCTTATGCCTGTAACAAGGAGCATACATGTATCAAGTACTTGCTAGAAAATACCGTCCACGTAATTTCAATGAGTTAGTGGGGCAAAACCACGTTTCTCGTGCATTAAGCAGTGCATTGGAACGCGGTCGTCTTCACCATGCTTATTTATTTACAGGAACGCGTGGTGTAGGTAAAACTACAATTGCACGTATTTTAGCCAAGTGTTTGAACTGTGAAACAGGTGTGACTTCTACACCATGTGAAGTTTGCGCAACGTGTAAAGCGGTAAATGAAGGCCGTTTTATTGATCTGATCGAAATCGATGCTGCTTCAAGAACTAAAGTAGAAGATACGCGTGAACTTTTAGACAACGTTCCTTATGCGCCAACGCAAGGTCGTTTTAAAGTTTACCTGATTGATGAAGTACATATGCTATCGACGCATTCTTTTAATGCGTTACTAAAAACACTCGAAGAGCCACCAGAACACGTTAAATTTCTGTTTGCAACGACAGACCCACAAAAGCTGCCAATTACAGTTATTTCACGTTGTTTGCAATTTACCTTACGACCTTTAGCTGTAGATGAAATTACTAAGCACCTTGGCGCTATTCTTGAAAAAGAACAGATTACTGCTGACCAAGATGCAATTTGGCAAATTGCCGAATCTGCTCAAGGTTCATTACGTGATGCATTATCTTTAACTGACCAAGCCATTGCTTATGGACAGGGTGCGGTACATCACCAAGATGTTAAAGAAATGCTTGGCTTGATTGACCGTACTATTATTTATGATTTGATTTTAGCGATTCATCAGAATCAACGTGAGAAAGTTAGTCAGCTTTTATTGCAATTTAGACATCAAGCGCTAGATGTTTCACTGGTGCTGGATCAGTTGATTTCGACATTGCATGAATTGGCAATTTTACAATATCTACCTGATTTGAGTTTGAAATATAGCGATGAAATCAATCGCAAAATCATGCAGCTGTCTAAGCTGATTTCTGCTCAAGATTTGCAGCTTTACTATCAGATCGCATGTAAAGGACGTTCAGACTTGCAGCTTGCCGTAACGCAAGAGCAAGGTTTTGAAATGTGCGTTTTACGCTTATTGGCATTCCGTCCTTTAGCGCCTAATGAAATTGTAGCGTCAGAGCCAGTTCAGCAAAATGGGCAAGCAGTGGTAGCTTTGAGTCAACAGACTCAGCCCACAGCTCAGGAGATTACTCCAGTAAATACTGTTCAGCCTGTTGAAGTTATTAGCCAACCCGCTATGGTTGAACCTGAACCTGAACCTGAACCTGAACCTGAACCTGAACCTGAACCTGAACCTGAACCTGAACCTGAACCACAGTCTAATCAGGATTTAATGGTATTCGACCCAAATCATCATGAGTTGATTGGGCTTGAGTCAGCAGCTGTTCAAGAAACAGTTAGTGTTCTTGAGGAAGATTTCATTCCAGTACCAGAGCAAAAGTTAGTACAAGTTCAGGCAGAAACCCAAGCCAAACAAATTGAATCTGAACCAGCTTTCTTTACTGAACCTCAAGGTTTGTTTGAATCATCTAGCGCTGAATTTTCTCTTGGTCAAGATGCGCATATAACTCATGATTTGCCTTCTGAACCTGTTGTTGAACAACAGTCATTGGTGCAGTCTGAAGTTATTGAAACAGTTGCCGTTGTAAAAGACTCTAGCGTAACTGATAATGAGCAGCTTATGCCTCAAGATATCTTGAAGCTTTCTCCTCAAGTTTTGGAAGGTGAGTGGACACTTGAAAAATGGGAATACTGGTTTAGAAATAGTCAACTGTCTCCAGCGGTTCAAGAACTTGCTCAGCATGGTGTGATGACTGGTGAAATTGGCGGCAATACTGTTTTCCATATTCCTCAAGAATATGAAAATATGCTGACTCAATTACAACAAG
Source organism: Acinetobacter sp. P1(2023) (assembly GCF_028367635.1). NCBI lineage: Bacteria > Pseudomonadati > Pseudomonadota > Gammaproteobacteria > Moraxellales > Moraxellaceae > Acinetobacter > Acinetobacter sp. P1(2023). The sequence goes on from NZ_JAQNDD010000002.1 coordinate 222,717, forward strand.
GGCTTATTGATGCATTAAATGGGCAATGGCCGAATACTCAATTTACAGTTGAATATGGTGCTTTAAATACATCTACACCCTATACCATTCAAAGTGCACGTAAAGAAAAGGCCTTTCACAGAGCAGCTGAGCTATTACAGCAACAGCCAGTCATTAAGAGTCTCATAGAAACTTTTGATGGCGAACTGCAAAATATTCAATTAAAGCCTTAAATTCATCTAAGTTTTGATCTGGTGAAGAATATGAAAATCATAGAATTTTCATATTCTTCATTGGATTGAAATATTCAGGTCATGTCGCTGTCATTGTACTTTTCTATGTTAGCCATTTTAGATTTTAAATGGATTGTACATAGCAATGAAAAGGCAATGCACTGGAATAAATTGTTTTAAATATTCATATTTTTTATTAATCGGCGCGATTCTGCTGAGTGGTTGTAACGACTCATCAAATGATAATTCAAATACACCAGAAACAGGTAAAAAGCCTGTAATGCGCTGTGCTCCATAAACTTAAATAATAAAAAGAACCTGATCATGATTACACGCCGTAAATTTTTAAATTATTCTTTAAATATGGGTTTTGGTGCTGCTGCATTGGCAGCTTTCCCATCTAGTATTCAAAAAGCTTTAGCAATTCCTGCAAACAATAAAACTGGCACCATTCAGGATGTCGAACACGTTATTATCTTAATGCAGGAAAACCGATCTTTTGACCATTACTTTGGAACACTAAAAGGTGTTCGAGGTTTTGCCGATCGTTTTACGATTCCTTTGCCTAGTGGCCGTTGTGTCTGGGAACAGCTTAGAAGTAATGGACAAGTTTTAACACCTTTTCATTTGGATGGGACAGCTAATAATGCACAGCGTGCAGATGGTACGCCACATACGTGGAATGACAGTCAGTTGGCTTGGGACAATGGACGTATGGCGAACTGGCCAACCCACAAAACTGATATCTCCATGGGCTATTTTAAAGAAAAAGAAATTCCATATCAGTTTGCACTTGCGAATGCTTTTACGATTTGTGATGCCTACCATTGTTCTATGCATACAGGAACAGATGCAAATCGGTCTTATCATTTGACGGGTACCAATGGTGCAACACCGACCAAGCGTTCATTTGTAAATAATGAGTGGGACTGGATTGATGGTAACCCAGCGACGGCAGATCGTGGTTATACATGGAAGACCTATGCCGAGCGTTTAGAAGAAGCAGGCATAAGCTGGATTTGTTATCAAAATATGCCAGATGAATGGGGCGATAATATGCTTGGTGCATTTCGTACGTTTAGAAAGGCGAACATTGCATCTGGTTATCCAGTTTCAAGTGGTGGTGAGCCGAATAAACCGTATGCCGATACGGGTCAAAAGCTACCGTATAAAGCCTATGATGCTGCGACCGATAATACCAAAAATCCATTGTACAAAGGCATTGCAAATACGTTGCCGGGTAATAAACCAGAAGAATATCTTGACGCTTTTAAACGTGACATTCGTGAAGGTAAGTTACCGCAAGTCTCGTGGATTAATGCGCCATCAATTTATTGTGAACATCCGGATCCTTCAAGCCCAGTTCAAGGGGCATGGTTTATTCAAGAAATTATTGACGCGTTAACTGCGGTGCCTGAAGTCTGGAGTAAAACTGCACTCATTATCAATTTCGATGAAAATGATGGTTACTTTGACCATGTGCCATCACCATCAGCGCCATCTCGTCTTAAAAATGGTCAGTACGCTGGAAAATCAACATTAAGCAGTGCTGATATGCAGGACGAATATTTTGATCATGCTGCACCTGAGGGAAGCCATTCTCAGCCTACACCTGATGGACGAGTTTATGGTCCGGGTCCGCGTGTCCCGTTATATGTGATTTCTCCATGGAGCCGTGGTGGTTGGGTCAACTCGCAAGTTTTTGATCATACTTCCGTGCTCATGTTTTTAGAAAAACGTTTTGGAGTAAAAGAGCCGAATATCAGTCCATATCGCCGTGCAGTGTGTGGTGATTTAACCAGTGCATTTAACTTTAAAACACCAAATGCAGATGTTTTACCGCAGCTGAACGGTAAACAAACACGTGTACAGGCAGATGAGTTAAGAGAAAACCAAGAAGCTCTGCCAGCTATTCCCGTACCGATAGATATTAAGTTACCGATTCAGCAAAGTGGCATACGTCTATCACGGGCGCTACCTTACGAGCTGCATACCAGCGCGCGCTGTAAAGCAGATGGGACGGTACAATTGATATTCTCTAATACGGGTACGCAAGCAGCGGTTTTCCACGTATATGACAAGCTCAACTTAGACCGTATTCCAAAGCGTTATATTGTAGAGCCGAATAAAACGCTAGATGATGAATGGGACGCTTTAAAAGATAATTTAGGTCGTTACGACTTATGGGTACTCGGTCCAAATGGCTACCATCGTCATTTTAAAGGAGATACTCAACGTATTGTCGATAGTGGCGTTAAACCAGAAATTCGAGTGTGTTATGACATTGCCAACGGTGATGTGTATGTCGAACTCATGAATGAAGGAACTAAGGATACAATATTGACGGTAAAACCTTGTGCATACCGCCAAGATGCACCGTTACAACTGACCATAAAAGCAGGTCAAGTCGTTAAACAACATTGGTCTTTAGCTGATGTAGGACATTGGTATGATTTTGAAATCACCAGTCAAAGTGATCCGTATTATTACCGACGTTTTGCTGGTCGAGTTGAGACGGGTGAAGACTCCTTTAGTGATCCTGCAATGATATAAGTAGAGGGGGCAAAAAGAGTGGTTTATTTTCTTTTTGCCCATTTTTTATAATAAATAACTCTTTAAAACTTCACGGACTGACTCGGATATTGGAACAGTCTTGCGTGTTTCACGGTCAACAAACACATGCACAAAATGTCCTTGAGCTGATGCTTGGTCTTGACCTTGTTTAAAGATTGCCAATTCATAGCGTAAAGATGTTGTACCAATTTTACCAATCGCAACACCTACCTGAATAACTTCTGGAAATGATAACTCTTGAAAAAAACTACATGCTGAATCAACCACTAAGCCAATTGATTTTGCTTCATGAATATCAAAACCTGTTTTTTGAATGAGTAAAGCATTGGCTGCTGTATCGAAGTAGCTATAGTAAGTCACATTATTCACATGACCGTAAATATCGTTATCTGCCCAGCGAGTTTGGATGTCTAAAAAGAACTTAAATTGATCACGGGTTTTTAAAATGGGTTTAGTCATCAATGAATCGCCTGATAAATTGCCAAAGCAGCGGCTTCTGTCATGTCACGTGGATTATTTTGTAGTAGGCGGGTTTGCAACATGGCATCTTGAGCAAGTATAGGTAAGCTAGACTCATCAATACCCAGATCTCTAAGTTTTAAAGTCAAACCACTACGGTCTAAATGGTTTTGTATATGATCAATAAACAGATCACACAAACCATCGGTGCTGCCATTACTATATGGATCTAACCATTGCATAAGCTCTGCATAATATTGTTTAGCATGTGGTGCATTAAATTTTAATACTTCAACCAATACTAAGGCATTGGTGTGACCATGCGAAAGATGAAAATGTCCACCCAGTGGATAAGCTAAAGCATGTACCGCAGCAACGGGCGAATTTGCAAATGCCTGACCTGCAAGCATTGAGCCGAACAGCATATTTTGTCTTGCTTCCAAATCATTGCCGTTCTTAAGAACTTTCGGTAAGTTATGGTTTAGTAGCTTGAGTGCATGTTTGGCTAAAATATCGGTATATATATTTTTTTTGTGCTTAGAGGTATATGCCTCAATGGCATGCACCATCGCATCAATACCTGTTGCAGCAGTAATATGGGCTGGAAGGTTTTGTGTAAAGGTTGCATCAAGAATTGCTGTGTCGGCATACAGTACTGGAGAGACAATCCCCATTTTTGTAGTCTCGCCGGTAGTCACAATTGAGATTGGCGTTACTTCTGAGCCAGTACCCGCCGTTGTCGGAATTAAAATAAGCGGAAGGCGAGTTGTGGTGACCTGATTTACACCATACATCTCTTGCAAATGTTGAGTTTGGTTGGGGTGTGCGAGTAAAGCAATTACTTTTGCAACGTCCAAAGAGCTACCACCACCAAAACCAATAATGACATCGACATTTTGCTGTTTTGCATAATTGGCTGCATCTAAAACCACTTGTTCTGGTGGGTCAGCTTGCACATCCGCATAAATGACATATTCAATATTGAGGGTATCTAAAATTTGAAGGATGGGACGGTGTAATTGATTTTTAACCATACCCGCATCAGTGACCAGCAATAACTTACGATAAGCTTTTGACGACAAAACATTTTGTAATTCTTGTATAGAGCCTAAGCCAGAGATGATATTTGGAACAGTTTGAAATTGAAAATGGCTCATATACATTATTTCCTTATTTTTGAACATTATTGTTGAATGGTTCTATAAGACTCAATCTTCAAATAAGTTAGCATAAGACACTTTAAAATAAAGCATTCTCGTAAGGTGATTTTATAGCTCAGCATTTAAACCAGCAAAAGCAAATTTAGAATACAAAAGACTCCGCTAACTATCGACTAATGGCGGGGTTTTTTATTGTTAAGTATTTCTGTAATATCAATTTAATAGTATAAGCATAAAAATGCTGAATTATCGGGGTAAACAATTAATAAGGGAGAGTTTAGTTTTTTAGAATGCACATATTTTAAAGGGATTCTTAGCTTTTAAATTATTGAATTAATGTGTTTTTTAATTTTATTTATATTGAGAGGTATAGGCGTTATCCAATCATAAAGTTGGAAATATGACTGCATATATATTTCCAGTTTTAGAGTTAGATGCCTTCTTTCACTAGAACCTTTTCTGATTGAGAAGGTAAAAAGGAACTTTTTATCATTAAGAAAAAACATAATTTTTGAGGTGGAATTTAAATAGTGATGTACACAATTAGATATGTTCATCGGAACAACACTTACTATATTGCTTCGAACAACGAAGGAAATTTTATTATTCTTGAGTCACTTGATTCAGAGTTTCGTATGGGCCATCAAATTTCATATGATGGTGAAAAAGTATTTAACCTGACACTAAATGATGAAACCGATGCAGTCATTAAGTTGGAGAGTAACGAAAAAGGAGCCTATGAGTACTTACATTCAGTTAAGTAAATAAGCTTTTTTATTCTTAAGTATTTCTGTAAGATCCTTCCGTTGCTTTAAACAACAATAAACCTTAATGATCAGCGCAAAAGTCATAAGGGGAAAGCCTACTTGAAAAAGTAGGCTTTTTTTATAATCGTGTCTCGAGTTCTTTGAAATGGCTGAGTCATAAGAAAGGATAAAAGATCAGATAGTTTATCGACCGATTTATCAACTTTTAATCTATTGATAAACATTATTTTCCTTTTCAACCCATGTGAGTTTTGACAAAATGCAACAAGTCACATGGTCAATGCGGTTGTCACAAATTTATAGTTTGTTAAGATTTTGCGTGCACCCAATTTATTTTTATTTAATTCAAAGGTTTGGATGTAATTTCTAATGGAAACACAATATAAGGTGTTATGTGTCTGTTTAGGAAATATTTGCCGTTCTCCCACGGCTGAGGTGGTTTTTAGACATTATTGTGACGCTCATCAACTCAGTGTCATTGTCGATTCAGCCGGAACCAGTAACTATCATCCAAATAAAGCGCCTGATCAGCGCAGTCAGTTGCATGCTAAAAAAAGAGGCTATGACTTATCTTCTTTACGGGCAAGACAACTTTCAACTCAAGACTTTTTAGAGTTTGATTTGATTTTGGCAATGGATCATCAAAATTTTGAAGATATTCATGAAGTACTGCAAAGAGCAGTCTCGCAATTTGGCGCTCATCAAATTCGTGCAAAAGTAGCTTTAATGAGTGAGCATGATCCTGAATATCCACAACAAGCGTTGCCAGATCCTTATTATGGTGGTGCGGATGGCTTTGAACGTGTACTCAATCAATGTGAGTCTAGTAGTTTGGCGTGGGTTAATATTTTAAAAAAACAATTGAATGTTTAAGAATAGGTTTTTCAACACAATGCAAATTCAGAATCAAGTACAGCTTAAGCCATTCAATACCTTAAGTTTAGATGCAACCGTTTCTCACTATACTAAAGTTGCCAATATTCACGATATTGAAGAAGCTTTAGATTTTGCAGAGCAGCATCAGTTAAATGTACTTGTATTATCGGGCGGTAGTAATATGTTGTTGCCGCAGCAGATCAATGCTTTAGTTATTCATCTTGATATTCAGGGAATTGAAGTTTTATCGAACGATCATGATTTTGTTCGGGTTAAGGTTGGTGCAGGCCAAGTCTGGCATGATTTTGTTTTATACAGCACTGAGCAAAACTGGTTTGGTTTGCAAAATCTTGCACTTATTCCAGGCTTAGTCGGCGCTTCTCCCGTACAAAACATTGGGGCTTATGGGGTAGAGGTGGGTGAGTTTATTGAGTCAGTACAAGTGTATGACCGCAATTTAAAGCAAACTCAAACAATTTTAGCGACTGACTGCCATTTTGCCTACCGCCATAGTATTTTTAAAGATGATCCGAACCGTTACATTATTACGCATGTCACTTTTAAATTACTTAAACAGCCACGCTTAAAACTTAACTATGGCGATTTGAAACAAGCAGTTGGAGATAATCAGACTGCTGAAAATTTACAGAATCAGGTCATCCATATTCGCCAAAGTAAGCTTCCTGATCCAAAAGAATATCCAAATGTAGGTAGTTTCTTTAAAAATCCGATTGTTAGTCCTCAAGAGTTTGAGCGCTTAGTCACACAATTCTCAACAATTCCTCATTATCCTCAAGTGAATGGAAACGTTAAAATTGCAGCAGGATGGTTAATTGATCAGGCAGGTTGGAAAGGGAAGCAACTCGATATGGTGGGGATGTTCCATAAACAGGCATTAGTTTTGGTGAATTATGCCAATGCATCTCTTACTGATGTAAAGAAAACTTATCAGGCTGTACAACATGATGTTGATCAGCGTTTCCATATTATGTTAGAACCAGAGCCTGTGCTTTATAACAGTTTAGGTTTAATTGAAAATCATACGGAATAGTTTTATGCCAAAAGTACACTTAATGGTACGTTTAGTCCAAGTAGTCACCGTACTATTTGTGCTATTAGGCTGTTTCGTGGTTTTTTTATATTCACCGTTTTATTCAAAACTTATTGTAGCTGGGCTTAATTATTTTGTTCCTGTTGACGTTAATCAGGTTGCCGCTGAGAGCCAAAGACAGGCTTCGTTAAGTGAACATGATAATTTAGAACCTGGTTCAAATTTATGGATTGCTCGTCAGGCTTATTTAAAATTGACAGAGCAAGCTTTACGTGAAAAAAAGACATCTGATCTGACCTATATTCAAGAAAATTATAAAGCCTTACAGCAAATTATTCTTTTAGAAGAAAAGGAACAGGATACAGAAGAACAGGAAACCACGGTAACCGTTCCTCTAGTTGCTAAAAATTCAGAAATTGATGCTGCAGACGAGGCGAGTAGCCCTGTTGATGAAACACTTTTTATTAATAGTTCTGAAAATAAGGCACTTACCGAGCAATATACAGAGTTTTTAGCAAGAAAACCTGTGGTATCGGAGCATCAAGAAGCTGTCAGTGAACCTGAACAGAAAATCGAATATGTACGTAAAAATCCAATACCTGTACAACCTAAAAAGTTATCAGAGCCTTATGCAATTGTTGTGTTGGGCGGAGGATTAACTTTAGATAAAAATGGTAAAGATATTGTAGTGAATGGCTATACGCGTTTGCGATTAGAAAAAACTTTAGAAGTTGAAAAACAAAATCATCTACCTATTGTACTGAGCGGTGTAGAAGCGCCTTATATGCAAGCTTGGTTAAAAGAGCGCGGTGTTGATGCCAAGCTATTAGAAAAACGTAGTATGAACACATGTGAAAATACTCGTTTTAGCTCTTTATTGCTTCAGAAAAAAGGTGGAGCACCGACGGTAATGCTGGTTACAGACGAATATCATATGCCGCGTACACGCCGACTCTTTGCCTTAAATGGTATAGAAACAATTCCTGTTGTGGCACCAATGCCAACTCCACTGACGCGTTGGCAACCAAGTGTGCAAAATTACGATCATAGCCGCCGTGCAAATTATGAATTACTTGCGACAATTCGCGACATGTTGTTTGGCTCAAGTGATTGTCGAGAGGTTCCTTAATGTCAGATATTCCATTTCTCAATCCTGCCGTATTAAAACAATTAGATTTACCCGTTCCTAACCGTGATCTTACCCCGCAGGTTTTGAGTCCACTCAATTTAAATACATTAGAAGAACCTTCTCGTGATTTGTTAGCTTACCGCAAATTATATGGTTTACATTTACTTGAGTGTGACCATTGGCAGGGCTATGTTCAAATGCCTTTATTCCGTTTGCATGTACAAGTTTTCAAACCTAAAGTAGAAAAAATACAAGGTACAGTTTGCTTATTGCACGGCTATCTTGAACATAGCGGAATTTATCAGCCAATTATCCGTGAAATTCTTGAGCAGGGTTTTAGCATCATTACTTATGATTTGCCTGGCCACGGATTAAGTGATGGTTCACCGGCCAGTATTAAAAATTTTGATCATTATCAACAAGTTTTGATGGCTGTTTATCAATATGTAAAACATGCTGATCAATTGCCAAAGCCATGGGTTGGTATCGGTCAGAGTACGGGTGGCGCAATCTGGATGCATCACCTATTGGAATACGCTGAAAAACGGCAAGATCCGATTGTAGATCGAGTACTTTTACTTTCTCCTTTGATTCGACCGGCAAAAACTGCATGGTGGCATAACCCTGTTGGACTGGGCATTATTCGCCGTATTAAACGTCAAGTACCAAGACACTTTAGACGTAATAATCATAATCCTGAATTTTTGCGTTTTATTCGTTTAAAAGATCCGTTACAACCCCGAATGATGGGGATGGACTGGATTTTGGCCATGTCAAAATGGATGCAAGAAATGGAAGCGCGACCTGCTTGCCGTATACCAGTCTGGCTTGCACAAGGTGCTCTCGATCAGACAGTTGATTGGCGTTACAACATTGAATTTATTCGTCGTAAATTTAGGCTGCAAACGTTGTTAATGCTTGAAGAAGGTTCTCATCAATTAATTAATGAACGTGCGGATATACGTGCCGCATTAACAGGATTGATTCCGGCCTTTTTACATGCAAAGCCAAAACATTTTTATTATTAAAAAATAATGCATCTATCCAAAAAATTGGATAGATGCTTAACTGATAAAATTAATATCAATTAAAAATGATTAGCATCCGCCATATTCCACATTCGATAATAAAAATTATCATCGTCATTATTAAGTTCAGACTGTAAAAGTTCACCTTCTTTTAAGAAAAAATGCAATTGAGCATAGTTCTTAATTTCACGGTCATTTACTCGCTGAGCTAAATGATGAGCTTTAATATCAGAAGGATGACGTAAACCAGCAGCAGCAATCATTTCTGATAATGCATGCAATGTGTTTTTATGGAAATTAAATACTCGTTCTGATTTAGTCGGTACATCAATTGCCTTTTGACGATCTTTATCTTGGGTTGCAACGCCTACTGGGCATTGGTTGGTATGACAGCTTTGTGCCTGAATACACCCGACAGCAAACATGAAACCACGTGCCGAGTTAACCCAATCTGCACCAAGCGCAAAAGTACTCGCAATATCAAATGCACTAATAATTTTACCACTCGCGCCAATTTTAACTTGATCTCTTAGCCCTGCACCGACAAGTGTGTTATGGACAAAGCGTAAGCCTTCACGTAATGGAGTACCGATATTGTCGCTAAACTCAATTGGCGCTGCTCCCGTACCACCTTCAGAACCATCAACAACAATAAAATCAGGAACAATTTTTGTTTCAAGCATTGCTTTAACAATACTCATAAATTGCCAAGGTTGGCCAATACACAATTTAAAACCAACTGGCTTACCACCAGATAATGTGCGTAACTTTTGTAAGAAATGCATCATTTCAATTGGGGTAGAAAAACTAGAATGCTTAGCAGGAGAGATACAATCGTGATCGCGCGAAACACCACGTATTTGAGCAATTTCTTCGGTAATTTTATGCTTAGGTAGAATACCGCCGTGACCAGGTTTTGCGCCTTGTGAAAGCTTCAGCTCGATCATTTTGATCTGTGGTAATTGAGATTGCTGGGCAAATTTTTGCTCGTCAAATTTTCCATCAAGCGTACGACAACCAAAATAACCACTGGCAATTTGCCAAACAATATCACCGCCATTTTCCAGATGATAAGGGCTTAAACTTCCTTCGCCAGTATCATGATAAAAACCGCCTAATTGTGCTCCTTTATTTAGGGCACGAATTGCATTCGCACTTAAACTCCCAAAGCTCATGGCAGAAATATTCATAATAGAGGCACTATACGGTTGTAGGCATTGTGCATTACCCACCTGAATACGGAAGCTTTTTGGGTCTGCGGGCGGGCAAGGGCTTATTGAGTGAACAATAAAACGATAATTTTCTTGATAAACATCAATGATTGAACCAAAAGGTTTATCTGCATTTTCATTTTTAGCGCGTTGATAAACTAAGCTTCTTTGCATCCGTGAAAAAGGTAGAGCATCTTGATCCGCTTCAATAAAGTATTGGCGAATTTCAGGACGTATATCTTCAAACAAAAAACGAAAATGTCCCATAATTGGGTAATTTCTTAAAATTGAATGTTTATTCTGCAAAACATCATAGAGACCTAATAAGCTTAAGGCACCTGTAACCACCCATAAACCGTTAAGGAGAGTGTCAGAAACAAAATAGTAGATACTATGAGGGGTATATACAGTACGAAACCACGTAATACTGAGCGCAGTAAAAATACATAAAAACCAGATAGAATGGCGTGAGAAAAATGTATTGAGAAATTTATGTCGAATGATTTGTGCTGGACTCGCCATATTGGAACAAATTCCTAATGTTTTACTGGCACATACCTTGCCAAGAAGCAAGTCAAACTACAAGTATGGAATTGTTAGTTCAAACCTAAAATAAAGTAGAAGATATAAAATCCACGCAAATAATAAAAATTAAGGGGAATTATTTATTTTGGATAAATTCTATTTTTAAATGTGAAGTTACTAGGAGCTGAGAATTAAATTTTTTGCTTTTTGTTGTCTTTTCTAGGATCTCTTAATTAATTTAAAGAAATCTAGTATATTTTTAATTTTACACAGCGAATTGGAGTGGGGGAAAGAGGATGACTTAATTTAGATTTAAAGCGAAATTTTGAATATACCGGAATTTATAGAGGGGTTTATCGATAATGTTGTTTTAGGATGAGTAAAAACAGAAAAAGACAAATTAAAAAAATAAGAAAAAACATCTGATGATTAAATACCTTATGAATATTAAATGTATTTTTACACAAGTTAACAGATTGTACAAATTAAATTACAGTTCTCTTTTCCCTTATTTTTTCTTTCTTATCCATAAAAAATGCTTTTAGAGACAATTGAATTAACGATAATTTAGTTATTTGTATTACAAAACAAAGTGTTAAAATTAAAGGGTTGGGATGTTTTGATATATGACTATCTCTAATTTTAACCTATTGAAAATGCAAAGGTTTACAGCTTGTTCCAACCACTTACCATCCAAACTAGACTTGGCGGATTCTACTTTTTCTACTATTCCATTGTTGGTACATTCATGCCTTATTGGAATTTGTATCTTCAAGATCAAGGATTTAATTATCAAGAAATTGGTGTCTTATCATCAATTGCGATTGTAACGCGTTTTTTTGCACCGTTAGTTTGGGGCTGGATTGCTGATAAATCTGGTAAACGAATGCTACTTGTCCGGCTGGCAACTTGGATGGAGTCGTGCATATGGTTAGCTATTTTTATAGTGCCAAATACTTTTCAGTCAATTGCTTTGCTCATGCTTATTTTTAGTTTCTTTCAAAATGCTATTTTAGCTCAATTTGAAGGTGTTACTTTATTTTGGTTGGGTGACCAAAAAGCCAAGCTTTACGGCAAAATTCGTAAGTGGGGGTCTGTTGGGTTTATTGTTGGGGTATTCACTATCGGAGCAATTTTAGAAATAGTGCCTATTTCAATGCTCCCAATTTTATTATTAATTATTGCTTCACTGGCCTTCGTCTGGTCTTTCACAATCCGCGAACCTGATAGTGCACCTACCTCACAAAAACATTTAGAACCTTTACTTCCTGTTCTTAAACGTCCAACTGTGGCTGCATTTTTTGCAATTGAATTTATTCTGCTTTTTTCACATGCTCCTTTTTATAGTTTCTATAGTAATTTTTTGAAATCTTTAAGTTTTAGTACCACGCAAATTGGTTTCTTATGGGCTATGGGTGTTTTTGCTGAAATTTTTATGTTTTCAATTGCTGCAAAAGTTTTTCAACATTTCTCATGGCGTATTTTGGTAATTGTTTGCTTAATATTGACGAGCATACGTTGGATGATGGTTGCAATATTTTCACATTATTTTGTTGGTCAAATTTTTGCGCAGTGTTTGCACGCTTTTAGTTTTGGTTTATTTCATTTAATTGCGATGCGAGTAATTTTTCAAAACTTCTCAGCGGGGCAACAGGGCCGCGGACAAGCACTTTACAGCACGATGTGGGGATTAGGGGTAGCCTTTGGTAGTGTTTTAGCTGGGCATTTCTGGAAAATTCTTTCTGGTGAAGTCATCTTTATGTGTGCAAGTGCGGTGGTACTATTAGGCCTAGGTTTTGTGATGTGGCTTCCTAAACAAATCGACTCTTCCACATAAGTTTGAGGTGAGATAAAACTTTAATAACTTTGTATTGAAAAAAGCAAATAAATATAAAATTGTTTGTTGACTTGTTGTGGCACGTTACAGTTGAAAAATATTGTTTTTATATGGTTATGGAGCAATGATTTTCTAAAAAAATATGCTAACTTAAGTTCATGCGTTTAATGATTAATAAATCTATGAAAAATATTTATATTATTGGATTATTGTGGGCTTGTTCTGGTTTAGCTGTGGCAGAAACAGCTACTCAACAGCCAGCCGAACAACCTGTTCGGACTGCAAGTAATCCTAACGCTATACGTATTGTTACGCGTCCTGAAATTATGGGATTATGGGGAATGGAGATTCCAAATAATAAGAAATGTGTGGAATATTATAACTTTCGTAGTAGTAACGATGTAGTGATTAAAAGCGGTCAGGAATGGTCTTATGGTATTTATGAATATCAACCATCTGATGATCCTAAAGAGCAGCTAGCCGCTTTAGTAATGCAAATTAAATTTGATAATAATAAAGTAGATTGTTCTGGTCAGAAGCAAGACCAAACAGGAGATGTCTCACAATATTTTGTACAATGGAAAAACGATCATACCATCAATTTCTGTTCGACTGCGAAGGGTGAGCAATGCTTTGCGACTCTGCGTAGAGTGTTACCATAAAACGATAGATATAAAAAAAGCCTCTTAAAAATAAGAGGCTTTTTTTATTATGCAGTTTCAGCTTTCTTTTCTTCCACTTGCTTTAACAAGTGTTTTTCAAGGTAATGGATGTCCATTGCTTGAGAGCAGAAGCTTTTATCTTGCAAAATAAGATCTTTATGCAAAGGAATATTTGTTTTAATTCCTGTAAGGATCATTTCATCTAATGCTTGACGCATACGTGCAATTGAAGTTTCACGATCTTTACCATGAGAAATCAATTTAGCAATCATAGAGTCATAGTAAGGAGGAATGCTATATTCTGGGTAGATATGAGAATCTAAACGAATACCTGCACCACCTGGCGCATAGAAACTTTCGATTTTACCTGGTGAAGGTAAGAAAGTTGTTGGGTCTTCTGCGTTGATACGGCATTCAATTGCATGTCCCTGAACTTTAATGTCTTCTTGTTGAAGCTCTAGTCCTAGACCACCTGCAATACGTAACTGCTGTTCAATAATATCAACACCAGTAACCATTTCAGTTACAGGGTGCTCTACCTGAACACGAGTATTCATTTCAATAAAGAAGAATTCACCGTCTTCAAATAAGAATTCAAATGTACCAGCACCACGATATTGCATTAACTGACAAGCATGAACACAAGCTTCTAAGATATCAGCTCGAGCTTGCTCTGGTAAGTTTGGTGCAGGTGCTTCTTCTAGTACTTTTTGATGACGACGTTGTAATGAACAGTCGCGGTCATATAAATGGATTGCATGACCATTACCATCACCAAGAACTTGAACTTCGACATGGCGAGGTTTTTGTAAGAAGCGTTCCATGTAAACGGTATCATCACCGAACCACATTTCTGCATCACGCTGCGCTGCTTGAACTGATTCAAGTAGTGTATCTACACGCTCAACAATACGCATACCACGTCCACCACCACCAGAAGCGGCTTTAACAATAAGCGGGAAGCCAATTTCTTTCGCTTCTGCCAATGCATTGTGGATGGTTACTGCATGGTCACAACCTGGTACAGTAGGTACGCCAGCTTTTTTCATGGCAACAATCGCAGAAACTTTATTCCCCATAAGGCGAATATGTTCTGGACGAGGGCCAATAAAAGTAAAGCCTGAACTTTCTACAATTTCAGCAAACTCAGCATTTTCTGAAAGGAAACCATAACCCGGGTGAATAGCATCAGCACCGGTAATTTCTGCAGCAGTAATAATTGCCGGGATATTTAAATAGCTATCACTACTTGCGCCCGGACCAATACATACTGCTTCATCAACAAAACGTAAATGCATCAAATCCTTATCGGCATCTGAATAGATACCAACAGTCTTGATTCCTAATGTTTTACAAGCCCGGGTAATACGTAAAGCGATTTCACCACGGTTTGCAATTAAAACTTTTTGCAACATAGACGTCCCCGGGGTAATTACGCGCGATAACGGAATAAAGGTTGACCGAATTGGATAACTTCACCATTTTTCACTAAAATTTCTTCAATCACGCCACTTTGAGTTGCTTCAATTGGGTTCATGATTTTCATTGCTTCAATAATACCCAAAGTTTCACCAGCAGATACAGTTTGACCTACTTTAACAAATGGTGCTTCGCCTGGGCTTGGAGCAGCGTAGAACACGCCAACCATTGGAGAAGTTTCAACTGCTCCACGCGGTGTTTTTGCAACTGGTGCTTCTGCAACAGGAGCAGCCGGAAGTGCTACACCAGCCGCAGCAACGACAGGATTGCGACGAGTTAAAGCGATTGATTGATCACCTTCTTTAACTTCGATCGCTTGCAAGTCAGACTCAATCATTAAATCGATGAGTTTCTTAATTTTGCGGATATCCATGGGCGACTATTCCTAAACTAGTTTGGGTTAGATGGTTGAATTTTTTCAATAGCGTAATCGAGCGCAAAACGATAGCCTTTTGCACCTAGGCCACAAATCACGCCAATTGCTTTATCAGATAAGTAAGAGTGGTGTCTGAATGCCTCTCTTGCATGGACATTCGACAAATGTACTTCAATGAATGGAATCGCAACGCCAAGTAGGGCATCACGTAGAGCAACTGAAGTGTGGGTGAGGGCAGCAGGGTTAATAATAATAAGTTTTACGCCTTCACTTTGTGCTTGATGAATACGATCAACAATGGCACCTTCCCAGTTGCTTTGAAAAGTATCTAAGGTAATTGAAGCTTGTTGAGCTTGATTAATAAGTTGTTGGTTAATATCACCTAAGGTAAGATGACCATATACTTCTGGTTCGCGTTTTCCCAGCAAATTCAAATTCGGTCCATGAATCACCAAAATGGTCGAACTCATTCAGATTGCTCCAGCTCTAAAGTTGCAAATATTCTTTGCAAGATGTCTGCAAAGTTTGCTTATTATGGCATATGTTTCTACAATTTTTTTATAATTTGTTTTCATCGTCGCAGAAAGGGTATACCAAATTCGGCTTATATATTGTAAATTTTGCGATGATTTAGCAATGTTAAAAAATGACAAAATTTCAAGTAATTTAATGGAGCTTATTTTAAACTGAATTGACAAAAACAGTTCATGTATTTTGTGTAACGGCTATAGAGTTCTCTCCAATCACTAATAGTTCATTCCATCGGGTCAGATAGTTTTTTGAACGGTGGCATTGTTTCATATGCCAAGATGAACTTCGAGAATGATAACCGACTTGTAAATAGTGACTACCGAATCGGTTACGAACTGTGCTGAGCGTTTGCATCAATTGTTGTCTTTGATGAATTAACTCCAGAGGTTGCCATAAATCATCAATGTGATGTTGACGGGGATGCAAACCACAAAATAAAACTCCAATCTTAATGTATTTCTTATTTTCTTTATATAAAACATCAATTTGTTGCATTGCTGCTTTTGTTAATATACATAGATCATCTGTTGCATAATTTAAGCCTATCGCTTGAGATGATGCTTTTTTATAAGGTGGCTTATCTATTTTTTCATAAAGCATGACTTGAATGCAGGCACATAGTTGCTCTTGTTTCATTAAACGGCGATGAGCACGGTTGAGATGGAAAATAAGTGCTTGTTTAATAATCTCAATGCTGGATAAAGCTTGAGCAAAACTACGTGAAGCTAAAATTCGTTTTGTGACGATGGCAGGATCATCGAGTTGAACACAGGATTGGCCTTTTAGCTCACGAATGGTACGTGCCATAACCACAGAAAAAGCTTTTGCTAGATGATGCTCATTGGCAAAAGTTAAGTCTAAGCATGAATAAATCTCATAGCTTCGTAATTGTTTGACCAATTGATAGCCAATTCCCCACACTTCTTTGACCGAAGTATGTTGCATGAGGTCTTCAAGAAGCAAAGGATCTAAAGTGATGAAATTACAAATTTTATTAAAGCTTGGAATCTTTTTAGCATAGTGATTGGCTAATTTTGCTTGAGTTTTTGAATATCCAATGCCAATACAGCAAGGTAAGCTTAACCAACTTTCTAGAGTTTCTACGACTTTGGCACAGTAAGAGTGGATATCTATCGACTGTAGGTAAGGGGTAAGGCGAATAAAGCATTCGTCAATAGAATAAGCTTCTAAATCATCGGGTGAGAAAAACTCCCCAAGTACTGAAAAAAAGCGACGCGACATCTCGGCATATAAAGTGTAGTTACTTGAATAGACGTGTACACCTGCTTGAAGAGCGTCTTGCTCGATTTGATACCATGGAATACCCATTTTGATACCCATGTTTTTTGCTTCTTCACTACGTGATACAACACATCCATCGTTGTTAGAAAGTACTACAACAGGCAGACCAATAAGTTTGGGGTTAAATAAGCGCTCACAACTGACATAACAATTATTAATGTCGACAAGCGCGTAAATTTCGCGGTGTGAGATTTCCATTATGATTTGCCCCATTAAAAATATTGGTAAAACTACATATTGATATTGCTTTCATAAACACAGTGAGGTGGTGTGTTAACCGAAAAAATTACATTTTGAATATGTAACAAAATCAAGTTAACAAAGTTTCTAACGGAAAGCTAGAGGAGTTCTGTGGGTTTACCTCAAGTTAACCATGGAAAAAATAGATAAGGGTTTAAAGTTTTTAATAAAAAAAAGGAGATCGTATAGATCTCCTTTTGATGAAACATTCTAAGTTAGTTTTGATTACCACTTATGACTATAAGAAACTTTCAGCGTTGCACCATTTGCCACTAAATGGCTAGTGTTATCACTTGTTCTTAATAGTTGGCTGTAGAGAGGATAGTACTTACGGTTAAACATGTTCTCTAAACCAATCGTCACAGTATCTTTTTTGTTAAGCGCAAAGCTACTAATTAAATCTGCTGTTGTATAAGTTTTTACATCGTAACGACCAAAACCATTTACGCCATTCAATCGATAATCTTCTGCGCCAAAGTATGTGGCTTGCAGGCGATTTGTCCAAGTTTCAGTTGGGCTATAAGAAACGTAAGCTGTGAGTTTTAATGGTGGAATACGGAAGCCTGTCATGTCTTGTTCAGCACCGTTTTGCGGTTTTTCACGACCTTTCATCCACGTAACGCTACCACCCGTTCCCCAAATGTTCGCATCGTCCAGATAGTCAAAAGTTGCTTCCACACCAGTAACTTTTTCTTTGGTTCTAGCAAGTACTAGACCGTTATTGAATGATTGCACAGCGCCTAGGTCAGAAGTAGAGTGGAAGACCGCTAAACTTGAAGAGAAGTTATTGAAGTTTCCTTTCCAGCCCAACTCGTAGTTATCTACTTTTACAGGCTCTAAGAATGACGAACCAAGGTTAAAACCTTCGCCAGCATTACGAATAATCAAACCTACATCAGGTAATTGGAAACCTTGGTTAAACGATGCATAAATCGAGTTTTGATCATTTGGTGAGAAAGTCAAATTGGCATTGTATAACCATGCATCAGCTTTCACTTTTCCGCCTGGAACTGTATAAGGGTTAGTCTTGCCCAATTGTGATAATGGAACAAAGCTATCAATTTGGGCATAGCTATCTTCATAACGTGTACCAGCTTCTGCTGACCATTGATCATTAAAGCGGTGCTTTAACTGTACAAAACCACCGACACTTTGCGTGGTGAGCTCAGGCAAATAAATAAGCTTGCCAGTTTTTACAAACTCTAAGCCACCAGATTGATCATAAATTTTTTGATCAAAAATATCTAAAGGCATTTCGCTTTTTTCACGGCTAAAGTCGCCCCCCCAAACCAATGAGGTATCCCCTAAAAACTCAAGTGGTGTGGTAACAGTTAAGCGGCTACCGAGTACGTTATTTTCTTGATAAATCTGATCGACTTGTCCACCACGATTTGCATTTTTTCGTGCATCAAATGGTGAAAAACGGGTAAAGAAGTCGCGGTAATAAATTTGAGCATCGACCTTATTACCAAAAAAGTCTTTATGGTTATAAGTTAAGTTGTAGATCTGGTTTTCGTTTTTATTTTGGTCTTTGAGCTTTAAGCCTTTAATGGCTTTAGCTGGTACGGTTCCGGCAGGGGCATTCTTCACACTTGGGTCAGATGCATAATCTGAGTCTTGCTCGGCATTGTAGTAATTTGCAGCAAACTGTAGATATTGGTTGTCATCAATATGATAACCAAGTTTACCGCCTACGCTGTAGCCATCGGAATCATATAAATCACCCTGACTTGGTTCAGGTGCAACACGGTCACCGCTTGCATCATACGGGCTACCAATACGTTGGTAACCAAAGTCGAGCGCATAATCAAAAGCGTTAAAGCTGCCTGTGAAATATTGATGAATATCGCCACTTAAAGCATTAGAACGGAAATTTGTTAAAGGTGTTTGAAGTCCAACCACGGTTTTAGCTGTAGGTTCACCACCCGCAGCTTTTGTGGTAATTGAAATAATACCGCCAGCAGCACCACCACCATAAATTGCGTTACTGCCTCGAATCACTTCAATGTTGGCAATACTTTCAGGGTCAATTGCTGAAAGTCCGCGTGATGTGTCACGTGTAAGGTTCATTGGTACGCCATCGACCAAGATGAGGGCATTACGGCCACGTAAAGTTTGGCCGTAATCGGTAATGGTTCGGCTTGAATCTGACAGGCCCGGTATGGCTTTCGCTAAAACGGTTGCAATACTGCCAGATGAACCATTTCTTAAAAGTTCAATTTGCTTTTCATCTAGCTTGGTTACTTGCTTGGCAGAAGTAGAAAGTTCATCTGCACGTGAAGCGGTAATTGTGATTGTAGGTAATGCTTCAGGCTTTTTTTCAGCATCGGTGGTCTCAGAAGACGAGGCTGCAAAGGCTGAGTTTGAGAGAAAGATGGCCCCACCAAGTGAAAGGAGTGGAATAATATTTTTTACTTCAGACTTCCTCGTAAAAAGTTTGTGACTTTTTATCTTATTTCCCATTGTCTCGCCCTGAGAGTGATTTTAAATTTGTCGAATTATAAGTGAGAATGATTGTAATTCACAATATCGTTGTTGGACAAAAAATAATAAAATTCGTTTTTATTAATTGTTGTGTAGAGGACCATATTTCTATCGCTCTACACAACTGAAAATTTATGAGATTTCCTTATAAGAATTCAAATGATTTTGATGGGCGCGGCGAATAATACTTCGGTCATCACCCAGTACAAAAAGCTGAACAGATTGCTGTTTCCATGTAGAGATATCTTCAGGTTTTCGGGGAATAGCACAGAAATGTTTTTGACTATTTTTCGTTTTTGTATACATCTCTTGAACTTTTTCTTGGACCTTCGGATGGCTGGTTTGCCACGGTATGTCCATAGATTGAGACAGGTCGGCAGCCCCTTCAAGAATAATATCGATGCCTTCGACTTTTAAAATTTCATCAAGTTGTTGTAGTCCTTCTAAGCTTTCAATCATGGCAATGACAACCGTTTCGTTTGCAGCCTGTTGAACAAAACTTGCTAAATCGTCCATGCCATATCGATTTAACCTTGTCGAATTCAGACCTCTTTGTCCAAGCGGCATATAGTGACAATAGTTCACGGCTTTTTGTGCTTGCTGAGCATTTTCAATACGCGGAAACACAATACCCGTTATCCCTGCATCGAGCAGAGGTAGAATCAAATGATTGGCGTTTAATGGCACTCTCACGAAGACATCAAGCCTCATGGCTCTAGCAGCTAAAATCATAGTCTCGACTTGAGACGTACTAAATAAAGTATGTTCTAAGTCGATAATGATGAAGTCATAGCCGGCAAGTGCCAGTTGCTCGACATTAATGGGAGAGGCTACGGAACAAAATATTCCGTAGAGCGTCTCGCCGTGTGCTATTCGTTTCTTAAAAGAAATCGAATATTTATTCATATTCAATTTCCTTAATAAGACTGAGCGGATTTGGTGTGGTTTGTACTCTTAGGCGAATTTCCGGAAGGAAACGGCGGCTTGCCAGCTGTTCAATGTCGATAGTGTCATCTGTAAAGTTAAATAATTCATATCGTTCGCTAAACTCTGGGTGAGCTTCTTTATGTTGATTGATGATGGTTCTTAACATAGTCCAGAATTTGATTTCATCGAAGTCATAATGTTCATTTAAGAAAATCGCTAACTCAGCCAAATTTACAAACCACAGCGCATCTTGAGTAAAATCTCTTAACTCATTTGGAGAATGGGTTTCCAAGAAAGAGTTCGGGTTAATTTTGGCATGTTCTTTCGGCGCATCTTGCAAGTTAGGTAAAAGGTCGGGCTCGCGCAACAGATGACGGCTAAAACGAATTCCATCGTGGAAATCTTTCAAAGCAGCTTTAACGGGTAAGCCATTTTTATGAATGAGCACCATGTTTTGTGCATGTGACTCTAAAGCGAGGCCGTGGCACCATAAAATATGCATGATCGGTAAATAAGCATTGGTGAGTAACTTTTCTAACCAGAACTCGATCCCGTACGCTTGAATCCACTCATCAATTAAAGGCTTTTGATCTGTATCGAGTTGCATTAGACCGGTTACAGGCGTTGCTGATTCACCTTCTTTTAAGTAACTGTAAATACTTTCGCGCCAAATGCAGGCGAGTGCGCCGTATTGAATAGGCAAAGCAATCGGCTGGTTAACTGAGAGACCGCCAATCTCTCTTAAAATAACAGGCTTACGCTGTTTTTCTAAAATATGATCTTGCTCAACAATGTTATAAAGCCAGTCACTCATTTTTGCAGCATTTTGAACGGTATGCGGTGCCAATACACGAGAGGTCGATGTATTAACCAAGTTCATTGCCAATTTAAGAGAAAGCGCCGAGATATCACTAATATTTGATAAGGTTCGAATTGACTGCTGTGGTAAATAAGTCGGACCTTCAATATCTAACGGAATGATCAGTTGGTTGCTGATTGCATCTTGATAATACAGTTCAATAATTTTATCCCACTGCCATGGATGAATTGGGGTAAGAATATAATCTTTAAAATCTACATTTTGCTCTTTCAATTGATCGTTAATGGCTTGTAGATCTTTTTCTGAAAAATGCTGTTTATAAAGCTGCTCTAAATTAATGGTTTCACTTAAAACCAGTTTGCATAAACTGTTATGAGTTGCGACCCATTGAACCGTAAAACCTTCAGAAAGCTCTGGAGCATATTTCTGGTTTTCTTTTAAATCGAAGCCAATACGAGACTTAAAACTTGGGTGATATAAATGCGCATTGGTAATTCGCGCTTCTTGTTCTAGGTAAGGCAAGGTTCTTAAAGGTTGAGCAGGGGCTTGGCTTAAAGTTTGCGTATGTTTAACGTAAGTTAAATTGAGTTCATCATTAAAGTTTTGCCATTTAACTGGATCAGCTTCAATAATATTTTTGAGATCGGCAAGTAGCGTTTTTAAGTTAGGGTGAGCTTCAGTACCTAAAGTAATATCAGAACGGACTAAACTTGAAGGATCTAACTTAATTCGTTTGAAGCTGAAATGTCTCTTGGCCGCGCAAGTATAAAAAACGGTATCGGAAATATAAAACTTGATCTGACCTTTAGAAAACTCGTATTTAAAAGTATTTTCAAAAATGAGTGCTTCTAATAATTGGCCCATCACGCGATTTTCCGCAAGGGTTTTATAATTGGTTTGTTGTGTTGATTGAAGAGGGCAAAGCGCTTCTGCGCCGCGATATTTATAAATAGGGTTTTCAACTTCAATCCAGATAGGATTGCCACCACTGTGGTAGAGCGTATTTAACATATTTGCCTTGATTGGTAATGTGAGTGAATTAATTAATAAATCGCGGTACTGCTGACCTTTTGCGCTAAAATTTTCTTGTGTGAGCGTAAGACGGGTGGCTTGCCAAAGTTCAGATTCTTCAATCACGGTAACTCGTGCAATTGCGCTGATGAGATGAGCAATATGGTTGATCACGAGATAATATTTTAAAAAAGTCCATGCATCTTTTTGAGAGAACCAAACTGTACTATCTTCAGAAATAGATGAGTTGTCTTCGATCATTTTTGGAACAATGCTAATGCCTTCCATGTCTCGAAGAATAAGGCGATGCGGATAGCCGTTTTTAAATTCCATCAAACTGTTTTGCATATGAGCTTCTACGCTAATGCCTTTATTTGCAAACAACTCAATTAATGGAATAAGTGAAACTTTAACGTACTGTTTCCACCAAAAGGTAATGAAGTCTTTGGCATCTTTTGATTGTAGATTTTGATTGGGGGCAGCTTGCTGAATGAAGCTTAAAAGTGGGATTTTATGGTGTTCATTTTCTTCAACCAAACCGCCGAGCATTCTGGTATTTTCTAATACCTCTGGTGTGAGTCCTGCTCGATAAATAATGCCAAATGAACTTTCAAGCTCAGGAATTTTGACTGTTTTCGCCTCTAGTTCCGGCAGAATCACAAGGTCGGGATATTGCTCATTAATTCTATGATTAATAATAATTTTGCTCGCATCAATGGCACGTTCCATTTCATCCATTGGGTTATTACGAATGAAACTGGTAATTCGCACATCAATGGAGAGCTTTAAGAACAGGTTCGATTGAGGTAACCACACGGTACGAACAGATGAGGTTGGCCACACGGTTTGACCTAAAGCTCCAAAATAAATAACGTCTTGGCTATCTAAATGTTTCTTTAAAGATGGATGTTGAAGTAAGAAGTTGGCTTGCCAAGGGTGAGTTGGCATCAGCTCATAGTTCGCGAAGTTTTCTTGCAAACGCTCTTTTGCGGTCTCTAAAACTTCATCTTCAATATGGTAAGAAGGCTGTTCTTCACTTACCAGCTTTTGAATTAGAGAAGAATGAACCGCGAAGTAGTGAAGTTGGAAACTGGCGCCTAGCTCAGGGCTATATTTTTTCATGTCTTCTTTAGAAAAACCTAAATTGGCTTTAGAAGTCACATGAAAAGGATGCCCATATAACATGCCTTGTTCGGTTGCCTGAAAACCGCTTAACGCTTTAGTTGCTGATTGGGAAGGCTTATTTTCTAAAAAGAATTTTGTGTTCTCGATACTATTGGCAATATCGGAGTACAGGTTCTTATTTTGATTTTTATCTTTAAATAAGCTATTCAGTTCATCTGTAATAAGCTTCACTAATTTTTTAGGGTCGGTAAGCGAGTCAAATGTATTGTTGCTTAAGTTTTGCAGGGTAAAACCACGCTGATATCTATGGTAGCCAGTGGTGGATAAATGCTGAACGACGCCATAAACAACTGTGTTAGATGCATTAAATGTATAAGCAAAATATAGGGTATCTGGGCGCTCCGCATATAGGATGAATAAAGGAGAATCTTGAGCTGGAATAATATGCTCTTCAAGATTCACTTTGAGTTCACGAAAGAAAGTATTCAGGTACTGTTCGAAAAGTTTATAAGACCATGCATCTGTTGTAATAATTGAGTTCATTCTTGTGCCTCTTTTAAAATTGTATCCATTAAGAATCTGTTCAAAATCACCACTAATCCCGCACCGATAAAAAATAGTGAAGTGCAGATTAATGCAGCGGTAATATTGAAAAATGAGTAGGTGAGGGTGATGGTGATTGGGCCAATAAGTTGCCCTAAAACAAAGGCACTGTTAGAAATACCAATCACTTTTCCTTGGCTTTGAGCGCCAGCTTTTAGAGACATTGTGTGTAAGATCGAAGGAATCAAAGCTGCAAAGCAGAAACCTTGTATGAGTCGTAATATAAGAATCAGCCAGAGATTAGAAACCCAGATCAATGCAAAAATTGTGATGCCACAAATTAAAGATGCATAAACGAAGTTATTAAAAGAATCTCCTTTATGGTCATTTCGTTTTCCCCAATAGGTTGCTGCAATAAAAGCCGCGCCCCACGAGAGTGCATGAATTGTTCCTGTTAAGCTTGCAGCAGATAACGATGAATGAGTGCTCTGGCTTATTTCACTAATGTATAAAACAAAGCAAGACACCAAACCAAAGCCGCCCGCTTGAACCAAAATACCGGCGCTTAACCATGAAAAAATCGTTCTATCAAAGAAGGCTGGAAGCTTAGATTTCTCTTTGGTTTTTGACGCCTCGGTTTTAACGGGGTTAGTTAATACAAATGACGCAATCAAAATTAAGGTCATCACAACAAATGCTGTTGCGTTGAGTAAAACTTCAACTCGCCATTGATCCATAAATATCCCACCGAGAACCGGACCACATAGGCAAGCGAGCGCAACACTACTTTGTAGTTGCCCAAAAGCGGCACCTCGCTGTTGTTCATTGGAAAGATATGAAACATAAGCATTTAAGATCACGGAAAGACCGCAAAACCCGAGTAAAATTCGAGCAAAAATAAATAGGTATAAATGCTGGGCGCTCGCCATCAGCAGTATTGAAATACAGAAACCAGCCAAAGAAAGTAACAAGGCTTTTTTATGGCCGAATGTGTCGGATAGATGACCCACAATCGGTGCTGTAAATAAACTGCCAATAGCCGGAGCCGCGAGTGCCAAACCTGCCCAGATAGTGGGAGCACTCATATGCGCCGTCAGTTTTTCCATATAAAGCGGCATGATTGGAATAAGTACCATAAGCCCAAAAGTGGAAAAAAACTGACAGAGCAAAATAATGAAATGATCTAGGCGAGATGAGCGCATGATTTAGATGTCCATGGTCTCATAGCTAGAAACACACAAGTTCTGATAAGGGTTTGGTGTGGTTCCGATTTTACTTGGCATGCCTGTTGAGTCACTTTCTTGCGCGAGTAAAGGTGTAAGTAGCTGTTTGAATGGCCAAGTCTTATTGTCAAAAAGATAAGTTTGAATTTGTGATTTTGTTTGCTCTGAAATCGGTTGGGTTTCTACAAAATCTTGAATAATGTGTTGAACCATTTCCCAAAAATCGCTTTCTGTACGATCTGTATATTTCAAAGTCGCTAAAGCAATTGGGTAGAGGTTAATTTGAATCCCTAAAGTAATGAAGTAGTTAAATAAGTTCTCATTTTTAGTAAAGATAAGATTGTTCGGCGTACTGGTATCAATGGTATAGATCGGAGGTGTAAAACCGTTTTCTTCAATGGCTGTTGTACATATTCTTAGGGTATCGTGGTCTCGTAAAATAAAGCATTTAAACTTATTATTTTCATAACACACCATAGTGTTTTGCCCGTGGCATTCAGGCATGATGCCTTTTGCCCACAGTGTTAAGAATGTTTGAATAAAATGAACACTTAAGTCTTTTAATAATGACCATTTGTCGCCTTCAATGCCCAATGTTTCCCAAGGGTCAACATAAGTACAGCTTAAAGCTGACATGGTAATAGGAGAGACATTTTTATCTTGGCAAAAATTAGGTAAATGTCTGACTTGGCAACCGATTACACCTAAATTTTTTACAATCGGCTCTTGTTTACCCAACACCCACCAATGCGTTTCATTACTCAAAAAGAGACGATTTTTTAATAAAGAAGTTTCATTAATGACTTCATTTAAAAAATCATAAGCCGTATGCCCATTCATTAAATAACGGCCTGGCATAGAGCGGATTGCGCCTAATGTTTTAGCATTGGTCGAGAGTTTTAAATGTAGAGTAGGGTTTGCGTTATGAATAAGCGTTCTTAATGAAGAAGTCGGTGAACCAATTGTCGTGACATGGTTCAGGTCAATAGCACCGTATTTATTTTCATCAAACTTTAAATAGCGATGTTGCGTCTCTAACAAAGGCAGGGCTAAGTAATCATCTGAAAGTTCCGCTATTTTTTCAGTAATATGCTTGTCCTCAGCTTCTGATAACAGAAGCTCTTTGTGAGGAATTGACTCCATATTATTGATGACGTCATCTTTCTTAAAAGCCCACCAATACACCTCAATTTCTTTTTGAGTTGTGAGCGGTGCAAGTTCACCTTTTGAGTGAGCGAATGGATGAAATGGACGGTCAGCTATCAGTGAGAGCAGTTCGCTAGTAACTAAAGGCGATGAAAATGAAAGGGCTGACTGTAAAATTTGAGGAATTTTTTCAGCCGTTACTAAGTTATCTAGCCAATAATTAATCGCTTTTTGATGGTGTGGTGAAGGCCACCAAGTTGCTTTAGTTAAATAGTTAAAAACTTCAGAAATCGAAATTTTAGTTGTCGTATTGTTTAAGATATTATGAAGCAGAACTTCGGGTTGGGTAACATAGAAAGGATTTACACCATCTACTTTTAAACAGCTGAAATAGAGTTCCAACTCATCATTGAGAGTAATTGCCAGATAAGGCTTTTTATAGGAAATATGATCTTTAAAATCTCCATAATTCTCCATGTAGAGTGCATCTATGGTTTTTTGTAGTTGTGCTGTGTAAATCCGATCTAACATTTTAGTTATTCCTATTCTTATAAAAGCGGTAGAACCGTGCCAACGTTTTGTTCTTGTGCAGCATTGAAGAACCATTTAGCGCAGACAATGTCATCAATCGCCATGCCCATTGGGTTGAGCAAAATGATTTCATCTTCGTGTTCACGACCGTTTTTATGACCAATAATGATGTCGCCAAGTTCAGCATGTAGTTTTTCACGGCTGAATAAGCCATCTTCAACCAGCACATTGATAACTTTCTTTTCTCGGTTTGATTGGTTCCAGTCATCTACAATCACTTTGTCCACTTTTAAGAAGACTTCAGGCTCGATATCCATAATTGAAATATTTGAAACAAAGCAGCCTTTTTTAAGCCACTCAAATGGAATGTAAGGTTTATCTGAAACTGTGCAGGTAATAAGCACGTCAGCTTGCTGAATCGCAGACTTAGCACTGTCATGAATTTCAATTTCTAGATGTGGATATTCTGATAAAAACAATGCTTTGAGTTTTTCAGCTGCTTCAGGGTTTACGTCAAATAAATGGATTTTTTTCACTTGAGCATATTGTTCAAGCACAGTTTTAATCTGCATTTGAGCAATTGGTCCGCAGCCAATTACAGTAATGTCTGAAAAGTCTTTTTTTGCTAGATATTTAATTGAAACACCAGTAATTGCCGCAGTTCGCATGGCACTGATGAGGCTGCCTTCCATCACTGCAACTGGATAATTTGTTTCTGAGTCATTTAAAACAATCAGTGCGCTGGCACGCGGAATATTGAATTTTTTAGGGTTATGTTGTCTTGAACCAATCCATTTAATTCCGGCAATCGGGTCATTGCCACCTAAATAGCAAGGCATAGCAATAATACGGTCAGCAATATGGTCGGCACCTTGCCAGCGAAGATAAGGTTTTAAGGGTTGTACAAACTGTTTATTTGCATGCAGGGTTAAACCTTCAGTAATCGCTTCAATAAATGAATTACTATGATTTGCGCCCAGATTTAGTAAATCTGATTGACTTAAATAGCGAAGGGTAGCCAAATTGCTCATAAATATGTCCTAAGGAGAAAGTTAAACAACATTTTGTAAAGTAAGGTTTTCTTGGCGTCGTAAGTTTCGATTGAAGTGACGTTTTTTGATCATTTCGAACCATTCATCTTCATAAACCAGATCGAGATAACGGTCGCCACGATCAGGCAACAGTGTTAAAACGCATGAACCTTTTGGAATGGTTGGAATCAGTTTTTTGATGGCTGAAATAGATGAGCCGCTCGAACCACCTGCAAAGATTCCTTCATGTTCAAGAAGTTCTCGGCAACCGAGTGCCGACTCGTAGTCATCGACATAAATGACATCATCAATTTCATCGGGGGAGAGTAGTGGTGGGACAGTACTTGCACCAATGCCAGGAATTTCGCGTGGACCAGATGTACCACCGAACAACACAGAGCCGACGATATCGACTGCGATCACTTTTAATTCTGGAAATCTTTCTTTAAGGCGACGAGACACACCCATAATCGTGCCTGAAGTGCTCGCCCCAATCACGAGGTAATCAATTTTGCGGTCAATTTGATTGAGGATTTCTTCTGCTTCACCAAAATAGTGGCTTTTCCAGTTGTTTGGATTTGCATACTGATTAATCCAGACAGCATTCGGCAGTTGTTGGCAGAGTCGTTTTACAGTGTCAATTCTGGTTTTTAAGTAACCGCCGTTTTGGTCTTTTTCAGAGACCATTTCAATATTGGCTTTGTAGAGCTTCAACATTTGCAAATTTGCTGAAGCAATTTTCGGGTCAATCACTGCAGTAAATTTTAATCCATAGATTTTGCATGCCATTGCAAGAGCAATCGCTAAGTTCCCTGACGAACTTTCAACAATATGACTATCTTTATTGATGACTCCAGATTTCAGACCTTCCTGTAGCATGAATAATGCTGGACGGTCTTTAATACTTCCTCCTGGGTTTAACAATTCCATTTTCGCAATCACTGAGACTGATTGATGCGTGAATAGCCTTGATAGTTGTAATAGTGGCGTTTTACCTATGCATTCGAGAATATTTTCATGGATCATGGTAGATCTTCTCAGGTTTTTATGTGGTGTGAATGATAATGATTATTAATTTAATTATGATTACCATTTGTGACAAGATTGTTGCTGTTTGTAACTCAAAAAAGGAGATAGTTAGAGGAATTTTCACTAATTTTTTTTAGGTAATTATTTGAATCGTAATATTTAAGTTTTATAGAAGGATAAATAAATAAATCTTTTTAAATATAACCACATAGGCAATAAATTACTTTTAAGCTAAAAAAATTAATTTAATTAAGACATCTGCTTGAAATTACTTCGAAGAATTAAAAAGAAATTGATGACCAGACCCATATCAGTTATGTATCACTATTTTATAAAGAACATAGCTAAGATGAATGCTTAAAGAGAGAGGAATATTTGAAGGCTTTCTTAAAAGGCTGAGAATGATTAACTGAAATTGATTAAGTGGCAGTTATTGATATGAAAATGTCTGAAAATGATATGCTTAGATAGATATGATCATTTGCATAAGCACTGTGTTTTCAATGGATCAGTTGAGTCCAGAAAATATAGTAATGCGTGTTTCGCATTTTGTCTTATGGGTCTTTCAAGCTGTCTTTGTCACAAAAGACAGCTTTTTTTATGCTGATTTGACCCAGATAATTTATGAAGAATATCGCTGTTTGGCTTGTTTATAAGCCTCAAGATTAATGCATTGAGCTCCCAAACTTGTGATTTGTGCATGTTCGATTTGAAGTTCATCCCATTTTTGCATTTGTTTGAGCAGCCAATAAAAGTCTTCTACTTTTGGAAGTGCATTTTCTTTTACTAAATGACGGACAATATCCTGAATCATAAAATATTTATCGACATGCACTTCCTCTGAGCAATGAAAACGAACAATTCCAGACTCAACCAATAATTTTAAAATTGGCGCAAAGTCTTGTAACTCGCTCAACTCTTGTTGGGCTTTCATGATTGCGGCGGTGAGCGCGACGAGCGTTTGTGGATGCTGCTCCGCCCATTCTTGCGTTACGGCTAAAACCTTGTCAGCGACAGAAGGAATAACGTTTTGGCTTGAGCAAATCATTTTACTTAAACCAAGGAGCTCACCTTGGGTATTCCAAGGTTCACCTACACAGAAACCATCAATCACATGTTTGTCCAACGCTTCGACCATATACGGTGGCGGTAATGTTTTGAGCTGAATAGACTGCGCAAGTTTTGGATTTGCTAAAGCCAGCCATTCTCTTAAACAGTAATGGTGAATAGAATGCTTAAACACATGCGCTAAAGAAAGAGGATGACCTTGTTCAAGATAGCTCGCCACTTTTTGTGCCGTTACTTGTGCGGTGTCATTTTCTTGAATTGCAAGTTGATGAGTAAGCTTTTGACTTAAGCTAATAAAAGCACGGTTTTCACTTAAAACCAGTGACGTTTGTAAAGGTGTACCAATTTGATCTGCGCCTACAGCCGCCGCAGGTAACATTGCAGATAAGCAATGAGCTGCATCCAATAAACCAAAAGCAAGACGGTCGCGCAGACTCGCCCATGATGCTTCTTTAACTAAAGTAACTTCT
Organism: Acinetobacter sp. P1(2023); assembly: GCF_028367635.1. NCBI lineage: Bacteria > Pseudomonadati > Pseudomonadota > Gammaproteobacteria > Moraxellales > Moraxellaceae > Acinetobacter > Acinetobacter sp. P1(2023). The sequence continues at coordinate 253,544 of NZ_JAQNDD010000002.1, forward strand.
AAACCTTCTTCTTCAAAGAAACCTCTTTGTTTTGCCCAAAGCAACGCAAGACAATCAAGCAAAGGAATATAGCCGAGTTGTAATTGAGTCTTTTCTAATTTGCTCATTTATTCATCCTTTAGTTGATTGCCAAGTAATTTTTGAGCGTCAAGTAAACGCCGTGCCATTTCTCCAATTGTAATGCGGTGGCTCATCGCATTTTTTCTAAGAAGCTGAAATGCAGTTTCTTCAGGTAGGCCATGCAGTTGCATCAGTAGCACTTTGGCTTTTTCGACATCTTTGCGGTCAGCAAGTTTGGTTTGAGCTTCTTTTAAATCACCTTCGAGTTTTTTGTGCTTTTTATATTGCTCAATTGAGATTTCTAAAATGGTATGTAAGCGGGAAGGGTCGATGCCATCGACAATATAAGCAGTTACTCCCGCATCGATGGCTTGTTTAATGGTGTCTTTATCAGAATTTTTGGTGAATAGAACTGTAGGTAGGTCATAACTACTGACACAACTTTCAATAATGTCACGATGAGGATGATCCATATCAAGCAAGATGACATCAGCTTGCAAATGTTCCAGACGAAAGATATTCAAATGATCCAAAGTAAGGCAGGCGACTACTTCAAAATCATTTTCAAGCAAACTTTTTCTTATATAGTCGGCTCGCGCATGATCATCATCAATAAGGGCTATTTTGAGTTTTGGCATAAGTTCAGAAAATCAGGCTAAGAAAATGCGCCAATTCGACGCGTTTTTGTTATCAATTATTTAAGCAAGATTAATGCCATAGCAAACTAAAGAAAAAATCGAGCTTTATCGCTAAATTAGCATGCTTAATGGCGCTACTGATCAATATTGGTGCAAAAATGCGATTCATTTTGTAGCAGAGCATATTTTTACCTGAACCCTATAAGGGTGCAAGGTTAGAGCAGTCCAAGATATGAGAATGTTCATTTCGATATTTTAAAAAATTTTATCTATATGAAAAACAATAATAAAAAAAGATTAATTTAGTTTTTTTAAAAGCTGGCATGCAAAATGCTTATTCAATAACAGGTCGAAGACGACCATAAGTTTTAAAGACGGCCAATGAAGTCCGTTCTGATCGAGTTTGTGAATACCTTGGTGTGCACAAAGAAGTTACGTTCAGTCGGAGTGAAGGCAATGTCTTTGAATTTGTCAGCCACAAAAGCAACATCTATTAAGCTGTTTAATTTTACAGTTCCAGCGATGCGGGCCTTCCACATGAGTTGGCTCGCTTTTTTTGCTTGCTTTTTTGCGTGGTTTGCCTGTGCGCCTCTCATGCCTGTCATTGCAGGTGAGTTCCATTTAACAAAAGATCAAATTGCTAACATTAGTATTGCAGCCGTTGCTGTCACGATTGTCGTACGTTTGGTTGTCGGGCCTTTGTGTGACAAATATGGCCCACGTAAAGCATACATCACGCTTTTACTTGTTGGCAGTATCCCAGTCATTGGAATCACAGCTGTTAGAAGTTATGAATCTTTTCTCTTTTTCCGCTTTTTGATTGGTGCCATTGGCGCAAGTTTTGTCATCACTCAATATCACACCAGCGTCATGTTTGCTCCAAATGTAGTGGGCACAGCCAATGCAACTGCCGTAGGTTGGGGTAATGCCGGCGGTGGTACCACACAAGCAGTCATGCCTTTGATTCTCTCTGCAATTGTGATGTTTGGCGTCGAGCAATCTATGGGCTGGCGTATTGCACTTTTAATGCCCGGCATAATGATGCTTGTAGTGGCATTTATGTACTGGAAATTTACCCAAGACTGTCCACAAGGCAACTTCGATGAGCTGCGCGCTCAAGGCATTGCAACCGATAGCGGTAAAAAAGGCGGTTGGGCTGTAATGAAACAAGCAGCTGGCAATTACCGTGTCTGGATTTTATTTGGTACATACGGCGCATGTTTTGGGGTTGAGATTTTTATGCACAACATCTTGGCCATGTACTACGTCGAAAAATTTCACTTTGGCTTAAAAGAGGCAGGCTTAACTGCCGGAATTTTAGGACTACTTGCCATCTTTGCTCGCTCTTTGGGAGGTTTTCTCTCTGACAAAGTAGCAATCAAAAAAGGCTTGGATGGCCGTACAAAACTACTCTTTGTCATGATTTTGGGCGAAGGGCTATTCCTGATTTTATTTTCACAAATGAATGTCGCGCACTTGGCCATCATGAGCATGGTGGTCTTTGCACTCTTCATCAACATGGCATGCGGTGCGACCTATGCCATGGTTCCATTTATCGACCGTGAAGCACTGGGTGGTGTGTCTGGCATTATCGGTGCCGGAGGCAATGCAGGCGCGGTCGTTGCAGGTTTTTTATTAAAAGGTATGACAGATATTCAATCTTGCCTGATGGCATTAGGTGGATTTGTCATTGTCGCTGGATGCTTCGTGATGTTGATTCGCTTCTCGGTAGAGCACAAGGCAAAAGAACAACGTCTATTTGAGCAAGCTATTTTAGATCGCAATAACGCAGCTTAAAAGCAACGTGATTTGAGGAGAAACACTATGAAATTGGTAATGATTGGTCATGGTATGGTGGGCCACAAATTCATCGAAGCCATTTTAGAAAAAGCAGATGATGAACTGGAAATCACGATTCTCGCGGAAGAGCCTCGTATCGCGTATGACCGCGTACATTTGACAGAATATTTTTCGGGGAAATCGGCAAAAGATTTATCTTTAGCTCGTTTTGACTTTGCCGATGCGCATGGTATTGACTTACGTTTAAACACTAAAGCAATGGCAATTGATACAGCAGCGCAAACAGTTACAACCAACCATGGCGATGTGATTAGCTATGACAAATTGGTGTTGGCAACGGGTTCTTATGCATTTGTCCCCCCAATTCCAGGTAACGACCGTGAAAACTGTTTTGTTTACCGTACGATTGAAGACTTAGACGCGATTCGTGCAGCAAGTCTTAATGCAAAAACAGGTGTAGTTATTGGTGGTGGTTTACTGGGTCTTGAGGCAGCTAAAGCGTTGCGTGATTTAGATCTAGAAACTCATGTTGTTGAGTTTGCGCCACGTTTAATGGCAGTTCAAATTGATGACTTAGGCGGTAAAGTTTTACGCCGAAAAATCGAAGATCTTGGTGTAAAAGTTCATACACAAAAAGCGACTCAATCTATTGAATCGGGCAACAGCACTACGCATGTAATGAAATTTGCAGATGGTAGTGAGCTTGAAGCAGACGTCATCTTATTCTCTGCGGGGATCCGTCCACGTGATGAGCTTGCACGCAACAGTGGACTTGCGATTGGTGAGCGTGGTGGTATCGTCATTAATGATTACTGCCAAACTTCAGATACCAATGTCTATGCCATTGGTGAATGTGCACTTTGGCAAAATAAAATTTATGGTTTGGTTGCACCGGGCTATGACATGGCACGTATTGCAGCAAAACACATTCTAGATGAAGAGTGTAATTGCTTCGCTGGTGCAGACATGAGCACTAAGTTGAAGTTGATGGGTGTGGATGTTGCCTCTGTAGGTGATGCGCATGCTATGACGCCGGGTGCATTAAGCTATTTCTATGCAGATGAGCATGCACTGGTTTATAAAAAGATTGTTGTAAATGCAGATAAAACCAAATTGCTTGGTGCAGTTTTGGTGGGTGATGCAAAAGAATACAACGACCTTTTACAAATGATGTTAAACGGTCTGGCTTTACCAGAAGTTCCTGAAAGCTTGATTATGCCGGGCTTTGAACAGTCGGCAGGTAAGTCAGGTGGTAGCGGTGTAGATTTGTTGCCAGACAGCGCAACGATTTGTTCATGTAACAACGTATCAAAAGCGGACATTTGCCAAGCGATTTGCGATGGCTCGACTTCTTTAGGTGCATTAAAGAAATGCACCAAAGCAGCAACAGCATGTGGTGGTTGTGCACCATTAGTGACTCAAGTGTTGAAATCTGAGTTACAACGTCAAGGTGTAACGGTAAATAATCATATTTGCGAACACTTCCCGTACTCGCGCCAAGAGTTGTATCACTTGGTTCGTGTTAATGAAATTAAAACCTTCGATGATTTGATTCATCAACATGGTCATGGTTTAGGGTGTGATATCTGTAAACCTGCTGCGGCAAACATTTTGGCATCTTGCTGGAATGATTTCGTACTTGAGCCAAGCCATGCGGGCTTACAAGACAGTAACGACTACTACTTGGGTAACATCCAAAAAGACGGCTCTTACTCAGTTGTACCGCGTATGGCAGGTGGTGAAGTGACTCCAGATGGTTTAATTGCCATTGGTCAAATTGCTAAGAAATATAATCTCTACACCAAAATCACAGGTGGTCAGCGTGTTGACATGTTCGGTGCGCAAGTTCACGAGCTTCCATTCATTTGGGAAGAGTTAAATGCTGCTGGTTTCGAGTCTGGTCATGCTTACGGTAAATCATTGCGGACCGTGAAATCATGTGTGGGAAGTACTTGGTGCCGTTACGGGGTAGACAACTCGGTTGGTTTGGCGATTGAACTTGAAAACCGCTATAAAGGTTTACGTTCACCACATAAATTAAAAATGGCTGTGTCTGGATGTACACGTGAGTGTGCAGAAGCACAAGGCAAAGACGTCGGTATTATCGCGACCGAAAAAGGTTGGAATCTTTATGTATGTGGTAACGGTGGGATGAAACCACGTCATGCAGAACTACTTGCCTCTGACCTCGATAAAGCAACGCTCATCCGTTATATCGACCGTTTCTATATGTTCTATATTCAAACTGCAGACCGTTTACAACGTACCAGCGTATGGCGCGACAACATGGAAGGTGGCTTAGATTACCTTAAATCTGTCGTTGTAGATGACTCTCTTGGTTTGGCTGCCGAGCTTGAGCGCCGTATGGAACATATTATTGGCACATATCAAGACGAATGGCGTACTGCGGTAGAAAATCCTGAAGTGCGTAAACGCTTCCAGACCTATATCAATGCAGATGCAAGTGAACAGGCCGATCCACACATTCAATTTACGACTGAACGTGGTCAGATCCGTCCATTAACTGATGCTGAGCGTTCAGAAGACCGCATTCCAATGGTTGAAGCATAACAAGGAGAATCTCTATGAATATTGTACAAGACAAAAATATGCTTCCTGATGATCAATGGATTGATGTATGTGCACTCGATGATTTAACTCCCAATACTGGCGCAGGTGCGCTAGTGGGTGGTCAAGCAGTTTCAATCTTCCGTGTGGGGCATGAAAAACGTGTTTACGTGTTAAGCAATAAAGATCCGTTTAGCCAAGCTAACGTCATGAGCCGCGGCATTATTGGCGATTTACAAGGTGAACGGGTCATTGCATCGCCAATCTATAAACAACACTTTAGTTTGGCAACGGGTCGTTGTTTAGAAGATAAAGACCAAAAACTCTCAGTTTATCCGAGCAAAATTGTTGATGGTCGTGTTTTGATCAACCCTGTGCCGCAAAAAACTTATATTACCAATACAGGTGTGTCTCAAGACAAACTTAAACTGGTGTTGATTGGTAATGGTTTAGCAGGAATGCGTTGCCTAGAAGATTTACTAGATATGGCACCAGACCGTTATGAAGTCACGGTAATTGGTGAAGAACCTTGGGGAAACTATAACCGCATTATGCTATCTCCGGTTTTATCAGGTGAAAAAACCATTGAAGACATTATGCTCCATCCACCGAAGTGGTATGACGATAAAGGCATCAAATTTATTGCAGGTGACAAGGCCGTAAAAATTGATCGTCCTCGTAAAGTGGTTTACACCGAAAAAGGGCAAACTGTTGATTATGACCGTTTGATCTTGGCGACAGGTTCGGCTCCGTTTATTCCGCCAGTTCAAGGTGTCGACTTAAAGGGCGTGTTAACTTTCCGTGATATTTATGACGTTAATACCATGATTGAATACTGCGATTCAAAAACCAATGCAGTGGTGATTGGCGGTGGTTTACTTGGTTTAGAAGCAGCGTACGGTTTAAAACAACGCGGTATGAATGTAACTGTGCTGCATTTAATGGACCGCATTATGGAGCGTCAACTTGACAGCCGTGCGAGTCAGTTACTGCGTCATAGTATTGAGCAAAAAGGCATTCACATTATTACCGAAGCGAATACTGAAGCGTTAATTGGTGACGAAAACGGTCATGTGAAGCAAATCCGTTTGAAAGATGGCACGGTTTTAGAAGCCGATCTTGTAGTATTTGCAGTCGGTATTCGTCCAAATATTAGCTTGGCGCAAAGTGCCGGTTTACGTTGTAACCGCGGTGTATTGGTGAATGACACCATGCAAACGTTTGACCCAAGTATTTATGCGGTGGGTGAGTGTATTGAACACCGTGGACAAACTTTTGGTTTGGTTGAACCATTATGGGGCCAAGCATTTATTTGCGCGACACATTTAGCAGAGCACGGCAGTTTAACTTTTAAAGCGCCAACCGTACCGACTCAATTAAAAGTAAGTGGTGTCGATGTATTCTCGGCGGGTAACTTTGAGCCGAAAGATGATTATGAAGACATTATTTTGAATGATGAAAAACGTCACATCTACAAACGCATTATTATTCAAAGTGATAGAGTAATTGGTGCAGTTTTATTTGGCGATACTGAAGATGGCATGTGGTATGCAGAGTTAATTGCAGATCAAACCCCAGTCTCATCATTTAGAAATAAACTGCTATTTGGTCGAGATTTTGCATTAAAAAATGCAGGCTAAATAAGGAAAGGAGCAGTTATGAATAGTATTCCAAGCGTTGAAATCGATAGCTCCGACCATGTTGCAACAACTATAACCAAAACAACATGTCCATATTGTGGGGTGGGTTGCGGTGTTAGCGTAAACGTCCAGCAAAAACCTCAAGGACCTCTGGTACAAGTTGAGGGGGATGCTGAGCATCCTTCCAACTTTGGACGCTTATGTATTAAAGGTAGCCGCTTGGCGGATACTTTGGGGTTAGAAACACGTGTTCTACAACCGATGATGGGACGAAAAGCCGATCGGGTAGTAACGACATGGGATGCGGCAATCAATAAAATTGCTGATAAATTCCAATCTTGTATCGACCAATATGGCCGTGACAGCATTGCATTTTATGTTTCAGGTCAGCTTTTGACTGAAGACTATTATGTGGTGAATAAGTTTGTAAAAGGCTATTTGGGCACGGCAAATATCGACACCAACTCGCGCCTTTGCATGTCATCTGCGGTTGCTGGGCATAAACGCAGCTTTGGTGAAGATATTGTCCCTGCAAGCTATGAAGATTTTGAACATGCCGACATGGTGGTTTTAGTCGGTTCCAATACTGCATGGTGTCATCCTGTACTTTATCAGCGGATCATGCAGGCTAAGAGCCAAAATCCAGATATGTATGTGGTGGTAATTGACCCACGTTTTACCAGTACTTGTGAACAAGCGGATTTACATTTACCGATTTTGCCGGGTCAAGATGTCACGTTGTTTAATGGCTTATTTCAATATTTATATGGAAATGGTCATGCTGATCAGGCCTTTGTAGATGCTTATACCGAAGGTCTGCACGATGTTTTGGCAAGTAGTCAGCCAGAAACTGATATCGAATATGTGGCAAAACGTAGTGGTATTTCTTTAGACAAATTGCAGCATTTCTTCGAGAAATTCGCTCAAACTGAAAAAGTCATCACCTTATTTTCAATGGGTGTGAATCAATCAAGTCAGGGTGTAAATAAAGCCAATAGCATTATTAACTGTCATTTATTGACTGGAAAAATTGGTAAGCTCGGCGCTGCACCATTTTCGATGACAGGTCAGCCCAATGCGATGGGTGGGCGTGAAGTTGGTGGCTTAGCCAATATGCTGGCTGCGCACATGGACTTAGATAATCCACTACATCAGAAAGTAGTGCAAACCTTTTGGGACAGTCCATTTATTGCGACTCAAGCGGGTTTAAAAGCAGTGGATTTGTTCCATGCCGTTGAAGCAGGAAAAATTAAAGCGATTTGGATTATGGCAACCAATCCAGTCGTGAGTCTGCCAGATGCCGATCAAGTCAAACGTGCTTTAGAGAAGTGTGAATTAGTCGTCGTGTCAGATATCTGTGCAGATACGGATACGACAGCTTATGCCGATGTTTTACTTCCCGCCCTAGGCTGGGGTGAGAAAGATGGAACTGTGACGAACTCTGAGCGCCGTATTTCACGCCAGCGTGCATTCTTACCTGCACCGGGTGAAGCAAATGCGGATTGGTGGTCTGTTAGCCAAGTCGCGAAAAAATTGGGCTTTAAAGGTTTTGACTTTACGAGTGCCAGTGACATCTTTAATGAACATGCAGCGTTATCTGCACAAGACAATGCAGATATAGATGTACGAGAAGAGAGTAATAATTTCCGTTATTTCAACCTGAAAGGATTAATGAACCTAAGTAATGACGAGTACGATGCTCTACAACCAGTGCAATGGCCAGTGTGGAATAAAAACCAAGACGCTAAAGCCGTTCAACAACTGTTTGGCAAGGGCCGGTTTAGTCATAAAAACACTAAAGCGAAATTGATTCCAACTGTTGCAATTGACCCAGTACATGCAATTTCAGAAGACTATCCACTTATTTTAAACACTGGACGTATTCGAGACCAATGGCACACCATGACGCGTACAGGTTTGTCACCAAATTTGACCAGTCACCGTGCCGAACCATTTTGTGAGATTCATCCGAGTGATGCCTTGAAGTTTGGTGTACGTGATCAAGGCTTGGTCGAAGTCCGTTCAAAATGGGGCAGTTGTGTACTACGTGTAACATTCTCGTCGGGTGTACGTCGTGGCCAAATTTTTGCCCCAATTCACTGGACTGAACAAGTTGCGTCCGATGCCCGTATTGGTAAAGTCGTTAACCCCGAAGTCGATGCTATTTCAGGCGAACCTGAGTTCAAACATACACCTGTCACGATTCAACCGTTTTATACCACTTGGCAGGGCGTACTTTATGTGCGTGAAGGATACGATTCACATATTCAAGAATCGCTACATCACTGTGCATGGTGGACCAAGGTCAAAATGGTGAAAACTAATCGTTATGAACTTGCAGACCGTCAAACTTTTCATGACACCCAAAAGAACCTAAAAAGCTTCTTGCCTTTTGCCGATGAAACTTTTGAATGGTTGAGTATTGAAGATATTTCTTCACAACTCAGTCATAGCATCATTTTGAAAGACGGTGTGGTGATCGCAAGCTTATATATCGCTCCACCAGATTTATTGCCGGATCGTGATTGGGTCGCAAGTCTGTTTAAACGTGAACGTTTAAGTGCGTTACACCGAAAAGCGTTACTGGCTGGCATGCCAATGTCTGCTACAAATAATGACGGACCTTTAGTCTGTAGTTGTTTTAAAGTAGGTAAGAACAAAATTATAGACGCAATCAAAACTCAAAATATTACTCATGAAAAACAAGTGACAGCTTGTTTAAAAGCAGGTGGTAACTGTGGTTCATGTTTACCTGAAATCCGTGGCTTGATTAAAGCTTGCCAACAGGAGGTGGAAGTGTGAATAAGGGGTATCCCGTAACTGATTTGGTCATTCTGGCGGGTGGACAAGCTCGCCGTATGAATGGTTTAAACAAATTGTTGCAGCAATTTGATGGTGAAACTCAACTCACTAAAATTCATCAGAAACTAAGATCCTCAGTGTCTGAAATTTGGGTGAATAGTCATCGTGATTATTCAATTTATCAAAGTATTGTGCCGGACATTCAATGTTATCAAGATGATGCAGCAGGTTTTTTCGGTCCGCTGATGGGAATGAAAAGTGCATGGTCAAATGTAAGCGCAGACTATGTTTTATTTATCCCTTGTGATGTGACCTATATACCTACCCAAGTCGTTGCCAAATTACACGGTGCACTTCGGAAAAATAAACAGGCTCAGGCAGCTTATGTTTCAATTAATGGAGATGCCTTATACCCATTTTGCTTATTAAAACGTGAAAGTTTAAATGCCATAACAGAGCAAATTGAAAAGCAGCGGTTAAGTTTGAAAGAGTGCTTTAAGCTTTTACATGCTCAAGTGGCTATATTTCAAAAACAGAATCTTTTTTTTCATAGCATCAACTCATTGGATGAGCTTCAGCAATACAAACAAATCAAAGCATTTAAAGAAATTTTTACAGCAAATTAACTTCGTATATGAGTGATTTAAAACTTACATTGGTCGAGTGAAATACGTTTTTAATCTTTGTACTGTTGACTATTTATTATTTAAGTTCTATTTTGGAACTTGTTATTTATTCCAATCAAATGTATAAAAATAAAGGGAGTCAAAGGGCATGATTGAAGCGCTGAAGCAAAATAAAACAGATGTGACCGCATGTATTTTGTGTTCTAGAAACTGCGGTTTAAGCGTAGAAATTAAAGATAACCAGTTTGTCAAAATTAAAGGTGATCCCGAACATCCATTTTCTCAAGGCTACATTTGCCAAAAAGCTGCTAGGTTACAGCACTACCAGCAACACGCAGATCGTTTGACCGCACCTTTAAAACGCCAGCCAGATGGCTCATTTAAAGAAGTGAGTTGGGATGTTGCAATTCAAGAAATTGCTAATCGATTAGTGCAGATTAGAGATAAGTTTGGTGGAACTGCTTTTGCTTCTGTTGGTGGTGGCGGTCAAGGCAATCATCTGGGTGCCGCGTATGGTCGCCAACTTTTGCTGGCCATGAAAAGTTATTATGCTTACAACTCTCTTGCACAAGAAAAAACAGGTGATTTCTGGCTCAATGGGCGGTTATTCGGGAGTCAGGCTTGCCATACCACAGAAGATGTTGAGTATGCCGATTATGTTCTTTTCATTGGGACAAATCCTTTTCAGGCCCATGGCATTCCCAACGCACGCGACACGCTAAAACATATTAAGAAAGATCCGAATCGGACCATGGTAGTGTTTGACCCACGTGTTACCGAGACAGCCAAACAAGCAGATATTCATGTGCAGCTAAAACCTGGAACAGATGCTTTTTTAATGTCAGCAATGATTGCAATCATTATTAAAGAAAACCTTTATGATGCAGCGTTTATTGAGCAGCATACGCACGGTTTTGAAGACGTAAAAACAGCATTTAGTCGTGTGCCGATTGAAGACTATATTGCTAAAGCTGATGTTCCAGTCGATTTGATTTACCAAGTGGTTCGAGATTTTGCCAAAGCTAAAAGAGGCTGTGTGCGTATTGATTTAGGTATTCAACATACTTTAAACACGACATTAAACGGATATTTAGAAAAACTACTGTACTTAGTGACTGGAAACTTTGGAAAGCAAGGCACCAATAATTTGCATACTATGTTTATTCCAATCTTAAGCGATACGGATGAAAGAAAGCCAAAATATAGACGTAGTGTTTACCATAAAATGTTCCCGATATCAGGGTTTTTCCCACCTAACATTTTACCCGATGAAATCTTAAAAGCAGGGGAAAAGCGAATTCGCGCAGTTTTTGTAGATAGCTGTAATCCGTTATTAACTTATCCAGATACACCAGCTTTTGAGGAAGCATTTAAAGCATTAGATTTGTTGGTTGTGGTCGATGTCGCCATGACAGAAACTGCTAGACTCGCTGACTATATTTTGCCTGCACACACTCAGTTTGAGAAATGGGAATTTACGGGCTTTAATCTTGAGTTTCCTAAGAATGGCTTTCACCTAAGACATCCAGTATTGACCGCTCAAGCGAATACTTTGCCAGAGGCAGAAATTTATACACGATTACTTGAAGCCATGCAGGTGATTCCAAAACGCTTTCCGCTTTTAGAAAAAATTGCTGCGGTTGACTCGAAAAAAACATCCTATTTACCTTATCTATCTGCTTTAGGTTTAACTTTTGCCCGACATAAAAAATATATCCCTTTTGCCGCTTCAATTCTCTATCGCACTTTAGGAAAACGGATAGAAAACTCAGCTGGTTCAGTTGCTTTTTTACTGCCACTGTCAATTCAATATGCTGTGTTACACACCAAAGCGGTACGCCATGCAGGTTATAAAGGTAACCCTTTAACTTTAGGCGTCCGTTTATTCGAGCAAATTTTAAAGCAACGTTCAGGTGTGGTGTTGTCACAACATGAATATGATGAAGTCTGGAAACTAGTGGCTTATAAAGATAAGAAAATACGTCTTGCTATTCCAGAGATGTTAAACGAGCTTGCAAATTTAAAAAATCATCAGGTTAATGTAGAAGAATTTCCATTCATACTTTTATCAGGTGAGCGACGTAGCTATAACGCCAATCAAATTTACCGTGATCCAGCTTGGCGAAAAGTAGATGCTGAAGGAGCTTTACGCATTCATCCTGAAGATGCAAAGCACCTAAATGTAGATGCAGGCGGTCAGCTTAAATGTATTTCTCAACATGGAGAAATTCAGGTTACTGTAGATTTTGATGAAGGAATGCGAAAAGGAGTTGTTTCGCTTCCGCATGGTTACGGTATGCGCTTTCAAGGTGGAGAGCCAATTGGACCACAATTAAACAGACTAATTTCCGCTGAACATTGTGATCCATTATCTAAAACGCCGTACCATAAATATGTACCCATCCGTTTAGAAAAGTGCTAGAAATAAAGTAGGGCAATATAACAAGTTGAGGCCGCGCTGATTGTGCAAGACTTTTTAAAACTGAGCTAAAACAGTAGGCCAATATTTTAATTAAAACCCGAATAGTTATGGATGATAAATAGAATTGGAACAAATTTTGCATAAACATCAGAGCACTATAGAGGCGCAATTTTCTACTTTAATTGCCCAGAAAAGGTGCCAGCAATATTTGAACTGTTCTCGACATGAGTGCAAAAGATGAAACAATATCACTCTGAAAATACGCCATCTGTTCTGCAAGACCAATATGGCCGTATCAAGCGAAAGTTACGAATTTCAGTAACCGATCGCTGTAATTTTAAGTGTGTCTATTGCATGCCGGAACATCCTGAATGGCTGAATAAACAAGATTTGCTTAGTTTTGAGGCGCTCTTTCAGTTTTGCAGTTTTATGGTGCAACATGGTGTTGAAAGCATCCGTATTACGGGCGGAGAGCCATTAATGCGTCAAGGCATTGTCCATTTCGTCCGTGATTTACAAGCCTTAAAAGCATTAGGTTTAAAACGCATTTCAATGACCACCAACGGACATTATCTGGCTAAATACGCTCAGCAGTTAAAAGATGCTGGTTTAGATGACCTAAATATTAGTTTGGATAGTCTTGATCCAATTCAATTCAAAGAACTCACCAAGAAAAAATTAGAACCAGTTCTTGAAGGTATTCAAGCTGCAAAAGATGCAGGATTACCCTTTAAAATTAACTGTGTGTTAATGAAAAATAAAAATGACGATCAAATCCTACCTATGGTGAGATGGTCGATTGCTAACCAGATTCCACTACGTTTTATTGAATTCATGCCTCTTGATGGCGATGCACTTTGGTCAAATAAAGATGTGGTGAGTGAAGCTGAAATTTTACAGGCGTTACAACCGCATTATTCAGTACAAGTTATCGAGCAGCAGCACGAACCAGCGCGCCAATATTTGCTGAATAATCATTATGCTCTAGGCATCATTTCAACTATTACTCATTCCTTTTGCCACCAATGTGACCGCATACGACTAACCGCACAAGGCGAGTTGTACAACTGTCTATTTGCGCAGCAGGGTTTAAATATTAAACCTCAGCTTCAAGCGCTATTACGCGCACAGAACTCAACCGATCATATGTTGCATAGTCAGCAGTTAAAAGAGAAAGTTATGCCGTATATCTGGAATAAAGCTAAGGGCTTTCATGCTTTACAACATCAACAAACCCGTAAAATCAGTATGCATATGCTTGGGGGATAAATGCAGCAATCTATCCAAATTAAAATCGAATCATTTGGTGCAATTGAAAAATTGCTTCCACAAAATCTTTCGTTAGTTTTCCCCACCGATATTTTAGTGAAAGATGTCTTAGATCAAATTGTGACTTTACATCCGGAATGTACACAGGCCATGGAAAAATGTGCATGTGCGATAGAGGATAACGTTATAACCAGACAATCTGCCTTAAGTGAGCCGTGTACTTTGGTTTTATTATCACCAGTTGCAGGAGGGTAAGTCATGCGAGATTTTGCACGTATACAAGAGCAGGCTTTAAGCCTTGATACCTTTGATCCTATTGAATCATTTCCTGAATGCGGTGGAATTGATATTTTTATGGGTACGGTTCGTAATCATCATGAAGGTAAAGCTGTTAAAGCACTGAAATATACCTCGTATAAACCGCTTTCTGAAAAAATGATACGTGAAATTGAACTGGAAATTGAGAAAAAGTATCAGGTATCTTATGTGCGAGTGGTTCATCGGATTGGATATTTAGATGTTGGCGAAACAGCCATTATTGCAATTGCTTATGCAGCCCATCGCCGTGAAGCTTTTCAAGCATGTGAGGAAGCAGTTGAGCGAGTAAAGCATGAAGTACCTGTATTTAAAGAAGAGTTCTTTACAGATGGTACAAGTCACTATGTAGAAGGCTGCTGTATTCGTAAGGATGCACCGCACGACCACAAACATCATCATGCCGGCCATGAACACTCACACTGAAATAAGCAAGACTAGGATAAATAATGAAAAACGTAGGAATGAAGCCGGAAAGTTATCGTGTTGCTGAAGCACAAGCAATTTTATATGCACCACCGCACTGTATTGAATTATTAAGACAAGGAAATACTGAAAAAGGGGATGCATTAAAAACTGCACGTGTTGCAGGAATCTTGGCAGCAAAACGAACTGATGAGCTGATTCCTTTGTGTCATCCACTGCCGATTTATCGTGCAGATGTTGAATATGAATTAGAACATGATTTTGTAAAGATTATTGCTGTGGTCGAAACCATTGGTCCAACTGGTGTAGAAATGGAAGCCTTAACGGCTGCAAGTCTTGCAGGCTTAACCATTTACGATATGTTAAAACCACATTGTGAACCAGAAGAGCTCTGGATGGATCAATGTAAATTGCTTAAGAAAAAAGGTGGCAAATCACACTTTAAGCGAGTTCTTCGTCAGTCTGTTTCGGCTGCGGTTATTGTGTTGTCAGACACCGTAGCAGCAGGTAGAAAACCCGATACTGCCGGGAAATCTGTGGTTGAAACTTTAACCGAGGCAGGATTTGATCCAATTCATTACCAAATTTTGCCAGATGAAGCAGATACTTTAAAAAACTTAGTGCTTGAGTTGAGCAAGTCATATGCTTGTATTATGACCGTTGGTGGCACTGGAATTGGTAAGCGTGATATTACGGTTGATACGCTAGAGCCACTTTTAGAGCGTAAGCTAGATGGTTTAATGGAAGCTGCACGATCTTTTGGGCAAAAACGCACACCATATGCTGCAATGTCACGTGGAGTAGCCGGTTTTATTGATCGTTCATTGGTGGTGACTTTACCGGGAAGCCGTGGTGGAGCAAGCGAATCAATGGCTGCTATCCTGCCCGCATTAGTTCATATTTTTGATGTTTGCCGTGATTTACCACATCCGGGAGGCTATGAATAATGTCAGGTTGTGGTACAGAGCGTGGGTTGATTAGCGTAGATGAAGCAATTGAGTTGATGAGTAATCGTCCTAAAAAATTAGGTTCAATTCAGCAAGCACTTCAAAATAGCCTAAGTAGGTATCTTGCCAAAGAAATTTATTCAGAAATTAACTTGCCAAGCTTTTCTCAAAGTGCTGTAGATGGTTATGCGCTTTGCAGTCATGTAGAAGATTTAAATCATCAAAAGTTTCAGGTTACGGGTGAGATTCGTGCCGGAAGTGAAAGTCATGACATTCTGAGTGAAGGTCAAGCAATTCGTATATTTACAGGTGGCAAAATTCCTGAAGGTACAACACATGTTGCGAGGCAAGAAATAGTAGAGGTCATTTCAGCACAAGAAATTTCTTTAACTGAACATATACGCCCTCAAGCTGACATTCGTTTTACTGGCGAAGAAATCCAGAAGGGACAGTTGCTTGCACAAGTTGGACAGTTTCTAAATATTGGAAGCTTGGCTGCCTTAAGTATGGCGGGTGTGCAAACGGGTGAGATTTACCGTGCTCCGAAAGTTGCTGTTTTAGTCACTGGTGATGAAGTTGCCGAAAAAGCAGAAGATCTTGCTGAAGGTAAAATCTTTGATGCAAATGGTCCATTACTAAAAGCTTGGTTTGAAGATTATGGCTTAGATGTTGAAATTATTCATGTGGCAGATGAGGCAGCACAGGTCACACAATATTTCGACCGCTTAAAAGATAGTCATGATGTCATCATAACCACAGGTGGAGTGTCAGTAGGTGATTATGACTTTGTTCGACCATGTGCTTTTGAGGCTGGCTTTGAACAGATCTTTTGGAAAGTAAAACAAAAGCCGGGTAAGCCACTCTTTTTTGCTGAATATTCTCAACCTGAAAAAGATCACCGTTGTTATTTGCTGGGATTGCCGGGTAATCCTGCTGCGGTCTATGTCTCTATGCAGGTTTACGGTAAAGTATTGCTCGACACTTTGCAGGGAAATCAAAATGGGCCAGAGTGGTTTAGTGCAATTTTAGATCATGATTTAAAAGAAGATGCGCGTGAACGTTTTTTACGGATGCATGCTTATTTTGACAATGGACAGCTCAAAGTTAAAAGTTTGGCAAAACAGCAATCGCACATGCTCAGTAATTTAATGAAAGCCAATTGTCTGGTTCGAATTCCGGCAAATGTAAAATTGGAAGCGGGTTATATATTGAAAGGTGTATTCATTTCAAACTAATCATAAATATAACTCACTATACAATTGGGTGAGTTATATTTGTTAAGCAAATTTATATAATAACTTTTAATTTTTTATAATGAAAATTTTTTCATAAGCTTGGTAAGAAGTTATTTTAATAATGAATCTTGCATAAATCGTGGTATGTGGTTTAGGGTATAAATAATAGGGCCATTAGGCTAGGAAATATCGAGGAACGCATAAAGATGAAATGGGATGACATCGGTGATCAACCTTGTTCGGTTGCTCGTATGCTATCAGTGATTGGCGATCGATGGACGATGCTAATATTACGTAATGCTTTTATGGGAATACGTCGTTTTGACGATTTTCAAAAGTCATTAGGCGTAACTCGTCATGTCCTTTCGGATCGTTTAAAGCGTTTGGTTGAATATGAAATTTTAGTCAAAGCTCCTTATTTTGACCGTCAGGAACGCTTTGAATATAAATTGACTGATAAAGGTTTTGAGCTTTATCCAATTATCTTATCTATGGCAAATTGGGCAGATAAATGGATGGATCAAGGTTTAGGTAAACCTTTAGAATATCGTCATAAAAATTGTGGTCATAAGTTTGAACCAGTCATGGTATGTTCGGTTTGCCGTGAACCTTTACATGCAAAACAAGTTCAGGTTTCAGCTGGGCCGGGATATTTTGCATATATGCAGCAAAAACAGAAACAAGCTTAATTTTTCTTATTACCCATCATGAAGACTCTTGTTGAATCGCATCAGCCAGAGTCTTATAGATGTGGTCATGATTTGACTGGGTTACATTAAAGCGGATGAATTGACCAGCATTGGAAGCTTGGCTAAACGCATTTCCTGGTGCAAGAATAACTTGATGGTTAATACAATATTTGGCAATTTCTGAAGCTTCAACTCCCTCTGGCAAATGACACCAAACAAAAATTCCCGCTTGAGGCTTAATCCATGGCTTTATGCCCAATGGTTCAAGTTTAGTAATAGTATCGTGCATCGCTTTTGCTAAACGAACTTTTAGTAATTCTATATGCTTACGGTAAGATCCATCTGTTAAAGCACTTAATAAAACTTCAGCAGACACGCCATTGTGAGAAAAGCTTGTGGCAATTTTCAGGTCAGTGAGCTGATCAATCCATTCTGGTTTAGCAATAATATAACCACAGCGAATAGATGCCGATAACGTTTTAGAAAAACTTCCAATAAAGATTACACGTGAAAGATTATCCAAAGCAGCAAGCCGAGGAGCCGCGTTATATTCAAAATCTGAAAAAATATCATCCTCAACAACAATCAAATTTGATTGTTCAATCAACTTTAATAATTGATGCGCCGTAGAAAGAGAAAGTACTGCTCCGGTTGGATTGTGAATTCCTGAGTTGGTGATATAAAGACGTGGATTATAAGTTTCAATTGCTTCTTTAAATGCCTCTAAGTCAGGACCTGTTGGTGTGTAGGGAATACCAATCACCTTGACTTGATGAACTTTAAGTAAAGCATGAAAATTGAAATAACAAGGGTCATCAATCAAAACGACATCATCGGGCTTTAGTAAAAATCGGCAAACCAAATCAATCGCTTGAGTTCCTGAATCAGTTAAAAGTACCTGATTAAGATTCGCGTTTATTCCTTTTGCTTGAGCACGTCTTGCTAGTAAATCACGTAGCGCTGGTAATCCCAATGGTGTTGAATAACCCATTAAACAATCATCTGGGCTTTTTGCAGCCATCCTTAAAGCTTTACGAATACTGTCTAATGGCATCCAGTCATCAGGTAGCCAACCGCAGCCGGGCTTAAAAACATCTGCTTTTGCTTCTAAAGATTGACGTGAAATCCATAATGGATCGACTGAGCGATCTAATTTAGGGCCTAATTCACTTAAAGCTAAAGGTGCGAGCGGACCAACAATATAGAAACCAGATCCAGTTCTTGATTCGATTTTGCCTAAAGCAATTAATCGTTCATATGCTTCTACAACCGTTGATACAGAAAAGCCAAGATCATTCGCTAACTTACGAACAGAAGGCAAACGCGCTCCAGGCATTAAAGACCGATTTTTTATTTGTTGCTCAATCTCTGAAATAACAATTTCAATTTTTGTTTTACTCTGATTCACTGACTTAAAATCCAACTGTACTGGTTAGTTGTACATAACAGTTCTTTTAAATTGTACTGCTTTGTATCTGGTTTAATCACCTTAGCACAGCTTAAATTCTTCGTATAGTGACGGAGAAAATTATGAATAGGTTTATGAATGGCTGGGTAAATGGTTTTATTGGCGTAGCTATTTTTGCGGGTTCATTGCCAGCAACACGTGTAGCTGTAATGGGTTTCGATCCTGGTTTTCTAACTGCAGCACGTGCGGCAATTGCCGGTATTTTAGGCCTTATTCTGATATTAGTTTTAAAACAAAAGAAACCAGCCAAGCAGGATTGGTGGCCTCTTGCTATTGTTGCTTTAGGAGTGGTGATCGGTTTTCCATTGTTTACAGCACTTGCTCTACAGCACATGAATGCAGCCCATTCAATTGTATTCGTTAGTCTTTTGCCGCTTGCAACTGCAATATTTGCTG
This sequence comes from Acinetobacter sp. P1(2023), assembly GCF_028367635.1. Lineage (NCBI taxonomy): Bacteria > Pseudomonadati > Pseudomonadota > Gammaproteobacteria > Moraxellales > Moraxellaceae > Acinetobacter > Acinetobacter sp. P1(2023). Next base: position 272,845 of record NZ_JAQNDD010000002.1, read on the forward strand.
TACTGAGAGGCGGCGAAAAACCAAATCATTTTTTCTGGATATTTGCAGTATTGGGGAGTGCGGTTGTTTTCGCCTATATGTTCTTCCTTTCTGGTGATACATCACTTGGAATAGGAGACTTTTATATGTTGATGGCGATTATTTTCTGTGGCTTTGGCTATGCTGAGGGTGGCGTACTTTCGCGCAAAATAGGTGGGTGGCAGGTCATTTGTTGGGCGCTTATTTTGTCACTACCTTTTATGCTGTTTCTGACTGTTTTTTATATGCCAGCTTCATTTCAGAGCGTGTCTACGTCAGCTTTGGCTGGGCTTATTTATGTGTCTTTGTTTAGTATGCTTATTGGCTTTTTCTTTTGGTACAAAGGGCTTGCTCAAGGAGGAATTGCTGCGATTAGCCAACTACAACTGTTACAGCCTCTAATGGGACTAGGTATTGCCGCTGTCTTGTTACACGAACAGGTAAGTTGGTCAATGTTAGTGGTTACAGCAGCAACTGTTTTATGTGTCGCTGCTGCTAGAAAATTTACCTAACTTTATAAACAATTTGCTGGTTTAGGAATCCCTGCTAAGCGACTTAAGTGGCGGGCAACTAAACCAGTATTAAATTGTTGCTGTAAAACTGCATTATTAATCTCTGGGCTGACCGTTTTCATTAAAAATTTAATCAGTGGGCGCGTTGCTGGAGAATGTCCAAACTGTTGATAAAACTGGCGTACAGCCGCTAAAACTTCAAAATGCCAATCGGTGAGTTCAAGATCAAGCGATTTGGCAAGTTCTTGTGCAACTTCGGGATTCCAAATTGTGTAATCAACCAAATGACCATCTTGGTCTAATTCTAAATTCATGAAACCAGCCTAAATATATTATTTAAGAGAAATACAGCGATTAAACGTCAAAATCAGATCCGTAAATTGATCATAATTTAATACATTAATCTGAGCTAAAGTATCTGTATCAAGTAAGTCTTTTTCGATGCTTAAACATGAAACAGATTCAAATGACCGAATCATTTCAGCAGAAAGCTGTGCAACAGAATCACCCATAAAAACAATCTGGTCACCTGCCTGAAAAAGATGACTTAACTCATCAATAATTTTAGGCGTAGCGTGGTAAGAAGATTGCACAAGATAAAGAGTTGATGGATTCATTAAACTTACACCTTCATCTACCAATATAGAACATGATCAAAAGATTGAATAAATTCAGCATTCAACTGAACAAATTCAATCTCTTGCTCGGTTTTTTGTACAAGAGGATGTTGCTGATTTCTACTTTCAATCAGAATGGGGCTCAAGTCGTAGAACTCAAAACTTTCGACCATATTTGAAGCCACTTTAAAAGCCTGAGCAAATTGATCAAAGCTCAAATCATTTTGCAAAAGACTAAGAGCAGCATCTTTCAATAATACTTTGACTGGTGAGCCAAAGGTTGCTAAAACCATAGTAGCGGAAAGGCTTTCATTGATTTGAAGACTGGTTAAATTGGTTTGGCTTAAAATGACGAGTACAGATTTCACACAATATACCTTTTAAAAGCAACAATCTAAGCAAACAAAGTAACTTAAAATTGAATAAGACGAGATGCTGACTGTACTGCATCAGCAAGTTCACCTAACCCGACAAGTTCAAAGTCTTTGGCAAGGTTGTGATGAGTAAGGTGATGGCGACTGGCATTTTCTGCATCCGTAATACCACGAGCGAGGGCAGCACTCACACAAACAGGAAGACGAATTGCAAGCTTTTGCCATTCATGCGTTAAATTACGCTGGTCGTCAGGAACCCATTGAAAATCATTAGCAACCTGCACGCCATCTTGGTAAAAGAATACACGGAAGTCTTCATTTTTACTTTTGAGTGCCTGAGCAAGTCCTAACGCATGCCAAGCATGAATGGAAGTAGGAGCAGAGGTAATTAGTAGTAATGTACTCATTGAGAATTCACTATGGTCATACGTCTAAATGGGCGTAGATACATTAAGAGAAAGGTAAGTATACAATGATTTTAGTGACAGGTGGTTTAGGCTTTATCGGTTCACACATTGCATTGAGTCTTATGGCTCAAGGGCAAGAAGTGGTAATCGTCGATAATTTGGCTAATTCGACCTTGCAAACGCTTGAACGGCTAGAGTTTATTTCTGGTATGTACGTTCCATTTGTCAAACTTGATGTACGTAATACACCAGCATTGAATAAGGTTTTCGAGCAATACTCAATTGATGCGGTTATTCATACTGCCGGGTTTAAATCAATTGAAGAATCTAACCTTAAACCTCTTGAATATTATAATGATAATGTCAGTTGCATCATGAGTTTACTACGTGCTATGCAACGTACAGGTGTTCGTCATTTTATTCACCTGTCTAGCCTTGCAGCTTATGGTAAATCTGGATTGCAATTAAGTGAAACAGAAGAATTTAATTACGCTTATCCTAATCCCTACATCAAGTCCCAACAGATGATTGAAGAAATTATCCGTGATACTTATAAAATTGATCATGAGTGGAAAATTGCAATCTTGCGCTTATCTAATATTGTAGGTGCATTTGAACATGGTGTACTCGGAGAGTATGTCGCTCAGCTCCCTAAAAATATCGTACCGCTTGCAATGCAAGTAGCAGCGATGCAGCGTGATTTGATTGAATTACAAGACCAAGCTGAAACATCAGATCATACAACTGAACGCAGTTTTCTACATGTTTTAGATTTGTGTGAGGCGGTGAGTGCGAGTTTACATTGGCTGCGTGATCAAACACATTGTTGTGAAGCATTTAATATTGCCCATGATCATGTTCATTCAATTCGTCAATTACTCGATGAAATTTCGCAAGTCACTCAAGCTGAGATTCCAACACAAACAGCAATTTATAAGCATGTTGAGTTGGATCAAGTTGGAGCTAATATTGAAAAAGCCAAAACATTACTGCAATGGGCACCAAAACGTCCGTTAAAACAAATGATTGAAGATGAATGGCGCTTTTATCAAAATACATTAAATGGAAGATAGGATAATGATTCTTATTTACAATAATGGAATGCTTGAGTACGATATTCAAAATTAACTAGCCAGAGCAAACACTTGCTTCAGCCCGTGAGTTCTTTATTGAGATAACCGAGGTTTCTATGCAAACACGAATTGAACATGACACGATGGGTGAGATTGAAGTTCCAAATGAAGCATTGTGGGGGGCACAGACTCAACGCAGCTTACAGAACTTTAAAATTGGGCAAGAACGATTACCTCGTGCCATGATTCGAGCAATGGGTTTGGTCAAAAAGGCTGCTGCAATAACCAATGCTGAACTTGAACAATTACCGCAAGACTTGAGCCAATATATTGTGGGTGCAGCTGAAGAAGTAATTGATGGCAAGTGGGATTCACAGTTTCCTTTAGTTGTCTGGCAAACGGGTTCTGGTACGCAAAGTAACATGAACTGTAATGAAGTGATTGCCAATATTGCGAACCAGAAATTAGGGCAAGCGTTAGGCGCACAAAAACCAGTACATCCAAATGATCATGTTAATCGTGCTCAATCAACAAATGACTCATTTCCAACGGCTATTCATGTAGCAGCAAGTTTGCAAATCAATGAGTTACTCATCCCTGCGGTTGAGCAACTTAAAGCGACTTTGCAAAAAAAATCTGATGAGTTCCAAGATATTGTCAAAATTGGCCGTACTCATTTGCAAGATGCCACGCCATTAACTTTAGGCCAAGAGTTTAGTGGCTATGTTTCTCAGCTTGAGCATGGATTGGTTCGATTACAACAGGCTTTAACTGGTTTATATGAATTGCCATTGGGTGGAACTGCTGTAGGGACTGGGTTAAATGCACATCCTGACTATGCAGTAAAAGCAGCAGCACAGCTTGCTCTACTTACAGGCTTGCCATTTGTAACTGCACCTAATAAATTTGAAGCACTAGCAGGGCGTGATGCGGCTGTTTTTGCATCAGGTGCATTAAAAACGTTAGCTGTAAGCTTAAACAAAATTGCGAATGATATTCGATGGTTGGCAAGTGGTCCACGTTGTGGTTTCGGTGAAATCCGTATTCCAGAAAATGAACCTGGTTCAAGCATTATGCCGGGCAAAGTAAATCCGACCCAAAGTGAAGCAATGACCATGGTGGTTGCACAAGTGCTTGGCAATGACACAACCATTAATGTGGCTGGTGCTTCAGGTAACTTTGAGTTAAACGTATTTATGCCTGTGATTGCTTATAACTTATTGCAATCTATTCAATTGCTTGGGGATGCGTGTAATAGCTTTAACGACCATTGTGCAGTAGGAATTGAGCCTAATCGCGATAAGATTGACCACTTCTTACATAACTCTCTCATGTTGGTCACAGCGTTAAATCCGGTAATTGGCTATGAAAATTCTGCAAAAGTTGCAAAGACTGCTTATAAAGAAAATAAAACTTTGAAGCAGGTTGCTGTTGAGCTTGGTTTGGTCACAGCAGAGCAATTTGATGAAGTGGTAAAACCTGAAAAAATGGTTTCGCCAAATAGCAAGTAATCACTAAAAATAATGTAGCGTTAATGTTTATATAAAAGCCCTCATCTGAGGGCTTTTATAGGTAGAGACTAACTTATAGCGTGGGATAGGAAAATATCAAAGTAAGCCTTCTATATATTCCCAACCATGAGATTTCATAGCTTCAAACTTCTTTTTTAGCTCTTCTTTTTCGTAGTTATGAGGATCGCCTGCTAAAAGAACATGATAAGAGTTAGTTTCTGGTTCTATAGTCACTTCAATAATTTCTACTGGTTGGATCACTCCACTCTCAGTTAGACCAGAGTCTATAAAACATATTCCTTTTACAGGAATAACAGTACAGTCATATTCTTTGGAAATAAAATAATGATTTGCTGAAGCGGAATACGTACGTGATGCTCTAACTTTCATGTGTACCTCCTTCAAGCGTAGAAAGGTAATGTTTTAGTCTGGCGTGCTTGTAGAGTTAATACTGTTTAATTTATATAGTGATTTTATTTTTTACTTCAATATTCTAATTATAGATTTTTTATTAGCATAAAATGCTGTTAGCTATAATTTACAAGTAAGGTATTAAAAAACTTATGAATCAAAAACCACTTTCAGTTGTTTTAATTCCTGGTTATATGCTTGATGAATCTCTCTGGAATGAAGTCATAAATGAGCTGCCTAAAGAGTGGAATATATATCGAGCTACTTTAAAAGAAGGGCAAACAATAAAAGAAATTGCTCAGAATATTGCTAAGAATGCGCCTGAAAGCTTTGTACTAATTGGATTCTCACTTGGAGGATACATTGCGAGATCTATAGTGGAGCAATTTCCTGAAAAAGTTAAGGCGCTTGTTTTAATAGCGTCTTCACTACGCTCAGATACAGAAGAGCAGAAAAATCAAAAGTTAACAGCGATTAAGCTTAACTCTGGGAAAACTTTCCATGGGCTAAGTTCAATATCGATTGAAAAAACACTTCATCCATCGAATGTTCAGAATCGCACTCTTGTAAAAAGAATCCAAGAGATGGGGAGGACTTTAGGTTATGAAGAGTTCGTTAAACAATCTATGTTAGATAGAAGTTCTTATGATATGAGTAAGATTACATGCCCAACATTAATTATTTCTGGTGCAGAGGATCAGCTGCGTTCTAAGGAAGAAGCGATAGAATTATTAGATCAGTTGCCACATGCAAAGCTTGAGATAATTAAAAATACTGGCCATATGATTCCGATTGAACAGCCGAAGATATTGATTTCAGTAATTTCAACTTGGTTAAGTACTTATTTTTTTATGAAGGCCTAACTTTTGTTTTCTTCGTTAAGATCTTAATAATTTTGAAAACTTGATTACCGAGTTTAATTTTTTGATGAATGGTTGCATGATCAAGCTGATCCCATAATTCAAATGGGAAAAACTCTGAACTATGATCAAATATCCATAACCATTGATAGCTATTATTAAGCGTACTTTTATCAAAACGAACATCTTGTACTTTAACAATCTTAAACTGTTTATGATGTTCGTCTTGAAGAATAATTTCATGGTTCTCCATTAGACCTCCATCCATTAAATACAATTTTTAATTTTACTCAAATTCATCCTATTTGATTAACTTGTTAGGTTGGCATTCATTTACAAAAGATTTCGAGTTGTTAAAGTTTGTCATTTTCAAAATGAAAATAATCTTTACTTTTGAAATACAAGGTTTTAAATAGCTTAGATTGTAAGAAGAGTAGGTAGATGTCAGAATGGATATTAAAATTTATCTTCGAGTATCGCTATGAGTTTAATAGGCTTTATGTATGCAAGTAAAACCAATAGTGAACATAGTCAAATAAAACAAGATTTAATTGATATTCTCACAGAAGCAGTCAAATTTAATTCTTATAATGATATTACAGGAGTACTTTACTATGGTAATGGATACTTCTTGCAGTATTTGGAAGGTGAGAAAGAACAGGTCGAATCACTTTTTTATAACTTAATTTTAAAAGATTCGAGACACCAAAACTGCGAAATCATCTTTTCTGAATCATCCGAACAACGTTTATTTAAACATTGGAGCATGAAATTTGCTCCTATTAATACGAAAATAAAAGATTTCTTTCGTCATCATCATGTTGATGAGTTTAATCCATATTTGCTTAACACTACATCCATTCCAACTTTTATTGAATTGCTTGTAGATCAACCCAATCATAAAGTTGATCAATACCAAGTTTAATCAAAACTAGAAATGACATTGAGTTTTAAGTGTTCTATTTAAATTTAAGCTCTCTTCGGAGGGCTTTTTATCACAAAGGTTTAAAGTTTCACTAATTAATGGTGAATTGGCGTTGAATAAGCCGTCATAATTGTTAAAATGCCCACCTTATCCTGTTTTTATATTGTTTTTTGTTTTGCATTTATTTTGCGAAGTTAGAGATAAGATTAATAAAAACAGTTGCTTAGCTAAGGATTTTTTGAATGCTCTCTATTTATTTAACAGATACCCAACAACATGTGCAATTTAATGATTACCCTAGTGATCAGCCAGTTAAGTTTCTGTTAAATCTTAAAAAGATTTTCCCAAGTACAGCGGATTTATTATTGCCAGTTTTACCTGAAGATAATGACCTAGAAAATGTAACTTGGGAATCAACCTCAAAAGATTTTGAAATCTTTAAAAAGCTATTAGCGGGATGGGGTGTTATTGAGCTTCGTTTAAACGCAATTACTGCTTACAAAGATAAAAACTTTGCAAATGAGTTAGTGAAACAAGCACAGGTAAAACGTAAGAAAACAGCCCAAAAGAATCATCAGCTTTCTTTAGTTGCACTTGATTATATTTTTATGCACGAAGTTCACGCATTGATTGATGCTGAACTGGTCACTATTGGTGAAAAATTCTATTTACCTACTTTGCGTGACCAATGGAAGGGTACAGTTTCAGACCAAGTGCTCAACGGAAAACTCTAATTTAAATAAAAAAGGTGAATTTATATTAATTCACCTTTTTTATTTTGTATATAAATCAATTTCTTATAACTAAAAAATTGCTTATACAAAAGTTTACAAGAAAAGAATGCGTTTTTTTCAATGTGGCAGATACATTGCTTATATAAATACAAAATTATTGCGGGAGAGAGGTTCATTAAGAACCCGCCGAAGGAGCAACAAGCCCGGAAACTCTCAGGCAAAAGGACTGTAATAATTAAAAAATCTGGAGAGAAGCTTAGATTTATAAGAATGGAAAATAATAACTTATAAATTATAAACTCACCGAAGGGGAAGATCTAAACGTTAAAAGGTAGCGTTGGGGTCGAAACTCTCAGGTACCAATGACAGATGGGCTGTACTGATGAAATGTTTTGCATTTCTGAGGAGTCTGTTATGCCACATGTTATTGTGATAGGTGCGGGAATCACAGGGGTTACCTCTGCTTATGAATTATCGCAACTGGGTTATCAAGTCACAGTGATCGATCGACATTTATATCCTGCAATGGAAACATCATTTGCCAATGGAGGGCAACTATCGGCTTGTAATGCTGAAGTATGGAACCAAAAAGCCACCGTGATTAAAGGCTTTAAATGGATGAGACAAAAAGATGCACCTCTATTGCTGAATCCTTCATTTAGTTTGCATAAGTATAGTTGGCTAGTTGAGTTTCTATCACATATTAAAAACTATGAAGCGAATACGATTGAAACAGTTCGTTTGGCATTACTCGCTCGTAAGCGTTTATTTGAAGTTGCGGAAAAAGAGCAACTTGAGTTTGATTTGGAGAAACGTGGAATTCTCCATATGTATCATAGTAAGGCTGACTACGAGATTGCTAAACAAGTGAATAATGTATTGAACAAAGGTACATTAGAGCGCTATTCAGTTTCACCTGATGAAATGAAAACAATAGAGCCATCGTTAACGGGAGATTACTTCGGAGGTTATTACACACCAAGTGATGCAACGGGCGATATTCATAAGTATTCGACCTCTTTGGCCGAGAAGACTAAGCAATATGGCGTTCAATATAAGTTCGGCCTAGAAGTTATGGATATTAAGTGCAGCGCAGACAAAGTAGTCGTGACTTGTCAGCCAAGTGCAGAGCATCCTTATCTGGTTGAATCTGATAACATCCAGCTTGAAGGCGATGTGCTTGTTGTTTGTGGTGGTGTAGGGAGTTATCAACTTGCTGACATGATTGGTGAGCGAGTAAATGTGTACCCAGTAAAAGGTTATTCAATTACTGTGCAATTAAAAGATGAGCACAGTGTAAAGAATGCTCCTTGGGTGAGCTTACTAGATGAAAGTGCAAAAATTGTGACCTCTCGTTTAGGTAAAGATCGATTGCGTGTAGCGGGGACCGCTGAGTTTAATGGCTATAACCGTGACATACGAGCTGATCGTATTCAACCATTAGTCAATTGGGTAAATCGTAATTTTGATATCTCAACTGAGCATGTGGTGCCTTGGGCAGGTTTAAGACCTATGATGCCGAATATGTTGCCAGTAGTGAAACAATCTAAACAACCTCGTGTTTTTTATAATACAGGGCATGGGCATTTAGGTTGGACTTTGTCTGCGGCAACCGCAGTTTTAGTCGGTCAGGATATTGCTCAAAAATATCCAGCGTAGAAAGTAAAAAGCCAGTGTTCAAACACTGGCTTTTATTTAAAGTACTAGTCATATAGTCGATATATTCCGCTAAAACGCTCACAGCCTTTTTGTTGGGTTTTCACATTCAATAAAGCTTTTTGAAAATTAAACTGATATTTACAGTTGTGCTCATTGTCTAAAATTTCACTTTTTTGTTCAGGTGAACTATAGGCCATCAATGAAATCGTTTGAGTTTCCTTGCGGTTATTTGGATTGCGGTATGCGATCCCTTCAATTTTGATTTTATCTTTCGCGAGTTGATGGACTTGAATGTGTACAGGTTGAGCTGCTATATGTCCATTTTCGAACTTAAGATAATGTTGGGTAAGGGTTTGCTTAAGCGACGCATAAAAATTTAGGTCATCAGTACGTAAATCAAACTGTTGTTGAATGCACGTATTACTCTTGCATTGCTGAGTATGCTTAGACCATAACTTTTGTGTATCCTGTAAAAGCTGTAAAGGGGCATCAGTAACTAAATATGCAGAAAGATATTTATTATTGAGTTGCTTTCTCGATTCGCTAAATGTTTTTGAACAGATTTTAAGCTCAGCTCCAGTATTGGAACAGTCTATGGATTCTGCAAAGACAAGAGGTGAACATAAACAACTCAGTGTCACGACAAAACTTAATCTTTTCAATTGATTCATATCAGTATTAGACAGCATGATCGCTTATACTTTCAGTCTACTTTGCTAGGTGTACTATAGCGAAACAGAAAGGCTGAATACAAGATTTCTTAAGTTTTTATGGAAGGTAATAATTTATATGGTTGCTCAGATTCGTATTGGACAAGGAATAGACGTACATGCCTTTGAAGCGGGGGACTTTGTTACATTGGCTGGTATTCAAATTCCACACACACATGGTTTGAAAGCACATTCTGATGGTGATGTGGTGCTTCATGCCCTATGTGATGCTTTATTAGGTGCTTTAGCACTTGGAGATATTGGACAACATTTTCCTGATACTGATCCGGAATACAAGGGTGCAGATAGCCGAGTATTGTTAAAGCATGTCTACCAATTAATCTTAGACCGTGGTTATCAGTTAAATAATGCCGATATTACGGTAGCTTGTGAGCGTCCAAAATTAGCTAAGCATAATTTGGAAATGCGTCAAAGCATTGCTGATGTTTTAAATGTCGATATTAATCAAATTAGTATTAAAGCAACGACAACCGAAAAACTAGGGTTTACCGGTCGTCAAGAGGGTATTTTGGCTACGGCGACTGTTTTAGTCTCTCATCACACTAAGTGATCGGCCTGTTGCAAAGACTGTTGAAGTTCGAGAGTTGCCTTACGGCCTTGTAGCTGTAAGGTAATACTATGAATGAGACCAGTCCAAGTCTCATTAGGTTCCCAAATTTCGTGTAGTAAATCTTGTGAAGTCGGCATGTCCATATTCATATAAAACTGTCTATAGACATACATAAGACAACTTGAGCGATCGTTTTTGGAACAATGAACCCAAACGATTTCGTTTTGAACCAAGTGATCAATCAGATCAAGCACGAGCAAACATTGCTCTGCTGATGGGGTTTCCCAATCAATTGGAATATGGATGTAATTTAAACCAAGGTCTAAACAAATACGATCTTCATTCTCGATGTGATTTGGGGCATTAGTTAAAGCAAGATTAATGACTGTGCTACAGCCATACTCTTTAATCAATTTTAGTTGTTCAACGGAAGGCTGTGCCGAACTAAATAAATGTTCATGAATAATCGAAAATGCGGGAATTTGAGATAATGATTGTTCAAGGGTTGTCATGATCGCACTCTACAAGAGTAGGCTTAGCTTATTGTGTAGAATGTTATACACGATTCTAGAGAATAGTTGAAATACGGCCTGCTTATATATTCGACAACGTTATCAAAATTTTAAAAATAATTAACTGGAAAAGTACAAGCCTTATAAAATAAAAAAAACAGCATCATGAAGATGCTGTTTTTTTATTTAAATAGTTAAGCTTTTAAATTTTCATTCAATAAAAATTCAACTAAAGCTTTTTGAGCATGAAGACGATTTTCTGCCTCATCCCATACTACTGCATTTTTATGATCGAGCATGGTTTCAGAAATTTCTTCACCACGATGAGCAGGTAAGCAATGCATGAATAAACAGTCAGGGTGAGCAAGACTCATTAATTTTTCGTTAACCTGAAAATCAGCAAAGGCTTTTTCACGAAGTTTTTGTTCTTCTTCTTGTCCCATGCTTGCCCATACATCTGTCACAATGAGATCAGCATTTACTGCTGCATCTTCTGCATTATCAAAAAGCTCAACACAATGACCAAACTCTGCTAAAAATTCAGGTTTAGGTTCATATCCTTTTGGTGATGCAATCTTAAGTTTGAAACCCATCATATGTGCAGCTTCAATATATGAGTTACACATATTATTGCCGTCACCGATCCACGCAACCGTTTTGCCTTCAATGCTACCGCGATGTTCAATATACGTTTGTAGGTCAGCAAGTAACTGGCATGGATGATGGTCATCAGTTAAGCCGTTAATCACAGGAACTTTTGAATAAGATGCAAAACGTTCAACAATGTCATGACCAAAGGTACGAATCATCACAATATCAAGCATGCTTGAAATTACACGTGCTGAGTCCTCGATTGGTTCGCCACGTCCCAACTGTGTGTCACGAGGCGATAAGAAAATCGCGCTGCCGCCAAATTGGTTAATACCAGCTTCAAAAGAGATACGTGTACGCGTACTAGATTTCTCAAAAATCATTCCCAATACTTTACCGACAAAGGGCTGATAGACCTTATTGTCATGTTGCATTTTTTTTAGTTCGCTTGCGCGTTCTAAAATGCGATTAAGTTCTAGAGTGGATAGATCACGTAAAGTCAGGAAATGTCTTAGAGCCATGTAGCTACTCCATAATAATTGTTTTGAAATACAACAATTATCTGTTGTTGGCTGGGTGGATGTGGGAAAAAAGAAGTCTACTATACTATAAGCATTTTAAAATGCAAAAGAATTAGACTTTATGATGGCCCTTTAAGAAAATATCTACACAATAATTAATATAATCAATGACTTCTTTCTCATTGGGAGGGAGTGGCATTCCCATAATCATACGCCATTCAATATCGCGTAAAATTCCAAAATACATTAGTGAAGAATAATCTGGAGATGCACAAAAAATTTCTTCAGCTTGATGAGAAAGTAGAAGTGCCTGAGCAATTGTGTTTTGTACATCTTGAGCACACTTTTCATATAAGTATTGGCTCAAAGTTGCATTGCATTGGGTTTGCTCAATAACTAGACGCAAAAAAGCGATATGTTCAGGTTGAATAATATGAGTATAAAAACGAATAAGCGTTTGAACTAAATAATCGCGTAGAGAGGTTTGTGAGGGCTGAAAAGCGATGCAAATATCTTTAAAGAACATTTCACGGCGATAGTCGCAAATTGCTGTGAATAAACCATCTTTATTGCCAAAATACTTATATATTGAAGCTTTTGAACCACCCGCATGATTCACAATGTCATCGAGTGAAACAGCATCATATCCTTTATCCAAAAACAGCTCGGTTGCGCTTAACAATAGTGCTAAACGACGTTCAATACCGCGACGTGTTTGTGGTTTATCACATACTGAGTGATGTGACTCAAGGACTGGATCATGCATATAATTTCATAACAACGGTTAACTTTGCCTATCTAGTATAGCAAAACTATCTTTAAGGATGCTTGTTGCTATTTTTTTAGGTTAACTGCTGAACAATACATGGCTAATTCAAGAAATAAACTAATAGAAAATATAAGCTTAGAGTGGGTTGTAGGTGGGTAATATGATGTAACCTTATGTTTATTTAGAATTTAATGAAAAATTGCTAATAAAAACAAAGCGGCTAAGAATGACTTAACCGCTTTGAACTTAACTCATAAGCTTTCTAGGCTTCAGTTTGAGTAATTTTATGCTCATCTTCTTCATCATCATCTGCAGAGTCCATTCCAAGTTCTTTTAACTTGCGAGTTAGGGTATTACGACCCCAACCTAATAGTTCTGCTGCGTGACGTTTGCGTCCGCGTGTTTGTTGTAATGCCGCGTTAATCAACGTGCGTTCAAACATTGGCGTAGCAATATCCAAAATTTTCATTTCACCATTCTTAAGCTTTTGAATGGCCCATTGATTGAGTAGTTCATCCCAATGGTGTAGGGAGATACGTTCAAAGGAAGGTGCCGGTTGTCCAGAGTCACTATTCTTTTGTAAGGGAACCTGTTTGAGTTCTGATGGTAAATCTTCTGGATAAACTTCACGACCAGTGATCATTACAGTTAACCAACGGCATGTATTCTCAAGTTGTCGAACGTTGCCGGGCCATGGTAACTGTTGCATATAGTCTGTGGTTTCGGTACGTAAGATTTTTGGACTTACGCCAAGTTCTTTACCTGCACGCGCAAGAAAGTGCTGAGCAAGCATTGGAATATCTTCGCTACGGTGAGCAAGTTTAGGAATGTGAATACGGATCACATTTAGGCGATGATATAAGTCTTCACGGAAGCGACCTTCATTTACCAGTTTTTCTAAATCCTGATGTGTTGCCGCTACGATTCGAACATCAACTTTAACTGGAATATGTCCACCTACACGATAAAACTCACCATCAGCGAGTACGCGCAGTAGTCGAGTTTGTGTTTCAAATGGCATGTCACCAATTTCATCAAGGAATAGTGTTCCACCATTTGCTTGTTCAAAGCGACCTTGATGTTGAGTGTTTGCACCTGTGAAAGCACCTTTTTCATGTCCAAATAACTCAGTTTCAATCAAGTCTTTTGGTATTGCTGCCATATTTAAAGCAATAAAAGGTTTGGCGCGGCGTGGGGAATGCTTGTGTAAAGCATGAGCAACTAACTCTTTACCTGTACCCGATTCACCATTAATTAAAACGGTAATATGGGATTGAGACAAACGACCGATAGCACGGAAAACTTCCTGCATTGCAGGAGATTCACCAATAATTTCTGTTGATTGAAGAGGTGAAGCTGTTTTTGTAGCTTCTTGTTGTTGTAGTTTGTTGATATGCAGAATTGCACGATTGACTAAAGCTAAAGCCTCATCAATATCAAAAGGTTTTGGTAAATACTCAAATGCACCTGTTTGATAGCTTGATACAGCTGATTCTAAGTCAGAATGTGCTGTCATAATAATGACAGGTAAATCTGGATGAGAATTTTTGACTTTAGATAAAAAAGTTAACCCATCAATTCCAGGCATTCGGATGTCAGTTAAAATGACATCGGGAGCATCATGATGCAAACGTTCCAGCGCAGTTTGAGCTTCTTCAAAATTGGTAACGTCAAATCCTTCTTCTTTAAAGGTCTTTTCCAATACCCATCGCATGGCGCGATCATCATCAATAACCCATATTTTATTTCGCGACACGGTCTGACTCCCAAGGTAAATATAAGCTAAAAATTGTTTTTCCAGGAACAGATTGGCATTCAATCATTCCGTTATGTTGATGCATAATATTCTGTGCAATACTCAGGCCAAGCCCAGTACCTTTTGCTCGTCCAGTAACCAAAGGATAAAACACAGACTCCAAAATGCTTTCTGGGATGCCTGGTCCATTGTCCTCTATATCGACTCTTACAGTAGAGCGATTGAGTACACCATTAATTGTGACAAGACGTTGTATGCGTGTGCGTAGAATTAGCTCCGGTTCATGATCTATAAAGAATGCTTTGTTTTCTGTTATAGCTTGAATTGCATTTACACTAATGTTGAGCATAACTTGAATTAATTGATCACGATCAGCATTAACATCGGGTAAAGACAAATCATAATCCCGTATGATTTTAATTTTCTTCTTTGTCTGATTAGCAATCAGTGAACGTACCCGCTCTAAAGGTTCATGTACATTAACATTTTCATAACTTGGAAGTTGTCTAGAACCCAACATGGTATCTGCCAAGTTTGTTAAGCGATCTACTTCATTGATAATGACATCTGTAAATTCCGAATAACTCTTATCGTTTAAACTTCGAGCCAGTAATTGAGTGGCACCACGAATACCTGCAAGTGGGTTTTTAATTTCATGGGCAACGCCACGTACAAGCTGCCTAGCCACTTGATGTTGTTGTACCAGATTTTCTTCTTTAGAAATCTTTAACATGCGATCAATCGGGTTGAGCTCAATCAAAAGTAATGGATGATAACTTTTACCGGTATTTAATTGAGATACTGTGTAATCAACATGAAGATCTTTAAAGTTGACATTAATAACAGCTTCTCGACGAGTATAGGGTTGACCGGTTTTTATGGTGTTTAATAATGCTTCATGTGTATTAAAAGTATCATCAGGTGCATGAAGTAGGTTTAGAACGGGCTGTCCTGAAGCTCGAAGCAAACTAATATCAAATAGTGCTTCGCAGGCAGAATTTAAATAAAAAATATTTAAGTTACTATCGATCAATAAAATCGCAGTAGTTAGGTTGTCTACCAATAGGCGATAGTCGATAGGGTTGTGTTGATCCATTAGCGAATCGTTCCTGTCTTAAAATAGCGCAATGGCATCTTCTTGGTTATCGGATTTTCACCGTTATAGAACATGAACGATGCAAAATATACGCCAACTTTGTTTATGGGTTATTTTAAAGTTTTAAGGTATTTAAAAACGCGCTGAAATCGGTCTTTATATCTATTGATCAAAACTGATGGCTTAAAAATAGATAATAACATGAACCAACTTGGTGCAAAGGTGAGTTTTGGTGCAAATGTTGGTCGTATTTTGGTGCATTACACAAAGAGTAGGCTTTCCACCTATGCTTGAGGCAAGAAAAGACATACAATACGCGCATTCAAGTGGAGCGCAGATTCATGAAGACCCCCAAAGTCGGTTTTGTTTCTTTAGGTTGTCCTAAGGCATTGGTAGATTCTGAACGAATTTTAACTCAGTTAAAGACTGAAGGTTATCAAGTTGCATCAGATTATGATGGTGCTGATTTAGTAGTTGTTAATACCTGTGGTTTTATTGAATCTGCGGTACAAGAGTCGCTAGATGCAATTGGCGAGGCCATGAATGAAAATGGTCGAGTAATCGTTACTGGATGCTTAGGTAAAGACGAAGATAAAATTCGTCAAATGCATCCAAACGTTTTAAAGGTTACTGGTGCAGCAGCTTATCAAGATGTGATGGAAGCTGTGCATGAATATGTGCCAGCACCGCCTAAACATAACCCGTTTGTTGATTTAGTTCCTGAACAAGGAATTCGTTTAACACCTAAACATTATGCTTACTTAAAAATATCTGAAGGCTGTAACCATCGTTGTACCTTCTGTATTATTCCAAGTATGCGTGGCGATCTTGTTTCTCGTCCAGTCGGAAGTGTACTGGAGGAAGCTGCTGCGCTTAAAAGAGCAGGTGTTAAAGAAATTTTGGTTATTTCTCAAGACACATCAGCTTATGGTGTAGATACCAAATATAAGCTTGATTTCTGGAATGGCCAACCTGTTAAAACAAAATTCTTTGATATGTGTGAAGCACTAGGCCAACTTGGCATCTGGGTGCGCTTACATTATGTTTATCCATATCCACATGTCGATGCAGTTATTGACTTAATGGCACAAGGTAAAATCCTGCCTTATCTTGATATTCCATTCCAACATGCAAGCCCGCGCATTCTTAAGTTAATGAAGCGTCCGGCTCACAGTGAAAATACACTAGAAAAAATTAAATTGTGGCGTGAAAAATGTCCTGAACTTGTGATTCGCTCTACATTTGTGGTGGGATTCCCTGGCGAAACTGAAGAAGATTTTCAAATATTACTCGATTGGTTAGTTGAAGCTGAACTTGATCGTGTAGGCTGCTTTACCTACTCACCAGTAGAAGGCGCTACGGCAAATGATTTACCCGATCATGTGCCTGAAGAAATTAAGCAAGAGCGTTACGAGCGCTTTATGCAAGTGCAGCAACAAATTTCTGCTGCCAAGTTGCAAAAACGTATTGGTCAAACGATGACTGTATTAGTCGATAGTTTGGAAGATGAATATCCTGTTGCTGTTGCACGTTCTTATGCGGATGCTCCGGAAATTGACGGTAATGTCTTTGTAGAAGATATCGATAAGAGCACTATTCAACCAGGCGATATGTTGGAAGTCGAAATCACCGATGCGGATGAATACGATTTATTTGCAAAGTTAATTAAAATTAAGTCGGTCTAATCGATAACGATTCAAAAAGCATTCAGTTTAAGAGGTTTTGGAGCAAACTCATGGCGGAAACAATTAGCCCCCGTTATTCACGCATTTTATTAAAACTATCTGGTGAGGCATTGTCAGGTAATAAAGATATGGGTATTGATGCCCAAGTTCTTGATCAAATGTCCCTTTCAATTGCTCACTTAGTTGGTTTGGGCGTGCAAGTGGGTATCGTTGTTGGTGGCGGTAACTTGTATCGTGGCAGTCAGTTGCAAAAAGATGGCTTAGTTGGTCGTGTTACTGGCGATCAAATGGGGATGCTTGCAACTGTAATGAACGGTTTGGCTATGCGTGATGCATTGGTTCGCCGTAATATCAGAACTCGTCTTATGTCTGCATTGCCAATTGGCACAGTTGTAGAATCTTATTCAAGTCGTGATGCGATTCGTCATTTGAGTCAGGGCGAAGTTTGTGTTTTTGTTGCTGGTACAGGAAATCCATTCTTTACAACTGATACAGCAGCATGCTTGCGCGGAATTGAAATTGAAGCGAATTTAATTCTAAAAGCAACCAAAGTAGATGGCGTATATAATAAAGATCCAAGTAAATACGAAGACGCAGTTAAATACGATCATTTAACTTTTGATCAGGTATTAGATGAAAAGCTTGGTGTTATGGATTTGACAGCTATTTGTTTATGTCGTGACCATAATGTGCCGCTACAAGTTTTTGATATGAATAAATCAGGTGCGCTATTGTCAGTAGTAATGGGTGAAAAAGAGGGTACACGCGTTACTAAATAATGTACGTGTTGTTGAAAGCTCTTTATACTAGCGCTAAATTAAATTTGTTAAATACATTCTTGAATAAATAAGTAAGGTAGATCATATGATTAACGATCTGAAAAAAGACAGCGAACAGCGTATGTTAAAAACTCTTGATTCTTTGGAACAAGGGTTTGCTAAAGTTCGTACCGGCCGTGCACACCCATCAATTTTAAATGGTGTGATGGTTCCTTACTACGGTTCTGATGTGCCTTTAAATCAAGTAGCAAACGTAGGTATTGAAGATTCTCGTACACTTGTTGTTCAACCATTTGAGCGTACTATGGTATCTGCTATTGATAAGGCAATCCGTGAAAGCGATCTTGGTTTAAACCCGATTACGGCAGATTCAATTCGTGTCCCTTTACCTGCATTAACTGAAGAAACACGTCGTGACATGCAAAAAGTTGCACGTAGTGAAGCTGAAAATGCAAAAGTTGCGATTCGTAATATTCGCCGTGATGTGTTAGGTGATATTAAAGCGTTATTGAAAGAAAAAGAAATTTCTGAAGATGATGAGCGCCGTGCAGGTGAGGATATTCAGAAAATTACAGATAAATATGTTGCAGAAGTAGACAAACGTCTTGCAGCGAAAGAAGCAGAATTGATGAAGGTCTAAATTTTATGACCGATTCAGAAGAGTATCATCTTCCTAAGCATGTTGCCATCATCATGGATGGCAACAACCGCTTTGCAAAAAAAAATCAAATGCAAAAAGGCGATGGACATCGAGAGGGTAAAAATGTTCTTGATCCTATCGTTGAACATTGTAAAAAAACGGGTATTCGTGCTTTAACGGTTTTTGCATTTTCAAGCGAAAATTGGAATCGACCACAATTTGAAGTCGATCTGCTTATGAAGCTTCTTGAAGAAACTATTCATGAGCAAATACCTCGCATGAAGAAATTCAATATTGCTTTGCGTTTTATCGGTGATCGTTCTCGATTACCTTCACACTTAGTTGCCTTAATGGAAGATGCAGAGCAACAAACAGCACATCATAACACTATGACCTTAACTATTGCCGTGAGCTATGGTGGGATGTGGGATATTGCAAATGCAGCAAAACAAGTTGCTGAAGCAGTTTCTCGTGGTGAATTTGGTGCTGATCAAATAAATGTTGATTTGTTCGAAAAATATGTCAGTCTAAACGATCTGCCAGCTGTGGACTTATTGATCCGTACAGGCGGAGATTATCGCATATCTAACTTTTTGTTATGGCAAGCAGCGTATGCGGAGCTGTATTTTACTGATACTTTATGGCCAGAATTTACAGTACAAGAATTCGATCATGCATTGAATGTTTTTTCAGGGCGTGAGCGTCGTTTTGGCAAAACATCTGAACAAATTCAGCAAGAGAAAATAGAGAACTTATAATGTTAGAGCGGATTGTTACCGCATTGGTACTTGTCGCAGTTGTTTTAGGCTGTATGTTTGCTACGCAATCACATTATCCAATGTTGGTTCTTATGATTGTAGCAGCAGGGGTTGCGGGGTATGAATGGTATAAATTAATGCCTCGTGAAACTGTAAATGCTGTAAAGCCTAAAGCTTGGTGCTACGGTCTGCTTGTTGCATTCGTTTCAGGTGTTGCCTTATTTTTCCATGATATTGCCTTATTGTTGTGGTCTGCCTCAATTTTGACTTGGCTTGTAAGCGTTTATTGGGTCAAGTCTTTTCCTGAATTTGATGGTTGGTATAACGCGACTTTGTATGTAATTGGCATAATTTTAGTCTGTGCTGCAGTAACTTCAATTTTTGTCGTGTGGCAAAGTTCACCATGGTGGTTAATGTATCTGTTCTTGCTTGTGTGGGGCGCAGATAGTGGTGCTTATTTTGTTGGTCGTAAATTTGGTAAAAGAAAGTTAGCTCCAACCGTAAGTCCGAACAAATCAGTAGAAGGGTTATATGGTGGTATTATCACCACTATATTGGTTATGTTGGTTGTGCAATATAATTATTTAAATTTAACTTTAATCCAGCAAATTCTATTTCTTATATTGTCACTCATTACAGTATTTGGTTCAGTTTTGGGTGATTTATTTGAGTCAATGATTAAACGACGTGCTGGTATAAAAGATTCTGGACGTGTGTTACCTGGTCATGGTGGTGTCTTAGATCGTATTGATTCTTTACTTGCTGCAGCCCCGATTTTTGCAACGGGAATGTATATATTAAAACTTATTGGTGTAGATTTATAAATGACACAATCTGTTTGCATATTGGGTGTAACCGGTTCCATTGGGCAAAGTACCTTAAAAATTTTAAATCAACATCCTGATAAGTATTCAGTATTTGCAGTTTCGGCTCATAGTCGAATTTCTGAATTGGTTGATATATGTAAACAATTCCAACCAAAAGTTGTAGTTGTTCCAAAGCAAAAAGTTGATGAATTAGCAGCTTTATTTGTAGAAAATGAATTACGAAATATTGAGATTTTGACTGATCAGGAAGGGTTGGTAAGTATCGCATCTCACCCTGATGTTGATGTGGTTATGGCTGCGATTGTTGGTGCAGCGGGTTTATTGCCAACATTAGCGGCTGTAAAAGCTGGTAAACGCGTTTTGCTAGCTAACAAAGAAGCTTTGGTAATGTCTGGTGAAATCATGATGCAAGCAGCACGTGATCATCAGGCATTATTATTACCTGTAGATTCAGAACATAACGCTATTTTCCAATCATTACCTCATAATTATTTAGAGGCTGAAAGAAATGGACAGCCGCAACAGGGCGTATCAAGAATCTTATTGACCGCTTCAGGTGGCCCATTTCTAAATCATTCGTTAGAACAACTAGAAAAAGTTACCCCACAGCAAGCCTGTAAGCATCCGAATTGGTCTATGGGGCAGAAAATCTCAGTTGACTCAGCTACTCTTATGAATAAAGGGTTGGAGTTAATTGAGGCATGTCATTTGTTTTCAATATCTGAACATTTTGTTACAGTTGTTGTTCATCCACAAAGTATTATTCATTCTATGGTGCAATATGTTGATGGTTCAACATTAGCGCAAATGGGTAATCCAGATATGTGTACTCCGATTGCTCATGCATTAGCATGGCCAGAGCGTTTACAGACTAGCGTTCCTGCTTTAGATTTATTTGAGTATTCTCAACTTAATTTTCAGGCACCGGATATTCAGAAATTTCCTGCACTTGACTTGGCACGACAGGCAATGCGTGCAGGAGGGTTGGCACCTACTATTTTAAATGCTGCAAATGAGATTGCTGTCGCTGCATTTTTAAAGGAACAGATTGGATTTACAAATATCCCACAAGTGGTAGAGCATACTTTGCAAAAATTGGAAAACTCAGTTGCTGATAATATCGAGTCTATTTTAAATAAAGATGAAGTAGCGCGACATGTAGCACAGCAGTATATATCAAGTATAGGAGGCTGAAATGAGCGCATTATTTATGATTGCAGCAGCAGCTCTCTTGCTCGGTCCATTAATTGCAATTCATGAGTTCGGTCATTATTGGGTGGCGCGAAAACTTGGCGTTAAGGTTTTAGTATATTCAATTGGTTTTGGTCCAACATTACTCAAATGGACATCAAAAAAATCTGGAATTAAATATCAACTTTCAGCTTTACCTTTAGGCGGTTACGTAAAAATGCTCGATGAGCGAGAAGGTAATGTTGCAGAGCAAGATTTACCTTATGCGTTTAACCGTCAAAAACCTTGGAAACGTATAGCAATTGTTGCGGCCGGACCTTTAATTAATTTGATTTTTGCTGTTTTACTTTTCTGGATTCTATTTTTACCAGCACAAGAACAACTAAATACGAGAGTAGGTAAAGTTATACCAAACTCGCCAGCAGCAACTGCCCAACTGCAAGTAGGTGACAAGATTATCGCTGTTGACGGAAAGGAAACGCAAACTTGGGAAAAACTTAACTTTGCTTTGATTGACCGTGTGGGTGAAACTGGTAGCCTAAATCTTGATGTAGATCGTGCAGGAGCTGAAAAAAATATTGTTTTGCCGATTAAAGATTTTTTAAAAAATCAGAATGAGTCAGCTTTAGATGTATTAGGCTTTTTACCATATCGTCCTGTTATTCCAGCTGTTGTAA
Source organism: Acinetobacter sp. P1(2023) (assembly GCF_028367635.1). Classification (NCBI taxonomy): domain Bacteria; kingdom Pseudomonadati; phylum Pseudomonadota; class Gammaproteobacteria; order Moraxellales; family Moraxellaceae; genus Acinetobacter; species Acinetobacter sp. P1(2023). The sequence goes on from NZ_JAQNDD010000002.1 coordinate 295,029, forward strand.
CTGAGTTGACTGCAGATGGAGCAGCAATTCGACAAGGAATGAAAGTCGGTGATCGTATTGTATCTATTAATGGTCAAGCGATGAAAGACTGGTTTGATGTGGTAGAAGTTGTACAACACTCACCAGAAAAATTGCTCAGTATTGATGTGTTGCGTAATGGTCAACTCGTTCATTTGCAAGTCATGCCTCAAGGAAAGCGTGACAACATGGGACAAGTGAGCGGGGTTTTAGGCGTAAAAAGTGATGCAGGAAAAATTACAATTCCTGACGAATATAAGCAAACAATTCAATATACTCCAATACAAGCTTTCGAGATGTCGTTAGATAAGACTGGCCAAATCTCTAGCATGATATTGAGTTCGATAGTAAAAATGGTTAAGGGTTTAATTGGTTTAGAGAATCTTTCTGGACCAATTACAATCGCGAAAGTAGCGGGACAAAGTGCAGAAATGGGATGGCAGACTTTCATCTCATTTATGGCTTTAATGAGTGTAAGTCTTGGAATTTTAAATTTATTGCCAATTCCAATGCTAGATGGTGGACATCTTGTTTATTACATTATTGAGGCTATTCGCGGTAAGCCTGTTTCTGAACAAATACAAATGTTTGGTCTAAAAATTGGTATGGTACTGCTCGGTAGTATGATGCTTTTAGCTTTATTTAACGATTTTATGCGTTTGTAAACGTATATGGATTTATAACTTACTGGAAAAAACTGGCATGCGGCACACACATTTTTTAATGCCTTTGGCACTTGTTAGCGCTATGGCAGCGGTACAACAAGCATATGCAGCTGATGATTTCGTTGTTCGAGATATTCGTATAGATGGATTGGTTCGTCTTACTCCTGCAAATGTTTCTACCATGTTGCCAATCAACAGTGGCGATCGCGTTAATGAACCGATGATCGCAGAAGCAATTCGAACATTGTATGCCACTGGACTTTTTGACGATATTAAAGCCTCAAGAGACAACGACACTTTAGTTTTTAATGTCGTAGAGCGCCCAATTATTTCAAAACTCGAATTTAAGGGTAACAAACTTATTCCTAAAGAGGCTTTAGAGCAAGGCCTCAAAAAAATGGGCATTGCTGAAGGCGAAGTTTTTAAGAAGTCAGCTTTACAAACAATTGAAACTGAATTAGAGCAGCAATATACTCAGCAAGGCCGTTATGATGCTGATGTAACTATTGATACTATTGCTCGTCCAAATAACCGTGTTGAACTTAAATTAAATTTTAATGAAGGTACGGCAGCTAAAGTTTTTAATATTAATATCATTGGTAATACTGTTTTTAAAGACAGTGAAATTAAACAAGCTTTCGCAGTTAAAGAAAGTGGCTGGGCTTCAGTTGTAACTCGTAATGACCGTTATGCTAGAGAGAAAATGGCAGCAAGTCTTGAAGCTTTGCGTGCGATGTATCTGAATAAAGGTTATATCAATTTTCATATCAATAACTCACAGCTTAATATTAGTGAAGATAAAAAGAATATCTTTATTGAAGTTGCTGTAGAGGAAGGTAGTCAGTTCAAATTTGGTCAAACCAAGTTTTTAGGTGATGCACTTTATAAACCTGAAGAACTGCAAGCTTTAAAAATTTATAAAGATGGCGATACTTATTCACAAGAAAAAGTAAATGCTGTTAAGCAATTGTTATTGCGTAAATATGGTAATGCTGGTTATTACTTTGCTGATGTGAACGTTGTTCCGCAAATTAATAATGAAACGGGTGTTGTTGACTTAAATTACTATGTAAACCCAGGTCAGCAAGTTACTGTACGTCGTATTAATTTTACAGGTAACAGTAAAACTGCCGATGAAGTATTGCGTCGTGAAATGCGTCAAATGGAAGGCGCTTTAGCGAGTAATGAAAAAATTGATTTATCTAAAGTACGTTTAGAGCGTACAGGATTCTTCAAAACAGTTGATATTAAACCAGCTCGTATCCCGAATTCACCGGATCAGGTGGACTTAAACGTAAATGTTGAAGAACAACACTCGGGAACTACAACCTTAGCTGTAGGTTACTCACAAAGTGGTGGTATCACGTTCCAAGCCGGTTTAAGTCAAACTAACTTTATGGGAACAGGTAACCGCGTTTCGATCGATTTATCTCGTTCTGAAACTCAAGATTACTATAACTTAAGTGTAACTGATCCTTACTTTACGATTGATGGGGTAAGCCGCGGCTATAATGTTTATTACCGTAAAACAAAGTTAAATGATGACTATAACGTTAATAACTATGTTACCGATAGTTTTGGTGGTAGTTTAAGTTTTGGTTATCCAATTGATGAAAATCAAAGTTTAAGTGCTTCGGTTGGTATTGATAACACCAAAGTAACTACGGGTGCGTTTGTATCAACTTATGTGCGTGATTACTTATTAAAAAATGGTGGAAAGTCAACTGGTAAGGGGGAGTTCTGTTCAGGAAATTATAAGTCTCAAGCTGATATTGATAAAGCAAATGGAGTCGCGCCTCCAACTACTAAGCCAGAAGGTTATGATCTTGCTACTAAATGTGTAGATTCGAAGAATAATGAGTTAGGTCTTACCAGTTATGACAATGCTTTTGAGGGTGAGTTCTTTACTTATAACCTGAATTTAGGTTGGTCATATAATACCTTAAATAGACCAATTTTCCCAACTTCTGGGATGTCACATCGAGTTGGCCTTGAAATTGGTTTGCCTGGTAGTGATGTTGAATACCAAAAAGTAACGTATGATGCTCAGGCATTCTGGCCAATTAGTAATTCAGGCTTTGTATTACGTGGTTATGGTAAGCTTGGCTATGGTAATGATTTGCCGTTCTATAAAAACTTCTATGCGGGTGGTTACGGTTCTGTTCGTGGTTATGATAACAGTACCTTGGGTCCTAAGTATGCCAGTGTAAATTTACAAGAAGAAGGTAAAAATGATTCTTCTCCAGAAGAAGTCGGTGGTAATGCTTTAGTTCAATTTGGTACAGAGCTTGCTTTACCGTTACCTTTCAAAGGAGATTGGACTCGTCAGGTGCGTCCAGTTCTTTTTGCTGAAGGTGGTCAGGTATTTGATACTAAGTGTGACGTTGGTTCCTATTCTATGCGTATGAATGGCCAAGAAATTCCAAATGCTAAAAAATACTGTGAAGATAATTATGGTTTTGATTTAGGCAATATGCGTTATAGCGTAGGTGTAGGCTTCACATGGATTACCATGATTGGGCCATTATCTCTTAGCTATGCATTCCCGTTAAATGATAAGCCTGGTGATGAAACTAAAGAGATTCAGTTTGAAATCGGTCGTACTTTCTAAGTACGACTTGACTAAACAATCAAATAAGGACACAAATTAAGATGAAAAAATTAAATATATTAATGTTAGGGTTAGGCCTTACAGTTTCTGCTATGACGAATGCCGCTGGTTATGGCGTGATTGATCTTGCTAAAGTTGTTGAAAGCAGTACTTATTTAAAACAACAAAATGCAAGTTTAAATCAATCCGTTAAACCAACGACTACTCGCCTTGAGCAGTTGGGTAAAGAGCTAGAAGGTCTTCAGCGTCAAGCCCAAACTCAAGGGCAAAAAATGAAAGAAGATGATATTAAAAAGCTTCAAACTCAATATCAGTCAAAATTAAATGAATTTAATTCAACTCAACAAGGGTTGCAGTCTAAAGTTCAAACTAGTTTGCAAGGAATGAACTCAACTTTTGAGAGCCGTGTGAAGCAAGCTGCTGAACAATTACGAAAAGAAAATAATCTTGACTTCATTTTGAATAAAAATTCGACCGTTGCCTATGACGCTAAATATGATTTAACTGATAAAATGATACAAAAGGTTAATTCAATGAAATAAATTAATGAAAGTGCAACATTATCGTTTAGATGAACTAGCTCACCTAGTTAATGGTGAGTTAGTTGGTACGGGTAATCTCCAATTTATAAACTTAGCAAGTTTAGAAAATGCTGAACCTTGTCATATTACTTTCGTGAATGGCGAAAAGTATATTGATCAAGCAAAAGCTAGCCGTGCGGGTGCGTACATTGTTACAAACTCAATTAAAGAACGGCTTACTGATAAACAAAATTTTATTATTGTTGATAATCCTTATTTAGCTTTTGCCATCCTTACCCATGCTTTTGATAAAAAGATCACATCAATAGGTATTGAAAGTACTGCTCAAATTCATCCATCTGCAATTATTTCTGAAAATGCATATATTGGCCATTATGTTGTAATTGGTGAAAATTGTGTAGTAGGAGATAACACGATTATTCAGTCTCATACTCGTCTGGATGATAATGTGGAAATTGGAAAGGATTGTTTTATTGATTCTCATGTCACTATTACCGGTGGAGCTAAATTACTTGACCGCGTTCGAGTTCATGCAAGTACCGTAATTGGTAGTGAAGGTTTCGGCTTTGCACCATATCAAGGTAAATGGAATCGTATTGCACAATTAGGTTCAGTTATTATTGGTAATGATGTCCGCATTGGTTCAAATTGTAGTATTGATCGGGGTGCTTTAGATAATACAATTTTGGAAGATGGGGTAATTATTGATAACCTTGTGCAAATTGCACATAACGTTCATATTGGTTCAAATACTGCTATTGCTGCTAAATGTGGAATTGCAGGAAGCACTAAAATTGGCAAAAACTGTATTCTTGCAGGCGCCTGTGGTGTGTCTGGTCACCTTTCAATCACTGATAATGTGACTTTAACAGGAATGTCAATGGTCACAAAAAATATTTCTGAAGCTGGTACCTATTCTTCAGGAATTGGATTATTTGAAAATAGTCATTGGAAAAAGACGATTGTACGCTTGCGACAATTAGCAGATGTGCCATTGACCCAAATCACTAAACGACTTGATCATATACAAGCTCAAATAGAGTCTCTTGAATCAACTTTTAATTTGCGTAAATAGAATATTATGACCGAGTCAACTACACCTAAATTTGCCATCCCTGAATTACCAATGCAGATTCAAACGATTCGTCAATATTTGCCGCATCGTTACCCATTCTTATTGGTTGATCGTGTGACTGAAGTAACTGACAACAGTATTGTTGGTTATAAAAATGTTTCTATCAATGAAGAGTTCTTGCAAGGACATTTCCCTGAATATCCAATTATGCCGGGTGTATTAATTGTAGAAGCATTAGCTCAAGTTTCAGGCGTTCTAGGTTTCATTATGAACAATGAGACGCCAAAACCAGGTTCTTTATTCCTCTTTGCTGGTGCAGAAAAGGTTAGATTTAAAAAACAAGTAGTTGCGGGCGACCAACTTGTATTAAAATCTGAATTAGTAATGCAAAAACGCGGTATCTACAAATATAACTGTACGGCTACCGTTGACGGTATTGTAGCAACAACCGCTGAAATTATGATTTCACACCAAAAAACAGAGCAGGCATGAGCAATCACGATTTAATTCATTCTACGGCCATTATTGATCCATCTGCAGTGATTGCCCCAGATGTCCAAATAGGACCTTATTGTATTATTGGTCCAAATGTGACAATTGGTGCTGGTACTAAATTACATTCACATGTTGTAGTGGGTGGTTTTACCAAAATTGGTCAAAATAATGAGATTTTTCAATTCGCAAGTGTTGGTGAAGTTTGCCAAGACTTGAAATACCAAGGGGAAGAAACTTGGTTAGAGATTGGAGATCATAATTTAATTCGTGAGCATTGCAGTTTACATAGAGGAACTGTACAAGATAATGCTTTAACTAAAATAGGTAGTCATAACTTATTGATGGTTAATACGCATATTGCACATGATTGTGTTGTTGGTGATCATAATATTTTCGCAAATAATGTCGGTGTTGCTGGACACGTACATATTGGTGATCATGTCATTATTGGTGGTAATTCTGGGATTCATCAATTCTGTAAAATTGATTCTTACAGTATGGTTGGGGGAGCATCTTTAATCTTAAAAGATGTGCCGGCTTATGTTATGGCGTCTGGTAATCCAGCACATGCATTTGGTATCAATATTGAGGGTATGCGCCGAAAGGGTTGGTCTAAAAATACAATTCAAGGTCTTAGAGAGGCTTATAAATTGATTTTTAAATCTGGCCTGACATCTGTTCAAGCGGTTGAGCAGATTAAAAATGATATCCTTCCGAATGTTCCAGAAGCTCAATTGTTAATTGACTCTGTTGAACAGTCAGAACGTGGTATTGTGCGTTAAGCCAAGATATCATAAAAAAGACACCGCAATAAGCGGTGTCTTTTTTTCTTCAAAACTTTTATTTATTAAAAAATTTGGCTTCTTCAGATTTTGGATACTGACTTAAGATCTTAACTTTATATTGATTTGCTGAAACAGTATTTTTATCGACATCTTTGGCAATACTGTAGAGTTGGTAAAGGGCACGAGGAGCTTTACTAGAATTTGGGTATTGCGTAGCGACTACATTATAGTTCTTTTTAGCTTCATTATAATTTACTGGATCAGTAGCTAAATTAAACTCGGCTAACCAAAAGTAGGCATTCCCTGTATAGACGCTATTAGGATGATTTTTGATAAAGTTTTGCATTGGAGCAATCGCTTTTTTTGCTCCACCTTGTTTATAGGCATCTAAAGCGACTGTATAAGCTGCTTTTTCAAGTTCTACAGGGTTTGATTGATTTTGTACAGGCGATGAGGGAACAGGTTGCGTTACTTGAGTTGGGGAGGAAGGGGTAACTTGATTTGTAGAAGCTGTACTATTTAATGCTTTATTGTCAGTAGGTGGGGTTTCTGTGTTTCCCGCAGTTGTAGCATCACTATTTGCGGTATTGTCTGGCGTTGCACTTTCCGGATCTACTTTTTGATTAAGTAACTCTAGACGTTGATCTAAATCAGTATAGCGATTAGCTAAATCTTTTTTCAATTGTTCAATATCGTTGGATTGTTCTTCTAATTGTCCACGTAGAGTGCGTATATCACTTTCTAATTGTTGATTTTTTTGCATCAATTCCCAATTTAAATTACTAGGAACTGAAGAATTGCTAGATGCAGTAGTGGTTGAGCTGCCGCCACTTTGGCTTAAACCGCGCGATTCAATTGGAATATTGGCATAGAGAGAAGTAGTGCTCATTAAGGCAATAAATAATAAAGAATGCTTCATCAATCGCATGAGTATAGGTCCATAATTTTATGTAAAAGCCAACTTGAGAAGGGAATATATAAACTATTCACGCTAGCTATCTAAGGTTTTAATTGATCATTGCAATTAAAACAGCTAACAGTATAAATGCAAGAATAGTTTACAATCTTCAAGCATATTTTATTAAAAATAAGTATCAAGAAAGAATATAAGATTAGAAATTCTAGAAATTTATGTATTTTTGCTGATGAATTAATCAATTGAAACATAAACTTGCTTAAAAATGTGAAGAGGGCTTGCAACTCTTTTAAAAATCTCTATACTCTGTTTTGCAATGGTAGCCCCGCTGGTGGCTTCGCAATTGTACTCTGTGAACCCCGCCAGGACCGGAAGGTAGCAACGGTAGCAGATCTATGATGTGCCGAAGTTTTGCTAGTGGGGCTGCCACCATTACTTAATCCACTTTCCGTTGGATTGCTTTAATAATTACATCTAAATCAAATCCTCTATATTGTAAAAATCTCATTTGTTTTGCTTTAAGTTTAGGATCTTTTTCTACTTCTTCACCAAACTTCTTCACTTTAAGCTGATAAGCCTGTTCTACCCAATCAATGTTATGAATTTCATCTGCAATTAAATCATTTTCGATTTGTTTTGTTTTTAACGCTTGTTTAATACGTTTTGGGCCTTTACCTTTTCGAATTTGGCTAGCCAATGTCAGTTCTGCAACGCGTTGGTCACTTTGATAGTTTTGTTCAGATAACTCTTCAACAAGTTGCTTAACCTCTTCTGAGTTTTGTGCATAACGATTTAATTTTTCGGTAAGTTCTGCTTTTGAATAATCTCGACGAGTCAATAGCGCGAAAGCATAGGAGCGCAAACGCTGACCTGTAAGCAAAGCACGTTGTTGAGACTGTTCTTCTGATCTTTTGAACATATTAGGTTTCCTTATAAAAAACGCCCCGAAGGGCGTTTTTAAGACTAATGAGCGATACTGATTAAGATTCTAATAGAAGATCTTCTTCTTCCTCTTCTACCTGTACAGCGCCATTAGTACCCGTAGTTAATAGTTGTTCACGGATAACTTTTTCAATCTCTCCAGCCATTTGAGGGTTTTCTTCAAAGTGGCGGATAACGTTGTTTTTACCTTGACCAATTTTATTGCCTTGATACGAATACCAAGCACCTGCTTTTTGCACGATATCTTGTTGTACAGCTAAATCTACAAGTTCGCCAAGCTGGTTTGTACCTTTACCGTATAGGATTTGGAAAATAGCTTCTTTGAAAGGAGGAGCCATTTTGTTTTTAACAACTTTAACTCGAGTTTCAGAGCCGATGATTTCATCACCTTCTTTGACTTGACCAATACGGCGGATATCTAAACGTACAGAAGCATAGAACTTCAATGCGTTACCACCCGTCGTAGTCTCAGGGCTACCAAACATTACACCAATTTTCATACGGATCTGGTTAATGAAAATAACCATACAGTTTGAGCGTTTAGCATTACCCGTAATTTTACGTAGTGCCTGACTCATTAAACGAGCTTGTAAACCCATGTGAGAGTCGCCCATTTCGCCTTCAATTTCTGCTTTAGGAGTAAGTGCAGCAACTGAGTCGACAACGATTAAATCAATTGCGCCAGAGCGAACTAGCATATCTGCAATTTCAAGAGCTTGTTCACCGTTGTCAGGCTGTGATACAAGTAGATTATCAATGTCCACACCGAGTTTACGTGCATATTGTGGATCTAATGCATGCTCTGCATCGATAAATGCACAAGTACCACCAGCTTTTTGACATTGCGCAATCGCTTGTAGAGTCATTGTGGTTTTACCAGAAGATTCTGGACCATAAATCTCAACGATACGACCTTTTGGTAAACCGCCAATCCCCAATGCAATATCTAAAGTCAAAGAACCTGTAGATACAGCTTCAACAGCTTGAACAGTGTTGTCACCGAGACGCATCACCGTATTTTTGCCAAATTGTTTTTCAATTTGACTTAGCGCGGCTTGTAATGCTTTGCTTTTATTCTCATCCATCTCAAAAACCTCAATACTCTAAGTTCATCACGTTTAACCCAAGTGGATGCATTGAATCTCAACTTGTTTCACAGGGCTAATAGTGACAGATTTTTTCTATAGCTTCTATGTGTTGTCTGTGTGTGTGCGACACAACTCGACGTTTTTATTCATCACTATATGACCAGTGTTGATCATTCTCCTGTTTAAAGCGATTAATCTGACGACGATCCTTTTTACTCGGTCTATGTTCAGGTCGAGCAAGATTATGCAATTTTCGTTGGGATGCAATCAACTCCCGTCTAGCAATACTTACTTCTGTTTCTTCATAAAGTTGCTGGGCAACTGGCGCTGGACCTCGTGTATTCGAAAGCGCTTTTACGACAACGGTTTTTTTATCAAAACCTTGTTGAATTATAAGTTCCATTCCGACACGAATTTCTTTTGAAACTTTTACACGCTCATTATTGTGATGTACTTTACCTCCTTCGATCGCTGCTTTAGCAATTGAACGAGTTTTAAAAAAACGAGCAGCCCATAACCATTTGTCGACACGCATGGTCTCTACAGCATCGTTTTCAAGCAATTTTGACATCATTATCCTTTCTATCAATTTGATTCAATATAGACAGTAATTCTGTAAGTCGATCTAGCGCTTTATACTCTAAATCCTCATGCTTTCTTACATCCTTTAGACTTGAGGGCTGTAAGATAGTAAACAAGTGCTTGATACCAAATTTTTCAGCTGTTTTTAGTACAGGAGCTGTATCATCAATAAAAATTGTTGAGTCCGGATCAAAAGAGTGCAATTTTTGGAGCTCTTGCCAAAAATAAATGTCTTCTTTTGCATAACCAATTTGTTCACTCGATACGATTACGTCAAAGAAGTGTTCAATTGCAATATTATTGAGCTTTAACCGTAAGCTTGCGCGATCAGCATTTGTAACTAACCAACAACTATATCCTTGGGCTTTCAGTTGTTGTAGAAGCTCAGTACAGCCGGAACGAGCTTGAATTTTGGTCTGAAACTCTTGCTGTAATTTGAGTACATCAACGCCTACGGTTTTAGTCCAATAAGCTGATGAATACCAAACAAGTGTATGATTATGTGATTGATAGAACTGATAGAGTGTTTTCTGGCTCTCACCAAGTGAAAGTTGATGTATCTCTGCATGTCGCTTAGGAAGACATTCATTCCAAATGAAATCATCAAAAGCGAGATCTAATAAAGTTCCATCCATGTCAAACATTACGATTTTAGACATATTTTAAATATCTCCAAAACCATTCAAAGCAAAATTTTTAAGACACATCTACCATATATCCTTTTTAAAATCATAAATTAAAGAAGCTTGGGATATAAAAAATTAATTTAAAACTCCACTCATTAATTTTTTCAAAAGTTGTTTAGATTAAATTAATGTGATGGGTAGGGAGGATAAATGATTTGAAAATTATAGCCTGTAATTTTGCAAAACAAAAAAATAATAAATACTTTTAGTAGAAAATTTTCGTGTATGGAATAAAACTAGTTGAACAAAGTTTCAGAATTTAGAAGTTTTATGTGTCATTTATATTTATGGCTAATTTTACTTACATAGGATACGTATTGACATACATTTTATAAATTGAAGCATACTTGTTTAAAGTTATATTTAAAATTACCCCTAATAAGAATTTAGAGAAAGCAATGAAAATTGGATTTATTGGCGGAGCCAATGACGGTATTGTAATTAATGCCGCTGATGGCCTTGATACTTATAAGCTTGAATGGCACTACAAAGCAGAAAAGCACTGTGAATCACAGCCAACATTAGGGCTTAATGGCCCTGAGTATGATTATTACAACTTATTAATATTAAGAAAAAATAAAGAGGCTAAGCTCTTTTATGTACTCACAACAATGGAGAAAGAAGATATCGCGACTAAAATTCATGAATATTGGGAATGCTCCACCTGTGTTGGCTATGATTTTGATGAGTAAGAAATATTTATTAATAACTTAAAATTTTGAATTTAAAAATCAAAAATTAAATGAAGAGCTCGTAATTTCACATAAGACTTATACTTTTAATTAGTGATGGAGAGGAACCTTGGATGAGCAAAGTTTTTAATATTTGCCTTCCTCTCCGCTCCATTACAGCTTGAGAAGGGGCATTAAAAGATTGGGGAAAAATTGCATAACAACTTCATCTAAACCCATTTTATAAAAGATTCACAATCTCTTTCCACTATCTTAGAATCAAACGCTGAGTTTCGATCATGAGAGAGTTATTTAATAAAAATCAGGAAAATCAAAGTGGTTTTTGCACAATCTTCTGTAAAATGATCTTAGAATTGATGCTGACTACACCTTTAATTTTATTTAAGGTGTTAATAACAAAATGAGAAAAAGAACTTAAATCTTTGGTCGCAACGTGTAAAACATAATTAGACTCACCCGTAATAATATATGCATTAATGACTTCATCAAAATTTTTGATCTGACTTAAAAAGAAGTTGTGATCATTTTCAGTTAGCTGTGCAAGTTTTATTTCGACAATTGCCTCAATTTTTATTCCTAATTTTTCATAGTTAACTTTGGCTTGATATTTTTCAATTACACCATTGCTTTCTAAAATTTTAACTCGTCGATGACATGCTGAAGCCGAAAGGTTAACGAGATCGGCCAGTTCTTGGTTACTTAACCGAGCGTTATCTTGCAAATATTTTAAAATTTTAAGATCAATCGCATCTACATTCATTTTCGAATTTCATCCATGGTTTTTAATTTTAATTCGAATTTTATACGAAAATAGCAAATTTTAATCAAATATTATCGAATAAATCGTAAGAATTGGCGTGATAAAATTCAAAAACAAAGGAAATGTTGAAAATAGGTGAAATAACAAATGATTACTCAAGAACAATGCCTCTATTGGGACCAGGAAGATGAACTCAAAAAGTTTAAAGATGAATTTACACTGCCAAAAAACGTCATTTATTTAGATGGGAATTCTTTGGGAGCAAGACCAAAGAAATCATTAGAGGTTGCTCAGCATATTATTGCTAAAGAGTGGGGCGAGGACCTCATTAATAGTTGGAATAAAGCAGATTGGTGGGGGCTACCGACTAGACTCGGAGATAAAGTCGCGCAGCTTATCGGTGCTGAAAAAGGGGAAGTGGTTATTTCAGATTCAACGACCTTAAATTTATTTAAAGTTTTATCGGCAGCGGTAAAAATTCAAGCCGAAAAATTTCCGGAACGTAAAATTATTGTTGCAGAAAAAGATGCCTTCCCAACCGATATTTATATTATTGAAGGCTTTATAGACTTGATTAATCAAGGTTATCAAGTTGAGTTGATTGATGGTGCAGATGATCTATCCCGTGTTTTGGCAAAAGAAGTGGCTGTGGTTGTTCTTTCTCATGTGAATTATCGGACCGGATATTTCTATGATATGGAGTCTATTAATCAACAAATTCACGCTAAAGATGCTTTGATTATTTGGGATTTGTGTCACTCGGTTGGTGCGGTGCCTATGGATCTTAATCAAAGCAACAGTGATTTTGCGATTGGTTGTACTTACAAATACTTAAACGGTGGTCCGGGTTCACCTGCGTTGTTATGGGTAAATCGAAAGCATCGTGATCAGTTCTGGCAACCTCTCTCGGGCTGGTGGGGGCACAAAAAACCTTTTGATATGGCTCAGCACTATGAACCAGCCAATAGCATTCGTCGTTATTTGTGTGGAACTCAACCTATCATTTCGATGAGTCTAATTGAATGTGGTATCGATATTTTCTTACAAGCTGATATGCAACAAATACGCGAGAAATCACTCAAATTAACTGATTTGTTTATTCAACTTGTTCAACAAGAATGTACTCAGTTTGGCTTTGAACTCATTACTCCTTTAAACCATAAATATCGCGGCAGCCATGTCAGTTATAGACATGAGTTTGGTTATGAAATTATTCAGGCACTTATTGCTCGTGGTGTGATTGGGGATTACCGAGAGCCAGAAGTATTACGTTTCGGAATTACACCTTTATATTTGGGATTTGAAGATATCTGGAATGCTGTACAACAACTTAAGCAAATTATGCTGAATAGTGAATGGAAAAATGAGCGTTATCTAGTGCGCAGCGAAGTGACCTGATCATTAAAGGTTAATAGCAGAAGAATGGCTAGGAGGGCCTATGAGCAGTTTTGATGAGATACAAAATCGAGAAGCGGGTTTACATAAGAAATTATCTGCAAAACAGATGGGAATGATTGCAATTGGTGGAGCGATTGGTACAGGGCTGTTCATGGGAAGCAAGTTTGCAATCAGCTTTGCTGGTCCCGCTGTCATTGTGAGTTATGCCATTGGCGGCTTAATCGCATTTGCTATTATGGCTTGTTTGGCTGAGATGACGGTTCAGCACCCTACATCAGGCTCATTTGGAGCATATGCTGAGCATTATGTAAGTCCACTTGCGGGATTTTTAGTCCGTTATTGTTATTGGGCATGTATTGTCTTAGCGGTCGGTACAGAAATTACAGCAGTTGCTGACTATATGAAATTATGGTTTCCAGAGGTAGGTTCTTGGGTCTGGATTGCGTTTTTTTCTCTGACGTTACTTGTGGTTAATGCATATAGCGTTAAAGCTTTTGGATTGGTTGAATATTGGTTTTCGACCATAAAAGTCTTTGCAATTATTGTATTTATTCTTTTAGCAATTGGTATTTTGACGCAAAGTCATGGAGGAGCAGTTCAGGTTGTTTCTAATTTAACCGAGCATGGGGGCTTTTTCCCTCATGGTTTGAGTGGAGTCTGGATTGGGGTAATCATTTCAATATTTAGCTATTTAAGTATTGAAATGATCGCCGTAGCAGCGGGTGAGGCTAAAGATCCGGAAAGAGCGGTTAGGAAAGCTTTTAAAAGTACTGCGATTCGCTTAATCCTATTTTATTTACTGTCTTTATTTCTCATAGTGGCACTTGTTCCTTGGACAACTTTAATTGGAGCAGACGCGACTAGTCCTTTTGTGATGGTGATGAAAATTGTAGGTATTCCATATGCAGATAGTATTTTAAACTTTATTGTAATTGTTGCGGCCTTATCAGCCATGAACAGTATGCTGTATATCTCGACACGTATGCTATTTAGCTTGTCACGAGCAGGTGATGCACCAAAACTATTCGGCCGTATTAGTCACAATGGCGTACCAATTAACGCATTGTTATTGTCAGCTGTTGGTATTGGTATCGCGAGTATTGTTTATACCATTAATCCGAGCTCTGCTTTCCCGATCATGATTGCTTTATCTATGTTTGGTGCGTTGTTCACTTGGGGCAGTATTTTTGTTACCCATATGTTTTTTAGAAGAAATATGGCGCGGAAAGGGCAGAAATTAAAATTTAAGGTTCCAGCGAGCCAGTTAATTTCACTGTTGGGATTAATTGCAATTTTAAGTATCACCGTCACGACATGGTTTACCAATGAGTTCAAGTCAACTTTACAATTTGGGATTCCATTAGTTGTTGTGCTTACGTTTTTCTATTATTTAAAACGATCATCAGCCAAGCTTGCTTTAAATGCTCATGAAGAATCATTAAAGTGAGACACCTATGAGACTATATGACAATGCTAGAACTGTAGCGAATGAACATGAAATATTGGCAGGATTTCAACAGACAAGTTTACTTAGCTACCAAAAGTTCACCCATATCTCAGATATTCAGTATGGTCCGAACCCAAGATCAACTTTAGATTTCTTTCCTTTAGAGCAAGCTAAAAAGACTGTTATTTTTATTCATGGGGGCTATTGGCAATGGTGTGATAAGTCAGATTTTGCATTTATCGTACCGTATGTTCTAGCCAAGGGCGCACAGTGTGTGCTTTTAGAATATGATCTGGCACCACAAAGTAAAATTTCAGATATTACTTCTCAAGTTAATCAAGCTCTCGATTTTATTCGAGAGCAAGACTGGCGAACCGACGAGGTGATTTTGGTTGGGCATTCAGCAGGGGCACATCTAGCTGCTTTGTCATTAGGCCATCCCATTATCTCTGAGATGGTGTTGTTAAGTGGAATTTATGATTTAGAACCTATTCAAAGCACCCATTTAAATCATGCTCTCAATCTTTCAAGTGAAGATATTTTAAAATATAGTCCTATTCATTACAGCGATCGAATTACTATTCCATGTTCAATTTTATGTGGTGAACTGGAACTTGATGAGTTGAAATGGCAAAGCCAAAATTATTTTGAAATTAAAAAAGGAGGAGCTCAGAATCTAATATCTTTTAAGCTTATACCTCATATCAATCATTATACGATTTTAGAGCATTATTTTAGATATATATTAAGCTAGATAACTGAAAATAATATATAAAATATTATTTTATAAAATAATTAACTTAAGCGATCAGGATCTAAATGTGAGTTAGTTCACAACTTGCTGTATTTTTTGTAGAAAAGGTATGTTCTTATTGACCGGAATAAAGAATTTAATTAGATTAAAAAGATAGTGCTTTCTCACTAAGCGGCAAAATGTTTAGCTGTTGTTTAGTTGAGTTTCAAGTCCGTAGCTTCCCAAGATACGGACTTTTTTATTGATTTTTAAAAACAATAAGGTAGACAAAGTTTTGTACTTAGATATGGATTAATATCTATTTAATGATTAATATAAATTAATAAGATAGAACTGAATTAAATAATAAATAACTTTATATTAGATTTCTATTATTTAAATTGAATTGTCGTTTAATAAGTTAATTGAAATATAAGTTGTTTAATCTTCATGAATTTGTCATATAGTTTCGGTAAATTAAATATAAAAAAGAAAGTTATAGTAGATGGTTAAATAATATATAGTATTTTAAAGTAATTGGTTTACTCGGCTCTTATGAGTTGGTTTTTCTATTTATAAAGGAGCCTTTATGAAATTACAATATTTTGAAGGAGGTATGTATAAACATATGTGTCCTGGTTGCGGATACCTTCATTATATTCCTGTACATCATCCTTTCTCCAATGGAAACCAATGGGATTTTAATAATAACTTGGAAAAACCTACATTTGATTCAATCATAACTATAAATGACTGTTGTAATTACTTTATTAAAGATGGTTTTATTGAATATAGCCTTAATTGTAGACATCCTTTAGCTGGATGTAGGGTTGAGCTACCAAAACTAGAATTAAATAATTATAGATTATAATAATTTTAGTATTTATTTTAACTGCAATATTTTAAGGACTGTACGCCACTTTAAGTAAGTAGTATTTATGCAATATATCTTTACGTATTTGACATTGAACACCTATAGTTTAAAAAAATGTAAATCTCTTTTAGTTGAAGGCTATATTGAAATTTGCAAGAATTTCTATAACGTACTGTTTTATATTTTATTTATGGATATCTGGAAATTTTTAAAAAGCTTTAATACGACTGGCACATATCTCATTATTTCTACATTTATATTATTTTTAATGATTATATATTTTTACATTATACATCCTACCTAATCTAAATGATAAAAGAGTAAAATAACTAACTAATCTAAAATTTTTGCTTTATTAATTTATTTGAATTGGTTCTCACTTTTAATTGAAAAAAGATAAGAGCATTGCATGTACCCAAGTTTTATGAAAATATGACTTGGTCATAATACATGGAGAATATAATAAAAATTCCTTTCTAAAAAATTTACCCCTCAATATAAAAACTGTACTGATCATAACAACGATATCTGAAGTAAAAGATATGGAGATTTTTTATGAAGTTTTGCCAAGTTTCGAATTTTCTTTTAACAATAGCTGTGAGTCATTTAATTTATGCTGCACCAGCTACAACAAATTCTGTATTAAGTTCTTCTCAAGCAAAAGGAATCATTAAAAACCAATATATTGTTATTCTCAATAAAGACGCTGGTGCTTCTAACGATTTTGCACAAAATATTGCTAAACAACATGGTGGGAAAGTATTGCAGACTTATGACACTGTACTTAAGGGGTTTGCTGTTTACCTACCTGAGGCCGCTGGTACTGCTTTTGTTGAAGCCATGAAAAAAAATCCAAATGTCCTTTCAGTAGAAAATGACACAATCATGAAAATTGATGCGACTACCCAAAGCAATCCAGATTGGGGACTAGATCGTATTGATCAGAAAACCTTACCTTTAAATTCAGCCTATTCATACTTACAGACTGGTTCAGGTACAACAGCTTATATTGTTGATACAGGAATATTGTCTACACATCAACAGTTCTCTGGACGAGTATTAAGTGGTTATACCGCGATATCTGATGGAAATGGCACAACGGATTGTAATGGTCATGGTACTCATGTTGCAGGAACAGTGGGAGGCAGTACTTATGGTGTTGCTAAGAATGTAAGTTTGGTACCGATACGAATTTTAGGATGTGATGGATCTGGTGCTTCGAGTAACGTAATTGCGGGTTTAGATTGGATATTGAAAAATGGTAAAAAGCCTGCTGTCGTGAATATGTCTTTAGGGGGTGGAGCGAGTACATCTTTAGATAGTGCGGTTGAAAACTTATTTAATAATGGTTATGTAATGGTTGTGGCAGCAGGAAATTCTAATACAGATGCGTGTAGTTCTTCTCCTGCCAGAGTAAGTAAGGCGATTACTGTTGCTGCTACAGATAATACTGATACTCGAGCCAGTTATTCTAATTATGGAAGTTGTGTTGATATTTTCGCACCTGGAAGCCAGATTAACTCTTCTTGGATTGGGAGTAATACAGCAACTAAAGTTTTAAACGGAACCTCAATGGCTACGCCACATGTGGCTGGAGTAGTTGCTGAAATGTTGCAAAGTACACCTACAGCAACACCTCAGACCATTTCGACCAATCTTTTAAACCAAGCAAGTACTAATGTGGTAAAAAGTCCTTCAGGAAGTCCAAACCGGTTGCTATATAAATCTCCTTAATAAGAAGCATGGCGTAAAATTAGAAAAGGTCCCAAAGGACCTTTCTTAAATTTTTGCATGAGTACCATATTTATCAATCATGATTGAGCTGGCTTCATTTAAACCGCGAACTGTTACCCTAATACCATTCTTTTGAAATTTATTCACTACTGAATCTAGCATGGCAACTGAAGTCACATCCCAAATATGAGAATGCGTGAGATCAATAATGACGTCTTTAATATCTTCTTTAAAGTTAAAACTTTGCATAAATTTTTCAGATGAACTGAAAAATATTTGACCTCTTAATTCGTATAGACGAGCTTGATCTTCGAATGAAGTTTCTATACGAATATCATTTTCAAGTTTATTTGCTAAGAAAAGTGCTGAAAGTAATACCCCAGTTAATACACCTAACGCTAAGTTATGTGTAGCAACTACCACAATAACTGTAGCGATCATAACGACATTACTACTTTTAGGATTATTTTTAAATTGAGTCAGTGAGCTCCATTCAAAAGTACTAATCGATACCATAATCATGACGGCAACCAGAGCGGCCATGGGAATAACCTTTAACCAATCACTTAAAAATACAACGAGAATAAGTAAGAATATACCTGCACAAAAAGTGGATAAACGTGTGCGGCCACCCGATTTTACATTAATCATTGATTGACCAATCATGGCACAACCCGCCATACCCCCCATAAAACCTGAGGCAATATTGGCAATGCCTTGACCTTTACACTCTTGAAACTTATCACTAAATGTATCTGTCATTTCATCAACAATTGTTGCCGTCATCATTGATTCAAGTAGACCAACGGCAGCAAGAGCTAAAGAATATGGAAGAATAATCAGAAGTGTTTCTAAATTAAAAGGAATATCGGGAATTAGAAATATCGGTAAAGTGTCGGGTAGTGAACCCATATCACCAACCGTTCGAACATCAAAGCCTAAGAAAATAGCGAGTAGTGTGACTGCCACAATACAGATAAGGGGAGATGGAAAGAATTTTCCAATTTTGGGAATATAGGGGAATAGATAAATAATTCCTAAACCAATAGCTACTAGTAAGTAGACATGCCATGTCACGCTTATTAATTCTGGTAATTGAGCCATAAAGATGAGTATGGCTAGGGCATTAACGAATCCAATAACAACTGACTTGGAAACAAAACGCATGAGTTTGGCAAGTTTAAAATATCCAGCCAAAATTTGTATGAAACCGGTTAATACCGTTGCAGCAAATAAATATTGAAGTCCATGTTCCTTTACGAGCGTTGTCATAACCAAAGCCATGGCACCCGTAGCAGCCGAAATCATAGCCGGACGACCGCCGACAAAAGAAATAATGACGGCAATACAAAAAGAGGCGTATAGGCCAACTTTTGGATCTACACCTGCGATAATTGAAAATGCAATTGCTTCTGGAATTAAAGCAAGACCCACAACAAGACCGGAAAGAATATCTGCGCGGACATTAGAGAACCATTGTTCTCGGACATTCGTTAACATGAGAAATAGCCTAAGTTCTAAATTTTGAAAAGGCTAGTGATGTGATATACCAACACAAGCGACTACACCACATCACTAAACAGTGATGAGTTATTTACAGGAGATAAGCGTAAATAAACTTAAGGTGGCGTAAGTGTCATAGGTATAGAAAATTTGAGGCATTTAAAAGTGCCCGAAGAATAACATAAGTTTTTAAGGTTGACTAACCTAAGCTTGCTAAACCGAGTTAATCATAATTTTTCATTTCGGCTTTTGGCATCGAAGTAAACTCATTCGAAGGCATATCTAGGAAAAAATCTTTTGCTTCAGTGTGAGAGCATTTGAGCCAATCATTCCTCAGATCATCAGGTATCACAATGATGGATCGTTTTTCATCATTAGGTTTATGAAATTGTTTCATAAAAGGGTGGTGATCAGCATTAATTGTTAATAGCGACATTGACCTAACTTTCTGTTCATCAATAAGTGTTTCCTCATAGATCGCCGCAAGTGTAAAAGGTTTCCCATCTTGCCGGAAAATTCCATACCAATGAGCTTTTCCATTGATGTATTTAGGTTCATAGATGGCTTCAACAGGAATAAGTGCAAATTGGTTATTTAACCAAGCATGTTTAAAAGAGCGTTTCTGTTGTACTGTCTCTGTTCTGGCATTATAAGTTGCATATTTAAATGCGATTTCTTTGGCATAAGGAGGAAGCATTCCAAATTTAGCATTTCGCCACTCAAGCTCATTTTGATTCAATAAAATGAGTGGACAATCATCACTTGGGAAAATATCCAACTTATATTCAAAAGTTGGTTCAAATAAATTTAATTGATCGGCATGATTTTTCTTAATAGGTTTAAAATTTGCACACATAAGACCGCCTTGCTTATAAAACTTTTCTTTAATTACAGCTTCTAACTTTTATCTTTTTATGATGTATATTTTTCTCATTAGTATTGTCTCTTTAAGTATTAATTTTTAACAATCAATTACTTCGTTAATAAGTGTTTATTTAAATTGCGCCGCTTTCAAGGCAATTTAGATATAAAATGAGTAGAGCGGTAAATAAATAGAAAAATCGTAAAGTTAAGGAGCTCATCTTAAAAAGAGTTTATTTATTTTTAATAGCTACTTTTATGCAACAGAGCCTTTCAGGAAATTGGATTTTAATAAATTTGCTATTCATCATAATACGAAATATAGAGAGAAGACGTACAAAGCCTTTAATAAAGGTTTAAAAATTCTCGGAAAATTCTGACAATTTATAAGGTGGACACATGAATAAACATTTATTAGCTAAAATTGCCTTACTGGGCGCTGCTCAGTTAGTTACTCTCAATGTAGCATTAGCTGATGTTCCTCTTACTCCTTCTCAATTTGCTAAAGCTAAAATAGACAAGTTTGATAAAAAAGTTATTCTAACTAATTTAAATAAGCCACATGCTTTGTTATGGGGACCTGATAATCAAATTTGGTTAACTGAACGAGCAACAGGTAAGATTTTAAGAGTGAATCCTGAGTCGGCCAGTGTAAAAACAATTTTTCAGGTGCCTGAGATTGTAAGTGATGCTGATGGACAAAATGGCTTGTTAGGCTTTGCTTTTCATCCTGACTTTAAAAATAATCCTTATATTTATATTTCAGGCACATTTAAAAATCCGAAATCTCTAGATAAAGAATTACCGAATCAAACGATTATTCGTCGCTATACTTATAACAAGTCAACAGATACGCTTGAGAAACCAGTCGATTTGTTAGCAGGATTACCTTCATCGAAAGACCATCAGTCAGGTCGTCTTGTCATTGGTCCAGATCAAAAGATTTATTATACGATTGGTGACCAAGGGCGTAACCAACTTGCTTATTTGTTCTTGCCAAATCAAGCACAACACACGCCGACTCAACAAGAGCTGAATGGCAAAGACTATCACACCTACATGGGTAAAGTACTCCGCTTGAATCTTGATGGAAATATTCCAAAAGATAATCCAAGTTTTAACGGGGTGGTTAGCCATATTTATACACTCGGGCACCGTAACCCACAGGGCTTAGCATTCGCTCCAAATGGTAAATTGTTGCAATCTGAACAAGGTCCAAACTCTGATGACGAAATTAACATCATAGTTAAAGGCGGAAACTATGGCTGGCCAAATGTAGCAGGTTATAAAGACGATAGTGGTTATGCTTATGCAAATTATTCGGCAGCCACCAATAAATCAATTAAGGATTTGGCTCAGAACGGAGTAAAAGTAGCCGCAGGTGTACCAGTAACGAAAGAATCTGAATGGACTGGTAAAAACTTTGTACCGCCATTAAAAACTTTATATACCGTTCAAGATACCTATAACTATAATGACCCAACTTGTGGGGATATGGTCTATATTTGCTGGCCAACAGTTGCGCCGTCATCTGCTTACGTCTATAAGGGCGGTAAAAAAGCTATTTCTGGTTGGGAAAATACATTATTGGTTCCATCTTTAAAACGTGGCGTTATTTTCCGTATCAAGCTAGATCCAACCTACAGTACGACTTATGATGATGCTGTGCCAATGTTTAAAAGCAACAACCGTTATCGTGATGTAATTGCCAGCCCAGATGGGAATGTTTTATATGTATTAACTGACACTGCTGGGAATGTTCAAAAGGATGATGGCTCTGTAACCAACACATTGGAAAATCCAGGATCTCTCATTAAGTTTACATATAAGACTCAATAACACTACCCATTAAAAAACCGATCTTTATAGATCGGTTTTTTGCTTTAGAAAAACTATTCGGTTACGACGAGTACCGGTAAATGAATTTCTCCTAAAAGAGCTTGAGTCACACTTCCTAAGAAGAATTTTTTAAACCCTTTTCGACCATGAGAACCAATCACTAATAAGTCTGCTTTTAGCTCGGTAGCAGCTTTAATAATTTCTGTGTGAATTGTGTGACCTTCAACAATTTTTGTTTCAACAGAAATTCCATGCTGGCTAAATTGTTCTTTAGCTTGATCTAAAATAGTCTGAATAGATGCTCTAGCTTTATTAAAGTAATCCTGTGCTAATTCTGTACTATCAATAAATTCTACAGAAATGAAAGGATCTATGGTCAGCGCATATACTAGAGTCACTTTACTACCAAAAGCCTTAGCAACTGCCGCTGCATGATTGACAGCAATAAGTGAAGTAGGAGAACCATCGACTGGAACCAAAATATGGTGATAACTCATATATTGCTCCTTATTGTCCTGTGACAATGTGGGGTGGCAAAACACCAAATTATTATCTTTATGCCTATATTATGAACAATTTTTTAAAAGTTATTGTTTATTTTTAGTATGAATAGATCCAAAAAGCTTATTAGCTATTTTTAGCTTTAAGCATTGTAATGACTTTCTAAGTAAGGTTGATTTTGTCTAAGTATTGAAATAACTTGATTGGCATCTATAGCAGATTCAAATAAGAATCCTTGACCTATACTATAACCAAACTGCCGAAGTAGCTCTTCTTGTTCAGGCGTCTCAATCCCCTCAGCGATAAGCCCAAGTGATAAATTTGGAGCGAGTAACCCAATTGCTTGCACAATTGCATAAATTGATGGGTCATGCTGCATCTTTTGTATAAAACTACAATCTACTTTTAAACTGTCAATCGGGTAATCTCGAATATGTGTGAGCGATGAAAAACCAGTACCAAAGTCGTCTAGTGCAATACGGACCCCATGCTGTTTTAATTTATTCAGTGCTCGGATTACATACTCTGAACCTCGATCACCCAACATGTGCTCAGTGACTTCAATTTCAATATAATGTGTCGGTATTTGAAATTGATTAATCTTTTTCAAAAGTCGCTCAGCGTAGTTATCTCTTAAGAACTCTACAGGTGCGGCATTTAAGGAAACAGGAAGGGGTGTAATACCAAGATTTATCCATTTTGCGATATCACGTAAAACTTGATGTTGCATTGTTTCACCGATTTTACTCGCTAAATTATAATCTTTAAAAGCTTCTGCAATTTGTGCAGGGTAGCCTCTTTGAGCTGATGTGGTATGCCATCTTAATAAAGCTTCAAAACCCACTACATGATGGGTTCTTAAATCTACTTTAGGTTGATAGTAGGGCTGAATTGTATGATGGCGAATTAACTGGCGTGCTAAATTAAGCTGAGAAGCGACTGTTTCAGTCATTTGCATCATGCATGGATCATACATGCGGATTCCGCCACGACCACGTGCTTTTAAGTCATGTAATGCCATATCAGCACAACTAAGTAAACCTGACTGATCTATGGCATCTTGTGGGTAAATTGCGCAACCAATACTCATGCCACCATTTAGAACATTACCTAAATAGGTGATAGGTTGATTTAGCTGTTGAAGTAAAATGGCTGCTAGGTCGCGCACATCATTTTCGGATTTGAGGTTATTAATAATAACCGCAAATTCATCTCCACCTAATCGCGCAACAAAACATCGTTCTTCATCGACACAATGGCTAAAGCGTTTGGATAAAACTTTTAAAAGATGATCGCCTGCGCTATGCCCTAAAGTGTCATTAATATGTTTAAAATGATCAAGGTCAATTAAAAGCAACCCCACACTTGTTTGGGTGTCTTTTGAGTAGGTGAGGGTACGTTTAAGTTGAAATTTAAATGAGCGCCGATTACATAAACCAGTCAGCTCATCTCTCTCACTCATATTCCTGAGCTGGTTTTCTGCCAAATGTTGTTGGGTAACATTACGTGAGACACAAAGTATTTGTCCAATTTCACCATTTTCCCGATGAATCGGGGTAAGCATATTATCCCAATACTCAGGGTTTTGATTGGGTAAACAGCTCATCCCTGCAAATCGGGCAACCTTTCCTTGAAGAGCCTTTTTTAAAGCAACACGTCCACGCTTACGGATATGAGGTGGTAATAACTCAAGCCATTTCATTCCAAATTCTGTTTCGTCAACAGGGATACCTAAAGCGAGGCATCCTGATTTATTCATATGAGAAACTGTGCCATCTACATTAAGTACTTTAATGCAATCCTCACTGATGTCTAACATTTGATTTTGTATTTCAATATTCTTCTGCAAGTTTTGTTGTTCTTGGATATCATGATCAATATCTAAAAAGCTTACATACCATTCGTTAACCTGAGATGGGCCGTGATACTTAGAGGCTTGAATAGAGAGTTTGCACCATCTATATTGATTTCCAGCTTGTAGAAGTCGACATTTTAATTCTATTCTTTTTTGAAGGCGAATTGCTTCGAGCCATCTATTTTTGACTTCATCTAAATCAGCAGGATATATAAAATCTAACCATTGCTCTGGCAATGGAGAAAAAGTATCCAACCAATATTCTGTACACTCTGCATTGCAATATAATATCAAGCCATTTTCATCACTTACCCAAGTTGGTAGTGGAATTTGCTCAACAATAAAATGCTTTTGGGTAGTGTTCGACATTGAAGTCATAACATGCCTAGAAAGATTGAGAGTTGATTAATCTATTTATTAGTGGGTATTGTAATCTTTCTGTAGTATCCAAAATAGTATAAAAAAAATTTATGTGTATTTTTTTTGAACTAAAACTGGGTTGCTGAAACTATTATAAACTTAATATTTAATTTATGTTTTTGTTATTTATTAGTTTTTAGCATTCTTGACTTTAAAAAAATATTTATGATGATTTTTGTAAAAAACTTATTAAAACAGAAGCTTATAACTGGCCTAATATAATTAGCTTAATAAAAATAAACTTAACGATGAGAGGAAGAAAACAGGAAAAATAAAAAAGCTAGTAAATTAAATTTTATTTAGATTATATAAATAAAGAAATTCTAAAAATAGTTTAAATAAATACAATAATCGCTATTAAGTTTACAAAAGTAACATAAAATAAAGGCTTCTATTATCGTAAAATTCTTTTTGTCAAAAAGGATATATATTTCCTTTTTGTGCATTTTATAGCCTACATTTTCCCCAAGATGTAGGTTTTTTTTATGCATAATTTTTAGAAATTCTAACTACTAAAAATAAAAAAAGCCAAAATGGCTTTTTACACAGTTTCTGGTTTTTTCAACTGTTCTTGAATGTACAGGTTGATGTAGTATTGTTCGATATAATCATCGGCATAGTTGTTTGCTAATGTTTTTGTCGCCACTTGCTCATGTTTTAAATAGCAATTTGATTCAAGATCTTTTTCGAGTACCCACCATTTACGGTTAATACGACGTACTTGAAACTTGTCACTTTTGTATTTTCTTTTAGCCATTTTTCCGGAGTTTGCTATTCAGTGATTGAAAGAGAATTTCTACTTGAGTTGCAAGCTCAAGTCAACAGATGGAAGGTTAATTGATTATTTTATGTAGGCTGCTATATCTCTCAATGGCTCAGACAAAATATTAAAATAATTAAGCTCTCGTAAGGAGAGCTTAAATTGTTATCTATAAGAGAGTTTTTATTTGGTTTTAACGAGAAAGGTTCTTTAAAAGTAATTTTAAACTTTCCATCATTTTTTCGAGTTGTAAAGGAGTAATACCTTCAAAAGACTGCTCAAGTACTACACTGGTTAGATCGTTGATCTTGTTGATCATTTCAGTGCCTTTTTCTGTAAGTACTACGCGGGTAATTCGGCCGTCAGACTGGCAGGAATATGTTTCAACCAGTCCTTCATCTTTTAATCGATAAACGATTTTTGTAGTAGTCGACATTTTTGAAATAATCATATCTGAAAGTTCAGAAACACTCGCATGGGGCTTGCTGCTTAAAGCCAACATAATACGTCGACGTGAGTTATCTAAACCATATTTTTTTAAAGCATTATCAATGTTTTGTACATATTGGGCATGTACTTGAGTAATCCAATAATATGGAAAATCTTCAAGAGTAAAAGATTCTGTTGTAGGTAAAAAACGCGCATACTTCTTTGTCATTGACTTTTCCCCATACCTTGGTGGATCGCATTCCTGGTGAACTATCTTTAATAGTTGAAAAATATAGTTTCATCAAGCAAGTTATAGCAGGACTTTACTTGATGAGCAAAAGTTATATAGCTTCAGTTGATAATGGCCTTGAATAGTCCTTATCTTTATAGAGCATTACTATATCTTTGCACGAACTTAAAAATATTCTTCCTCTATAATCAAAGAGTATTGAAAATTAATACTGCTTAACAAAGCAGTCTCAAAAGCTCTTTGAATCGATATATAAGTTTGCATCTAAGCTTGCTTGATCGTTAAATGAACGATATTGCTTGCAACCGCATCGTAGAAAAAAAATTATGATTTGACCGTGGCATTGAACGAGAAAGTTTTTGTCTCTAAAGTCATAATTATGAAAAATCAAGATATTTAAATAATAAATATTTTTATATATCAATGTTTTGCTTTATTTTTATATTGATAAAATTTACCATACATTTAACATGAAACATCTATTATTTAGTAAATTAAAATTAGTTTTCATTATAAGTTATTGATTTTATTTGTAATTTATATATTTACTTTTAAATCATAAATTATGATAGAGAGTGGATTTTGTCTATAAATTATATTTTTTATAAATTTTACTTGAAATATATCTCTTAAATTGCAAAACCAACCAACTTTAACTGTAGTGTTGGCAGAGGAAGTGCCAGCACAAATTATGGCAAGAGCTATTCAGATTAAATGAGTTAAGTCTTAGACAATTAACCATTAAGTAGTTTTTAATTTAAATTTTTATGAGATCTGGCATATATAATTTATAAAAAAGGGAGAATATAAATTCTCCCTTTTTTTATTATGAAATAGCCACGGGCTTTTCTTCTAACTTTTTCTTAACAATGGCATAGCTTATGCCTGTAACGATACTACCTGCAGCAATTGCAGCAAGATATAACCAAGCATGATTAATTGCATTCGGAATTAAAAGAACAAATACACCGCCGTGAGGAGTAACCAATTCGCAATGGAAAAGGGCAACAAGTGCTCCGGTCACCGCTCCACCTAAAATACACGTCGGGATTACACGCATTGGGTCTTTTGCTGCAAATGGAATAGCACCTTCAGAAATAAAACATAAACCTAATACGAAAGCGGCTTTTCCAGCATCTCGCTCTCCTGTACTAAATTTACTTTTAGCAATGAAAGTTGCAATAGCCATACCAATAGCAGGAACCATGCCGCCAGCCATCGTAGCTGCCATGGGCATATACGTGTTTGTTGTCAGTAAGCCGACAGTAAAAGCGTAGGCTGCTTTATTGATTGGACCACCCAAATCAATACACATCATGCTTGCTAATATAATGCCCATTAATACGGCATTTGTTGTACCCATGTTGTTTAGGAAGTCTTTCATTAGCTCAAAAATATGTGCTACTGGCTGACCCACCACGTAAAACATGATAAGGCCAACAAATAATGTACCTAATAGGGGAATAATTAAAATAGGTTTAAGTGCTTCTAAACTTGTAGGAAGTTTGAGTTTTTTTGCAATAAAAAGCGCGATATAGCCAGCAAGAAAACCTGAGACAATGCCACCTAAAAAGCCTGCTTGTAGCTGAGAAGCGAGTAAGCCCCCAATTAAACCAGGCGCAAGACCAGGACGATCAGCAATCGAGTAAGCGATATAACCAGATAGCATTGGAACCATAAGCATAAATGCAGCGGCCCCAATTTGTTTTAATATAGCTGGTAAGCTGCCTGCTTGTTCAGCTGCATTAAGGCCAAAGCATAAAGAGAGAGCAATTAAAAGGCCTCCAGCTACCACCATCGGTAACATATAAGAAACACCTGTTAAGAGATGTTTATATACGCCAACTTTTTCGGTTTTATCTTTGGTTTCTGCAGATGTTTGTTGCTTACCTTGTTCTAAAACTTGTGCATTGCTAATAGCTTCAGCAAAGGCTTTATCTGTTTGCTTTAGAGCAAAGCCTGTTCCGCATCGATAAACGCGCTTACCTACAAAACGATCTGTATTAACTTCAATGTCAGTCGCAAGAATGACAATGTCTGCTTCATCAATAGCTTGAGGTGACAAGATATTCTTTGCACCCACAGAACCTTGAGTTTCTACTTCAATGTCATAACCCAGTTTTTCTGCACCTTGTTGTAAAGCTTCAGCAGCCATAAAAGTGTGTGCAACCCCCGTAGGGCAGGCAGTGATTGCAACAAATTTTTTGGCGGTAGTTAACGCTAGGCTATTATCATTTTGCCAGTCTTGGGCAAATTTAAAATTATTTAATGCCGTTTGCAAAGCTGTGTGTGCATCATTTTTGATCTCTTCAATGCTAATGAAAGATAAAGAATGTGCACCAAAAATATGAAGATCTTTCGGCCGTTGACCAATCACGATGACTTGGTCAAAGCTTTCATTCGGATCGAATTCGTTGATCGTGGTAATGCTATTCTCATAACCTTGTTGGGATGCAACTTGTGCAAGTTTACGAGCTAAAATCAAAGCATTGACTTGCTGTTGCGGACTATTAATGACAAATAATAAATGTTTAGCAGTTGGCATCAGATTCACTCAATGAATTGATAGTAGTTTGGGCTTTTAACTGGTTTAGCTTTTCAGCATTAGGAATGCGAAAACCTATTTGTGTTACAGCATGGCTCGCAATTGCTGTGGCTGTTTTTAATGTTTCTTCGGCAGAGAAACCATTGATTAAACCATGGATCATTCCTGCTAAAAGAGAGTCACCTGCACCTACGGTACTTTTAACGATCACTTTAGGAGCTTTGGCATGAAGTGGGTGACTGTCATGTAACCAGTTTACACCGTCTTCACCCATCGAAATTACGACATGCTCAATTTTAGCTAAGTTTTCAAAAAGCTTTTTTTGTTCAGAATACGTCGCGGCAGGAAGCTGATAACTTTCAACTAATTCATCTGTATTTGGTTTAATCATCCATGGTTGGCATTCGATTGCAGCGACTAATGCTTTACCGCTTGTATCAAGCGCAACTTTTTTGCCTTGCCCTTGAATGAATTTAATAAGTTGTTGTAGCTCATCAACATTAAACCCTTGCGGGAGACTCCCTGCAATAGCAACTACATCGATCTGGGGTAAAATCATTTCGATTTTTTGAAAGAGATTCTTTTTATCTAGTTCGGATACTAAGAAACCTTTTCCATTTAAATCAGTCATCCTTCCGGAATGTTCAGCAATTTTTATATTTTGGCGAGTTTCACCTTCAATATAAATAAACTCTGGTTGGAATTGAACTTTTTTAAAATGCTCATCAAAAATCTGTTTGTTCATTGTTCCTAAAAAACCAGAAACAATAACCTCATGCCCCAAATCTTTTAAAACTTGTGCAATATTTAACCCTTTGCCTGCTGCATGTATTTCTACAGATTCTTGACGATTCACTTGACCGATCTGTAACTCGTTGAGTTGTATGGTCACATCAATTGCAGGATTTAAAGTAATTGTTAAAACTTTAGCCATTACCATTCCTAATCTTTACATTTCTTGTTCGGATAACTGACGTACAGCAGGGGCGCTATCACATTCTAGTGCACGCTTTGCAAGCACCTGAGCTTTGCTGTAGTTGAGTGTACGAATTTGAGCTTTAACCAAAGGAATACTATTCGGTGACATACTAAGCTCATCTACACCTAAACCCATAAGGATCGGTACAGCTTTTGGATCAGCAGCGAGTTCACCGCATATGCCCACCCATTTGCCATGTTTGTGGGCAGCTTTTACAGTTTGATCAATCAATTGCAAAATACTTGGGTGTAGGCCATCTGCTTCAACCGAGAGGATAGGGTGCCCACGGTCAATGGCTAAAGTATATTGAGTTAAGTCATTTGTTCCTATGCTAAAGAAATCCACTTCTTGAGCAAGGATAGGTGCAAGTAAAGCAGCTGAAGGAACTTCTATCATGATACCAACTTGTAAGTCGGTACACGGATATATTGCTTTTACTTCGTCAAGAATGGCTTTCGCTGCGCGCCATTCTTCTACACGGCCAATCATTGGAAACATGATTCTTAAAGGGCGATCATCGGCAGCCTTAAGCAAAGCAATAAGTTGTTGACGCAACAGCTCTGGTTGTCTCAGAGTTAAGCGGATGCCTCTTAATCCTAAAAATGGATTTTCTTCTTCAGCAATTGGAAGGTAAGGGAGTGGTTTGTCACCACCTACATCTAGAGTACGTACTACGAGTGGTCGGCCTGCAAGAGCATCTAAAACAATACGATAATCTGCTTCTTGGGTAGCTTCACTTGGAGCACTACTATGCGCCATAAAAACAAGCTCTGTTCTCAGTAGGCCAATTGCTTCAGCACCACACTCGACTGCATGCGCTGTCGCTTGAACTTTTCCTAAATTGGCAGCAATCTCGATTTGATGCTGATCTAGAGTAATTGCAGGTTCTTGACTGTGACGTTCAGCTTCTTCACGAATTTTTTTCTGATGCTCGCGTTCTTGTTTTGCTTGTTCGATTTGCTGAGTATTAGGATTTAAAATAAAGGTTCCTGTATCTCCATTAATTAAAAGAGAACTTTTTTGCTCAATATCTAGTACTTGCTCACCAGCACCGACAATTGCAGGAATACCTAAAGCACGAGCAACAATAGCACTATGTGCACTTGCACCACCTACGGATGTCAAAATACCTGCAACTCGATCTTTATTAAGGCGGGCCACATCACTTGGTCCCACATCATACATAATTAAAATATAAGGCTCTTTAGGCTCTTCAATGATAACTTCACCACAAAGTTGAGCCAAAACCCGATCGCCAATATCTCGTAAGTCTGCAGCCCGCTCAGCCAATAAACGATCTGGTAAAGCTGCTTGCTCTTTGGCTGCTGCTTCAATATGTTCATGCCAAGCAGCAGGAGCAGAAAGGTTTAAGTTAATTTTTTGATAAACACCATTAATAAGATCTGGATCGTCAAGCATTTCTAAATGTGCTTGGAAGATCTGCTTAATTTCAGCCACTTCAGATTTTGCAATAACTTGGTGAATGTTGTTTTTAACTGCATGAAGGGCAATATCAAGATTTTCTTTTTCTACTTTGACGCTCAAACCCATACGTTCATATTGATAAACCTTAGGTTTAATGACATGAACAGGACCAAAAGCTAAACCACTTGAAGCGGCAATGCCCATATTTGAACTAAGTAGTTTTGATGGAGCTTCAATTTTATTTGATGGCTCTATTTTTATATCGGAAGATTGTATAGGTTCGACTTCTTCACCTAAACCTTGTTGTACTGCTTGAATAACTTTATCTAAACCTTCGACTGCATCTGTTTCTGGTTCGGCAATGAAACGTAGAGTTTGTCCACGTTTACATCCTAAAGCCAAGAGGCGCGTCAAACTTTTAGCAGAAACAAAATTTCCTTCATCTACTGCGACCTGAATATCACCTTGAAAACTTTTTGTTAAGTTCACCAAATGAGTTGCTGGTCGAGCATGTAATCCATGTGCATTAGCGAGTACAACAGAACGATGAGGCCAATCTGGAATAACATCTGCCCCAATGATTTTGGCAATTTCATTTGGCGCTTGTGTTTGATCTAATTGTGCAACTTGCTCTGGATTAAACAGAATATCAATTAGCCGATTAAATCTCTGGCTATCTAATTGCTCATTGGCAGCGATACATACGAGTGTATTTAACTTTTTTTCACCTAACTCTAATGCATGGCGAGGCTTTACGATACTGATTGCTGGTTGTTGAACGAATTTGGTACTTGAAATAGACCAGATTTGATCTTGTAGTTGAATAACTTGATCTGGATCAAGCGAACTTAGAAAACCACATTTTACAAAATTGTGTTTTTTTAGAATTTGAGATGCTGACCAAAACAAATCTTCAATATCTTGGGATTCAATTTCAGTTTGAATTAAATTTTCATGTAAATTTAAAGATAACGGCTGAGCTTGTAATATTTCAATAATTTGCTCAGGTTGTTTTGCATTTTTTACCTGTTCACTTACATCATGCATTAAAGCTCGGGTTAATATTTGTAGGACTTGTAAGTGTTCATCTGATTTTGCTGCAATAACAACAGCTAAATAAACTCTGTTTTCACCATCCCATATTATTCCTTCGGGGAAGTGAGCTAAACGGATACCTGTTTCTAAAATACATTCACGAGATTGGGGAGTACCGTGGGGAATAGCAATGCCTTGACCCAAATAGGTTGCACTTTGCTCTTCACGATTAATGAGTCCTGTAATATAGTCAGGTGTGACTAACCCATCTTTCTCCAATATATCTACTAGACACTGTAATGCATGAGTTTTATCAACAGCATGTTGATTCATATGAATATGTCGAGGCTCTAGTGCTAGCATATTTATCCTTGAACAATATCTTTAGGTTTAGCTAAAACAGAAAAAAAGAAGCCGTTTGTATTAAAAATAGGTTAATTTAACCGTTTTTAAACAACAGCTTCGTATAAATTACCATAGCAGAACTTTAAAGGTATATCGACGTATTTACGTAAAAAATGCTTGTTTTTAATACAAAGGATAATCCATGAATAGTATTTTAAATTTTTATATTAACCATAAAGATAATAAAGTAATTTTATAAAAGGAGTTAAATCCTCCAGATAAAAAAACCTCTATACCGGATTACGGGTATAGAGGCAAAAAAAGTGAAAGATTAATTAAAATTAGTGTCGAATTTCTTGTTCCAAGAGCGACCACAACTTTTGATGTGATTTTTTAAACATTAACATGTGCCCAATTGATTTATATCCGAGTTTAATAGGGTTTAGCTCTAGCATTTTTGTAGGTGCATTCGGATACAGCTTTAATAAAGCTTCAACATTACGCTCGGTTGCAATTTCATCATCACTTGCCCAAATAGAAGTAATAGGGCAGCTAATTTCAGTATGAAAATCCTGAAAAATAGTTTTACCAATGGCGTTTTTCACATAACCGGGATGACTACAAAATTCACGCCACTGTTGAGCGACTTTTTTAGGTAAGTTTTCTCCCATTCCAATAAATTGGGTAGCAGCATAACCTTTTAAGGCACTAGAGATCGGGAAGATAACATTAAACATCACTGGCGCTAAAAACTTGGTTTTACCCTTAAGACCTTTTACGTGGCCAGTAGAACCTGCGACTGCAACAACTTTTGCTACTTTATGGAAGTTAGGCACAATTCCTAGCAATTGCCCACCAGCACTATGGCCAAGAAGAGTAACTTGTTGTGCTTGGGTTTTTCCTAATAAAGTATCAATTGCACAAGGGATATCGAGAGTTCCCCAATCATTAATACTTGCACCACTTTGCTTTAACGGCCCATGCAATGAATCTCCAATTCCACGGAAATCAAAGCTTAATACGTCATAGCCTTGTTCACTTAACCAACTAGCAAAAGAATGATAAAAGTTTTTGGTAATACCTGTGGCTGGACAAATCAACACGGGATTGGCCAGTTGTTTTGATTGAGCTGGATAAAAATGTGCAGCAAGTTGATAACCATCTTTGCAGGTCATCCAAAATGTTTCAAAAGTATTATCCATAATATTTCGTAGTGATAAGTTTGTAGATATCTTTAATTTACACGAGTTCTAAAATGAAACTTGATTAAAATGTGACTATAAAGTCAATAATTATGTTATATAGCTCATTAAATTTGAATAAAACGAATAATTGGAAAAAAGATGGATTTACCACAGGCTGTACAGTTAGCTATTGTGTTTAGTGGCATATTTTTATGGATAGGGATGGTAACCGGGGTATGGAAATATTGGCAAATACGCTGTTCAGAATTAAGTCGTGCTCATTATTATGTAGATATCGCTCATCGAAGTAGTTTGTTATATGCAGCCGCTAGCCTAATTCTAGCTGTCTTAAGCTACTTTACTGTTTTAAATGAAAATATTGCTTTGTGGTGCGTGTTTGCAAATATTCTGTTTTTTAGTTTTTCAATTTTAGTTTATATCCTACATGGCTATTTACAGGACACGACAAATCAATTTAAACGTCCGCACAAGTTAGGCCGTTTTAGTTTGCCTTCATGGTTAATGTCTTTAATGATGGTAGGATTAATTGTGACTGAATTACTTGCTACGGCTATTTTAGTTATCGGAACAATTTTTTTATTTTTAGGTATATAAAAATGGATGATCACTCATCCATTTTTTAAGTATTCGAGTTCTGTTGACTAAGACGTCTTTTAGCTAATTTTCGCATCTTATGGTCGACAAAGGCCCACACACAAAATATGAAAGAAACAACCATCGCATACATAAAGTATTCGGGTTTCAGATTTCCCTTAATCATACCTTGAAACAGTAAAGTCAGCATAAGAGCAAGCGGCGTTACTCCATAAACAACTGAATCTTTGCTGTTCAGAGTGTTAATGAAGACTTGTTTGTTGAAATGTAATGATAACATCTCCATCCCTCCTTGTGGTTGTGCTAAAACTGAATGTTTTAGTCAAGAATAAGTTTAATGTTGTACTTCTATTTTTAATTCAATTCAATAGTGAATAGAAAATTTTTTGAGCAGTTTTATAAAAAACTCTATGTTTATAAAAGGTTAAGGTATTAAAAAAGTAAATATTAAATATTTTTGTATAAAATACTTAATTTTTTTAGAAAAGAGAAATA
The DNA here is from genome assembly GCF_028367635.1 of Acinetobacter sp. P1(2023). Taxonomy (NCBI): domain Bacteria; kingdom Pseudomonadati; phylum Pseudomonadota; class Gammaproteobacteria; order Moraxellales; family Moraxellaceae; genus Acinetobacter; species Acinetobacter sp. P1(2023). Next base: position 330,113 of record NZ_JAQNDD010000002.1, read on the forward strand.
TTTAAGTGAAAAGTATAATAATTTCTCTTCTCTATAAGTTCAGATTAACTATTTTGTTTTTTTAAAAAGAGGTCAATGGCATGTTGGGCAATTTCTGCATCTTCAAAAGATTGAACGCCAGAAACACCAATTGCTCCTAAAATTTGACCGTCGTAAAGAATTGGTTTACCACCTTCTAGCATCCCTTGAGCACTCGACATACTTAAAAAACCTAAGCGACCATTTTGTAAAAGTTCTTCATAGAATTTTGAAGGTCTACCTGATATTGAAGAACATTTTGCTTTTTCTAAACATAAATGGGAACTTAAAGGCGAGGCACCATCTAAACGTTTCATGAGTAGTAAAGAACTTGTTTCGTCAACAATAGCGATACTAACTTTAAAGTTGTGTTCAATTGCATATTTTTGAGCTTCTTCCATTAAAAACTCTGCATCTGCTAATGTTAGGTAATATTTACTTTTCATTGTTGCTCTTCTTTCCTAGTAAGCTAAAAATTATTTTAGTGTAATTTTACAGTAAAAATTGATTATATCTATTATTGTTTTGTCATTCAAATTAGTGTGGAAACAAAATGCTGGTTGGGTAAACTCAGCATTTTATTCAATATATAAAATCATGTTTGGGTAAAACTCGATTTCAAAATAGACACTAGATTAAATGTTTTTAAATTTAACTTTGTCGATCATTACGGTAATGATGAGAACAACTAAAGATGGGATCAACCAAGCTAAGTTTTGTTCGTTTAAAGGTAAGTGTTGAAGAAAATCGGGTAAATAATCACCAAAACCTGCAACCTTAAGACCGTCAATAATCCCGAAGATAAAAGCAATACTTGTTACTGAACCTACAATAAAAGAAGGCTTGTGCCAGAATTTCCAAAAGAAACTCAGCATAATTACCACAATTGCAGGTGGATAAATTGCGCTTAAAACAGGCACTGATACAGCAATAAGTTTGGTTAATCCAAGATTAGAAATAACGAAAGAGAAACCAACTAAAATGAATACTAAAAGTTTGTACGGTAATTTAGTTAACTGAGCAAAATACTCACCGCAAGCGCAAGTTAAGCCAATCGCTGTTACCATACATGCTAGAAAAATGAGGCCAGTTAAGAATAGCGAACCCATATTGCCGAAAGCATGTTGAACATACGCATGTAAAATTACTGCACCATTTGCTGCATTTGGTGCAACTTCATGGCTACCTAAACCTAATTTAAACAAGCTTAAATAAACTAATGTAAGACCAGCACCTGAAATGAGACTGGCAATAATTGCATATTTAGTCACTAGCTTTTTATCGGTAACACCACGAGAGTAAATCGCTTGAATAATTACAATACCAAATACTAATGCGCCTAAAGTGTCCATGGTGAGATAACCATTTACGAAACCTTCTGAAACTGGAGAAGCAACGTAATGGTTGATTGGAGCAGGAACATAACCAGATGGAATCATGACTGCTGCAATGCCTAAAATTGCTAATGCAATAATTTTTAGCGGAGCAAGTACATGTCCAACTGTATCCAATAACTTGTTTGGATAAAGAGAAACTAGAGTTACAAATGAAAAATAAATTGCACTATAGATTAAAAGGCTACTACTTGATGTTCCAAAATAAGAAGAAAAACCAATCTCATAAGAAACAGTAGCTGTACGTGGAGTTGCAAATAAAGGGCCTACTGATAAATAACAAACTACAGTTAAAATCAGACTTGCAACTCGACCTAGAGGAGAGCTAATAATTTCAATGGAACCCTGCATACGAGAGAGTGCCATAATGGTAATTACAGGAAGACCAACTGCAGTAATCAAAAAGCCTATAGCAGCTAGCCATACATGATCACCGGCTTGTTGAGCGACAATGGGAGGAAAGATAATATTGCCAGCCCCAATAAAGAGGGCAAAGGTCATAAAACCTAAGGCAATAATATCTCCAGTACGAAGATGTTGCATAAATTAAATTTAATAAAAAAGAAGGAATTTTAGAGCAAAAGAGAGCATGATCAAGCGGTATTTTATGTGAAAAAGATTTTTTTCGGAGTATAGAAACCTTTAATAGATATCAAAAATATCAACTGGTTAAGGTATGTAGTTGAAAAACCATTGAAAGAAATGCGTAAATCATTTTTTATGTCTGACTTTTTAAAGAAATTATGCAAAAATAAAAGTATAAATTTCTATTATGAATGTTGAATATTTGGGCACTTAACGCTTCCAGCCTATCCTATATCCGTTCTAAAATATTCTAAATTAACTTACATTTTTGTAGGCATTGTAAAAATAGTGTCTACGAGGATAAAACTGAATGAGAGCTTCTACTGTTACAATAAAAACTGAACAAGATCTAGAAAAGTTGAGAGTTTCTGGACGCTTGGCTGCGCAAGTTTTAGAAATGATAGAGGCACATGTTAAACCAGGTGTATCTACTGAATATTTAGATAACCTGTGTAACGACTATATTGTAAATACTTTAAAAGTTATTCCTGCCAATGTTGGATATCATGGTTTTACTAAAACAATATGTACCTCAGTAAATGAAGTGGTTTGCCATGGAATTCCATCGCCGAATAAAATTTTAAAAGATGGCGATATTATCAATATTGATGTCGCAATTATTAAAGACGGCTACTTTGGTGACACGAGCCGTATGTATTTTGTGGGTAATGTAAATCCACAAGCAAAAAAACTTGTCGAAACAACTTATGAGGCGATGGTTGCTGGTATTCATACCGTTAAACCGGGAGCTACATTAGGTGATATCGGTTACGCTATTCAGTCAGTTGCCCATCGAGAAGGGTATAGCATTGTTCGAGAATATTGTGGCCATGGGATTGGTAAGGTTTATCATGAACAACCCAATGTTCTACATTATGGACAACGTGGCCAAGGTTTGGTTTTAAAGAAGGGAATGGTCTTTACCATTGAACCGATGATTAATGCGGGCAGACCGCAAGTGAAAGAGTTGAATGATGGATGGACTGTCATTACCCAAGATCTTTCGTTATCTGCTCAATGGGAACATATGGTTGCTGTAACTGATACAGGCTTTGAGCTATTAACACCTTGGCCTGAAGGTGTGGGAAATTATCCTGCAATTTGAAAATAAAAAAGTTCGATAATTATCGAACTTTTTTTATTTTAATGCTCAGAAAGATGTTCTACCAAATAATCGATAAATACTCGTACAGCAGGTAGCAACCCTCGACGTGATGGATATACAGCATGTAATATACCGTGAGGCGCTTTCCATTCTGGTAATATTTGTACAAGTTGTCCAGATTTTAAAAAATCTTCTGCTGCGCTTTCTGGGAGTAAAGCGATACCACAGTTTTGACTCGCCAATTGCGCCAACATGTGTATGTTTGTACCCATTATAGTAGGGCTGACTTTGATTTTCTTTTGCTGGTTGTCTGGCCCATGCAAAAGGAATTGCTGATCAAGATGCTCTTCAGAAAGGCTTAAAATACGGTGTTCGCTTAGCTGCTCAGGAGTTTTTATATCACCAAACTCATTTAAATAGGCCTGACTTGCAAATAGACTCTGTTCTATCAGAGCAAATTGTCTAAGAACTAAACTCGGGTCATCATCTAGTTTTGAGCGAACTCGTAGAGCAATATCAATTCCTTCATTAATAACATCTACTCGACGATTGCTGACCATAAGTTGCAAACGAATTTCTGGATATTTTTTTAGGAAAGCAGGCAAAATTTTAGGAAGTTGATTTTGAGCAACATCAACTGGAACACTAACTTTAACAACACCTCTGGGTTGAATACTTAGGTGATCAACCAGATCATGTGCGGCTTGTGCAGCATTCATCATAACTTGAGCATGTCTATAAATATCCATCCCAATATCTGTAACAGCAAAATGACGTGAACTACGTTGAATGAGACGAACCCCTAAGTTTTCTTCTAAACTATATACGCGACGACTTAGTTTTGATTTTGGTATATCCGTTACACGTTCAGCAGCACTAAAGCCACCATGCTCAACAACGAGAGCAAAACAATAAAAATCATCAAGATCAGTGAGCATTAAAATATCCTATTTCTGCAACACCAACGATTTTACATCATTATTTTTGCAACAATAATTCTTAAACTAAATTATTTGTAATTAATTAGCCCTCTAAATAAAAATAGAATTTTGAAATTATATTGTAATTACGTTGTAATTTTAATGTGTGTTGTTTTAACTAGTATTCTCGCCTCTTATAGAAGTTTTAATTATTTTCTTTTACACTACAATTTTTCTCTACTCTCAAATTTCATGCCTTATCAACTAATCGAACTTAACGATGCGTCTGCGAATATTGAATGTCCATTTTGTAAACAAGCGATAATTGACTGGGTGCAAGAACAATATATTCAGCCTTGTGAACATACTTTATTTATTGCTATGGATTTAGGATTTGAATTTGTTGCTGATCGATTTGAAGAGGGTATGAATCAGAATGTAGATGAGTTGCACGAAGATCCGAATATGAATGTATTTGAAGCTTTAACGACAACTACTTATGAAAATCTAATTATTTTGAAGTCTGATTTAGGTGTAGAAAATTTATTTCGCTATGTTGGGGTGAGTGATCGTTAAATTCGAGAGTAATAAAAAAGCCAATCTTTTGATTGGCTTTTTTATTATTTACGCTTCTGGCGCTGCGCTGTATTGTTCAACTAATGGTTTTAATTCGCCATTTTGGAACATTTCAAGCATGATATCGCTACCGCCAATAAGTTCACCATTTACCCAAAGTTGCGGGAATGTAGGCCAGTTCGCAATTTTTGGTAATGTTGCACGAATATCAGGGTTTTCCAAAATATTTACATATGCAAATGGACGACCAATTTGACTGAGCGCCTCTACAGCACGTGCAGAGAAACCACATTGTGGAAACTGTGGAGTGCCTTTCATGTAAAGTAAAACGGGATGCTTCGCAATTTGATCGCGGATTAACGCTTCAGTATCACGTGCTTGTTCAGTCATAAATAGATCCTCAACTAATCTAGCAGCATTATAGGGGGTGTTTACATCGCTTTGCAAACCACCTGATTACTTAAAGTTGCATTGAATATTCAATATTTTATTGTATAAACCGAAGTGATAGCAAAAAGTGGACGAAATTTTAGATAAATGAATGATGAGACTTTTCATCAGAGCCAGTTTTTGCTTATATAAACCCTTCTAAAAATCTCATACAGACAGAGTTCGTCATGACTGATATTACCCTAGCTCCAATACAACCTGATCAACCATCACATTTAATGGCTACTTATGGCCGCCAAGCGATCAGTTTTGTACGAGGCCGAGGGGCATATTTATATACCGAAGATGGCACAGAGTATCTAGATGCTTTAACGGGTATTGCTGTATGTGGTTTAGGTCATGCACATCCGGTAATTGCAGAGGCGATTGCAGAACAAGCTGCAACACTTGTCCATACGAGTAACTTATTTGAGATCCCTTGGCAAACTGCTGCTGCTCAGAAGCTTGCTGAAGTTTCAGGAATGGAAGAGATCTTCTTTTCAAACAGTGGTGCTGAGTCAAATGAAGGAGCGATTAAAATTGCTCGTAAATTTGGTACTCAACAAGGCATAAGTTCACCAAAGATTATTGTGGCAGAGCAATCATTTCATGGCCGTACTTTAGCAACACTTTCAGCCACTGGTAATAAGAAAGTACAAGATGGCTTTGCTCCTTTAACTCATGATTTTATCCGTGTGCCATTTGGTGATGTAGAAGCAATTCAAGAAGCCGCTTTACAGCATCCAGATATTGTTGCGATTTTGATTGAGCCAATTCAAGGTGAAGGTGGTATTAATACAGCACCTCAAGGTTTTAGCTATCTTGAAGAAGTTCGTATCCTATGTAATCAGCATAACTGGCTAATGATGCTAGATGAAATCCAAACAGGTAATGGCCGTACAGGTAAGTATTTTGCGTATCAGCACACAAATATTGTGCCCGATGTTCTTACGACTGCGAAAGGTCTTGGTAATGGCTTTCCAGTAGGAGCGGTCATGACACAAGGTAAAGCTGTAGGTTTATTAGGTCCTGGTAGTCACGGTTCTACTTACGGTGGAACTGTGCTAGGTTCTCGTGTGGTTTATACGGTAATTGATACAATTCAAAAAGAGAATGCTGTAGAAAATGCAGCTGTAGTCGGTGGTTATATTGTTGATCAATTACGTGCTCAATTGGCAGATAAAAATGTACAAGTACGTGGCTTTGGTATGATGATTGGTATTCAATTACCTAAAGACTGTGCTGAGCTCGTTGCAATTGCTCGTGATCAACATAAGCTGATTATTAACGTTACAGCAGGTTCTGTAGTGCGTTTATTGCCACCAATTAATATGACTCAAGCACAGGCTGATGATTTACTCGAGCGTTTAGTCTCTTTAATTAATAACTACCTTTAAGTTTTGGTATCAATAAAAAATGGGCATATAAAATGCCCATTTTTTATGTGAAATAATTATCCAGAAATGTACTGTTTTAACTGTTCAATGAGGTTTTTCTGGTCTTCCATTGCAGCTTTTACTAAATCACCAATAGAGATAAATCCAACTAATTTTTCATTGTCTAGTACAGGTAAGTGACGTAAGTGGCGGTCTGTCATGAGCTGTAAACACTCTTCAACCGTATTGTTTAGGCTTACCGTAATTACTTTTGATGTCATAATTTCAGCAACTGTGGTGCTATATGAAGAACGTTCCATCAGTGTCACTTTTCGCGTGTAGTCACGTTCAGATAAAATTCCGACAACTTTTCCGCCGTCTGCTACGACAAGTGCACCAATCCCTTTATCTGCCATGATCTTAATTGCTTCAAGGACAGTGGCTTCTGGAGAAATTGTAAAAATATCTTGCTCTGATTTGTTTTTGATTACTTGTGCAACGATTGTCATTTCTTCTGTCCTGTGTTTTATCATTTTGTTTTAAATTAGCTTGATTTTATAAAAATGCAAAGACTTGATAGTCATTCAAATATAAGTTTTGCATTCAAGCGTTCAAAAAGCATTCTATATTGATTGCTAAAAAGCTAAAGAAGAAGTTTACGCTCCTTGCCAATGGGGATGTTTAAAAAAGAAATGATGCATTTGCTGAGTAGATAGCTTTAATTTTCTATGAGATGAATTAAACAAAGCAGGAGTGACGTTAAGTCGAGTTAAGGTTGGTAATAAAGACTCATGGAAATCTTTAGGGGTAATTCTTCTAGGTTTGTAATGTGGCCAATGCTCTTTTGCATAACGATGTGCTTGCAAACCGTTAAGCCAAAAAGGGAAAATAAAATCTTCCTGATCTGATTTAATTGCCCATCCTTGATGAAATAAACCCCAAAGAACCCCGCAGTACATCATGGTTCTTAAAATATAAATCTTAATCATCAAGTCTCTTGAAACCGGTTGTAGATTACTTAAACTATTCATTGTGAATTTAATGTTTCTTAACTTGTCTTGCTTATTATAAAAAAATCAGATGACATTTCAGTTTAAACAGGTATCAAATCGTAAACAAATATTCCAGCTATGAAATTCTGTTCATTTACTTATAGTGTCTGAAGTTTTAAATCAATTGATAAATTTAGTTTTTTTATAGGTATAAAAACGCCACCTGAGCCATGGTTGAAGTAGCGAAGTAAGGCTTTAGATAAGTTGATAAATTTGAATTTTACAGACATAAAAAAACGCCACCTAAGTGACGTCTCTTTATGCTTGCATTGTGGCTAACTTTTGCCAATATTGTGCTTTAAGTGAGTCACGTTCAACACGGAAACCTTGATAATACAATTCTGCTAAAAACAGTGCGGCTTTACCGTGCCCAGCGCGAGCAACTTCTTCTAACTGTGCAACTGCATCCTGAAAATTCATTTGAGAGTGAATAGTGTTTACTGCAGTTGCGTATACATGTTCTAAATCATGATGAGAGATACGTTGAATCATATAAAACTCCTTATTGTAATTATGATTACTTTTTCTAAAGGCCAGTGCCTTTAAATTAATTTAACTTAGTATTGTTAAACTAATATTACAAATTAATGGATTTGTCAACTATTGGTGCAAACCACTTTATTCACTATTAGGATACATGATTAAACATTATTCACAAATAATTTTGAGTAAAATCAATATGAGAATAAAAGACAAGGAGAATAAAATATGACAAATACTATCGACGGCTTTGTTTTTGATACTCCACCTAGAGAGGAACAAATCATAGAACTAGCCCATTATCATCGTAAACTATTAGATGAAGCGATCTTTCATCAAGAGATCCATTTAGGGGATTATTGTCTTGCTCAGCGCAAAAGAGTATTTGATTTCGCTCGGCATTTAGAACCCGCACAAAAAAACTGGTTTTATCAGGTGTATGATGGTGAACTGAGAAAAATTGCTGATGAAGACGAGTTGCATCCAGCAGATGCAGAAGAAGGATTAAGTATCTTTGCCATGTTTTTAGTCTTGGTGATTATTGCGGCAATTTTATACTTTTCTGTCATTCGTTCACTAATAAGCTAAGTATTATTATCCAGTAAGGTACGATTCTTGGCCTTACTGGATGTTTGATCTTGTGCTTATGAGTATTGAACCCTACACTACACTAATTCGAGGTAGGTCATGCTCATATTCAAACAAAATTTCCTTAAATTAAAGTCTGAGTTAAAAGTTGATCAATGTTTTAACCTATTTGTGGTTATTGTCATTGGCTGTATTTTTGTGCTGTCATATTTAGCATTACTTCGGCCTATTAGTCCGGATCAATATCAACGAATTGTACAACTCTCTCATCAGGCAACTTATCCAAGAACTCAAGATATGGCTGAGTTACTCATGACTCAATCTGAAATTCATAGAGCAGAGTATTTAAAGTTAATGCATGCATACCAATTTGAAGGTGCTCATATTAAGCAATACCCAGCACTCGCTCAGGAAGATATGCAATAAATTGGTTATCGAGATAAATCTTGTTTTCCAAAGCTTTTTGAGCACTATTGTGGCAGGCAAAAGTTTGAATTTATGTTAGACTTTATCTTTTTTAACACGCTGCTTTTCAAGGAATCCGCATGGAGCAACAATCGAATATGCAAAATAAATTCTTGATAGATGCTGAGATCGGTGATGACGATGTCACATTACCTAATTTACCTGCTATCGATGTTCCCATCGTTGAATCTCCTGTTAAATCACAAGAAAATATTGAAGTAGCCAAAGTTGAATTAGCTCCTTCAGAAACAGCGGTCGAACAACCAAAAACTGGTTTCTTTGGCCGAATGAAAGAGGGATTAACCAAAACTCGTCGTAATTTCGCTGATGGTATGGTCAATATCTTGATTGGCGGAAAGGAAATTGACGATGAGTTACTTGAAGAAGTTGAAGAGCAATTACTGGTTGCAGACATTGGTGTCGAAGCAACTAAAACGATCATTACCAATTTAACAGAGCGTACAGCTCGTGGTGATTTGATCTATTCTCATTCGTTATATAAAGCATTACAAGAAGAGTTGGTTGCTTTGTTGGCTCCACGTGTAAAACCTTTGCATATTGATCCTAATAAATCACCATATGTAATTTTAATGGTTGGGGTAAATGGTGTTGGTAAAACTACTACTATTGGTAAGTTAGCTAAACGTTTGCAAGGGGAAGGTAAAAAAGTGATGTTAGCTGCTGGGGATACGTTCCGTGCGGCAGCAACTGAGCAATTACAGATCTGGGGTGAACGTAATGATATCTCAGTAGTGGCGCAAGGCCATGGGGCTGATAGTGCTTCTGTTATTTTTGATGCTTTTGAAAGTGCTCGTGCTAAAGGAATTGACGTATTAATTGCAGATACGGCAGGTCGTTTACATAATAAGAGCAATTTGATGGAAGAGCTCAAAAAAGTTAAACGTGTTATGCAGAAAATTGATGCCACTGCCCCTCATGAAATCATGTTGGTGGTAGATGCTGGTACAGGGCAAAATGCGATTAACCAAGTACAAGAGTTTGATCAGGCTGTAGGTTTAACGGGTATTACCATTACTAAGTTAGATGGAACTGCGAAAGGTGGTGTGCTCTTTAATATTGCAAGTCGTACCCATGTGCCAATTCGTTTTATTGGTGTAGGTGAAAAAATTGATGATTTAAGACCATTCTCGGCTAAATCTTTTGTTGCAGCACTGTTTGAAACTGATAAGTAAATTGGTTATTAATCTTAAAAAGCTTCACTAAATCGTGAAGCTTTTTTCATATCTATATCTTTTTTATTGTTGCGAAAATAAAACGAACTGTCATATTTTTAATGCTGATTATAAAAAATGACTTTAATACACTGTATTCATTCCCAAACAACGACCCTTGGTCAATCAATAGGTAGGAAATAACAAAATGTCTACTTTCTTAGATAAAATTAAAAATCGTCGTACTATTTATGCAATTGGTAAAAATGTTGCATTAGATCGCACTAAAATCGAAGAAACTATTCGTGAAGCGGTTAAACATAGTCCCTCAGCTTTTAACTCACAGTCTTCACGTGTGGTGACACTATACGGTGAATCACATGCTAAATTTTGGAATTTGGTTCGTGAAGCATTACGTAAAATTGTTCCTGCAGATGCTTTTGCTGGTACAAATGCAAAAATTGATAGCTTTGTAGCGGGTGTTGGTACGGTTTTATTTTATGAAGACCAAGCTGTGGTTAAAAGCTTACAAGAGCAATTCGAATTATATGCAGACAACTTCCCAGTATGGTCTGAACACTCAAGTGCGATTGCTCAATTTGCAACTTGGACTGCGCTTTCAGAGCTTGGTTTAGGTGCATCTTTACAGCACTATAACCCGATTGTTGATGCAGATGCAGCTGAAGCTTTTGATGTTCCAACAAATTGGAAACTACGTGCTCAATTAGTATTTGGTTCAGTTGAAGCACCAGCAGGCGAAAAAGCATTTATTAATGATGCTGATCGTTTCAAAACTTTTAATTAATTGAAAGTTAAAAAAAGCACCTATTTAGGTGCTTTTTTATTTTTTTAGAATGAGTAGGTAGGTTAACCAAATTGAAAACTAATAAAATGCAGGTAGATATTTCAAAATAAAAAAACAAGAAATTAGTCTATCACTGCACTGTCATAAAATAGTCACAATCATATTGCATATTGCTCATGATTTAATAGCTTATCAAACACAGAGAAAGAGACAGATGACTTTAAGATTAGGTGTTGCTGCAATTGGTTTATTACTCAGCGGTTCGGTATTTTCAGCAGTTACAATTACAGCACCAGAGGAAATTGTAATCCTTGCGGTGAATGGTCAGGAAGTCAACTCTGGATTATTTCGTTCATCTAAAAATAATTATAAAGTTGATGCAGGGGAAGCGAGCTTAAGTGTGCGCTATCAAGAATACTTTGAGCATTTAAATGGTGAACATGACATTATTAAATCTGGGGTAGTTACGATTCAAACTCCAGCACTCCAAGATGGGCAAACTTATAAGCTCAGAATGGTAGATGCACCAAAACAATTTGAACAAGCTAAGAAATATGCGGAGCAGCCAACAGTGGCTTTGTATAGTGCAAATAATCAATTAATCGTAAAACAAACTGGTGCAAACAATGAGGCAAAACCATGGTTTGCAACGGGCTTATTAGGTAAGGTTACTGACTTTACGACTAAATCATCAAAATCACAGCCTGAGGCAGTGTATGCATCTGCTAAACCTACTTCCGCTCAAGTTGTTGTGCCAACAGCAACGTCTATGGCAGTAACAGGTGGAGCACAAACGAATGATCAACGTTTAGTTGAAACTTGGCAGAAAGCTTCTAAAGCTGAGCGTCAAAAGTTCATGGCATGGTTAGCTGAACAATCGAATTAATTCATTGCTATTTAAAATAAAGCCGATTTAATATCGGCTTTATTTTTAGAATTTTTATAAATAGCCTAAGTGTACTTTATGAATAATTTAAATTTTCGTTTAGCTCAATTTAGCGATATTCCACAACTTGTAGATTTAATTAATAAGTCTTATCGAGAACAGCAGGGTCGAAGTTGGACAACAGAGCTAGAGTGGGTAAAAGGACTACGTATTACAGAGCATCAATTAGAAGAACAATTACAACTTAGGAATTCAACATTATTGATAGCGGAAACTGAATTTTCTAACATTGTTGCGTGTATTGGGCTCACATTTGAAAATAGTCAGGTTGAGATTGGAACATTCTGTACGGATCCTCAAGTTCAAAATATGAGAGTCGGTCGGTCTGTTTTAGAATATGCAGAGCAATATGCATTGAAAGAAGATCCACATCTCACTAACGCCGTAATGTATGTACTCGATGTACGTTCTGAATTGATCGCTTATTATGAAAGACGTGGATATGTGAAAACGGGTAATGAACAGCCATATCCATTTGAGGCAAATGTAGGTGTGCCAATTGTACCTATTAAGTTAGTTGAAATGAAAAAGGACCTCAGATGAGGTCCTTTTGGATTTAGGTTAGAAACCAGATGTAATAGCCTAGAAGCATGAGAGGCCAAGCCACCCATGGGCTAAATAGCCATTTCCACAACCAGAAGTTGGGTACGAAACCTACTCCATAAATAAAACCACCTGAAATACCAATCATTACCAGCATAAGCTGGCTATGATTGTAGTGTCCATTAGCATCTAGCATAAGTGAAGGATAAACTAACAAAATTGCAGCAAGAGGCAATGCCAACAGAAAAGAAAGGGCCATTGCAAATGCTTGAGCTTTTCGATGATTTGATGCTGTCATTGCTTTTGCCATCATTTATTCCTCATCTAAATCTTGATGATGTTCGATATACAGCGCGCTGAGTACGCCCGCAAAACATGCCATCAAAATGCCTAGGATCCATGCGAAATACCACATAGTCTTCTCCTTAATACAAGCTATGCGAGTTTGACTCGATATGTTTGTTAGTGATGATCCCCCACATTTTGTAATAAGACCAAGTTGTGTAAATCAAAATGATTGGAACAAAAATGCAGGCAGCGACAGTCATAACGCCTAAAGTAAGGTGACTTGAGACAGCATCCCACATCGTTAAACTAGAGTTAGGGTTGATACTAGAGGGAAGCAGAAATGGAAATAGAGCAAAGCCAGCAGTTAAAATTGCTCCTACAATCATTAAACTTGTGCCAGTAAAACTTAAACCTGCTTTTGCTTTTGAAGATGCAAAAATTGCAATAATTGCACCTAATATGGCAACAACTGGAGCAACTTTAGTCATTGGATAGGTGCTGTAATTGTTCATCCAACCCGGGTTACCATTGGTAATTACTTCTTTAGCTATGGGGTTAAGCGCAGCATTTGGATCTATAGCAACAGCATAGCTATAACCTGGCACTTGCCCGAAATAGAGCCATGCTCCAATCACAAGGAAGCAAATTAAAAATAGAATGGCCATAATTTGAGTGGCTTTGGCAGAGCGTTGTTTTAAAGCTTCATCTGTACGCAACATGAGCCATGCACCACCATGTGCACAAAGCATAGATAGACTCACAACTCCGCAAACTAAGGCAAATGGGTTGAGAAGGGCAAAAAAGCTACCTGAATATTCAGAGCGTAATGTGCTATCTAAACTAAAAGGAATGCCTAAGAACAAATTACCAAAGGCCACACCAAATACAAGCGCTGGAACGGCACCGCCAATGCAAAGCCCCCAATCCCAAGAATTACGCCACTTGGTATTATCTAGTTTAGAACGATAATCGAAGCCGACTGGTCTTAGGAAGAGTGCGAACAAAACCAACAACAGTGCCCAGTACATTCCAGAGAAGGCAACGGAATAGACCATTGGCCACGCAGCAAATAGTGCACCACCTGCGGTGATAAACCAGACCTGATTACCATCCCAATGAGGGGCAATGGTGTTGATTGCAGCACGGCGCTCGCTATCAGTTTTTCCAACAAAAGGCATGAGAGTCATAGAACCCATATCGAAACCATCAGTTAGAGCGAAACCTATTAGTAATACGCCAACTAACACCCACCAAATGATTTTTAATAATTCATATTCAATCATGATAAGGCCTCCCCATTAACAGCTGCTTTAGATTCTTGCTTTTCAAAATGATATTTGCCAGTGTGCAGGGAACTTGGCCCTAAACGAGCAAATTTGATCATTAAATACATTTCAATAATTAAAAGAGCAGAATAGAACGCTGCTAAAGCAAGGATTGAACCCCATACATCTCCAGTACTTAAACTAGAAGTAGAGAGATGAGTTGGTAAAATCTCACCAATAGACCATGGTTGACGGCCACCTTCAGCTACATACCAACCAGTTTGTGCAGCAATCCAAGGAAGCGGAAGAGCAAACAATGCATATTTCAATAGCCAAGGTTTGTTTTCAGCATTTCTTTTTGCTACAGCCCAAGTCGCTAAAATGAAGAGTAATAGCATTAAGAAACCAGAGGCAACCATTGCGCGGAAAGAGAAAAATAGCGCTGTAACATTTGGAACAGTATCTTTGACTGCAGCTTTAATATTTTGCTCGCTTGCATCAACTACATTTGGTGCATATTTTTTAAGAAGTAGGCCATAACCTAAATCTTTTTGATTTTTTTCAAATGAGGCCAATAACGCTGGTGAACGGTCACCTGCACGTAATTTTTCAAGATCGGCATAGGCAAGCATACCGTTGCGAATACGAACTTCATGCTGTTGCATGAGATCTTTAAGGCCAGTAACTTCTTTAGTTGTTGAACGAGTTGCAATTAAACCTAACGCATATGGAATTTTAACTGCATAATCTGTCCGCATCTCTTCATGGTTTGGTACGCCAAACAAAGTAAATGGAGCGGGAGCAGGGTGAGTATCCCATTCAGCTTCAATCGCAGCGAGTTTAGTTTTTTGAACATCACCTAACTCATAGCCAGATTCATCGCCTAACAAAATCACTGAAAGTGTAGATGCAAGACCGAAAATGGCAGCAATTGCAAATGAGCGACGTGCGAAAGGAAGATCACGTTTCTTAAGTAAATAATAGCTTGAGATGGCGAGTACAAAAATTGCACCAGTTACATAACCCGCAGAAACGGTATGTACGAATTTCACCTGAGCTACAGGGTTGAAGATAAGCGCGCCGAAATCAACTAATTCCATACGCATTGTTTCAAAGTTAAATGCAGCACCTACAGGGTTTTGCATCCATCCATTAGCCACTAAAATCCAAAGCGCTGACATGTTAGACCCGAGAGCGACTAACCATGTTACGCCTAGATGCTGAACCTTCGTTAACCGGTCCCATCCAAAGAAAAATAGACCTATAAATGTCGATTCAAGAAAGAATGCCATAAGGCCTTCAATTGCTAATGGAGCACCGAAAATATCACCTACATAGTGCGAGTAATAAGCCCAGTTTGTTCCAAACTGGAACTCCATTGTTAAGCCAGTGGTTACCCCTAAAGCAAAGTTAATACCAAATAATTTTCCCCAAAATTTAGTCATATCCTTGTAAATTTCTTTACCAGAAATGACATAGGTGGTTTCCATAATGGCAAGAATAAATGCCAAACCTAGAGTTAAAGGGACGAAAAGAAAGTGATACATTGCGGTCATCGCAAATTGAAACCGCGAAAGATCAACCACGCTTTCAGAAATCATCAACGTGTCTCCTTAATGTGGGAAATGTTATCGCCAGCAATATGCTCGGCGACCTGATTGTCAAAATTTTTGGGGATGGTGGGAGCATCAAACCAAATATGTTTAATCGTTAAAAGAAGCACTATTTTTATTATTAGAATAATAGTGATTTCTTTAATTAAACGGCTGTTAAGATTTTTAAAATTAAGGCTCATAAATTAAACCTCATTTGATATTAATTTTATTATTAAACAAAATATAATAAAAATAAACATTAAATATATTTTAAATGAATATTTAGATAATTAAATAAAATAAAACAATAACTTAATATTTAAAAATAAATACCATACTAAAATGATTTGAATTAATTATTAATTCCTACTAAAACACTTATAAATAAATTTTTAAGTTGATTAAAATAGTTTGTTTTAAATTAATACCAACTAAAATGGTCTTATATAATATTTAAAAATTTTATTTCAAACTAAATTGGTCAGGATAATAATTAATTAAAAAGAAAAATAATAAAACACAGGCGTAATAAACCCTGCAAAAAGCAATAAGGAAATAGAAAGTTGATTAGGGATTAATCGGGTGCAAAAAGATCGTTTGATACAGAAATTTTCTTAGCCACATAATGACTTTTATGGACCCTAACAAGAATCACCTGAGAGTATAGTTCGAGTTCGCCATACTCTGGTTCGACTTGAACGTAATGGAGCTGTCCAAATTCATCACGGACACGGGCTTGGGCAGAGAATCCAGGTCTAGCATTGCCGCTGGAAATCGTCGCTAATCGCCCTAAAAGATTATAGTTGGTATGGGTGAGCTTTGGTTTAATCACTTGGTCCAGACAGTGAATCATGAACACGGTAAAAAAGATGGCGATGACAAGCGCTGGGACGATTAAATAAAATGGTGTAATAAAATAATGCTGTATAGCAAAAAAAGAAAGCTGTAAAAAATAACCCGCAAAACTGAAATTGATGAGTAGAAAAACGAAAATTAAAGCTTTAGAAAATTTAACGTTAAGTAGTGGTGAGTTAGAAAGCCAAATAGGCGCAATTTTTTTGAGTAGTTGACTTGGACGAAGACCAATATACATACCAATGGTTTCTACCACGCTGAGTAATATCAAAGCCACTACACTTAAGTGAAATGGCATAAGATAATAATTGAAAAAGAAATCAGCCATGGCAGAAACTCTAATGTTGATCGCTTCAGTCTACGATATAGATACCGCCATCTGAATGTACTTTAATCTCAACTTTATTTAAAAAATCACCTAAACATGGTCCTGAGATACATTCGCCTGTTTCCACAGTGAATAAAGCACCATGGGTAGAACATTGAATATATTCTTGGTCCTGATCGAGAAATTGATTTTCTAAATATTCAAGCTCTGTTTGCAAATGAGGGCATAAGTTTTGGTAAGCATAGAATGCGCCGTCACGTTGCGTAATGAAAATAGTCGTTCCTTGTAGAGTGTCAAAAGCTCTAGCTTCACGCTCAGGAACTTCTTCCGTCATACAGATCCTTTCCATTTCAAGCACATTCCTTCTGAAAATTTTCAAGAAGTTTAGCATAATCATTAATCGCTAAACGTGGACCAAATTGAGAAACAACTTCACTCGAAATTAACACGGCTAACTGTGCAGCAGCATTCAAATCTTGATGATGATTTAGGGCATAAAGGAATGCGCCTGCAAATGCATCGCCAGCACCATTGGTATCAACTGCTTCTACATGGCGACCTGCAACATGGAAATGTTGCGTAGGGCTAGAAACTAAAGCACCTTTAGCACTTTGTGTAATCACTACTGTATGATTTTTAAAACGTAATTGAGCAAGAGCGTCTTCTACAGATGTAGTATTTGTATACATTAAGGCTTCTTGTTCATTACAAAATAGTAAATCTACGCCATCATCCATGAGTTCTTCTAAGCCCTCGCGAGCGTATTGAACCATTGCAGGATCTGAAAGAGACAAAGCAATTTTAACACCATTTGCTTTTGCAATTTCTCTCGCTTGTTTTACAGCTTTACGCGCTGTTTCACTTGTAGAGAGATAACCTTCAATATAAAGCCATTTTGCTGTTTTTAATGGTTCAAAGTCGATTTGATCTTGAGAGAGTTCAGCAGTGATACCTAAATAGGTGTGCATGGTACGTTCAGAGTCAGGACTAATGAGTACCATGCAAGTACCTGTCACGCCTTCACTGATCGATTTTGGAGTGGTTTGAATGCCAGCTTCATTTAGACCTTGTAGATAAATTGAACCTAAATCATCATTACCAACACGGCAACCATAAAAAGCACTTCCGCCTAATGCACTAAAGGCCACAGTTGTGTTTGCCGCTGAACCACCACTCGCTTGACCTTTGTAGTCTTGATGTTGTTTCAACTCTGCATAAAGAGCAGATTGAGTGTCACCATCAGACAACTGCATTGTGCCTTTTTGCAAGCCTTGCTGATTAAGAAAATCATCAGACACTTTGAATTCTTGGTCGATTAATGCATTACCAATTGCAAAAAGATCTACAGTTGCCATATGTGTTGTCACAAATAAAAAAATCAGGTTGCTAAGTTTACACTATTGCTTGGATTTGCTGTAGTTTGTTGAATAAAATTCAGTTAAATCAAAAATTAGTAGAAAAATATTGTTGTTAGAAGATTCTTAGATTGGAAAATTGAATAGAGAGATAAAATTAATGAGCTTTTTTATTCAATATCTATCTCATTCATAGAATTAAAAGCTTTTGTTCTGTTAGGATAAAACATTCATGGCTATGTGCGTGATATCAAAGCCCTGCTAACGAAAACTAATACTCAACAAAAACATAGTATTTTACTTGGCTTTTGTTCGCCAATCTCAAGCTGACTCAGGCTATAATGAGAATTATTGACTTATCCGATATGTTAGGAGATCACATGACTGTAGATGTCACTGAAACCATTTCTCAAACTGTTCACCCTGCGTTTCAGTTGCTACGTCAGCACCATGTTGAAGCATTAGATATTTTAGTGTCTGAATATAAGCATAAAGTCACAGGTGCGGTGCATTATCACTTGGCAACTGATTATGATGAAAATGTATTTCTTGTTGCTTTCAGAACACAACCTATGGACTCTAAAGGTACGGCACATATTTTAGAACATACGGCTTTGTGTGGATCTGAAAAGTTTCCAGTACGTGATCCATTCTTTTTAATGATTCGTCGTTCTTTAAATACATTCATGAACGCATTTACAGCAGCAGATTGGACTGCATATCCATTTGCTACTCAAAACAAAAAAGATTTCCAAAATTTACTTTCTGTTTATCTTGATGCGGCATTTGCTGCAAATTTGAATCCACTTGATTTTGCTCAAGAAGGTATTCGTATTGAACTTGAAAATGGACAACCTGTTTATAAAGGTGTTGTTTTTAATGAAATGAAAGGTGCGATGAGTGCGCCGTCTGACCAACTTTATCATCAGTTGGCTCATCATTTATTCCCTGAAACAACCTATCATTACAACTCAGGTGGTGATCCTAAAGATATTCCTGACCTAACTTATGATCAGTTAGTCGAGTTTTATAAAGTACATTACCACCCAAGTAATGCTGTATTTATGACCTTTGGTAATCAAACAGCATATGAGTTGCAAGAGCAATTTGAAAAACTAGCTCTACATAAGTTTTCTGCGGGGACAACTTTATATTCTAAGCCTGAAAAACGTTTAGCAGCGCCAATTGAAGTAACAGAGCACTATGGTGTTGATAGCGATGATTTAAAAGATAAGACTTATCATGTTTTATCTTGGTTATTACCAGAAGCAAATGACATTAAATTGCGTTTAGGAATGCGTTTAGTGGAAGGGATTTTATTAGAAAATTCAGCTTCACCTCTACGTCATTACTTAGAAACTTGTGGTTACGCTCAATCAACAGGTCCATTAATGGGCGTAGACGACAGTAATTTTGAAATGACTTTCTACTGTGGTGTTCAAGGCTCAAATCCTGAACATGCACAAAGCTTTAGAGAGGGTGTTTTAAATATTCTGCGTGATGTTGCTGCAAAACCAATTGACAGTAATTTAGTCGATGCAATTTTGCATCAGATTGAGTTGCATCAACGTGAAATTAATGGTGATGGTACACCATATGGTTTAAGTCTAATTTTAAATGGTTTAAGTGGTGCGATTCATCATAGTGATCCAATCCAAATTTGGGATGTCGACAGCGCAATTGCACAGGTTAAAGAAGAGTTGAAGGACCCAATGTGGTTATCAAAGCTGATTCAAACGCACTTGCTTGACAATCCTCATCGTGTACAGATGACTTTAGTTCCAGACCCAACCAAGTCTGTAAAAGAGCAAGAAGCGGAAAAAGCACGCTTAACAGCTATTGGTGAAAAACTAACAGACGCTGATAAGGCTGAAATTATTGCTAAGACCAAGGCTCTAGAGGAACGTCAGGATACGCCTGATAACCTTGAGTTATTACCGAAAGTAGGTTTGGAAGACGTACCGGCTGACTTGCATATTGTGCAGGGCCAGTTACGCGAAATTATTTGTAATCGTATGGATACACCGCTGAACTTGTACCATGCGGGTACGAACGGTATTTATTATCAACAAGTACTTATTCAGATTCCTGAAGATATTGTGAAGTCACCTTACTTCAATTTGCTTTCTATTTTAATGGGTGAAGTAGGTGCAGGTGAGTATGACTATCTTGAACTACAAAACTTACAAACAGCTGTAAGTGGTGGTTTAGGAATGGGTGCTTCATTACGTAGTAAAGTTGATGATAAAGATAAAATTAGTGCTTGGTTAACGTTAACGACTAAATCTTTGACTCAGAAATTTGATGCAATTCATTTATTAAAATTAGCATTTGAACAGCTTCGATTTGATGAAAAAGAGCGAATTATTGAGTTATTACAACAACGTAAGGCACGTTGGCAATCTCGTTTATCTGGAGCGGGCCATAGTTATGCAATGCAAATCGCATCGCGCAATATGAGTGCTTTGGCTCAACGTGACTATCAAAATACTGGTTTAGGCGCTTTGAACTGGTTAGGCGAACTTGTCGCTAAGATTACTCAAGATGATGCCGCTTATGACGAATTAATTGCGGAATTAAAACGTATTCATAGTAAGTTGTTGCAAGCCCCTAAACAGTTCTTACTTGTCTGTGAAGAACATCAATCTGAACGTTTGGTTGAAGAAATCCAGAATGTTTGGGATAAATTAAACGTTGATACAGCTACAGCTGAGTTAACTCAAGTAGAACAAGCTATTGATAATAATCATGAAGCATGGTTAATTCAGGCAAACGTTCAATTCTGTGCGTCTGCATATCAAGCCGTAGAAGTGTCGCATCCAGATGCAGCGCCATTAATGGTCTTGGCAGCTTATTTACGTAACGGATTCTTGCACAGTGCTATTCGTGAAAAAGGTGGTGCTTATGGTGGCGGCGCTAGTTATGATGGAAATGCGTGTTCATTCCGTTTCTTTAGCTACCGTGACCCACGTTTAGCAGAAACTTTTAAAGACTTTGAAGCAAGCGTGCAATGGTTATTAAATACAGAGCAACAACCTCATCAGCTTGAAGAAGCGATTCTTGGTTTAGTGGCAAGTATGGATAAACCAGGCTCTCCTGCAGGTGAAGCGATTACGGCATGTTATGCACTGTTGCATGCGAGAACACCAGCTTTCCGCCGTACTTTGCGTGAAAGATTGTTGCATGTGACATTAGACGATTTACAACGCGTTGCTCGTCAATATTTAATTGAGCAAACTCCTGTAAAAGCTGTAGTTGCACCATTTGCAAAACGCGATGAATTGCAGCAATTAGGTTTTACCATTCAACAAGTGAATTAAAATAAAAATTGGAGATGAACATGGCGTTCAGACAATTTGAACGCACATCTTTACAGCTAAGCATAGTAACTGTGCTTAGCTGTTTATGTGCGTCTGTGACATATGCTGACACCTTGGCACCTGTAACCCCCGCGACAGTAGATGCATGTGTTGCTCTTGCTTCGAATGCCGATCGTCTGGCTTGTTATGACTCTGTATTTAAACCGTCAGCTTTACCAGTTATTCAAGCTGCGGCAGTACCAGAGCCTGCTAAAAAAATTGATGCACCTACTGTTCCATCTGAAACCTTTAAAGAAAAGGTGGTAGATACAGTGAGTAATATCAAAATAATTGGTAAAGCACCGAAAATTGAACCTACTACTTCTTTGTTAGATCAACGTTGGGAGTTGTCTGAAAAAAGTAAACTAGGGGTTTGGAATATTCGTGCTTATCAACCCGTCTATTTACTACCTGTATTCTGGACCAGTGACAAAAATGAGTTGCCACATAGTCCAAACCCAAATAATACGGTAACAGAAGATCAAAATCTGAAATCAACAGAAAGTAAATTTCAGATTTCTTTGAAAACCAAAGCTTGGGAAAATATTTTTGGCAATAATGGCGATTTGTGGCTAGGTTATACACAATCTTCACGTTGGCAGACTTTCAATGCTGATGAGTCTCGTCCATTCCGTGAAACAAACTATGAACCAGAAGCAAGTTTAATGTTTAGAACAAACTATGAATTGCTTGGTTTAGATGGGCGCTTGCTGGGGGTGACCTTAAACCATCAGTCAAATGGTCGCTCAGACCCACTATCTCGTAGCTGGAACCGTGTAATCTTTAACGTTGGATTAGAGCGCGGTAACTTTGCTTTAATGCTTCGTCCATGGATTCGTCTTGAAGAAGATAGTAAAGATGATAATAACCCTGATATTGAAGATTACATCGGTCGTGGTGATTTAACAGCATTTTATAAGTGGAAGCAGAATGATTTCTCTTTGATGCTACGTCATTCATTGAAAGGTGGTGATGACTCTCATGGCGCTGTTCAATTTGATTGGGCTTTCCCAATCAGTGGAAAGTTACGCGGCCATTTCCAATTATTTAATGGTTATGGTGAAAGCTTGATTGATTATAACCATCGAGCGACTTAT
Organism: Acinetobacter sp. P1(2023); assembly: GCF_028367635.1. Classification (NCBI taxonomy): domain Bacteria; kingdom Pseudomonadati; phylum Pseudomonadota; class Gammaproteobacteria; order Moraxellales; family Moraxellaceae; genus Acinetobacter; species Acinetobacter sp. P1(2023). The sequence continues at coordinate 352,709 of NZ_JAQNDD010000002.1, forward strand.
GCCGGTTTGGGGGTGTCACTCTTAAATTGGTACTAAGATTCTATAAAAAGCCGCTTTTAAAGCGGCTTTTTATTATCCAATTTGAATGTTGGCTTGAGGGTGTTTGAGCCGGCTCTTTTTAGGAGTAGCGATTAAATAGGCGAGTGTTAAAGGTCCGAGACGTCCAGCAAACATAAGTAGGCTTAAAATAAATAAACTACCATTATGTAAATCTGGTGTGATACCACGAGAGAGACCTACGGTACATGCTGCTGAAACAACTTCGAAAAGTAAGTTCATAAAATCTGCTTTAGGCTCTAAAAGTAAAAGAATAAAGAAGCCCATGAAGATGAGTATGCTCGTAATAGCCGTCACTGCTAATGCTTTGTAAGTCGTTTCGTGAGATACCGAATGATTGAATATTCTAATTTCATCAGTACGACGTAAAAATGAAATTACACTCAGAACTAAGATGACAAAGGTTCCAACTTTGATTCCACCTGCTGTACTCAGTGAGCCACCACCAATAAACATCAATAACATCATTAGTAAGGAGCTACTGTTGGTCATTGCGCCCGTATCAATGGTATTAAAGCCGGAAGATCGAGGAACTGTTGCCTGAAACCATGCATTTAAAGCTTGATCACCTGCATTTAACATGCCTAAAGTATGAGGATTTTGAGCTTCTAAGGCCCATATTAAAATAAAGGCAACAAGGTTGATAATTGCAATTGTTGTTAGAATAAGCTTGCTATTGGGCGTTAGTTTTTTCCATTTTTTGTTTTGTTTAATATCCATGAGTACTAAAAAACCAAGGCCACCTAAAGTGTAAAGTATGCTAATGGTTATACAAATAATATAGTTGCTTTGGAAGTTCATTAAACTGTTGGAAAATAATGAAAAACCCGCATTATTAAATGAAGAAATGCTGTAAAAAGCCGCATAGTACAAACCACGTGCAAACCCATATATTGGTGTAAAAGCAGTGGTGAGAATAATTGTACCAACCAGCTCAAAAATAAGGGTATAGGTGACAACGCCCTTAGCAACAAAAGTAACCTTCGATAAGCTCGTTTGTCCGAGGCTATCCTGAGCCATCATTTGCTGTTTAAGACCAACTTTTGGGGACAAACTTAATGCGGCCAATATTGCAAAAGTCATAAAACCCAAACCGCCAGATTGAATCAGCAATAAAATAATAGTTTGCCCAAAGAGGGTAAAAGACTCATGAATATTCAAAACAGATAGGCCAGTAATTGTAACTGCTGAGGTGGCTGTAAAGAGTGCATCCATCCAGCTAACATTGCCTGTATTCGCAAATGGCAATTTAAGCAATAAAGTGCCAAAGGCAATAAAGCCTAAAAACCCTAGCGCTAAAAGTGAAGGAGGGCTTAAATTTAACGTTTTATGAGGCTTGGGATATATAGACATATTCTAGATTTCGTTTTCTTATAAGAAGCAATTAGAAAGTTTCTTTAACTGTGGTAAATGACCTTCTAAAATAAGAATATCATGTGTTTGCAAAGTGAAATTTTCTTCAGTTTCAAACAAAATCTGCTGTTGTCTTTTAACGAGTAAGGTTTTGACCTGTGGTGCTTGCTGCATAATGCCATATAGGTTAATACCATGCAGTTTTTCGGGGATTTCAATTTTTATAATGTAATGATCATCTTCTAAAGACATGTAGCGACTTACCATCGGGTAGTTGAGGGCTTGAGCCACTCTTACTCCCATATCTTCTTCAGGATGAATAATTTTATTGATATTAAGGTGTGACAAAATGGTGTGATGAGCTTTGGTTTTTGCTTTTACCCAAATTTTATCAATTCCCAAATTTTTTAAGTTCAGCACACACAAAATACTGGCTTCAATATCTTCACCAATTGCGACCACAACGGCGTCACAATTTTGAATATTCAGTTCGTCAAGCACATGTTCATCGGTAGCGTCAGCAATGACGGCATGCGTTAAAACGTCGGCAAGATTTTCGACATTCTTTTTTACCGTATCAATGCCAATAACATCATGATTTAATTTTGTGAGTTCTTGAGCTACCGTTGCTCCAAAACTACCTAAGCCAATGACTGCGAACTGTGCCATGTTGGTCCTTTTTTCCGAGTTAGATCATTATTTTTAAGGATATTTTCTTTAAGATAAAGAGATGCAATGTAAAGATGGTAGAAATATAAAAAGATTGTATAAAAAAGCCGACATCTTTGTCGGCTTCTTCATCAAAATTAAAGATTATTTCAAGAAGCGTTTATAGCCGACGTTATCAGTAATTTCTGCATACGGATAATTAATCTGCTCAAGCGTTTCAATCAATCCATCAGGGTTTTGTTTCGCATCGGTTGCTTGTAAGCCAACTAAAACACGTCCTTCTGCTGCACCATGGTTACGATAATGGAAAAGGGTAATGTTGTGAGTTGGACCTAAACGAGTTAAGAATGTTAAGAGGGCGCCTGGACGTTCAGGGAACTCAACGCGGAACAATCTTTCATCATCTAGATTTGCATGACCACCAATTAAATAACGAATATGTAATTTAGCAACTTCATCGTCAGAGAGGTCATCTACAATGTAATCTTGCTGTTTTAATTGTTCCAAAATTTCGTGGCGCTCTGCATCTCCACCTTTCAAACTAATACCCACAAATACTTGTGCTTCCTCTGTATTGTTTGCTCGGTAGTTAAACTCAGTGATATTGCGGCCTTGTAAAGCACGGCAGAATCCTAAGAATGCACCTTTTTCTTCAGATAGGGTAACCGCATAAATCGCTTCGCGTTGCTCACCTAACTCGGTACGCTCAGCAATATAACGTAGGCGGTCAAAATTCATATTGGCGCCGCAAACAATCGACACCATATTTTTATTGCTGATTTTGTGTTCGTGAATATATTTTTTGATACCCGCTAAAGCCATCGCACCAGAAGGTTCGACAATACTGCGGTTTTCATCAAAAGTATCTTTAATTGCTGCACAGATTTCATCTGTATTCACTGTGACAATGTCAGGATCAACAATCGGGCCTGAATTATCAGATTTGCGCAAACGAATAATATCAAAAGGTAAAGCACCAATTTGGGCCACAGCCGTACCGTCTGCAAATAACCCTACATGTGGCAAAATTACACGTTCATTTGCTTCTAGGGCTGCTTTTAAACAAGCAGACTCTTCATATTCAACGCCAATAACTTTTACGTGCGGTGCAACTTCTCCAAGGTAAGCTGCTACGCCTGAAATAAGGCCACCGCCACCTACAGCAACAAACACATATTCTACATCACGCCATTGACGTAAAATTTCATTTGCAATTGTGCCTTGACCTGCAATGACAAGTTCATCGTCATAAGGTGGAATAAATACAAGACCTTCAACTTCAGCACGTTGTTGAGCATATTTATTTGCGATATCAAAGCTATCACCATGTAACACAACTTGGCCGCCTAAGCGTTTAACAGCCTGAACTTTAATGTCAGGTGTTGTGCTTGGCATAACAATAATAGCGGGAATTCCTAGTCTTTGACCTGACAATGCTACGCCTTGAGCATGGTTGCCCGCAGAAGCACAAATCACCCCACGTTCAAGTTGATCTTTAGGTAATTGACTAATACGGTTATAGGCACCGCGTAATTTAAAAGAAAAAACGGGTTGTAAATCTTCACGCTTAAAACGAATTGTATTATTTAATTTTTGACTAATTCGTGGAGCTGCTTCGAGAGGTGTTTCAATTGCAACATCATAAACCGTTGCTTGTAAAATTTGTCGTACCACACGAGACAGCATGTTCATCTTCCCTATAACAGTTTAAAATAGGAAATTATTGTAGCAAACCCTTGTGCATTTGCGCCGTTTATTGGTGCATAAATGTCAAAAAATAGTTGAGTGATGTCATGAGTCTATATGCAACCCAAGATGAAAAGAAACAAGCTGCTGCGAAAGCTGCTTTAAAACACTTACCCAAAGGTGGCATTTTGGGGGTTGGGACTGGAAGTACCGTAAATTTTCTAATTGATTTATTACCTGAATTACAATTAGAAGCAGCTGTGGCAAGTTCTCAAGCAACTGCTGATCGTCTTAAAAAGCTTGGTATTGAAGTTGTAGACATGAATCATGTGGGTAGCTTAGATGCCTATGTTGATGGTGCAGATGAGATAGACCGTCATATGCATATGATTAAAGGTGGTGGTGCTGCATTAACACGTGAAAAAATCGTGGCATCAATTGCTAAGAAATTTGTGTGTATTGTTGATGATTCAAAATGGGTTGATCAACTTGGACGTGATTTTCCACTTCCTGTAGAAGTTATTCCAATGGCGCGTTCGGCTGTAGCTCGTAAATTGGTAAGTTTAGGTGGTGACCCAGTTTATCGTGAAGGTGTAGTTACAGATAACGGTAATGTGATTTTGGATGTTTTCAATCTTAATATCTTAAATGCTATTGAGCTCGAAAAAACAATTAACAATATTCCTGGTGTGGTAACTAACGGGATCTTTGCCTTAAATCCAGCAACGATTGCAATTGTTGCAACAAATAATGGTATTGAAGAGCGTACCGCACAGTAATGTCTGCAAAAATGCCAGAGATTAAAATCGTTCGACACGTAAGGGCAAGAAAATTGCGCTTACGTGTTGAGCCTGCTTCAATCCGTCTTACGGTTCCTTTATTTTGTAGTAAGAAGCAAATTCAGCATTTTTTAGCACAATCTGAACAATGGTTGACCGAGACGTGGAATAAACAACAAAACGTCCAATCGGCTTCAATTGATATTCCTTCCGAAATTTATTTCTTTAATAAAGAACATCCATTTCAAGTCATTGTTCAAAAACAGCACCGTATTTTTCAATTTGATTGGGAAAATAGCTGTTTATTTATTAAAGACACGCAGCCATATTTGGCATTACAAAGTGCAGTTATTGCCTATGCGAAGCAAGAATTACCCGAGCTTTTAAAAGAGTTAAGTGAGAAGACTCATTTGGCCTATAGGGAGTGCACAATTCGCCGCCCGAAAACTCGGTGGGGAAGTTGTAGTAGTCAGCATAATATTATGCTACATGCAGGATTGGTGCTCATGTCACATGAAATTGCTCGCTATGTGGCTATTCATGAGTTGGCGCATACCAAACATTTTGACCATAGTCCTGCATTTTGGGCAGAAGTTGAAAAATATGATCCATATTTTCAAAAACACCGCAGACAACTTAAATCAAATCCATTGCCTGCATGGTGGTATGTTTCAGCTTAACTAAAACTACATTCTAGTTGAGGTGTTTGTAAGTTATCGGGTGCTTTTCGGCTATCTAAACCTGCTTTGGCACTGATAATTTTATTTGCTTTAATAGATAATTGTATAAAGTTGTATTGTTGTGTCGAGTTATTTGGTTCAGCTGAACTTGAATTGAGTAAATAACTTGAGCTTGCAGCATCTGTTTGCAATAAATTATCGGTACTATCAGCACTTAGAGCGACGCGATAAATTTGTGAGCCTTTACTCATATCGATTTGACCATTCGCACGGAAATTAAGCTGACATCCAGTTGAGGTGTCTTCATAGTGACCAACTAAATAGTCTGTAGCTGGTAGGTTTGGATCTGATAGGTTAATACCAGTTAAGCCTTGTTTGCATGGATAGATTGATCCATTACAAGTCGCTGTGGTGGTAAACCCCACAGCTCTACGGTAATCTCCAGCACCGTCAATGCGAATGAATGTTGTTGAATTTACAGTAGGAACAATTCCTGTATATTGTTTCTTTTGCAGAAGTTCATAGCCCGTTTGATCTAAAGACTGTTGTGAATTAGCCTGAGCCAATTGCAAAGTAGATGCTTTTAGGTTGGTTCCAAAGTAATCGCGCGGTACCTTTTGATTAGCTGCAATATCTAACAGCGTATTTTTTAATGGATCAATATTATCTGGAGCAGGAGTGAAAATAGGGGTAAAGGATGTTTGATCCCCATGAAGTTTTTTCCCATCCAAAAAGCCATCTTTTAAATCGGTTGCTAAACTTTTAACGAGTTCTTGGTAGGTGCTTGCTCCACCATGAATTGCTGACCAATATTGTAAATAGCCAAAGCTAAGGTAGCTATCCACATATGTGGTAGGTTGTTTGGTTGAATACTGCTGTAAATTTAAAATTGTTAATGGATTCGCTGGACTTAAACTAGGAATAGCAGGATCTTTAAATGCATTCATTAACGATTTGTAGACATCTTGAGAAGCTAAATCCACGTGTAATTGTTCAATACGGGTTGGATCAACTGTCTCTTGGGGGAGTTGGCCTGAGCGTATGACCGCTCGTTGGTAAACTGCTTCACTACTTGGGCTAATGAATTGGGTTCTGCTACTTGCCGTATTCGGCGTAATAAATGCATGATAAATACCTGACAGATTTTGATACTGTGAAGTAAGTGGGTCAAACACTTGAGATGAGCTTTGAGTTGTAATTTCTACGCGATATAAACGATTCAATTTTGCAGTAGGAATTTTGACATTAAAACTATTTAAACTTGCAATTGAAGTATCCACTATAACAGCGTTGTTGGTGTTGTCATATACCTTAAGTTGGATATTACGCATCTCTACAGGGGTTTTTAAAGTCACATCAGTTGTTGCTTCGGGTGTAGGTTCAACAGGCGTTGGGGTAGTTGGTGAGCTGCCTCCACTACTGCCTCCACCTCCGCAACCAGTAAGGGCTACACTTAAAATTAATGTGCTCAAGCCAAGGTACGTGCGTAATTTTGTTTCTTTTGATTGTTGAAGCATCCTAGCTCTCCAAAAATTAATCTGGTATTTATTTGCTGATATTTATGTGGGTATGACAGTCCAGTAAGTGCTATCTGATTGTCACTAAAATTAAAAAATTAAAATTACCAAGCATGAAATGGTTTTGTAAGCTTGGACATCCTGTCATACTACTGCCCAAGTATAGATTCAAAAATTGAGGTAATGCACGTGATTTCTGTCGGAATTGTTGGTGGAACGGGTTATACAGGCGTTGAACTATTACGTATTTTATTACGACATCCTAAAGCGCAGGTTCGAGTTCTTACTTCACGTACAGAAGCGGGCAAACCAGTTGCAGATATGTTCCCTAATTTACGTGGACATACTGATCTTCAATTTTCAGATTTAAACATTGATGCATTAAAAGAATGTGATGTTGTATTTTTTGCAACTCCACATGGCGTTGCGATGCAGCATGCCAAAGAGTTGATTGCAGCTGGAACTAAAGTTATTGATTTAGCAGCAGACTTTCGCTTACAAAATCTTGAACAGTTTGAAAAATGGTATGGCATGGAACATGCTTGCCCAGATGTATTAAAAGATTCTGTATATGGTCTAACTGAGTTAAACCGTGAAAAAATTAAACAAGCTCAAGTTATTGGTAACCCGGGTTGCTATCCGACGACTGTTCAATTAGGTTTAGCGCCACTGTTAAAATCGGCACAAGCATTGATTGAAACAAAAAATATTATTATTGATGCGAAATCTGGTGTTTCTGGTGCTGGCCGTAAAGCAAGCTTAGGCATGATTTATAGTGAAAATGCAGATAACTTTAAAGCATATGGTGTTGCAGGCCATCGCCATCATCCGGAAATTGTAGAAGCTTTAGAAAATATTGCAGGACAAAAAGGTGGGTTTGAAGGACTCTTGTTTGTTCCGCATTTAGTCCCGATGATTCGCGGTATGTTGAGTACAATTTATGTAGACTTAACGGAAGCGGGTAAGCAGACAGACTTACAAGCTTTATATGAAAACTTCTATGCTAATGAAAAATTCGTAGATGTCATGCCTGCGAATAGTTCACCTGAAACACGTAGTGTACGCGGTGCAAATGAGCTTCGTATTGCTTTGTATAAACCACAACCAAATAAACTGATTATTTTGGCTGCTCAAGATAACCTTGTAAAAGGCGCATCTGGTCAGGCTGTACAAAATATGAACCTTATGTTTGGCTTTAATGAAGATGAAGGCTTACAAGGGATTGGTTTATTACCATAAAAAACTCTTTTTTGCTTCACACACATTTAAATTTCGATTTAAATGTGTGTCTTGACTCTGATCTTGAACACTGAGATGACGATGCAAAACTCTGGACAGACGACTTCGGCAGAAAGTTCGTTGCAAAAGAAAAATTTTTTAAACACCAATAAGCCTTTATTTATTGGTGCTGCCATTTTAATGAGTGGTTGTTTTGCGCTCGGCTATACAATTGGGCACCGTCAAGGTTTAACTGTTGTTGGTTACGATGCAGATGCGGAGCAATTGGTTGAAGTAGTGCAAAAGCAAAAAACAGCTTTAGATGCAGTTAACAAAAGCTTAAACGCGGCAGTACAAGAGCGTGATGTGGCTGTGACCAATGCAAATGATCTGTTTGAAGCACTTAATCAAGCGAACGCCGATAAAACTCAGCAAGAAGGTATGAGTAATATCTACCGTGAGATTTTGAGACAGCGTGGTGGTTTAAGCTTAACGATTCAAAATCTGGCCATTAAGCCTTTACCTGAAAATGCTTATGAATATCAGCTAGATTTAGTACAAGTAAGTCCAAGTAAGCGCCGTGCTCTAGGATCGGTTGAAATAAGATTGATCAAAGATACTGAAGTTTTAGTAGTACCACTTGAAGCGAAAAACTTTAACTTTACTGACTTTGAACGTTTAACAGGTCGTTGGACGATGCCTAAAGGTTTTACACCTCAATTTATTGAAGTGCGTTTAACAGGCGGCTCTGAAACACCAGTTATTAAACGTTTTAGTTGGCAGCGTGGTAAACCTGTCGAAACATCTTCTGCTTTTGTAGCAGAAATTCCTCAAGCTGAAGCAAATTCACAATAGTAACATCCTATGCGAACAAATAAGCGTCAAACAAACTTAAAAGATATCAAGGCTTCTTTTCAGCAGTCTGGCTATGTCGATTGGCACTTCCATCCACGCTTAAGTGATTCGCAAAACGAAGATCATGACGGAGAGGTTGTTGTACAAACAGCCCCTCCAGAACTCAAGCGTCCCCCATTATATGCAGTCGTATTAATGAATGACGATTACACCCCAATGGACTTTGTAATTGAAATTTTACAACAATACTTTGCAATGAATCTTGACCAAGCAACTCAAGTAATGCTAACAGTACACTATGAAGGTAAAGGTATTGCCGGAGTATATCCAAGAGACATCGCGGAAACTAAGGCAAACCTTGTTAATAATTACGCTCGATCGCAAGGTCATCCATTACTTTGCCAGATTGAGCCTAAAGCATAAGGGGGTTACATGCTCAGTCGTCAATTAGAAGTATCATTACGTTTGGCTGTTAGCATGGCTCGTCAAAAGAGACATGAGTTTCTTACAGTCGAACACTTATTATTAGCATTACTCGACAACGATTCAGCCGTGAATGCACTCAAAGCATGTGGGGCTGATATAGTTTCTTTGCGTAAAGAATTAGAAGAATATGTAGAACAACATACTCCTAAGCTTGGCGAAAATAGCGAGCAAGCTCCACATCCAACAGAAAGTTTCGACCGCATTTTGCAACGTGCTATTTTCCACGTGCAATCAAGTGGCGGCGATCGTACTGTTGAAGGTGCGGATGTTTTGGTCGCAATGTACTCAGAGCGTGATTCTTTTGCTGTCTATTTACTTAAACGTCATCAAATCAATCGCTTGACATTAACTCAATACTTGTCTCATGGGACACGTAAAGACGAAGTGCAAGTTGAAGAAGAAGTTGAAGATATTGAAGGTGAAACCAGCGCAGGCAATGCAGGGCCATTAGAGCTTTATACGCTGAACTTAAATGTTGAAGCGCAAAAAGGCAAAACTGACCCACTGATTGGTCGTGAAAAAGAAATTGAGCGTACAGCACAAATTTTGTGCCGCCGTCGCAAAAATAACCCATTACTTGTAGGCGATCCGGGTGTTGGTAAAACCTCGATTGCTGAAGGTCTGGCATGGTTAATTGTGAATGGTAAAGCACCTAAACCTTTAAGTCAGGCTGAAATCTATAGTCTGGACATTGGTGCATTGGTTGCTGGAACGAAATATCGTGGTGACTTTGAAAAACGTTTAAAACAACTGCTTAATGCATTGAAGAAAAATCCAAATGCGATTTTATTCATTGATGAGATTCATATGATCATTGGTGCAGGCTCAAGTATGGGCAGCACAATGGATGCTTCAAATCTCATTAAGCCAGCTTTAGCTAATGGTACTTTACGTTGTATTGGTTCAACGACTTTCCAAGAATATCGTCAGGTTTTTGAAAAAGACCATGCGTTATCACGTCGTTTCCAAAAAATTGACGTTAATGAGCCAAGCATTTCGGAAACGATTGATATTTTACGTGGATTGAAAACTAAGTTTGAAGATTTCCACCACGTACAATATGACGATAAGGCCTTGGTATCAGCTGTAGAACTTTCTGCTAAATTTATTAATGATCGTTTCTTGCCCGATAAAGCGATTGATGTCATTGATGAAGCAGGTGCTCAGCGTCGTCTGAAAGCTGAAAGTGATGATAGCTTGATTACAGTAGAGAATATCGAAGATATCGTTTCTAAGATTGCTCGTATCCCGCCAAAAACTGTTTCTAAAGATGATAAGTCAGTGCTTGAAAATCTTGAGCGTGATTTGAAGCGTGTGGTGTTTGGTCAAGATGAAGCAATCACTGCATTAGGTTCAGCGATTAAGTTATCTCGTGCTGGCTTGAAATCGCCAGATAAACCAGTAGGTAGTTTTGTTTTTGCTGGCCCAACTGGGGTAGGTAAAACCGAGGTTACTAAACAGCTGGCGAAATTGTTAGGTGTGGAGCTTGTACGTTTCGATATGTCTGAATATATGGAGCGTCATGCAGTTTCACGTTTAATTGGTGCACCTCCGGGGTATGTGGGTTATGACCAAGGTGGTTTGCTCACTGATGCGATTCATAAAAATCCGCATTGCGTCTTGTTGCTTGATGAAATTGAGAAAGCACATCCAGATGTGTTTAATCTCTTGCTACAAATCATGGATCATGGTGCGTTGACGGATAACAATGGACGCAAGTCAGACTTTAGAAATGTGATTATTGTTTTGACTACGAATATTGGTGCGGAAAGTATTTCACGTGCGAGCATTGGTTTTACAGAACAAGATCATAGTTCTGATAACCAAGAAGCGATGAAACGTGCTTTCTCACCAGAGTTCCGTAACCGTCTAGATGGCGTTATTCAATTCAAAGCATTACCAACTACTGTGATTGAGTCTGTAGTCGACAAATTCTTAACAGAATTGCAAGCACAATTGGATGAAAAACAAGTTGTTCTTGATGTCGATCAAAGTGCACGAGATTGGTTAGCAACAAACGGTTATGATCGTTTGATGGGTGCTCGTCCAATGCAACGTCTCATTCAAGAACATTTGAAAAAACCACTCGCTGAAATGATTCTGTTTGGTGAACTTGCAGATCATGGTGGTAATGTGGCTGTATCAGTGAAAAAAGAAGATGGCAAAGCTGTCGGCTTGAAACTTGAAGTGTTTGAAGATCATCATACGGCAGAACCAGCGTAACTTATGTTAATTGATAGTCTTGCTATAACCCGAATACTCAGTGTATTCGGGTTATTTATTATTACAGCAATTGCTGAAATTCTGGGTTGTTATTTTCCTTATCTGATTTTAAAAGAAGGTAAGTCAGCTTGGTTGTGGATACCTACAGCCTTAAGTCTAGCTATCTTCGTATGGCTGCTGACCCTACATCCAGCAGCTTCTGGGCGTATTTATGCTGCATATGGCGGTATCTATATTTTTACTGCGCTCATGTGGTTACGCTTTGTTGATCAGGTTGGATTAACCAGATGGGATCTATTAGGTGGTCTAATTGTGCTTTGTGGAGCGAGCCTAATTATTTTGCAGCCTCAAGGGTTGATTCGTTAATAGGTAATTGAATCAAATCTTAAGCGAGAAAATAAGAAGTTTTTTCAAAAAAAAGACTTGTCAAACTCATCAACAATGCGTATTTTAGATTCAAGGAACATTTTTTAATATTTGAGATAAAGATGTTAAATCTATCTGTGAACACTAACGCTTACTATTATTTTTGGCAATTTAGATAGTTGCCTGAGCGTATTCGGGCATGAGAAAGTTGCCCATCACAGTTAATACCTGATCGGCAACCCCGATCAGGTTTTTTTATGCTTTATCTTTTTTGAATCGAGGAACTTAAAATGAACAACATGACTTATTCGTACTTTAGCAACTTTTATTGGTTTTACTTTTGCTTACCTTTACCAACGAATAGATCCAAAACGCTCAAATAAATGATCGGACTGAATAGATTGCAGTCCCAAGGAAAAACCAATGAATGCCCTAAATACTTTATTGACACAAAGCAATACAAAAGAAACACCAGTTAGTTTACCTGTCCAGTTAAAAGCAAAATATCCGCTTGCACATTCTTTCGTGCGTCAAATTGCCGAACACCGTCAAATTATTCAAAATATTCTTAACGGCAAAGATCATCGTCTAATGGTAATTACAGGGCCTTGTTCAATTCATGATCCGGTTGCAGTACTTGAATACGCTGAAAAACTGCAAAAACTACAAGAAAAAATAAAAGATCAAATTTTTATCGTAATGCGCACATACATTGAAAAGCCACGCACAACTGTGGGCTGGAAGGGCTTCATGTATGATCCAAATTTAGATGGTTCATCAAATTTACAACTTGGTTTAGAAAAGTCTCGTGAACTTTACCTACAAATTATTGAAAAAGGCTTGCCAATTGCGAGTGAAATCTTAAGCCCAATGGCAACTGGCTATTTTGATGATTTATTGGCTTGGGGGGCAATTGGTGCTCGTACCAGTGAGTCTCAGATTCATCGTGAGATCTCCAGTCATATGCCATACAGTATTGGTTTTAAGAATGGCACTGATGGTTCTATTCAAATTGCATTAGATGCGATTCAGTCAGCACAAAATGAACATCAATTTTTAGGTATGAATCAACAAGGCTTGCCTTCAGTGATTCAGAGTGCTGGCAACCCATTACCGCACTTGATCTTGCGTGGAGCAAATCATGGGCCAAATTATGATTTAGCTTCAATTCAGGCGATACGCGAAAAGTACAAACAAAATCTACCTGCACTGGTGATAGATTGTAGTCATGGTAATAGTGGCAAAGATCCGTTGCGTCAGCCGGAAGTATTACAGCAAATCGTTGCTGAACGTTTAAAAACACAAGTTAGAGGAGTCATGATTGAAAGTCATTTGGTTGATGGTAATCAAAAGATTTCTTGTGATATGACTTATGGCCAGTCAGTAACCGATGGTTGTTTAGGCTGGGAAAAAACAGAGCAACTTTTGTTAAGTGTATCTGAGCAATTAAAAGCGAAAGCGTTAGCCCATTCCGCTTAATTATTTATTGATGTAAAAAAGGGATCTGTAAGTAGATCCCTTTATTTTTTAAGAAGCATGCTTGAGTTCGGATAAGAATGTAGTGATTTCATGTCCAAACTTTTTAGGTTCGGTTAATAGAGGTGTATGGCCTGAGCGTTCAAAATATATTGCTTTTGCATGTTCAACACTATGGGCAATCAGTGTTTGCCCAGTTTCTGGATAAAGTGTCGAATTGCGACCAATAAAGAAGGTGGTTGGACATGCTAATTGCTGAATCGCTTCGCGATAATCTTCATTGTGATAAAGATAATTTTCCACATACCAAAACAAGTAATCCAAACGTTGAATGGGTAATAAATATTTTTGTAGAAAAGGCTGTTTTAAAGCTGTTTTAAAAACTAAAGGACTAAACGGGTTACTACTTTGGAGTTCAATAAAATCTACCCAAAGACGGACCAGTTCTTGTCGATCTGGAAGCGATAGCTCATAAAGATATTTGGCATTTTTATGCTTTGCTAATAATTGGTAGATATCATTTAATAATTGTTTGAACTGAGTGTGAAGAGGGCCGAATAAGCCATATTCCCAAGTCGAATCTACTGATATCTTTGGTGTTTGGTCAATATGTAAATAGGCTTTTAACTGCTGAGCCAGTTGAGCGTGTTTCATGCCATGCATGGCAGTTGTTGCGCCCATTGAATAACCCATCAAGATAAAGTTATTAAGTTTTAATTGATCTATTAAATGAGCAACGTCCTGCCAATGGCTAGAAATTGCATCTTGCTGGGGAATCGCACAATTTTTTGAACCACCGAATCCGCGCCAGTCTGGAATAATAAATTCATATTCTTTGCGGTTCGCATAAATAAAAGGTAGCCACTGCCAACTTTGCATGCCAAGGCCAGATAAAACCAAAACAGGCTCACCACGACCAACACGGCGTACAAATAAATTTTCCTGATCGGGCATGGTGTAATACGGCATGGCTATTCTCCAGATGCGTTATCTTGGGCAAAGCGTTTTAATTGAGGGGTGACTTGTTCCAACCATTTGATCCATTCACTTTCCATCGTAATCCCAAGTTCTAAGATCATTTTGTGGATGTATAACACACGGTCATTTAGATCATCACTGTCTTTAAAATCTTTATCATAAATATTTTGATAAAGTTTGAGCTTCTCTTGATGTAAACCAAGATGCCTTAACAGTTCAGGTAATATCTGATTATTGCTCAATTGTGCTTCAGCACGCAATCTAACCATTAAATCATCGCGAAGCTGGGCAGGTTCACTTTGTTGAGTCATCCATGAAGCCAGTTCGATACGTCCCAGTTGTTCAACCTGATAGGTTTTTTTTCGGCCATTATCCATTTCATTTTCTAAAGTGGAAACCCAACCTTTTTTAAGCATGTTATTGAGTTCACGATAAATTTGCTGGTGAGTGGCATTCCAGAAAAAGCCCATTGAGCGGTCAAAGCGGCGGGCGAGTTCAAACCCTGTACTTGGGCGTTCAAGCAAGCTGGTCAATAAAACATGAGGAAGTGACATGGCAATCCAGTTTGTAAGCAAAAGTAAAGTGTGACTCATGAGATTATGCAACATGTTGCATAAAAATCAAAATTTGATTATAAATTTATGCAACAAGTTGCATTAGCAAGCTTATTGCTAGCCATAGGAGAAAATATGTCAGCTTATCCACATTTATTAAAACCACTTGATTTAGGCTTTACGACTTTAAAAAACCGTGTGCTTATGGGGTCTATGCACATTGGCTTAGAAGAAGCACCGCAAGGATATGAGCGCATGGCTGCGTTTTATGCTGAGCGTGCAAAAGGTGATGTGGGTTTAATTGTAACTGGCGGTGTTTCTCCAAATGATGATGGTGTTGTGTTTAGCCACGGGACCAAACTAGATACAGTTGAAGAAGCTGAAAAACATAAAGTGATTACCCAAGCTGTCCATGAAGCTGGGGGGAAAATTGCTATGCAGATTTTACATACGGGGCGTTATTCTTATCAGCCAAACAATGTTGCTCCTTCAGCAATTCAAGCACCGATTAACCCGATTAAGCCTAAAGCTTTAAGTTCTGCCGAAGTACAACAAACAATTGATGACTTTGCCAACTGTGCCAAACTTGCTCAGTATGCGGGCTATGATGGTGTAGAAATCATGGGCTCTGAAGGTTATTTAATTAATGAGTTTATTGCAGCTCGAACGAATCATCGTGATGATGAATGGGGTGGTAGTTACGAAAATCGTATCCGCTTTCCAATTGAAATTGTAAAGCGCACACGTGCTTTAGTTGGTGAAAATTTTATCATTATTTATCGTTTATCTATGCTTGATTTAGTTGAAGGCGGTTCAAGTTTTGATGAAGTGATTCAGCTTGCAAAAGAAATTGAAAAAGCAGGCGCAACAATTATCAATACAGGTATTGGCTGGCATGAGGCACGTATTCCTACAATCGCAACTAAAGTTCCTCGTGCTGCATTTACTTGGGTGACTGAAAAACTTAAAGGTGAAGTCTCTATTCCTTTAATTACTTCTAACCGAATCAATACGCCTGAAATGGCTGAACATGTATTGGCATCTGGTCATGCTGATATGGTGTCTATGGCACGACCAATGTTAGCGGATGCTGAATTTGTCTTGAAAGCAAGTGAAGGCCGCAGTGATGAAATTAATACGTGTATTGGGTGCAACCAAGCTTGTTTAGATCATATTTTCTCAATGAAAATTGCAACTTGTTTAGTAAACCCGCGTGCGTGTTATGAAACTGAGCTGATTTTTAAAGAAGCCCAGGTGAAAAAGAATATCGCTGTGATTGGCGCAGGTCCGGCAGGCTTAAGTTTTGCGGTATATGCAGCTGATCGAGGGCATCAAGTTAAAGTGTATGAGGCAAGTCATCAAATTGGTGGTCAGTTTAATATTGCGAAAACAGTCCCTGGAAAAGAAGAGTTCTATGAAACTTTACGCTACTTTAGCCGTCAAATTGAATTGCGACCTAATATTGAACTTGTGTTAAACCATCAAGCAACTTATGAAGAATTAAGCCAAGCAAATTTTGATGAAATTGTGGTTGCAACGGGTGTAACTCCTCGTCAATTACAGTTTGAGGGAATTGATCATCCTAAAGTGCTAAGCTATTTACAAGTTCTAAAAGAGCGTGTGCCAGTAGGACAACGTGTTGCCATTATTGGTGCAGGTGGTATTGGTTTCGACACAGCTGAATATCTTACTCATGAAGGTGAAAGTGGCAGTTTAAATCCAGAAAAGTTCTATGAAGAGTGGGGAATCGATACTCAATATGAACATGTGGGTGGTTTAAAACAGCCAAAAGTTGAGGCATCTGAACGAGAAATTTATTTACTGCAACGTAAAACTGCTGCTGTAGGCGCTGGTTTAGGTAAAACAACAGGCTGGATTCATCGCACAGGACTTAAAAACCGTCAGGTCAAAATGTTTGCTGGTGTGCAATATGACAAAGTAGATGACCAAGGTTTACATATAACGATAGACGGGCAACCAAGTGTACTTGAGGTCGATCATGTTGTGATTTGTGCGGGGCAAGAGTCATTTACTGCAATGTATGATCAATTAAAAACAGATGGAAAAAATGTTCATTTAATTGGTGGTGCTAAAGAGGCTGGAGAGCTGGATGCAAAACGTGCAATCCGCCAAGGCGCTGAATTAGCAGCAATACTCTAAATTTTAGCTGGACATTTCTTTTAAAGAGAAATGTCCATTAATTCATAGTAAATTATAGGATGGAAAAACAATGGCACTTGAAACTACAAAACAGTCTTTAGAAAAATGGCATCAAATGGTTCAAGCCGGTAATTTATCAGATCTAAATGATTTGCTGGCAGGTGATGTAGTTTTTCGCTCACCAGTTGCTTACAAACCTTATGAAGGAAAACAGGTTGTTTTCTTCATTCTTACCAATGTTATTCAAGTGTTCGAAAACTTTACCTATCATCGTGAGTTTTATACAGAAGATGGAGAGAATGTAGTGCTTGAGTTTAGTGCCAATGTCAGTGGTAAGTCATTAAAAGGTATTGATATGATTCGTTTTAATGAACAAGGCAAGATTATTGATTTTGAGGTAATGATCCGTCCAATGAGTGGCTTAGCAGCATTGGCTGAACAAATGGGTATAAGAATTGCCAAGTTTCAACCCCAATAATTTTAGTAAATAGCCTAAGTAATATAGAGATCAATAAAATGTGGTTAAAGCTTTCAACTCTCGTCTTGTTGCCTATCCTTTTTGTGCAGGGAACAAAGGTTCGTAAGAATACACCGCGCTTACTAGAAGCCAGTGGCGAGAGAGAAGGCTTGGTGGGTAAGGGAAAACCCTTATCGTTACTTATTTTGGGAGATTCTGCTGCTGCAGGTGTTGGAGTTGAAACCCAAAAAGATGCTTTATCTGGTGCGATTATTTCTGAATTGCAAAATCAATATTCAATACGCTGGAAACTGCATGCAAAAACAGGTGATACAACCAAGCAAGTTTTCCAAGCGGTACAGCATTTAGATCAACAAAGTTACGATGTGGTTGTTACGTCGATAGGGGTTAATGATGTCACAAAACTAACCTCAGCAAGTTCATGGATAAAACAACAAAAACAATTATTTCAATATATACAGATACGTTTTCAGCCTAAACTCATTATTGTGTCTGGTGTTCCGCCAATGCAACATTTTCCAGCTTTACCCAATCCATTGGCTTGGTTGTTTGGAAAATATGCAGAAAAAATGAATCAGACACTAAGTAAATGGTTAGAATCACAAAACCAATTTAGATTCATTCAATATGATATTGAGAGTTTTCAAGCGATGAATTTGCCTATGGCAAGTGATGGCTTTCATCCGAGTAAAGAAATTTATGCAATTTGGGGACAGCAGGTTGCAGCATTAGTGCAGCAATCATTTTACTCATAATCAGAGGTCGTGATTGGAAATGGGCATATCTACTTTAAATAAAATTAAAGCTTTCGGTTCGGAATTGTTTGATTCAGTATTAGGTGCTGAACAACCAAAAATCTATTATGACCCAAATGGGAAAATAAAAGATATTCTAGATAAGTTGCCCCAGCTCAAGCAAAAATATCGTCCTACACCATGGTTAAGCAATAACCATGTTCATCTTTTGTACTTTGATATTATTAGAAAAAAAACCATTAAACTTGAATATGATCGAATTGATCAGCTCACCATGAAAGATGGTGGCGTAACTGCCATCGCGTGGTATGGGTATGATCTCCCTGCAGATACTCCAACAGTTGTTATTATGCATACCATTACGGGAACTCCTGAAAGTATGCGTGAACTTGTGAAAGATATACATCATTATACGGGTTGGAGAATAGCGCTATGCTTACGCCGTGGGCATGCTGGTTTACCTATGCCTGTACCACAGATCTCTCTTTTTGGGTCAACGAGCGATCTTAAAGAGCAACTTGCACATATCCAGAACCTGTTTCCAAAATCAGATTTATACGCCGTAGGTTCCTCTGCGGGAACAGGGTTATTGGTTCGTTATTTGGGCGAGCAAGGTGCAGATACACCATTTAAAGCTGCTTTTGCAATGTGTCCAGGCTACAACACAGAGATTGGCTTTAAGAATGTTCATCCGTTTTATAGCAAAATGATGACTAAAAAGTTATTTAAATATTTTATTCATCCTTATCAAAATATATGGAACCAACTATCTTCTATAGAAAAAGTTCTAGCGACCACAAGTCTAGAAGAGTTTGAAAAAGAATATTTTGAAATGGCTGGCTTTGAGGATTATCAAAGTTATTGCCAAGCTATTAATCCAATTTATGTATTTGAGAATGTCAAAATTCCATTGATGATTCTTAATGCTGAGGATGATCCTGTCTGTTCTATTAAAAATTTGGAACCTTATAAAGAAACGATTCAGCAAATGAGTAATATTGCGGTAATCACTACAAAAAAAGGAAGTCATTGTGGCTTCTATGAAGGTTGGAAAAGCACCTCCTGGGCTGCCAAATTAATATCAAATTATTTTATGGTCGAACATAAACAATAATGGTCAATTTGCAATAAGTTAAATAAAGCCCATTCAACAGATGGGCTTTATGATTTTATTTGGTCAAGATAAAAGTAAATTGGGATCTTTTAGTCCAATTTTGATTTTCGTGCTGTCAACGAGGTCTTTTTCGTCTGTCTGGTTGGGATGAAAATCAAAGCGATAATAATCAAAAAATTTAGGGGTCAATGCTCTATATTGTTTATTAGCAAAACTAAAGAACTTACGCCAAGATTTAAAATTGAGAAGTTGATGATCTCGCTTCATTAAAATAAATTGATAAATTGTTGAAAAGCCCGTAATTAAAAATAGACTTAAAGTAAAGACTGTAATGCGCGGAAGGTAGGCGCTTAAGCCGCTTTCATATAAATGTTGATAGAGATCAAAGGCAACAGCTTTATGTTCTGTTTCTTCAATACTGTGCCATAGCCACAAATTACGTATAGTTGAGTCTGTCATTAACTCATTAACAGATTCCATCATGCTAACCACGAGTACTGCTGTGTAGTGTTCTAGACCTACGGTTACAAGCAAATTCCATTTTTTACTAAAAACTTTTTCAATCGTTTTTAAAACGATGCCAGTTACTTTTTCTAAAGATTGAGGATTTAAGCCATATTGCTGTGCACTTACATGAAAAGCATGATGTTCTTTAGAGTGCATAGCTTCTTGGCCAATAAAAGCACTGATTTCACGATCTAAAATTTCATTCGACTTTGCTTTTGCGCGTAAAGCTCGAACAGAGCGAACAAAATATGATTCACCTTCAGGAAACAACGTAGATAAGCCCGTAAAATAGTGGGTGAAAGTTGGTTCATTGTTACACCAGTAACGAGGTGTATTTTCAAAATTATAGTCCATACGACGGACCGGAAATGAGGCAGGCACACGGTTTAATACAGTATTCATTTTAAGCTCCGATCTTCTTTTAATTAGAGTTCCAAAAAGGAACTTGATAAAAAACTACATCGCTCTATATCTATCGTCAATGCTTTTTTAGGTAGAAAAAATAGATTGTCCTTAATTGATATCTAAGGAAACTTTAAAGATAAATAGTAAGAAAAATTAAAACTTATTACTGAATTGATAATTTGAATAATAATTAAAAAGCCCAAACCGATGGTTCAATTTGGGCATATTCGAGAACGAACTTAGTTTTTAAGCGCTGGAGTTGCAGCAGCAATGGCAGCGGCAACAGCATCATCTTCAGTTTGAGATGGTTCAGCAGGCTTAGCTGGTTTTGACTGAACCTTTTCAGGTTTTGGCTCTGCTTTTGGCTCAGGCTTAGGTTCAGGTTTTGGTTTCGGCTCTACTTTAGGTTGCTCAGAAACTGTTGTTTGTGAACCTTGATCAGGTTGGGCAGGGCGAGTTTCACGGCGAATTTCAGTTGTCGTATTCGCTGTTTCTTCACGGTGAACTTCAACTTGCGGTGGTTCCTGAGTTTGAGCTTCTTCAGTTTGCACACTTTCTAAAGACTCAAATTTTGCAGGTTCAGCAGGTTTAGGTTCTGAAACAGCAGTTTCAACCTTTTCTTGCTCTTCTTCTTTAGGTGTTTCTTTTTTGACACATGCGGTTAACAATAGTCCAGCAGCAATTGCAGCACAGATTAAAAGTTTTTTATTTGCCATTGTCCTAAACAACATTTAATTGAGGAGCTGGCATTATAACAGCAAAAGAGAATGAAAAAATCATGTGAGATTGACCTAATTTTTTATTAAAAATGCTGATAGAATAGCCAGTTGTTTAATGATCTTTGAATTGATGCGGTTTGACTTTGCTTTATAGGGGCAGAGTACAGTAAAATTGCCAAACATTGTAGGCCGATTTCGGCTTGATTGTACGAGAAACTTAATGACCCATTTTATTTTTGTCACTGGTGGTGTAGTTTCATCGCTAGGTAAAGGTATTTCTGCTGCTTCAGTTGCTGCACTTTTGGAAGCCCGTGGCTTAAAAGTCACAATGGTTAAAATGGATCCCTACATTAATGTCGATCCAGGGACAATGAGCCCTTTCCAACATGGTGAAGTTTTTGTCACAGAGGATGGTGCCGAAACTGATCTAGACTTGGGTTATTACGAACGTTTCTTACGTCGTGCGAAAATGACCAAACTTAATAACTTTACCAGTGGTCGTGTATATCAGGACGTTTTAAACAAAGAACGTCGTGGTGACTATCTTGGTGGTACAGTTCAAGTTATTCCACATATTACTGACAACATTAAAGAACGCGTACTTCGCGCAGGTGAAGGCTACGATGTTGCTATCGTAGAAATTGGCGGTACGGTAGGTGATATCGAATCATTACCGTTTATGGAGTCAGTTCGTCAGTTAATGGTTGAGCTTGGTCATAAAAGAACCATGCTTATGCATTTAACTTTGTTGCCATATATCAAATCTGCAGCAGAGCTTAAGACAAAACCAACTCAACACTCTGTAAAAGAGTTGCTTTCAATTGGTATTCAGCCAGATATTCTTATCTGCCGTACTGAATATGATGTTGATGCAGACACGAAACGTAAAATTGCTCTATTCACTAACGTAGAAGCACGTGCTGTTGTGGTATGTAAAGATGCGAAAACCATCTATCAAATTCCACGTGGTTTCTATGAGCAAAATGTAGATGACCTCATTTGTGAACGTTTTGGTTTTAATGATTTACCAGAAGCTGACCTAACTGATTGGGATAATGTAGTAGAAGCATTACTTAATCCAGAATACACGGTACGTGTAGCAATGGTTGGTAAGTATGTTGAATTACCAGATGCTTATAAATCTGTGAATGAAGCATTATTACATGCTGGTATCAAAAATCGTGTGAAAGTACAGATTGACTATGTCAATGCTGAAGAACTTGAAAGCCAAGATGTTTCTATTTTGCAAACAGCTGACGCAATCTTAGTCCCAGGTGGCTTTGGTGAACGTGGTACTGAAGGCAAAATGAAAGCTATCCAATACGCACGTGAAAACAAAGTCCCATTTTTGGGCATTTGTTTAGGTATGCAGTTGGCTGTAATCGAATATGCCCGTCATGTTGCTGCTATGCCAGAAGCATCTTCTACTGAGTTCAACCGTTCTACAAAATATCCATTGATTGGTTTAATTACTGAATGGTTAGATGAGCGCGGTGAATTACAACAACGTAGCCTTGAGTCTGACTTAGGTGGAACAATGCGTTTAGGTGCACAAAAATCAGAATTGGTTGAAGGCACAAAAACACGTGAAGTCTACGGTAAAGCTGAAATTACTGAGCGTCATCGTCACCGTTATGAAATGAATAACCGTTTCATCGAGTCGATTGAACAAGCTGGTATGAAGATTTCAGGTTACTCTTCAGCACAACATTTAGTTGAAACTGTAGAAATTCCTGAACATCCTTGGTTTATTGCTGTACAATTCCACCCGGAATTTACAAGTTCACCACGTGATGGACATCCATTATTTGCTAGTTTTATTGACGCTGCAAAAACACAGCATCAAAAAAGTAAATAATGCGATTTTAAATAAACTGGGAAAGTTTAAATGTCACAATTAAAACCACAAGAAGTTGTACGTTTAGGCGATATACAAATGGCAAATCATTTGCCATTTGTATTATTTGGCGGAATGAACGTACTTGAATCAAAAGATTTAGCTTTTGAAATTGCAGAAACTTATGTTGATATTTGCAAACGCTTAGATATTCCTTATGTATTTAAAGCGAGTTTCGATAAAGCAAATCGTTCTAGTCTGCATTCATTCCGTGGTCCTGGACTTGAAAAAGGTATCGAATGGTTAGGTGATATTAAAAAACATTTTAATGTTCCTATCATTACTGATGTGCATGAGCCATATCAAGCTGCACCTGTTGCAGAAGTAGCCGATATTATTCAGTTACCCGCATTCTTAAGTCGTCAAACTGATCTTGTTGAGGCGATGGCGAAAACACAGGCTATTATTAACATTAAGAAAGCCCAGTTTTTAGCACCTCATGAAATGCGTCATATCCTGCATAAATGTTTAGAAGCAGGAAACGACAAACTTATTCTTTGTGAACGTGGTTCGGCATTCGGATATAACAATCTTGTTGTAGATATGCTCGGCTTCGATACTATGAAAGAAATGAATGTGCCAGTTTTCTTTGACGTGACACATGCGTTACAAACCCCTGGTGGTCGTTCTGACTCAGCAGGTGGTCGTCGTGCTCAAATTACAACTTTAGCACGCGCAGGAATGGCAACTGGTTTGGCTGGATTGTTCTTGGAAGCTCATCCAGACCCAGAACATGCAAAATGCGATGGACCTTGTGCATTGCGTATGTCGCAACTTGAACCATTCTTGGCAGAAATAAAAGAATTGGATACTTTAGTTAAAGGATTCAAAAAGTTAGACACCCATTGAGTTGTTTTATAACCCTTACGCTGCTTTAACCGCAGCTCATATTCATTCAAAGAGGAATTGTTCATGAGCCAAATCGTTGACATTCGTGCACGTGAAATTTTGGACTCTCGTGGTAACCCAACCATCGAAGCAGACGTAATTTTAGAATCTGGGGTTGTTGGTCGTGCATGTGCACCATCTGGTGCTTCAACTGGTTCTCGTGAAGCTTTAGAACTTCGTGACGGTGATAAATCACGTTACTTAGGTAAAGGCGTTCGTACAGCAGTTAACAATGTAAACACATTGATTCGTGATGCTTTGTTGGGTAAATCAGTTTTTGAGCAAAAAGACATTGATAACACAATGATTGCGCTTGACGGTACTGAAAACAAAGAAAAATTAGGTGCTAACGCAACTTTGGCTGTTTCATTGGCTGCGGCGCGTGCTGCTGCTGAAGAAAAGAAACTTCCTCTTTTCCAATACATCGCAGATCTTCGTGGTCAAACAATTTTGACAATGCCTGTACCGATGATGAACATCTTAAATGGTGGTGAGCATGCGGACAACACTGTTGATATTCAAGAGTTCATGATCGAGCCTGTAGGTTTTACTTCATTTGCTGAAGCTTTACGTGCGGGTGCTGAAGTATTCCATTCTTTAAAATCAGTTTTAAAGAAGCAAGGTTTGAATACTGCTGTAGGCGATGAAGGTGGTTTTGCTCCTAACTTACGTTCTAACGAAGAAGCAATTCAAATCATTTTACAGGCAATTGAATTGACTGGTTATAAAGCTGGTTCAGACATGATGCTTGCATTAGACTGCGCATCTTCAGAATTCTACAAAAACGGTCAATACGTTTTAGAAGGTGAAGGTAATCGTGCATTTACAAGCCATCAGTTTGCAGATTACTTAGCTGGTCTTGTAAATCAATATCCAATTATCTCGATCGAAGATGGTTTGGATGAATCTGATTGGGAAGGCTGGAGCTATTTGACTTCAATCCTTGGTGATAAAATCCAATTGGTTGGTGATGACTTGTTCGTAACTAATCCTAAGATTTTACAACGTGGTATTGATGAGAAGGTTGGTAACTCAATCTTAATTAAATACAACCAGATCGGTACTTTAACTGAAACTTTAGATGCCATCTATCTTGCTAAAGCAAATGGTTATTCGACTGTTATTTCTCACCGTTCTGGTGAAACAGAAGATTCTACTATTGCTGACTTAGCAGTAGGTACAGCAGCTGGTCAAATCAAGACTGGTTCACTTTGCCGTTCTGACCGTGTTTCTAAGTACAACCAATTACTTCGTATTGAAGAATTGACTAAAGCTGCTTACCGCGGTAAAGCTGAGTTTAAAGGTTTAAACTAATCTTTAAATAAAAAGTTAAAATTAATTTTTTAACATTTTGAGGTGCTTTTTTCTGTTTTTAATAGGGAATAGCACCTTTTTTATTATCCTAATCGGCGTGTTTTCAAAGATTCAGCCCAACTATGATGTTTGCAGCGGGTACATTCTTGATCAATCTTATTTAAAATTTTAGTTTCACCACATTTCATACATGAATAAAAAGTATTAAGTTTAAGTACATCGGCTTTACAGTAGGCGTCAGGGAATAATGGCAGGCCCCATCTGACATCTTCATCCTCATAATAAAGTAAGCTCAAAATGCCGTCGGATTCCAACAAAGCTGTTCTCACTTGCCCAAGATGTTCAACATTTTGCTGACGCATTTCCGAGAAAAATTCATCATGTGAATATGTTTGTTTCTGAAAATCTTTGTAGACTAGAAGCCCTTCTTTAACTACACATAAAGCTTTCCCTTCCAGTAAATCCTCAATTTTTTTATTCTTCACCATGGCCCAGGTCACAAGTCGGTATAGAAAAAGAATAGCCGTAAAAGCTACTAAAGCATGGGCAATAGGTAAGTCCTTAGTGAACATCGGGTCACCTGCGGCTGAACCTAAACATAAAATAATGGCAAGTTCAAAAAGTGAAAGCTGCCGAATTCCTCTTTTACCCGATAATCTTAAAAAACTGATAATAATAATAAACATCACAAAACATCGAACTAAAATTTCTAAAACAAAGTTCCAGGTCGTATCGCCGATGAAAATATTAAAAAAATCCATTTTTTTTCTCCTTGTTAAAATAGTTAGAAGAAATCCTTATAAAATTTTTACCAAAGTAAAAAATAAAAAAATATACATTTTAAGTAGTTATTAGTTAAAAATTAGAAATATATGTGATTTTGTATGAATCTCACGTTGAAAAAAGATTTATGAAGGAAGTTATAAAGTTGTGCGAGATAATATTTGCAATAGAGTGGGGGAAGCATTAGAAACTATATTCCAGAGCGTGCTTTCTTATTGTTAAATAAATTAAGCGGAATAACGGTGCAATCTATAAATATGATAGATCATAAGAATAAGAAGATAGATTAATGACAATCAGAGGTATAAGGGATCGCGTCTAAACGTTTCTGAAAAATAGAAGAGTTCATAACGTTTTCATACATTTGCTGATATGTTTTTTTGTGATCTTCTATGTTGTGATAATCGATAATTTCTTGGAGTTTATCTTTATATTTTATATGTCCAGCATGGAACATTGCTGCGTAGTGGCCCCATAAAGCATATTGATATCTCAAAGCAGCTTTGGGGATTAAATTTATCTCATTTAAGTAACTATTAGCGGTTTTTTCATAACATGCTTTTATTTCATGTGCATCTTTTTTCATTTTACTCAAGAAAATACATTGCATCTCTTGTAGCTTTGAACTTTCTGTTTTAGCGAGTATTTTTTCTGTGACGATATAAGCCTCATTTAGACAACCTAAATGTACAAGTATTTTACGTTTAGTTTTTAAAATATTTAAGTTGTCATCACTAGATGGCATCTTTTTTAATAAATTTTTTAATTTTAAATGAGCTGTGGCTTGGTCTTGATTAGTACCTAGTTTATAAATAATATCATTATATTCATATATATAAGTGTTAATTGGTTTATATTGCTTTTGAATATCCTCCATATAAATTATTTTTGATGGACTATCATCTGTAGGATTATTACAAGCGCTTAAACCTATGCTTACTAAAGAAAATACTAAAACTTTATACACTACAACTTATACCTTTATTCTCTTTTATAAGATTTGAGAAGAATAATAAAATATAAAAGAAAATACTGTTTAGTTTGTTATTTTTGAGTTAGTCCAAAGACTGTTCTTAACATTGTATTCATTAATCTGAGGAGTAATAAATTTAAAAGATCTTGTAATTAAGCAAGATTGGTAGGGAATGAGGGATATAAATAATTAGAACTATTGATAATTCGTTCTAAACAAATAGGAATAATTATTAATATATTGTTGATAACAATTATCATTCGTGTTAGTTTTTGTGCCGAACTTTTGCTGTTATGTAACCTACAAAGAGCAGTAAAAGACTAGGGATCTCGCACAGCACACTCGTTATTATGGAATTTTCTTATGTACACTTCGCCCTTTGGAAAAGTATTTAGAGCTCATCCTTTAGCATTTGCTATGGCTTTAACTGTTCCTTCATTTGTTTATGCAGATGAGAAAAATGGTACAGCCACTTTAGAAACGATAAAAGTACAAGCAGAACAAGAAAATTCCGCTGTTACCGAAGGTTCGGGCAGTTACACAGCTAAAAGCGCAAATACTTCTACAAAATTAAATTTATCACTTCGTGAAACACCTCAATCGGTCAAAGTTTTAACTCGTGAATATTTAGATGATCGAAAAATCGATTCTTTTCAAGATTTAATGAACAATATTACGGGTGTTTCAACTTCACGTACCGATGAACGCCAAAAAGCTTATGCACGTGGTTTTGAGGTGGATTATTATTTGCTGGATGGAATGCCGAGTACAACCAACTTAAGTATAGGTGATCTTGATCTAGATATTTATGATCGTGTCGAAGTCGTTAAGGGGGCTAGTGGCTTAACTACAGGTGCGGGAAACCCAGCAATGGCGCTGAACATGATTCGGAAACATGCAAACTCAAAAGAACTCACTGGCAATGTCAGCACATCTTTAGGCTCGTGGAACTCTTGGAGTAGCTCAGCAGATGTTTCCACACCACTTAATGCAGATGGATCATTGCGTGGTCGCATGTTTGTAAAACATTCTGATGAAAAATCATTTATGGATTTCTATGAGAAAGAACGCAATGTATTTTATGGTGCGGTTGATTATGACTTGAGTGATAAAACAAGCATGTCGCTTGGTGCAACTTATCAAGAGTTACATCGTGATGGTATTCGTTGGGGGGGTACACCTGCTTTTTATACTGATGGAACTCGTACCAATTTTTCCAGAAGCGTAACAGTAAGTGCACCTTGGACCTATTGGGATGTAAATACAACGGCAGTATTTGCAAACTTAAAGCAGAATTTATTTAATGACGTTAATTTAAATATTGCTTATACCTTCCGTAAGGAAGACACAGCTTCTATGTTGTTATATACAGCTGGAAAAGTAGACAAGGCAACCAATACCAGTCCATTAGAAAATCCAAATGATAATCAGCCGAATAAAACTGATTATGTTTCTGTATATGGCGCAAAAGCTGCAAATGAAGAAAACAATATTGATGTTTTTATCAATGCACCATTTACGATTTTTAATCGTCCACAAGAAATCATTATTGGTGGATCGTGGAATAAGAATGAAAAGACAAAAGATATTTTTGGTGGATCTAACAAAAACCAAGACATTGAGAAATATTTAGGTGGACCGCTTAACTATAATGATATGGCTCAAGAGTTGCTTCAACCAGTAGTATTAAATGGTAAAAATGCACTAAATGAAACTACACAAACCGCTGCTTATATTGCTGGTAAATTTCAAATTTTTGATCCTTTAAAAGTTATTGCTGGTGCACGTTTATCTAACTGGAAATATAAGTCTGAAAATGATAAAGGTAACCGTGAATTTAACAATGAATTAGCACCATATGTTGGCGCTATTTATGATTTTGCCCAAGATCATTCTGTGTATGCGAGTTATACAGAAATTTTCAAACCTCAAGAACGTAAAGATGTAAATGATCAATATATTGATCCGATTACAGGTAAGAGTTATGAGGCTGGCTTAAAGAGCGAATGGTTTGGAGGACGGTTAAATACGGCATTGTCAGTATTCCGAATAGAACAATCTAATTTTGCTGAATCGATACCTGGAGTATTTATTGTTCGTAATGGTACGCAAACTACAGAGCAGGCTTATCGCGCTGTAGATGGCGTTGAAAGTAAAGGTTTTGAGTTTGAAGCTGAGGGTGAGATTAACGACAATTGGGGTATTAACTTTGGTATTGCTAATTTTGAAGCAAAAGATGCAAAAGGCACCAAGGTTAATACGACAAACTCTCGAACAACTTCGAATCTATTTGTTAAGTACAAACTTGATCAATGGAGTGCAGGGCTTGGTTTAAATTATAAGAGTAAATACTATACGGGTAGTGGAAGCTCTCGTATTGAACAAGATGCTTATGTGTTAGCAAGTGCTATGCTTGGCTATCAGGTAGATAAGAATATTAAACTTCAATTCAACATCGATAATATTTTTGATGAGAAATATTATGAAGGTATTGGTGACAACTCAATGAATTGGGGCACACCACGAAATGCAACGGTGAGTGTACGTTATAACTTCTAATTACTGGTTCATTTAAATCTCTATTGATAAGTCCTCTTCGGAGGGCTTTTTTCTATTTATTCAACATAATTTCTTGATACGCAGAATAGCTTTTATATACATAGAGTGATTTATAAGCAGTTGTACTTATAAATATGATTTCCCTTTCAAATTCCATTCATTTTTGACAAAATGAAACATGTCACAATGGTCAATTTAAAGTAACATGCGCATTAATAGTTTTGCACTGATTTTGCAGGAATTTTGCATGCTCTTTTTAAATTGTTATACAATACAAAAGCTTAATCAAAGTTTTTAATTAAAACTCTTAATGATATGTTAGAAGTATTTAGATCCACTTCAAGCAAACTGATATTGCTACTTGTTATTGTTTTAGTAGCTATACTGCAATATCAATTTTGGTTAGGTGAGGGTGGCTATCTCCCTCATCAGGCTCTCATGCAACAAATTCAGCAACAAGCTGAAGTTAATGAAGAGCTTAAAGAACGAAACCGTATTTTGGCAGCAGAGGTTTTTGACCTGAAAAATGGTACAGAAGCAATAGAAGAACATGCACGCCTTGATCTAGGTTTAGTTAAACCACATGAGACATTTGTTCAAATGAGTACAATTAGTACCCATTACAAGCCTATTTATATTGACCCGAACGCTAAAGTTGATTTGGAAACGAATGAGACACCTGCATCCCCAGATATCCCAGACTAAATTATGGGCAGTTATTCCCGCTGCAGGATCAGGAAGTCGATTTTCTAAAACTGAATTGAAGCAGTATCAATATATTCAGAATACGACTGTTTTAGAGCATACTGTTCGGCGTATAAGTCAACTTCCATTAGATGGTTATATTTTGGCAATCGGTGCCCAAGATACCTTTGCCCAAACTCTTGCATTTCAAAATATAGATAAAGCGCATTTTTGCATTGGTGGAGCTGAGAGAGTCCATTCGGTTTTAAATGCGTTAAATCATCTTTTAACTTTTGCCGATGAAAATGATTGGGTACTTGTTCATGATGCTGCACGACCTTGTGTAACAATTGACTGTTTAAATACCCTTGTTCAAACAGCAGTTGAGTCAAATCATAGTGCTATTTTAGCGATTCCTGTTCGTGACACGTTAAAGCAGGTCGAAGTAAATAATCATATTAACAAAACGGTAAGCCGTGATTTCTTATGGCAAGCACAAACCCCTCAAATTGCGAAAATCGGTAAACTTAAAAAAGCAATTGAATATGCTTTAGAAAATAACGTCGCTATTACCGATGAGGCAAGTGCACTTGAGTATATGGGTGAAACTGTACAAGTCGTAATGGGAAGATCGGATAATATAAAAATTACCTATCCCGATGACTTAGAGCTTGCACGTTTAATTCTTCAGTCTCAATCTTAATTGCATCTTTTTGTATTTGCTTAGAAGACAAAATATCTAAGCAAATCCATCTACATATCTCTTTATAAGATCTCATATTCTTTTACATTGATCAGTCCTACCATCTAGCAAGATGATACGAGTACTTTAGATAATGTTCGATCATCGAACAAAAAACATTTATACCGAACAAAACTATGGTCTGATAACTAGATCAAATTATAAAAATTATCAAGAATGTTTAGAAAGGGAAATCTAAGGGAAACACTCGGGATTGAGTGAAATATTTATCTATTCTTCTTGCCTCAGTGTGCCTACCTCTCTTACCTATCTCTTCTTCAATGAGCACAATGGAGTTGTCTAATGATTGACAAAAGTAAGTCCTCACTAAGCGAGGCACTATCGCAGATTAAAGATGGTGCAACCATTCTGATTGGTGGTTTTGGTACCGCAGGACAACCCGCTGAACTCATTGATGGACTGATTGAACTGGGTGTTAAAGATTTAACTATTGTCAGCAACAATGCCGGTAACGGTGATTACGGTCTGGCGAAACTGCTTAAAGCCGGTTCAGTTAAAAAAGTGATTTGTTCTTTCCCCCGTCAGGCAGACTCTTATGTGTTTGATGAACTGTACCGTGCCGGAAAGGTCGAACTTGAAGTCGTGCCGCAAGGCAATCTGGCTTGCCGTATTCAGGCAGCAGGTATGGGATTAGGTGCTGTATTTACCCCAACAGGTTTTGGAACACTTTTAGCTGAAGGCAAAGAAACCCGCCAGATCGATGGCAACGATTACGTACTTGAATATCCGATCAAGGCGGACTTTGCCTTGATTAAGGCTTACAAGGGCGACCGCTGGGGCAATCTGGTTTACCGTAAATCTGCACGTAACTTTGGCCCGATCATGGCGATGGCTGCTGATGTCACCATTGCTCAGGTTTCTGAAGTTGTAGAGCTCGGTGGATTAGATCCGGAACACATCATCACCCCAGGTATCTTTGTACAGCACGTTGTACAAGTCGCACCCGCACAATAAGCAATAAGGAGAAATAACATGAGCTACCAGAAACTCAGCCGTGACCAGATTGCAAAGCGTGTGGCACAAGATATTCCAGATGGCGCCTATGTAAACCTAGGTATTGGCTTACCGACCAAGATTGCCAGCTACCTACCGAATGACAAAGATATTTTCCTTCATTCTGAAAATGGTTTGTTGGCTTTTGGTCCACCGCCAGCGGCAGGTGAAGAAGACCCTGAACTGATTAATGCGGGTAAAGAGTTTGTGACCATGCTTGAAGGCGGCAGCTTTTTTCATCATGGCGACTCATTTGCCATGATGCGTGGAGGTCACCTTGATATTGCCGTGCTTGGCGCCTTTCAGGTTGCAGCCAATGGTGACTTGGCGAACTGGCACACCGGTGCAGCGGATGCGATTCCTGCGGTGGGTGGTGCGATGGATTTGGCTGTAGGTGCCAAGAAAGTCTTTATCACCACAGACCATGTAACCAAGCAAGGTGAACCGAAGATTGTGGCTGAGCTCACTTATCCGGTGACGGGTAAGCAGTGTGTGGATCGTATTTACACAGATTTGTGTGTGATTGACGTGACCCGAGATGGTTTAAAGGTGCTTGAGAAAGTGGAAGGTCTGAGCTTTGATGAGTTACAGGCTTTAACGGGTGCAACTTTGATTGATGCCACTCAAGGGTAAGGAAGTAGGGAAATGACATTAAAAAACGCTTATATCATCGATGCCATCCGTACACCATTCGGCCGTTATGCCGGTGGCCTTGCTCCTGTCCGTGCCGATGACCTTGGCGCTGTACCGATTAAAGCGCTCATGCAGCGTAACCCAAATGTAGATTGGAAACAGGTCGATGATGTGATCTACGGCTGTGCGAACCAAGCCGGTGAAGATAACCGTAATGTCGGCCGTATGTCAGCACTGCTTGCAGGTCTACCGTATCAGGTGCCTGCAACGACTATTAACCGTCTCTGTGGTTCCTCACTCGATGCGATTGCCATTGCTGCCCGTGCCATTAAAGCAGGTGAAGCGAACTTGGTGATTGCAGGTGGTGTGGAAAGCATGAGCCGTGCACCCTATGTGATGGGTAAGTCTGACAGCGCTTTTGGCCGTAACCAGAAGATCGAAGACACCACCATGGGCTGGCGTTTCATTAACCCTAAACTTAAAGAATTGTATGGTGTAGACACCATGCCCCAGACTGCCGAAAACGTGGCTGAACAGTTTAACGTCAATCGTGCAGATCAGGACCAGTTTGCCTTGGTGAGCCAACAACGCACCGCAAGCGCGCAAGCCAAAGGCTTTTTTTCTAAAGAAATCGTCGCAGTTGAAATCCCTCAGCGTAAGGGGGATGCTGTTGTGATTGATACTGATGAACATCCTCGTGCATCGACCACGCTTGAAGCTTTAAGCAAGCTTAAGCCTGTAGTTAAAGCAGACGGCACCGTCACTGCGGGGAATGCTTCAGGCATTAACGATGGTGCAGCAGCTCTGCTGATTGCTTCTGATGAAGCTGTTCAAACTTATAACCTCAAACCACGTGCCAAGATCATTGCTTCAACAGCGGTCGGTGTAGAACCACGTATTATGGGCTTTGCTCCGGCACCTGCAATTAAAAAATTACTTAAACAAGCCAACCTGACTTTAGAGCAGATGGATGTAATTGAACTGAATGAAGCCTTTGCTGCACAGGCTTTGGCAGTGACTCGTGATTTAGGTTTACCAGACGATAGCAATAAAGTAAATCCAAACGGTGGAGCAATTGCATTAGGCCATCCACTTGGTGCTTCAGGTGCACGTCTTGTGACGACAGCCTTAAACCAGCTTGAACAGACGGGCGGTCGTTATGCCTTATGTTCAATGTGTATTGGTGTAGGTCAAGGCATCGCATTGATTATTGAGAGAGTCTAATTATGAGCCAGTTATATGCCAGCTTGTTTTATCAAGAAGACGTCACTGACATCTTTAGTGACTCATCTTTAATCACATATATGATTCAGGTTGAAGTTGCGTTAGCGCAAGCACAGGCAAAAGTTGGCGTGATTCCTCAAAATGCAGCTAATACCATTGCCCAAGTAGCTGAGCAGGCATTAGATAAGTTTGATTTTTCAACTTTGGCTGTAGCAACTGGCTTAGCTGGAAATATTGCAATTCCATTTGTAAAACAGCTTACGGCAATTGTTAAAGATGTTGATGAAGATGCTTCGCGTTATGTGCATTGGGGTGCAACCAGTCAGGATATTTTAGATACAGCTTGTATTTTGCAATGTCGTGATGCGTTAAATATTGTGGAAGCACAACTTAAACAATGCTATACGAGTGCGTTAGAACAAGCCAAGCAATATCGTCATCAAGTCATGATTGGACGTACATGGTTACAGCAAGCTTTGCCAATTACTTTAGGGCATAAACTTGCTCGTTGGGCTTCTGCATTTAAGCGTGATTTAGATCGTATCCAAGCTATGAAATCACGTGTACTCACTGCTCAGTTAGGTGGGGCTGTGGGTTCATTAGCTTCGTTGCAGGATCAAGGTTCACTTGTGGTAAATGCATTTGCTCAGCAGCTGAATCTGACCGTGCCCACAAGCACATGGCATGGTGAGCGCGACCGTATTGTAGAAATTGCAAGCGTGCTTGGCATGATTGTTGGGAGTACGGGCAAGATGGCACGTGATTGGTCTCTTATGATGCAAACCGAAATTGCAGAATTGTTTGAGCCAACTGCGAAAGGTCGCGGTGGTTCATCGACCATGCCGCATAAACGTAATCCAGTGGCAGCGGCTTCAGTACTTGCAGCAGCAAATCGTGTACCAGCGCTGATGTCTAGTGTCTATCAAAGCATGGTACAGGAACATGAGCGTAGTTTAGGTGCGTGGCATGCAGAATGGCTGGCAATTCCTGAAATTTTTCAACTTTGTGCTGGAGCATTAAGTCGTACTGGTGAAGTTTTACAAGGTTTCGAAGTTAATGCTGAGCATATGCAACGTAACCTTGAATGTACCAATGGATTGATTATGGCGGAAGCTGTAATGATGGCGCTTGCTCCAAAAATTGGACGTTTAAATGCACATCATGTTGTTGAAGCAGCTTGTAAAACAGCAGTCGCACAAAATCAGCATTTATCTGAAGTTGTTAGTCAGTTAGATGAAGTAAAAGAACATTTTTCCCTAGCAGAAATTTTGGAAATTTTTAAAGCAGAAAACTATTTGGGCAACATTCAAGCTCAAATTGATGCTGTTTTACAAGAAGCACAAGGAGGAGACATTAAGTGAAACAGACTATTAGCAATCGCCAAGGAAAACAGCTGGCTGTCTATACCGAAGGTTTAAAAGATGCTCCAGCACTTGTGTTATCTAATTCATTGGGAACAGATCATGGAATGTGGCAGCCGCAAGTAGATGAGCTAAAAAGTCATTTTAATGTCATTACATACGACACACGTGGACATGGTGAAAGTGATGTAATTAGTGATACTACATTGCAAAACTTAGCGGAAGATGTTGTTGATATTTTAGATGCCTTAAATATTGAAAAAGCTCATTTTTGTGGAATTTCAATGGGTGGAATTACAGGGCTTTGGTTAGGTATTCATCATCCAGAGCACTTTAATAGTATTATAGTCGCTAACTCGGCAGCCAAAATTGGACAGGCTGAGGCGTGGTTGAGTCGTGCTGAGTCGGTAGAACAAAACGGTTTAGCTGAGTTGGTTAAAACTACGCATACCCGCTGGTTCAGTGAAAAATTCGACTATCAGCATAATGTGGTTGCACAAACAACTATTCAAAGTCTAGCAAACACACCAGCACAAGGTTATGCCAATGCATGTCGTGCTTTAGCACATGCCGATTTAAGAGATGAAATTGCACAAATCCAAATTCCGGTATTGCTCATTGCAGGAACGGCAGATCCAGTGACAACAGTAGCAGATGCTGAGTTTATGCAGAATGCTATTAATAACAGTCAGCTTGCAAAACTCGAAGCATCACATCTTTCTAATATTGAGCAACCGCAAAGATTTACTCAGGAATTGACTAGGTTTATTCAACAAATCTAATAGCTCAGTCGTTTAAAAGGAATTGGCCTTAAGGAGGCAAATATGGCGTCTCAGGATTACGCTGCACCAAATAAAAGTATCGATGCTCAAGCGCTGATTAATGATGCTCCACTCAGTAAGTATCAATGGATGATCGCAATCATCTGTTTCTTAATTATTTTTACTGATGGTATCGATACTGCTGCGATGGGGTTTATCGCTCCAGCATTAGCTCAGGACTGGGGTGTTGATCGCTCTCAGTTAGGCCCAGTGATGAGTGCTGCACTTGGTGGAATGATTATTGGAGCTTTGGTTTCTGGCCCAACAGCTGACCGTTTTGGTCGAAAAATCGTTTTAGCTTTTTCGATGCTTGTGTTTGGTGGTTTTACCTTGGCGTCTGCTTATGCAACAAATTTAGATAGCCTTGTCGTTTTACGCTTTTTGACAGGTATTGGACTTGGTGCAGCTATGCCGAATGCCACTACATTATTTTCTGAGTATTGTCCAACCCGCATTCGGTCATTGCTCGTGACCTGTATGTTTTGTGGTTACAACTTGGGTATGGCTACAGGTGGTTTTATTAGTAGTTGGCTTATCCCGACCTACGGCTGGCACAGTTTATTTTTGCTCGGCGGCTGGTCACCTTTAATTTTAATGGTTTTAGTGATTTTGGTGTTACCTGAGTCTTACCGCTTTTTAATTGTAAAAGGTAAGAATCCTGAAAAAGTACGCAAAATCTTAAATCATATCGCGCCTGCTCAAGTTCAAAATGCGACTGCATTTCACGTGCCAGAAGAGAAAACTGAAACAGCTCAAAAGAAAAATGTCTTTGGAATTATGTTTTCTAAACCATATGCGAAAGGAACGCTTTTACTTTGGTTGACCTATTTCATGGGCTTAGTGGTTGTTTACTTGCTGACAAGCTGGTTGCCAACGCTTATGCGTGAAACAGGGGCTTCCATGGAGCGTGCTGCGTTTATTGGCGGTTTGTTCCAGTTCGGTGGAGTGGTGAGCGCATTGTTCATTGGTTGGGCGATGGACAAATTTAATCCGAACCGAGTCATTGCCATTTTCTACTTTGCCGCAGGTCTATTTGCGATTGCTGTTGGTCAAAGCTTAGGAAACTCAACATTACTTGCAGTATTGGTGCTTTGCGCGGGTATCGCAATTAACGGTGCGCAATCTTCAATGCCAGCGTTAAGCGCTCGTTTCTATCCAACACAGTGCCGTGCAACGGGTGTGTCTTGGATGACCGGTATTGGACGTTTCGGTGCAGTCTTTGGTGCTTGGATTGGTGCTGTACTACTCGGCAATGATTGGTCGTTTACTGCCATTCTTAGTTTATTACTAATTCCAGCGACTGCTGCGGCTGTTGCTGTATTTGTTAAATCACTTGTTGCGCATACCGATGCAACTTAATAGAGGTCTATCACAATGAATGATGAACAACGCTATAAACAAGGCATTGAAGTGCGGACTGAAGTTTTGGGTGAAAAGCATGTTGGTCGGTCTTTGCAAAACCTAAATGACTTTAACCAAGATTTTCAAAACTTTATTAGCCGTTACGCATGGGGTGAGGTGTGGTCTCGTCCGGGCTTACCACGCCATACCCGTAGTTTAGTCACTATCGCAATTTTATTAGCACTTGGCCGTGAAGACGAACTACGTATGCATTTACGTGCTTGCTTCAACAATGGCGTAACCAAAGAAGATTTAAAAGAGTTGATCTTACATAGCTCACTATATGCAGGTTTACCTGCTGCAAACGCTGCAATGCATATGGCCGAAGAAGTCTTTAAAGAGTTGGGAATAGAAGTCAACTCAGTTGCAGCGAAAGAACAGGATTAAGGAGATAAAGATGTCACAACATAGCTGGGGTGCTTACGCCCAACGTAATACAGATGATCATCCACCAGCGTATACGCCAGGTTATAAAACAAGTGTATTACGTTCGCCAAAAAATGCATTGATCTCTATTAACGAGACTTTAACTGAAGTTACTGCGCCGCATTTTTCTTCAAATTTGTTTGGTCCAAAAGATAACGATCTGATTTTGAATTATGCCAAAGATGGTTTGCCAATTGGTGAGCGTGTCATCGTTCATGGTTATGTTCGTGATCAATTTGGTCGTCCTGTAAAAAATGCACTTTTAGAAGTATGGCAAGCCAATGCTTCTGGTCGTTACCGTCATCCAAACGATAAGTTTATTGGTGCAATGGACCCTAACTTTGGTGGTTGTGGTCGTACCTTAACTGACGAAAACGGGTTTTATATTTTCCGAACCATTAAACCGGGCCCATACCCATGGCGTAACCGTATTAATGAATGGCGTCCAGCTCATATTCATTTTTCTTTAATTGCTGATGGTTGGGCGCAGCGTCTGATTTCACAGTTTTATTTTGAAGGCGACACGCTCATCGATACTTGCCCGATCTTAAAAACGATTCCTTCTGAAGATCAACGTCGTGCATTGATTGCACTAGAAGATAAAAACAACTTTATCGAAGCTGATAGCCGTTGTTACCGTTTTGACATCACTTTACGTGGTCGTCGAGCGACTTACTTCGAAAATGAATTGACTTAATCGGGAGCACGAGCATGAATAACTGGAATTTTCAGGAATTAAAAGAAACCCCATCTCAAACGGGTGGTCCTTACGTTCACATTGGTTTGTTACCGCAACAAGCAAATATCGAAGTTTTTGAAAACAACTTTAATAACCAGTTAGTACAAGACCACACCAAAGGCGAGCGCATTCGTCTAGAAGGTCAGGTATTTGACGGATTAGGTTTACCTCTACGCGACGTACTGATCGAGATTTGGCAGGCCGATGCGAACGGTATTTACCCGAGTCAAGCAGATACACGTGAGCAAAAAGCTGATCCTGCATTTCAGGGCTGGGGCCGTACAGGTGCAGACTTTGAAACGGGTGTTTGGAGCTTTAATACAATTAAGCCGGGTGCTACAGCAGGCCGTA
Organism: Acinetobacter sp. P1(2023); assembly: GCF_028367635.1. Lineage (NCBI taxonomy): Bacteria > Pseudomonadati > Pseudomonadota > Gammaproteobacteria > Moraxellales > Moraxellaceae > Acinetobacter > Acinetobacter sp. P1(2023). Next base: position 391,554 of record NZ_JAQNDD010000002.1, read on the forward strand.
AAGGTTCAACTCAAGCACCTCATATTGCATTAGTCATTTTCGCTCGCGGTATTAACTTAGGTCTTCACACACGTGTTTATTTTGAAGATGAAGCTGAAGCAAATGCTAACGATCCAATTCTAAATAGCATTGAATGGGCACCACGTCGCCAAACACTTATTGCAAAACGTTCTGAACAAAATGGTGAAGTTGTTTACCGCTTTGATATTCGTATTCAGGGCGATGACGAAACTGTATTTTTTGATATTTAAAAAACACCTAAGGCTACACCTGATTATTCAAGGATGCGTGTAGCCTTTTTAAGGATGAATGATATGAACATGAAAACATTATTAAGCCTAAGTTTACTTGCACTCCCATTTTTTACAGCACAAGTGAATGCTGAACCTGTTGCTTTAGCTGCTCAAACACAACTTGCCGCTACAGCTGTTAAAACGATTGTTCCAATTACTGCAAAAACTAAAGAACAAGCATTAGCACAGGCTCAAGTCATTGCAAATACGGCAGATGCTGATTTAGCAGAGTTTCGTATCGACTTACTCAGTTTTGCGAGTGATACAAAACAAGTGATTGCCTTGGGTCATGAATTGAAAAAGATTTTAGGCAATAAACCAATGATTGCCACAATTCGTACCAAAAACGAAGGTGGACAGCTTGAAATTAGTGATGCTGATTATGGCAAGACTTATCAGGCTTATTTAAAAAATCCGTTCATGGACTGGTTGGATGTTGAAATGTTCCGTGATCAAAAAGTAGTTTCAGAGATTGTTCAAAAAGCACATCAAAAGAAAGTGCTAGTGGTCATGTCTAATCATGACTTCCAAAAAACGCCAAGCCAAGATGAAATTGAAAAACGCTTGTTAAAACAAGACCAGTTGGGCGCAGATATTCTAAAAATTGCTGTAATGCCAAAATCTAAACAAGATGTATTCACTTTAATGAATGCAACTTTAAAAGTAAGCCAGCAAACCACTAAGCCATTATTGACAATGTCGATGGGGCAATTAGGTACGATTTCTCGTGTTGCAATAGCCAATATGGGCGGAAGTTATAGCTTTGGCATGATTGGTGAGGCTTCTGCACCCGGTCAAATTGATGTGACTAAGCTCAAACAGATTTTAAAAACCGTTCAACCAACAAACCCATAAATCATAAGGATATGATGAAATGAATACATTACGTTTAACTACTCTTGCATTAGGTTTGATGGTTTCTGGTGTAGCCACGGCACAAACTTATGTTGTTGACCGTTATCAAGATGATAGCAATAAAGGCTCTTTACGCTGGGCAATTGAACAAGCCAATGCTAACCCAAGCGAAGCTAGTGACATTTTGATTCAAGCAGTAGGCAAAGCGCCTTATGCGATTAAATTAAATAGTGCACTTCCTGAAATTAAAGCACCTGTCAAAATTATTGGTACCCAGTGGGATAAAACTGGTGAATACATCGCAATTGATGGTTCAAACTATATTAAAGGTGAAGGTGCGAAAGCTTGCCCTGGTGCAAACCCTGATCAGTACGGAACCAATGTCCGTACCATGACCTTACCGGGGTTGGTACTGCGTGATGTGAATAATGTCACTTTGAAAGGTTTAGACATTCATCGCTTTTGTATTGGTGTATTGATTAACCGTTCAAGCAATAACCTTATTCAACACAACCGTATTAGTAATAACTACGGTGGTGCTGGTGTCATGCTCACTGGTGATGATGGGCAAGGTAACCCAACTGCAACCACGACCAATAACAACAAAGTTTTAGACAATATTTTCCAAGACAATGGTGATGGCTTAGAACTGACCCGTGGTGCAGCATTTAACTTAATTGCGAATAACCATTTTGTTTCAACGAAAGCAAACCCAGAGCCATCACAAGGTATTGAAATTTTGTGGGGTAATGACAATGCCGTAGTTGGTAATAAATTTGAAAACTATTCAGATGGCTTACAGATTAACTGGGGTAAGCGTAACTATATTGCCTATAACGAACTGACCAATAACTCGATTGGTTTCAACATGACAGGTGATGGAAACATTCTCGATAGCAATAAAGTGCATGGTAACCGCATTGGTGTTGCGATCCGGTCTGAAAAAGATGCAAACGCAAAAATTACTTTGACTAAAAACCTGATTTGGGACAATGGTAAGGATATTAAGCGTTGTGAAGCTGGCGGTTCATGTGTACCAAATCAGCGTTTAGGCGCAATTGTATTGGGTGTGCCTGCACTTGAGCATGAAGGTTTTGTCGGTTCTCGTGGGGGTGGTGTAGTTGTAGATCCATCTAAACAACAAAAAACTTGTACGCAGCCAAACCAACAAAACTGTAATGCTCAGCCGAATCAGGGCATTAAAGCACCTAAGTTAATCGCTAATAAAGGTTCAGTGGCTGTAGAAATTAATGGTTTACCAAACCAACGCTATCAAGTGGAGTTCTTTGGAAATCAAAATGCGGCATCAGAAGAAGCTGAGCAGTATTTAGGAGCTGTTACCGTTGCTACAAATGCCGAAGGTAATGCAAAAGCGAATTGGAAGCCAACTGTAAAAGTTGCCTCAATTACAGCAAATGTAACTGATCGTTTTGGAGCGACGTCTGAACTTAGTTCGGCCGTACAAATTAAATAACAACAATAAGGGAAGCGCCTCACACAGAGGCGCAGCATAGAAATGATAAAAGGGATTTGAAATGCCAAATTTAATGAAACTGAGTGTGTTAACAATCGCTGTATTAAGCAGTCAATTTGCGCTTGCTAATGAGCCGTGGTCACAAGATCGTCAATGGTTGCTTGGTGACTGGAATGGAAAACGCCAGCAGCTAGAGCAACAAGGTTATAAATTTACAGCTTCTATTATGAGCCAAGCTGCCACAAATTTAGATGGTGGTTATAACGATAGCAATATATTTGAAAATGCTGCGCAACTTTCTTTGGGTGCAAACTTCGATTTAGAAAAAATTGCTGGATGGAAGGATACAACAGCCAGTCTAGTCGTGACTAAACGTGACGGCAATGCATTAACTCTTGAGCGTATTAAAGATCCACGTTCTAGCCAATTGGGTAATGCTCAAGAGATTTATGGACGCGGTAAAATCTGGCGTTTATCTCAAGCATGGGTGAAAAAAGGTTTCGTTGATAACACCGTACAGGTCAAATTTGGTCGTATGGGAATGTCAGAGGACTTTAATAGTTCTCAATGTGAGTTTCAGAACTTATTGCTTTGTGGTGGACAGCTAGGAAAATCAATCGGTTCAATTTGGTACAACTCACCAGTCGGTGTTTGGGCGACAAACGTTAAATATCAATTTGCGCCTGAGTGGACTTTGGGATTGGGTGTGTATGAGGTCAATCCAGACAATATTAAAACCGAATCAAATAGTGATGGTTTTAATCTGGATATGAACAACGTAAAGGGCGCAACCATACCAGTTGAGCTTGCATGGAAACCAAAACTTACCGCTTTTAATGGTTTACCGGGTGAATATAAAGTAGGGGCGCTGTACTCAACCGCAGAAGCGAATGATATTAAGACTGCGGATAAAGTTCATGATGGAAAACAAAGTTTCTGGCTTAATGCCCAGCAACAACTTACAAATAAAGGCGAAGATCCGAAACGCGGTTTATATATCAGTTTTAACGGCGTTGTAAATGATAAAGCAACGACTTTTGTTCAAAGTACGCAACAGCTTGCTCTTTGGTATAAGGGGCCATTTGATAGCCGTCCAAATGATTCGATTGGTTTTGGTATTGCCAATTATGTGGTCAATGATCGTGCTAAAGATAAGCAGATCGCAACAAATGAAAGTCGTGGATATTATAGCTATGATGCACTTGCATCTGACTATATTCCAATTCAAGACGACGAACTAAATGTCGAGCTGAACTATACCTACCAATGGTCTCCGGCCGTCATGTTACGTCCAAACATTCAATATATCCATCAACCTGCGGGTGTAAAAGAGGTCGATGATGCTTGGGTGGCAGGCTTGAGTGTAAAAGTTAATTTTTAACAGTATTTATGGCTGGTTAGACATGGTTTAACTGGCTCAAATGCTTGAACTATTCGGGTTCAGTATATGTGGAGTAGGATCTATGTCTGAGTCAGATTCTAAGTTTCATATCTTATTCAAAATATGGTGTTTTATTTTAGGCTTAGCTTTATTGGCTACAGGTGTTTTTTACATTGTAGGCGGTGGAAAGCTAGTATCACTCGGCGGTTCTTGGTATTTCTTAGTTGCAGGGCTATTTATTACCCTTTCTGCAATTAGTATTTTCCGAAAAAAAGCGCTTGGTGTCTGGATTTTTGCGGCTGTCTTTGTTGGCACCGTAATTTGGTCACTGGTTGATGCGGGCTGGGAATTCTGGCCATTATTCTCGCGTTTAATGTTTCCTGCTGGTCTTTTTGCTGCTTTATTATTTACGCTACCTTCAATTCGACGCTACCAATTTCAAACCAGTTTGGCATCTTCATCTTATGCAGTAGGTGGATTAGTTGTAGTTGGTATGTTGATTGCGCTTTATCAGATGTTCCAACCGCATCCAACGGTAGCAAGTTCAGGTGAAAAACTGCCTTTAGTACCAGTTGACCCTGCTAAAAAACAGGTGAATTGGGAAAATTATGGAAATGATGCAGGCGGTAGCCGCTTTGTTGCTCTCGATCAAATTAACAGAGATAACGTTCATAAATTAAAAGAAGCTTGGCGCTTTAGAACAGGCGATTTTACAACAGGTAGTGGTAATGGTGCTGAAGACCAAATGACACCGCTACAGGTTGGAAATAAAGTCTTCTTATGTACACCACATAATAATATTTTTGCGATAGATGCTGACTCAGGTAAACAGATCTGGAAAGCTGAAGTGAACTCGAAAGCCGATGCTTGGGAACGTTGTCGTGGTGTTGCATATTTTGATTCAACTAAACCACTTGTTCAACCAACTTTGGCTGGTGCAAATGCAGTAACCGCGGTTGCAACAAACACGGTATGTCCACGTCGTGTATATACCAATACACCTGATGGTCGTTTAATTGCAGTCAATGCAGATAACGGTCAGCGCTGTGCTGATTTTGGTGTAAATGGAACGGTTGATTTGTTGGAAGGACTTGGGGCGGGAACAAAAGCGCCACGTTTTGAAGTGACTTCTGCACCAACTATTGCGGGTACAACCATTGTGGTAGGTAGCCGTATTGCTGACAACGTAGCCGCAGATATGCCGGGCGGTGTTATCCGTGGTTATGACGTGATTACGGGTAAACTTCGCTGGGCGTTTGATCCACGTAATCCAGATCCTAACTATGTTCTTAAACCGGGTGAAACCTATAAACGTAGTTCGGCAAACTCTTGGGCTGCAATGTCGTATGATCCGCAAATGAATACGGTGTTCTTACCTATGGGTAGTTCATCTGTCGACATTTGGGGCGGTAACCGTAATCCGTTAGATCATAAATACAATACTTCTGTTTTGGCACTTGATGCGACAACAGGTAAAGAAAAGTGGGTGTATCAAACTGTTCATAACGATTTATGGGACTTTGACTTACCAATGCAACCGAGTCTAGTCGACTTCCCATTAAAAGATGGTACGACTAAACCAGCTGTTGTGATTGGAACCAAATCAGGCCAATTCTTTGTCCTTGACCGTGTAACGGGTAAACCGCTGACTAAAGTAGTTGAACAACCTGTGAAAGCTGCGAATATTCCGGGTGAGCAATACAGTGCAACTCAACCACGTTCAGTTGAAATGCCTCAAATTGGTAATCAGACTTTAACTGAGTCAGATATGTGGGGTGCTACGCCATTTGACCAACTGATGTGCCGTATTAACTTTAAGTCAATGCGTTACGAAGGTTTATTTACTGCACCAGGTACTGATGTTTCATTAAGTTTCCCAGGTTCTTTGGGTGGCATGAACTGGGGTAGTATTGCTTTTGATCCAACTCATCGTTATATGTTCGTGAACGATATGCGCCTTGGATTATGGATTCAATTAATAGAGCAAACTCCTGAAGACATTAAGATTCAAGCGAATGGTGGGGAAAAAGTAAACACAGGTATGGGCGCTGTACCAATGAAAGGTACCCCGTATAAAGTGAATAAAAACCGCTTTATGTCAGCATTAAGCATTCCTTGTCAGAAACCGCCGTTTGGTACGTTGACTGCGATTGATTTGAAAACTCGTCAAGTTGCGTGGCAGGTACCATTAGGTACGGTTGAAGATACAGGCCCTATGGGAATTAAAATGGGCTTAAAAGCACCGATCGGTATGCCAACCATTGGTGGTCCGATGGCAACTCAAGGTGGTTTGGTTTTCTTTGCTGCAACACAAGATTACTACTTACGTGCATTTGATTCATCTACAGGTAAAGAACTGTGGAAATCACGTATGCCAGTAGGTAGTCAGGGCACACCAATAAGCTATGTTTCACCTAAAACAGGTAAACAATATGTGGTTGTTACCGCAGGTGGAGCACGTCAATCACCTGATCATGGCGATTATGTGATCGCTTATACTTTAGAACAGTAATTAAATAAGGCAAAAGAGAGAATTTCTCTTTTGCCTTTTATTTTTAATATATTTTTTATATAAAAGAAGAAAAGTAAATTCTATATTTTTAACTAGATAGCTTTACCAAATAGTAAAAAAGTGCTTGAAGTTATTATCAAACTTAAAATTTTCTTAAAAGTTATTTATCTTGAACACTAGGCACAGCCGAACTATTAAGCATTTTCTTATAATGTTTTACCTATAAATAAAAGGCAGGAATTTATTAAGTTTTGTTTAACTTAAAGTTGTGAATTTTAATTAGAAATAAACATTATCAAGTTTTTGATAGAGAAAATTAGGGTATTTTTGTTGGAAAAATGAGCGTAAATATATACTTATATTATATTTATATAATTTATTGGGTTGCGTTAGAATGGTCGTCGCAGATTATTACTACCCAGTAATAATTTGTATTTCAGGAATTTAAGCTCTTTTTAGCTTAAGGCTCATCGCAAGATGAGCCTTTTTTTATGACTTGACGAAAGCTATTTTTAACTACTATTAAAATAGCCTAAGTAAAATTAAGCAAATAAATACTGATGAGAATCACAAAAAATAGTCTTTAATGACAAGAAGTGTCTGATTTGTTAAATTAAAGCCACTTGATAATAATAGGTGATACGATGAGATTTTTGGTTCTTGCAACTTTATCTGGTTTAGCTTTGATGGGTTGTGCTTCTGTTCAGCAAGCAACGAATACACAAGAGACAATTCGTTATGCTTCTAGTCCATGCTTTGGCGCATGCCCAATCTATTCTGTAGAAGTAACACCTACGGGTTTAATTCGTTTTGAAGGTAAACAATATACTAAAGCTATCGGTGTTAAAGAAATTCAAGGTAGCGTAAAAGATTATAAAAAACTTGCAGATGATCTAAAAACTTACCGACCTGAAACAGGTACACAAGCGAAAACTGGTGGATGTCAGCAAACTGCAACAGATATGTCTAGCTATTACATTTCATGGATTCAACCAAATGGTACAGAAACTAAGTTAAGCCATTATAAAGGTTGCATGTCTCCGGCAAATAGTAGACTTAATAAGATTATGGATAGCTTGCCAGATCAATTAGGCATTAAAGATCTAATTTAATGACAAAAGCCCCAAAACTTTGGGGCTTTTTCTTGTTAAGAACAATTATAAACTTAAAAATTTTATTTTAAGTACTCCTAAACAAATCAGCGTATAATACAAATTATAAAAACATATATTGTTTAGGGTGGTTATATGTCAAATATTGTCTATGCCTTTGTAGGTGGTTTATTACTCGGCATCGCAACAGTTGGATATTTATATATAAATGGTCGTATAGCCGGAATTAGTGGATTGCTTGCTCAAGTTATAAATCCTACTAAAGATATTTTTAAAAGTTCAGCATTTTGGTTCATTGCAGGACTCGTGATTACACCTTTCATATATGGTTATTTCTATCAGCCTGAAATCGAAATTAAAGCCAATTCATTTGTACTTATTCTGGCAGGGTTACTTGTTGGTTTTGGTACTCGACTTGGATCAGGCTGTACAAGTGGGCATGGTATTTGTGGTATGAGCAGGTTATCAAAACGCTCAATAGTGGCGACAGCAGTTTTTATGTTTGCTGGCATGTTAACGGTTTATATCATTCGTCATGTGCTGGGGTAATCCTATGAAAAATATTTTTGCTTTTATATTTGGTGGTTTGTTTTCATTAGGTTTAATGATTTCTGGTATGTCTAATCCTGAAAAGGTATTAGGTTTTTTAGATATCTTTGGGCAGTGGGATATTAGCTTAATGTTTGTGATGTTAGGTGCAATTGCTGTGGCATTTATTCCGTTTCAAAAGGCTATAAAAAGCCCTAGAACACTTTTTAATGAACAAATTCAATTACCAACAAATACACAGATTGACCAAAGGTTAATTGTTGGGGCTTTTATTTTCGGTATAGGCTGGGGAATAGCAGGAATATGTCCAGCACCCGCTTTAACGCTTATAGGGTTAGGACATTTTGAAGCGCTTTATTTTATTGTCGCTATGTTATTAGGAATGTTTATTTACCGAGTCTTAAATAAAGGAAATTAAACCTATGCAACAACCTCTAGTAAAAGATTTTTTTGATGAAAACACCAATACTTTTAGCTATGTTGTTGCAGATTTGGTGACTCATCAATGCGCAATTATTGATAGTGTGCTTGACTATGACGCAGCTTCGGCAACTACAAAAACAACCAATGCCGATCGTATTGTCGATTATGTTTTGGCTCAAAACTTTAAAGTGCAATGGATTTTAGAAACCCATGTACATGCCGACCATATGACCGCGGCTCAATATTTAAAATCTAAATTGGGCGGTACAATTGCAATTAGTCAAAAAATCTCAATCGTACAAGAAACATTTTCCGCTATCTATAATTTTGATTTTAAAAAATTTAATGAAAACCAGCCTTTTGATTATTTGTTCGAAGATTATGAACATTTCAAAATAGGAGATATAGAAGCCTATAACATTCCTACACCAGGGCATACACCTGCTTGCTTAAGCTATGTGATTGCTGATGCCGTTTTTGTAGGTGATACTTTATTTATGCCTGATTATGGCTCAGCGAGATGCGACTTTCCTAAAGGAAGTGCTGCTGAGCTTTATGATTCCGTACAAAAGCTTTACCAACTTCCTGACGAAATGCGTATGTTCTTATGCCATGACTATAAACCCGAAGGTCGTGATGAATATATCTGTCAAATAAATATTAAGACTCAAAAGCAAAGCAACATTCATTTAAACCGACGCGTTTCTAAGGACTCATTCATAAGAATGCGCCAAGAACGAGATGCAACTTTGGCAATGCCAAAATTAATTTTGCCTTCAATTCAAATTAATATGAACGGTGGAAATTTTCCGGAACCTGAAGCGAATGGCATCTGTTATTTAAAAATTCCATTCAATTCCTTCTAGAAATAGCCTAAGCATTCATTCTAGATCCTTTTTAGCCCTAAATAGCCTAAGCAAATAATAAAATTATCTTCTAAAAATAGCCTAAGTAAGATTTAAAGAACTTGTCTCAAATCCCGCGAAGTCTCTTGCAATAAAGGCAAAATGTGTTGAATTAAATATTCTTCAGTTGTTTTCATGGTAGGTGAAACAATATTTAAAGCTGCAACGACTTTAAAGTCTTGTCCATAAATCGGTACGGCGAGCGCATGAACTCCTAATTCATGTTCCTCACGCGAATAACACCAGTCTTGTTCTCGAATCTCTTTTAGTAACTCTAAAAATTTATCATTTTCGACATGGGTATATTTAGTTAAACGCTGAAGTGGATATTTTTGAAGCCAGTCGAGTTGTTCTTGTTGGCTTAAATGCGCCAGTAAAATTTTACCCGCTGAGGTCGCATGAGCAGGCAGACGGTTACCTAAGTGTAAGCCGTATGGATTTACACGGTCTGTTTGTTGGTGCGCGGCACTACGGGCAATGGTAATGGCTTCATACCCATCAAGTACCATCACCGAGTAAATGAGAGAAGTTTGGTTAGTTAACAGATTTAATAAAGGCTGAGACACTTTCGGAAGCTGGGCTGCACCCAAATAAGCTCCTGAAAACTTCAAGACTTTGGGAGTTAAATAATAATAATGTCCATCAGATTCAAGATAACCTAAATATTCTAAAGTTAATAAATGGCGTCTTGCGGCTGCACGAGTGAGTCCGGTTTTTTCGGCCGCCATCGAAATATTTAAACGATGTTGATTACTACTAAAGCTATCTAAAATTGCCATGCCTTTACCAATACCAGCAATGTAATCTTCATGACGAATCGTTTTTTTGTTGTCCTGATTCTGGATTATCCGTTCATCTTTACTCATTACTGGTCCTTGTACGATAGAAGCTTAGTAGATCAATGTGCTTTACTGAAAAAGTTTAATAATTTCATGTCGCAAAAATTGATGTCTTAAATTATCCCTTAAATCTTCGTGCCAAAACATACCCATTTTAATATTGGTTATCTCAAAAGGTAGGGAATGTAAGCAAATTTCAGGACTATAAGATAAATGCTGCAAAATCATACGTGGCATGGTCAGTATTGCGTTGGCTTGAGCACCTAAAACTTGTAGTGCCGTTGAGTAGTTCTGACAGCGCATAAATACATTTCTTGAAATTTTTTGATGTTGGTTTAAATAAATATCTTCAAGTAAGGCGCCTGTACGGCGTGACGAAACACCGATATGTCGACCACTAATATAGCTCGATAAATCGACTTCTTTAAGTTGACTGCAAATGACGAACTCATCTGTTACCAAATGATCAAAGGTAATTTTTGGAGATAAATATTGTTCTAGGTCAATCACAAAATCGAGCTGCTGTGTTGCCAAGTCCGCCATGATGTGTTTTCGATCTAGCTTCATACTGACAAACTGCAAATCTAAATTAAGATTTTGAAAGTGTTGAGCGAGTCTTGGAAGAATAATCGGCTCAATTTCATCATGCACGGCGATTTTTAAATTTTTTAGACTTGTTGGATCAAAGACGTGTTTCTGTTGGCTAATATTTTGAATCGTTAAAAGTGCCTGTTTCACTGTCGGATAAATTTGTTCTGCAAAAGGAGTGGCCGACATTTTATTGCCTACACGTATAAATACATCATCTTCAAGTTGCTGACGTAATCTTTGCAGGGCGTGACTTGCTGCCGACTGCGTAATATTAAGACTACTTGCCGCATTTGAAATACTTTTTTGCTCATAAATCGCGATAAATAGCGGATATAAATTGATATCAATTCTATGAAAAAAGCTTAGGTCTAGGCCATGCAGGTTATGAATATTATTCATGAGGTGTTATTTAATAAAATCATTTCATTCATATTAATTTTCAAGTTATGTTGATGTAAAGACCAGATAATGATGTAAAGGAAAAAGAATGTTTGAACTCTCAAAGAAAGCTCAGGACTTCACCGAGCGAACTAGAAAATTTATTTTAGAAGAAATAGAACCTGTCGAAGCAAAATTTTGGGAAGAAGTTCACGAGTTAAATCCAGATGGAAACTGGAAAAAATGGCAATGGCCTGAGCTTTTAGAAACTTTGAAATCTAAAGCAAAGCAAGCTGGTCTTTGGAATATGTTTTTACCCGATGAAAAGCTGGGCGCTGGGTTAACTGTTCAAGAATATGCGCATATAGCCGAATTAACTGGTCGTAGTTTATTGGCACCTACGGTTTTTAACTGTAATGCACCAGATACGGGAAATATGGAATTGTTATGGCGCTATGGTAGTGAACAACAAAAACAGCAATGGCTACAGCCTTTATTGAACGGCAAAATCCGTTCGGTTTTTTGTATGACTGAACCCGAGGTTGCTTCAAGTGATGCGACCAATATGCAAGCGACTGCGCTCATTGACGGTAATGAAATTGTTTTAAATGGCAAAAAGTGGTGGTCTTCTGGCTTAGGTGATCCAAATGCCAAAGTCATTATTTTTATGGCGCATACTCCAGATGAAACCAAAGACCGTCATCATCAACACTCTATGGTTTTAGTACCGATTGATACGGCAGGTGTTGAAATTCAGCGGATGTTACCTGTTTTTGGTGACTACGATGCACCGCATGGACATGGTGAAGTTCATTTTAATAATGTTCGAGTACCTATCGAAAACTTTATTGGCGGAGCGGGGCAAGGTTTTGAAATTGCCCAAGGTCGCTTAGGACCAGGACGTATTCACCATTGCATGCGTTGCATTGGGGCTGCTGAAAAAGCGCTAGAACTTATGATTGATCGCGGCATGTCTAGAACGGCGTTTGGCAAAGAAATTTTAAAACTCGGTGGAAACCTCGAACGCGTGGCTGATGCCCGAGTCGCCATAGATCAAGCCAGACTTTTAACCTTGTATGCTGCTTATAAAATGGATACTTTAGGAAATATGGCTGCTTTAACAGAAATATCTGCAATTAAAGTGGTCGCCCCGAGTGTTTTAGAAAAAGTAGTCGATATGGCGATTCAGCTACATGGCGGTGCGGGTGTTTCAAGAGATACACCATTAACAGGTTTCTTTGCCCAAGCACGCAGTTTACGTTTAGCTGATGGTCCAGATGAAGTACATAAAGGCATGATTGCCAAATTAGAGTTGGCCAAACGTGGTTATGGTCGTCATAAGAAAGTATAAGTTTAAAGGAAGTGAATATGTCGGTAATTGATATAGGCGGTGAAGTACGTGAAGGTGAAGAGCTTGATATTGGGGCAGTTGAAAACTGGTTAAAAAGCCAAGGTGTTGAGTTGGTTGGATCAGCAGTTGTTACTCAATATACAGGTGGGGCGTCGAATTGGACTTACCGTTTAAAGTATGAAAATACCGATCTAATTTTACGGCGTCCTCCAAAAGGAACAAAAGCGAAGTCAGCTCATGATATGGCCCGTGAATATATGGTGCAGAAAAATCTTGCACCTTATTATCCAGTGCTTCCTAAAATGGTGGCACTTTGTCAGGATGAATCGGTCATTGGCTGTGATTTTTATGTTATGGAACGCATTGAAGGCATTATTCCTCGTGCAAAACTGCCGCCTGAACTTGGTTTTAATGAAGAAGATGTTCATGAGCTTTGTGTAAACGTTATTGATAAGTTGATTGAGCTACATCAAGTTCCTTATGAGAACACGCCTTTAGCTGAACTAGGCAAAGGTACAGGGTATTGCCGTAGACAAGTTGAAGGTTGGGATAAACGTTATGAGAAAGTCCGTACAATCAATGTTCCTTCTTTTAAATATGTTCGAAAATGGCTAAACAATAATATCCCTCAAGATTCTACGACTTGTATTATTCATAATGATTGGCGTTTTGATAATGTGGTGTTAGACCCAGAACATCCAACAGAAGTGATTGGAGTGCTGGATTGGGAAATGGCGACCTTGGGTGATCCATTAATGGACTTGGGAAGTGCCTTGGCCTATTGGGTTGAGCCAACGGATAACATGATTTTTAGATCGACACGCCGTCAGCCGACTCACTTAAAGGGAATGTTCTCTCGAAAAGAAGTGGTTGAGTATTATTTGCAAAAAACAGGACTGAAACCTACAAATTGGGCTTTTTATGAAGTGTTTGGTGTATTTCGTTTAGCCGTGATTGCCCAGCAAATCTATTACCGTTATTACCACAAGCAAACCCGAAACCCTGCTTTTAAAGATTTCTGGATTGTCATTCATGCACTACATATCAGAGCTTTAAAACTTATCGCGCAGCAAAAATTGCAAGAATCAGAATTTGCTCAGCAATCTCTACAGAAAATACAGGGTATTTTAAGAAGATGACCACAATTTATCTGGTAAGACATGGGCAGGCATCATTTGGTAAAAGTAACTATGATGAGCTGTCTGAAAATGGTGAAGCTCAAGCGACTTTATTAGGTCAATATTTTAAGCAAATATTGAAAGAACAACCGTATGTAGTTGCGGGAACTATGCAGCGCCATGAACAAACTGCAAAGCTCGCACTCAATGAATGCTTTCCAGATGCGGTGATTCATCATAATAATTTATGGAATGAGTTTAACCATCAACAGGTTTTTGCCCGTTATGAGCCGCGTTTTGAACAACCTGAACTTTTAAAAGCTGATGTCGCACAAGAACAAAACCCACGTGCATATCTTGCCAAAATATTCGAAGGTGCCATTGGACGATGGACAGATGGTGATTTTCATCATGAATATGATGAGTCTTGGCCGCACTTTAAGGAAAGAGTCGAAACGGCATTGCAGCAACTTTGTGATGATTTGGCAAAAACCAAGCCTCGCTATGCAGTTGTTTTTACCTCTGGCGGTGTCATTTCAGTAGCAATTGGCAAACTACTTGAACTGAGTCCCAATCGAACTTTTGCCTTGAATTGGGCAATTGCTAATACAAGCCTCACCACTTTGCGTTTGGTTGGAAATGAAGCTCAGGTGTTAAGTTTAAATGAACATCATTTTATAAAAGCTAAACGTCCAGATTTACTGACATGGATTTAAAAATAAGGATAAAAACATGGCAAAGACAATTTTAATTACAGGTGCAAGTTCAGGTCTTGGCGCGGGTATGGCGCATGAATTTGCAGCCAAAGGCTATAACTTAGCAATTTGTGCACGCCGTTTAGACAGATTGGAAGATTTAAAAACTGAACTTGAAAATGAGTACGGTATAAAAGTCATTGCAAAAAGTCTGGATGTCACCAATTACGATCAGGTTTTTGAAGTATTTCACGCCTTTAAACAAGAATTTGGCTATTTAGACCGAATTATTGTAAATGCGGGAGTTGGAAATGGCCGCCGCATTGGTAAAGGTAATTTTGAAATTAATAAGGCAACTGCTGAAACGAACTTTATTTCTGCTTTAGCACAATGTGAAGCAGCGGTTGAAATTTTTAGAGCACAAAACGCAGGTCATTTGGTGGTGATGTCATCCATGAGTGCTATGCGCGGATTACCAAAACATTTATCGACCTATGCGGCCAGTAAAGCTGCGGTGGCTCACTTGGCCGAAGGTATTCGTGCTGAATTATTGGATACACCAATTAAAGTTTCTACAATTTTTCCGGGTTACATCCGAACTGAAATGAATGAGGGTGCTAAACATTTACCTTTTGAAGTAGATGCCAAAACAGGATGTAAAGCTTTGGTCAAAGCCATCGAAAAACAACCTGTAAAGGCTTATGTGCCGCAGTGGCCATGGTTACCAATGAGTATTGCCATGAAAGTTTTACCTTTAAAGTTGGTCAATAAATTAGGATAATAGTTACCCCCTAAATTTTAGGGGGTATTTTTTATTTAGAACTTTTTGGTGTAATTGACAAAAAAGCGGTCTTCACCAAAGTCATTACCGTGTTTTACGTTGTAATCAATACGAATGTATTGCAGGGCAACGCCTTTTAAGAATGGTTGCTGGAACGCATAGTTTAAAATCACATTCGATTCAGTTTCATGGTTCTTTTCACCGTTGGCTGCTTTGAAGTCATGGCCGTAAACATATTTCACCATCGCATTTAAACCGGGTACATAATCTTTAAAGTCGTAGCCGTACATGACATGGTAAGACTTTTCATCTTCTTTAAAGAAACCTGTGGCATTCCAGTTAATGAAATAGGTTTCTGGTAAGAAGCCATCTGGTAGCGGGTAAGCCGATTCACCAATAATTTGTTGGTAACCCAAACCAAAGGTATGGTTTTTTACTTTAACGGTTTCAAGTAATCCGATGTTCTGCGCATCAATATCAAAAGTATTGCCATCATCTTTTGCATTAAAGTATTTAAACTTAGAGGTGAGGGCAAAAGTTGGCTGCTTCCACGTATGTTCAAGCCCAACATAATGCTTGTTATACAGATCTTCCAAATTACCGAAGTAATATTCGCCCTTTAAAGACGGCGTAAATTGATAGCGCAAGTCAATGTAGTTAAGGCCATCAGATTCTTTGGTAATTCCATTTGCCGTAAAGGAAAACTTTTTAAAGTCTTCTTCATTTCGTGGAGATACTTTTTCCACTCGGCCAATTTCTGCGTAAAGCTGATCTGAAAGTTGCGACTTTAAGTTGGTTCCCCAATATGAAGTGAGTAACTGACGGCTAGCATCAACAGCTGTTACAGGTAAATCGAGCCAAAGTTCACCGACACTTAAAAGAGTTCTGTCATAACCCAGTTTTAAAGTCGCGCCGTATTTTAGATAGTCTGATGCCTGAGATTGTGTTTCTTTATTAAAAGGCAAAACTGTGTCGGCGACATGTTTATCTGAACTCAAGCGCACGGCGTATTGGACAGAAGCATCGGCCCCAATCGTGATTGGCTTATCTGCTATGAGTAAGGGAGTGTCATGCATTTTTGATTTATAAAATAATGACGCTGCCTGAGACCAACTACCAGTATCTTTTAATGCATCATTATCAAAATCGCGATTGATATAAGCATTTTTTAAAGTGAATTTCCATTCATCTTCAGTTTGCTGATTCGGATTTGCGGCCCATGAGCTGCTGCACATAAGTAATAAAGTAGTAACAGCTAAAGTGTGTGGTTTAAAACGGTGAAATAATTCCATAATCCATTTCCCAGATATATGCCTGTCCTCGGCAATACTTAATTTTGAATATTTGGGTACTCTCTATGTGTTTAAATAGAGAGTACTTTTTTGCAATTATTGAGATCTATTAATTTAATTTTTCAAGTTTCATGCTTTCACTAAAGAATTTGCAGCCTTTAAAAAGCAGAATTAAAGCCAGTACACAAGACAGACCACCTACAATAGATAAAGAAGAACCTACCATTAACGGACTACCAAAAACTTTATCTGTAATAATGGCTACCAATGTTGTACCAATACCGAGTCCAATTAAGTTACTAACCAAAAGAAAGAGAGCAGAAAGTCGTGCTCTAAATTGGTTTGGAGCTAACATTTGCAAAGCAGTTGCCGAAATCACTAAAGGGAAAGACGCAAAGAACATTGCAGGAATCAGTAAGCTGACTGAAAGCCAAAGCTGATCTGTTTGGGTAAAAAATGCAATCGGAATAATCAGGCCAACAATCCCAATCACACCTGTGAACATCGGTGCATCTTGACGACCTTTTTTAATAAACCAGTCGTTTAGCCAACCTGCACAAAACACACCTAATGTATTTGCAATTAATAGAATCGTACCAAGCATATAGCCTGTTTCAGTCGGTGCAAGTTGAAACTTTCGAATATAAAATGCAGGTGTCCAGCTAGTTAGGCTATAGAGTGCCATTGCATAAAAGGTAAAACCTAAATAATGACAGGCAAAAGTTTTCGAATGTTTTTTAATAAACTGAAGACATTGTGTGAATTTAACTTGGTCGACTTGTCCATGTTGGTTGAGCTGTTGGCCTTTACGCGCAGGGTCTTTAACGGTCAAAATAAATAACAAACCAATAATAATGCCGGGTAAACCCACCACTAAAAAGGCAATTTGCCATGCTTTAAGTGCGCCTAATAGTGGAACTTCAATGAGTGTCACGCCTTTAAGCAAGTTAATGACATAACCGCCAACTAAAAAGGCAATACCGCCCCCTAAAAAAGCACCAATTGAATAAATCCCAACAGCACGGCCTAGTTTGTCCTTACTAAACATGTCACTAAACATTGAATAAGCAGCTGGAGATAACGCAGCTTCACCGACACCTACTGCCATACGGCTTAAAAATAGTTGAATAAAGTTTTTACTTAAACCACAAGTTGCCGTTGCTAGACTCCAAACAATAATCCCGATTGAAATCAGTTTTGGTCGTGAAAAACGGTCAGCAATATAAGCGAGTGGTAATCCCATAACCGCATAAAATAGTGAAAAGGCAAGACCATGTAACAAACTAAATTGGGTATCTGAAAGTTGGAGATCTGCTTTGATGGGTTCAATCATCAGCGCCAGAATTTGGCGATCAATAAATGAAAATATATATGCCAACATACAAAGTATCACCACATACCATGCATAGGCATTGCTTTTTTTCTGTGTCCTTTCAACAGCGATATTACTTTGGTTCATACACTTAATCCTTATGTATAAAACGCTTTAAAGAAATTGATATCTAACTTTTATTATTCCTCTGAAGTTTTCGATACTTTTTCCCCTTTTAGATAAGAATAATAAATAGGCTAGAAATGAGTAATTTGGTCTCGTATAGACCGGAAGAGAGTGTCTAAATCCAATTAGGAAGTAATTGGGCTTTTAAGATCATGGAATTATTATTTTCTTTTTATATGTAAAATTCCATTACTTATTGAGTATGTTAGAATACTTAAAAAGTATGTTAAGTAGAAATATACGAATATTTTACTGAGGTAATAATTTGATTCTATTTATTTTAATAAAGGAGCAGTTAAAGAAGATAAATTTTTAACTGCTCAAAAGGGCTAATTTTTATTGAAAGAAATATCTAACTTGATGGCATAAGATCAAATAATTTCTTTAACTGAGAATTTAAATTGTGCAATTCATCTTCTGAAAACGCATTCAGGATGCCTGCCAAGGTGACCACACTAATTTGATTAATCTGTTCAACCAGCTCAATACCTTTGGCTGTTAATTTCACCATTGAGATGCGTTCATCGGAAGTAGAAGAGTAGACCTCGACAATTCCATCTTCTACCAAGCGATATACAGCTTTGGTTGCGGTAGTTAATTTTAAAGTAGAAAGATTGGCGATGTCGGTGATACTGGCTTCCCCAAGAGCATTAGTACTTAAAATAATTTTACGGCGTGTATTATCGATACCTAGTTTTTTTATTGATTTTTCAATCAGTTGTGAATACTTTCCATTCACTTGGGAAACCCAAAAAAAAGGGAAGTTTTGAATACTCGACGGTTCTTTATTAGGAAGAAATTGTTCTAAATGATCAAGCATAGCTAAGCAATAACTTAGTGAAAAAAGGGTAATCCTATTATAAACAAAATTTTGCATATTTCCTTGAGAACAAATTATAAAAAATACTTGACAATTCCATTAAATTTTCCGATATTTTAATTAATGAATAAAAATACATGGAAAAGTGAATGAATATTGTTAGCCAAAGCGTGCACAAAGGAAGTGGCAAGCTCAAGGTGATGGTCAAGGACACAATTGATATTCAAGGTCTAAAAACCATTGCTGGCAGTCGAGCTTTATTAAATGTTGAACCTGCGCACGATGATGCTGAGGTGGTTAAAAACATCTTGCAAGCTGATTGCGAAATTATTGGCAAGACAAATTTGCACGAATTGGCTTTTGGTATTACAGGCATTAACCACGCTTTTGGTACACCTGTTAATCCTAAATATCCTGAACTTATTCCAGGTGGGTCTTCGAGTGGTTCGGCTGCAGCAGTTGCTGCCAAGCAAGCTGACTTTACTTTAGGAACAGACACGGGCGGCTCTATCCGTATGCCCGCTGCGTGCTGCGGAGTTTTTGGTTTAAAACCGACTTTTGGCCGTGTTAGCAGAAAAGGCGTATATCCGCCGTCAAGTTCTTTAGATTGCGTTGGCCCTTTTGCAAATTCAGTCGAGATGATTGAAAAGGCCATGCAGATTATTGATCCAACTTTTAACCCTACCCAATGTACTAGCACACCGAGACTCGCTGTGCTGGATGTAAAAGCAGATGAGGTTATTTGGAACTGTATTTATCAAGCACTTCAAAAAGCTAATTTACAGACCACTTTAGAAAAAGTTGAACATTTTAAAGCGGCTTTTGATGCAGGTATGCAGATTATTAATTATGAAAATTGGCAAGCTTTTGGTGAGTTAACTCAAACAGGCTTAGTTGGTTCTGATGTAAATGGTCGTTTATTAAAAGCTGCCGCAACAACTTTAGAGCAAGTGAAACAAGCAGAAGTTGTGAAAGCGCAGCTGACCCAAGAACTTGATGCACTACTAGAAAAATATGATGCATTGGTTTTACCGACACTTCCACAAATTCCACCGAAAGTTTCCGAAGCTGAAAACACGGTCGCTTTTTTAAATCTTACGGGTTTAGTTCGACCATTTAATTTATCAGGACATCCAGCTATTTCAGTGCCATTTGAAACCAGTGAAGGGTTACCCGTGGGCCTACAGATCGTATCAAAGCATCAAAAAGATGAGCAATTATGCGCTATAGCTAAATTTTGTGTTGATGCAATGCAATAAATTACAAGGAGTTAGATGATGAATAAGTTGTCTAAAATGGAGTTTGCTTCTCAAGACAAAGCAGTTGACTTAGATGCTTTGTGCCAAGAAATACGTGAGCGTGCCTGTACAGGTGAATTCGATAATCAGGCCTACGTGAGCCAAGACATTATCGAAAAACTTAAACAAATTGGTGTTTACCGTGCCTTGGTGCCTAAACGTTTTGGTGGTGAAGAATGGTCACCACGACAGTTTTGCGAATTGATCGAAACTTTATCTAAAGCTGATGGTTCGGTGGGCTGGGTAGCAAGTTTCGGCATGAGCCCTGCTTATTTAGGAAGTTTGCCAGAAGAAACGCTTAAAGAATTGTACCAAAACGGACCAGATGTTGTGTTTGCAGGAGGTATTTTTCCACCACAACCTGCTGAAATTACCGATGAAGGTGTTGTGGTTCGTGGACGTTGGAAATTCTCAAGCGGTTGTATGGGAGCTGACATTGTAGGTGTAGGGATTTCACCACTTAAAAACAATGAAATGCAGGGCTTACCACGCATGGCCGTGATGCCTGCGAAAAAAGCCAAAATTGAAATGACTTGGGACACCGTTGGCCTAAAAGGTACGGGAAGCCATGATTTGGTGGTCGAAGATGTATTGGTCGAAAAGAAATGGACCTTTGTACGTGGCGAACCTTCAAAACTCAGCGAGCCATTTTTTAAATATCCGTCACTGTCTTTAGCGACGCAAGTATTAACTGTAGTTGGTATTGGGGTTGCAGCTGCTGCACTAGAAGAATTTGAAAAATTAGCACCGGGCAAAGCATCTATTACAGGTGGGGCAGAAATTGCAAACCGCCCAGTGACTCAATATGAGTTTGCTCAAGCTGATGCAGAGTTTCAGGCTGCAAAATCTTGGTTTTATCAAACCATGGATATTGTCTGGAATGAAATTATTGCTGGGCGTGAAGCCACTGCTGAACAAATTAGCGATATGCGTCTGGCATGTACCCATGCAGCTCGAGTTTGCGCCAAAGTAACCCGAAAAATGCAAATGCTCGCGGGTATGACAGCAATTTATACCAATAATCCATTTAGCCGTTTTGTAAATGACACCAACGTGGTGACCCAACATGCCTTTATGGGTGATGCGACCTTACAAAATGCAGGCTCAATTAGTTTCGGGTTAAAGCCAACCCCTGGTTATTTATAAGTTTTAATTTTTAAAAAGGATATTGAGATGGAAGCTAAAAAATCATTACGTGTTTTGTTCTGTATGGGTATTAACCAAAACTTTTTTGATGCAGAACCTGCTGAAGCAAAAGCGGTTTGGGCAGCATTTGGTGAAATGTGGAATGGCATTCATGACTTACCGGGCGTGCATGTTTTTGGAAACCTTGATGATGACCAAAGTATGGTTGGCCCAAGTGCGGGCTGGCCTTGGACAACTTATTTGCTTGCCGATGTTCCAGATATTGAAACCGTACATGCCGCTTGTAACCTGTTTAGAACGACGGTGGTGGGTGAAGGCCCATACAAACTTTGGAAATATTGCAAAGTTGAAGCTCGTGTTGGGCGCGAATTAATTATCCAACGTTAAGGCGACCGCAATGATTGACAAAGTGAATATTGCAGAAATCTTAGAGCGACTAGAACAGTTAGAAGCGCACAACGCCATTCGCAACTGCCTGAACCGTTATATGGAGATCTGCGACGAGCTCAATACACATACAGACCTTGACGAGCTAATGAATCTTTTTGATCAAGACTGTATTTGGGAAGGTATTGGCGAGAAATATGCCAAATCTTTTGGTCGTTATGATTCTTGGCAGTCGATTTACGACATGTTTAAAAGCTATACCCAAAAAGAATCTCACTTTGTTATGAATGCACACTTTGTCAATTCAGAACAAATTTATGTAAACCAAGGCTATGCAAATGCTTCTTGGCTGATGTTGCAAACTTCAACCTTTCAAGATGGCCGTAGTCATCTGAATGCAGCAAAGCTCAATGTGAAGTTTCAAAAGCAAGCAGATGGAACATGGAAAATTAAACATTTCCAAACACAGAATATTTTCAGTCGTCCCGTATCGCATTGGCACAGTGAGGCTGAATTGCCGGTACCTTCCCAGGAATGACCCAGGACATATTTAAAAGGACTATTGATATGAACAGTATTATCCCAACGCATAACATTGGCATTGATTACGATGCTTTGGTTCAAAGTGACCGTGCTCATACTTCTCTTTATAAAGATGAACGCATTTTTGATGAGGAAATGGAAAAAATCTTTTATAGCACTTGGGTGTGGGTTGCACATGCCAGCGAAATTCCAGAAGGCGGAAGCTATAAAACCATTAATATCGGTAAACAGCCTGTGGTTGTGGTACGTGACCGTAAAAAGAAAGTCCATGTACTTTTAAACCGTTGCCGTCACCGTGCAGCAACTGTATGTGAACATAAGAAAGGAAAAACCAACAGTTTTGTATGTCCGTACCACGGTTGGAGTTATGCACTTGATGGCAGTTTGCGCGGTGTGCCATCTCCGGAAAGTTACGGCGATTGTTTAGATAAATCAGAATTACCGTTGGTGAGTCTACGTGTAGAAGAATATAACGGCATGATCTTCGCTTCATTTAAAGAAGACATTCAACCGCTTGAGGAGTTCCTTGGGCCAGCAAAAAAATGGATTGACCTGTTTATGAAACAAGGTGCAGGTTATCCAATTAAAGTGCTGGGTGAACACCGTTTTCGCTTCCCGGGTAACTGGAAAATCCAGCTTGAAAATACCACCGATGCTTATCACTTCCCATTGGTACACAAGTCATTTTTAAGTTCTGTCGATGAAAAAACTGAAGAACTCTTTAACTTCGAAAACCAACCGGGCTTTGTTGAAGATTTAGGTAATGGTCACAGTGTTATGGTGATGATTCCTGAATTGGTTGATCTAGACGAAGAGCTTATGGAGCGACCAATTCAAGAGCGCTTTGAAGACTTGGCTCAAGCTTTGCGCGACGAAGGCCATGAAGAGTTAGAAGTACGCCGTATTGTCCGTGCAGTGGGTGGTTCTGGCTTTAACTTAAATTTATTCCCAAATATTGCATGTTCAATGGCGTTCTTCCGTGTGTTACAGCCAATTTCAGTTGCTGAAACAGAAATTCATCACTCGGTAATTACCATGGACGGTGGTCCGCAAATTGCCAACCAATATCGCTTACGTTTGCATGAACATTTCCAAGGCCCATTTGGTTTTGGTACGCCAGATGACTCAGAAGCTTGGGAACGCGTACAACACGGCGCTAATGCTGGTAATGATTTATGGATCATGCTCAACCGTGGTTTACCGGGCGAAGTCAAAACCGAAGATGGCTTAAAAAGTGATGTCAGTGCTGAAACAGGTATGCGCGCAGCCTATCAGCAGTGGAAAAAGATGATGACGGCTTAAGGAGAGAGCAATGAATATGAATCTGCAATTATTAAATGAAGTCACTGCTTTCATCTGGGCTGAAGCAGATATGTTAGATCACAGTGAATACCGTGAATGGCTCAATTTATGGAATGAAAAAGGCGTTTATATCATTCCAATTGACCCAAACCTCACTGACTACGAAAACAACTTAAATTATGCCTATGACGATAATCATATGCGTACTTTACGTGTAGAGCGTCTTGAAAATGGTGAAGCGATTTCTACAGCACCTAAGGCAAATACGGTGCGTAGCGTTTCTCGTGTGCGCATTGTTCAAGACCAAGACGATGAAATCGTTTTGCGGTGTGCTCAAAACTTACGTGAGTTTCGTAAAGAAAACCTCAAGCATTACACCGCAGATATTACTTACCATTTAACTCGTGATGCGACTACAGGTTTTAAGATTAACCGTAAAATCATTAACTTGGTTAATTCGACCGATACCTTAGCTGGTATTAGTTACATTCTTTAGGAGCGGTAATATGAAACAGGTTGTTTTAGTGACAGGTGCTGCTTCTGGACTCGGTAATGTCATTGCTGAATATTTTGCGAGCCAAGGTCATCAAGTGATTTTGTCGGCAAGTACGTTTGAAAAAGCCGAAAATGCCAAGGCACAAAGTCAATATGCACAAAATATGTTTCCAGTGAAATTAGATATTTCTGTCGAAGCAGATTTTCATGCTGCCGTGCAATGGATTGAAGAAAAATTTTCTAAACTTGATGTGTTGATTAACAATGCCACCGTCACCAAAGCAACGCCAGTATTAGAAATTACCGCAGCCGATTTTGATTGGGTAACCCAAGTCAACCAACGCGGCACCTTTCAGGCTTGTCAAATTATTGGCCAATATATGGCTAAAAAAGGCTATGGACGCATCATTAATATGGCATCGTTAGCGGGACAAAATGGCGGTACTGCAACGGGTGCACACTATGCGGCAACCAAAGGCGCAATTGTGACATTAACCAAAATTTTTGCCAAAGAGTTTGCGGCAAAAGGGGTAACCGTCAATGCGGTTGCACCGGGTCCAATGGAATCATCAATTGTTCATAGTGTGGTGCCAGACGAAAAAATGGAACAGTTCATCCAGAATATTCCGGTTAAAGCCTTAGGAAGTATGCATTTTATTGCTGAAACTTGTGGCTTGCTCGCGAGTCCAAATGCGGGGTTTGTGACTGGTGCAACATGGGATATTAACGGTGGTTTATTCATGCGTTAAGCCACGAGCTTAACCATGAAAAGGGAGTTGAATTATGACTACACTTTATGAAGTTGTCGTTAAAAATCGCCATGTGGAAGGTGGAAATATTGCAGTCATGGAATTTGAATCTGCAACTTCTACAACATTGCCAAAAGTTGAAGCAGGTGCGCATATTGATGTGCACTTACCGAATGGCATGGTGCGCCAATATTCACTTTGCCAAAATCCAAATGACGAAGGTAAGTTTCGCCTTGGAATTTTACGTGATCCTGAATCACGTGGTGGCTCAATCTCGGCTTTTGATGAAATTAAAGATGGCATGCAAATTCAGGTCAGTGAGCCAAAAAATTTATTTCCGCTTTTAAAAGCGAAACATAGTGTATTGATTGGCGGTGGTATCGGGATTACGCCGTTAATTACGATGGCATATCAACTTGCACATGAAGGCGAATCATTTGAGCTTCACTACTGCGGCGCTAGCCCAGAAAACTGTGCTTTTGTTGATGAAATTAAAAATGGTGAGTTAGCCAAGTACACAACTTTTCATTTTAAATCCGAAGGTGCAAGCCATAGAGCATTTTTTGAATCTGCCATTAAAGATATTGATCCTGAAAGTCATATTTATACCTGTGGTCCAGTCGGTTTTATGGACTGGGTAATTAACCTTGCCACGACTCACGATTTTCCTGAGCAGCAAATCCACAAAGAATATTTCCAAGTCGAAACTGACACCTCGGGAGATTCATTTGAGGTAGTGGCTGAGCGTAGCGGAAAAATCATTATGGTCGAAGCTGGCGAAACCATTTTGCAGGCTTTGGCTAAAGAAGGCATCGAGATTGAGATGTCTTGCGAGCAAGGGGTATGCGGAACCTGCATGTGTGATGTGATTGAAGGCGAACCTGATCATCGAGATGTTTATTTTACTGATGAAGAAAAGGCCAGCAATGAGCAAATATTGGTGTGCTGTTCGCGCTCTAAAACACCGAGACTAGTTTTAGATATCTAATGCTCTCGCGATTTATATGGATGTAAGAGAAGGTTTAGGAGAAAGATGATGAATGTATTACAACAAATAGATGAGTTTACGGTCGATCCACTACAGTTCCGACGAGCATTAGGAAATTTTGCAACAGGCGTTACCATTATTACCGCACAAAATGCACAAGGTGAGAAAGTCGGTGTAACTGCAAATAGCTTTAATTCAGTGTCTCTAGACCCACCACTTATTTTGTGGAGTATTGATAAAAAATCGTCAAGTTTTTCAGTATTTGAAGAAGCAACTCATTTTGCAGTCAATATTTTATCAGGCACGCAAATTGAGCTGTCAAATAAGTTTTCGAGACGCAATATTGATAAATTTGCCGACACCAATTTTCAACTTGGCGCAGGACGCGCACCCATTTTAGAAAATTGTTCTGCAGTGTTTGAGTGCGAACGTTATCAAGTGATCGAAGGTGGTGACCACTGGATTATTATTGGTAAAGTGGTGCGTTTTCATGACCAAGGCCGAAGCCCGCTGGTTTACCATCAAGGTGCATATTCTTGTGTAATGCCGCATCCGAGCCTTCAAGTTAAACAAACTGAACAGAACGGCGTAGACCAAACACATTATGGGCACTTATATAATAATGTCTGCTACTTAATGAGTCGTGCTTTTAAAGCCTATCAAACTGACTATATTCCTAAGCAAATGGCTTCTGGGTTCCGTACCAGTGAATCACGTCTCTTGCTCGTTTTAGCCAGTGGTACTGCTTCAAGTAAAGAAGATTTACCGCGTGATATTGCTATGCCAATGCAAGAAGTTGAAAGATCGGCTGAAATTCTAAAATTTGAAGGGTTACTGGTCGATCACGATAATTTGTATGCATTGACCGAGAAAGGTAAACAAACGGCGCAGTATTTGTTTGATATTGCCGACAGCCACCAAAATGAAGTGTTTAAAAAATATTCTGATGAGCAAAAGGATATTTTTATTACCATGCTGCGAGATTTTGCAGGTGTAGCATAAGCCCCATTAAGCTGATAAATTGAATTGATTTATCAGCTTCTTTACATCTAGCTGACTATCAACAAAAGAATTCCATGGACAAGGAATTTTTGGCACACAATTTGTTTATCAATAAAACAAGATTGTGCCAAGACAGTGAACTACAGCAAAAGAAAAGTCTTGAGCTGTGGCGCGTGTATAGAGAGGTAAGGGATGAACCAATATGTAAGTGATGCATTACTCACATGGACGCACCATATTAAAAATGTGTGCGGCAATTTTGAAACCGATTTTGACGGAACCCGTAATTTATTCATTGGTGAGGTTCAATGCTTTTTATTGGGTGATACCGAAATTGCTTTTATCAAAAACAATGCCAATAAAATTGTCCGAAAAGCCGATGAAATCGACCGTGTTAATAATCGTTTTTGCTTTTTGATTTTGCAGTATTCGGGAAAAATGCTGCTCGAATATAAAAATGAAACTTTAACCCTGAATGAAGGCGATATTGTGTTGGTGGACCCAGTCGAAACAATTTCGATGTATCCGCAAGGTTTGGTAAGTCAGATTTCAGTGCACCTGTCGCGTGAAAAATTACTTAAAGAAAATATTAGTACCGAATATTTTGGAAAACTGATTACGCAAAATATGAGTGGTTTTTTACTCAAAAATATTTTGAAAAATATGTCACCCGAAAATATCAAACTTTGGTATGCAACCGAAGACGGTAATGCTTTTGAAGATGCCCTAATTGCCTTAATCAAACCCACAATTAATTATAAAAATATTAATAGTTCAAATAACCTGATGGAAAAAGCCGAGCGTTTTATTATTGAGAACTTAGCAAAACCAGATTTAACCCCTAAATTAATTGCAGAGCATATTGGAGTATCACTACGACATCTCTACCGTTTATTCCTTCAAGAAAATTTATCTATTAACAAATACATACAGCTCAAACGCCTAGAAAAAGTCAAAGCGGATTTGCTTGATAAAAAGAACAGACAAAGCTCGATTACCCAAATTGCCTTGAAGTGGGGTTTTTGGGATGGTGCTCATTTTTCAAAGATCTTTAAAAAGACCTATGGTATCTCTCCTAAAGAATTTAGAGAGGGTATGACAGTTTAAATTTTCATCTCTGAATGTCATTTTTAGACAAGTTCTAGGTCATTCTTGAACAAGCTAGCCCCATGCAAGTGTGTTGAAATTAAATTAATTAGAACAGGTTAGATGAGCTTAATAAGCACAGGACTATTAAGTTTATTTAATGAATTTCACACATAGGAAAGTGCATTTTAACTGTCTGATTCAGATGGTTCAGGGATAGATGAAAAGGATGAAACCAATGCGTAAACAACGATTATTGAATGACATACAAAAGATATTAGCGCTTAACTTATCAATAGCTGCAAGCTTTTGGGGATTAAATACTCAAGCTTTTGCTCATGGTGGAAAAGCCGAAATGGTATCTCTTTACCAAAACATGAGTGAGCAAGGCGCTAAAGTTGTCAAAGACGATTTTACTAATACTTATATGATTACCAAAGGCTCTATTATGGTAAGAGCCAAGCCAAATTCAAATCAGGTTTTAGTGAATGGCAAACCTCTAAAATTAAGCGTCCCACTATTAATTAAAGATAATAAACCTGTTATTGGAAAAGACTTCTTTAATGAAGTATTTCAGTCTGGTTTAGATCAAACTTTTAAAGTTGAAAATACGTTTCATCCACTCAATAGTTTAAATTCTGACGAAATTAAAAAGACATTTGATGTCATTAATCGCTCAAAATATGCTTATAAAAATATGCGTTTTGCCGAATTAAAACTAAAAGAACCAGAAAAAGCAAAAGTTTGGGATTATTTTATTAATCACAAAGAATATAAAGACGCTCGAATTGCATCTTTCATTTTGTTAAAAGGCAATCAAGCGATTGAAGGTGAAGTTAACCTTAACACTCAGCAAGTCACAAAATGGAATGTACTTAAAGATACTCATGGAATGGTCTTGCTCGATAACTTTGAAACTGTACAGCGCGTGATTGAAGCGAGTAAAGAATATCAGGATGCTTTACGCAAACGTGGTGTAACAGATGTTAAGAAAGTCATTACCAATCCATTAACCGTTGGATATTTTGGTGGTAAAGATGGTTTGGATAAACAACTTAATGTTTTAAAAGTTGTGTCGTATCTAGATACTGGCGATGGTAACTATTGGGCGCATCCAATTGAAAACTTGGTGGCTGTGGTTGATTTAGATAAAGAAAAAATTATTAAAATCGAAGAAGGAGCCATGATTCCTGTTCCGATGACGGATCGACCTTATGCCACTAAAAATACCAAACCACCAAAAATTAAACCGTTGAATATTAGTGAACCCGAAGGTAAGAACTTTTCTATTACAGGACAAACAGTACACTGGGGTAATTGGTGCTTCCATGTCGCACTAGACTCTCGTGTTGGCCTGCAACTTTCAACCGTGACGTATAAAGATAAAGGCGTAAAACGTAAAGTTATGTATGAAGGTAACCTTGGTGGAATGGTGGTTCCATATGGTGACCCTGATATGGGATGGTACTTTAAGTCTTATCTGGACTCTGGTGAGTACGGAATGGGAACACTCACATCAGCCATTCAACTTGGGACCGATGCACCAGAAAATGCGGTTCTACTTGATGCTGTCATTGCAGACTACAAAGGCCAGCCACAAGTGATTCCAAATGCGATTGCAATTTTTGAGCGTTATGCTGGGCCTGAATATAAACACCAAGAAATATTTGGTGATCAAGATGCAAGTGAAGCACGCCGTGAACTTGTAGTGCGCTGGATTAGTACAGTGGGTAATTACGATTACATGTTTGACTGGGTATTTGCTCAAAATGGCGTAATTGGGATTAATGCGGGTGCTACAGGTATTGAAGCGGTTAAAGGCGTTAAAGCACGAACCATGCATGACAGTACCGCAAAAGAAGACACCAAATATGGCACCTTAATTGACCATAATATTGTGGGTACAACCCATCAACATATCTATAACTTCCGCTTAGATATGGATGTAGATGGGGAAAATAATAGTTTCATGCATATGGACCCTGTGGTTAAAGCCAATGATCGAGGCGGTGTGCGTACAAGTACAATGCAAATTGACAGTAAAGTCATTACCAATGAGCAGAATGCGGCTGAAAAATTTGATCCATCTACCATTCGTTTACTGACTAATTTCAACAAGGAAAATAAATTAGGTAATCCTGTTTCTTACCAGCTCATTCCTTTTGCAGGTGGAACACACCCTGTGGCGAAGGGTGCTAATTTTTCTAAAGATGAATGGTTATTTAAACGTTTGAACTTTATGGATAAGCAAATTTGGGTGACGCAATATAATCAGGATGAACGTTATCCTGAAGGTAAATATTCAAACCGTTCGACTCATGACACAGGTTTAGGCCAGTTTATTAGCAACAATGAAAATATTGAAAATAAAGATCTTGTGGTGTGGATGACAACAGGCACAACCCATGTGGCACGTGCAGAAGAATGGCCAATCATGCCGACAGAATGGGTGAATACACTTATCAAACCGTGGAACTTCTTTGATAATACGCCGACTTTAAACTTGGGCGAAGAAGAGCAAAACACGCAGCACGACCATCACTAAAGACGTATATCAAGCGAGATGGGTAACGAATCGGTTACCCACTCTTAGCGTCTGGTAGACCATTCACAAAAAAGGAATTTTGTATGAAAACTCTACTTTCTCAAGTTATGAGAGGGACTCTCTTTGTCTCATTTTTTTCAACTGTGCATGCTGGTGAGCTTGAAATTAAACCGACTTTTGAAGCAACTTTTGGGGCTTTTAGTAGCGGTAAAAGTTATAACGGCGAAAACCTAGATGACGAAAGAATTAATTGGCAAGAAGGCCATCTTAAATATGGTGCTAAAGGACAATACACCTTTAAAAACAATCAACTCTATGCGAGCTTGAGTGGTATTAGCTCGGCCACATTTGGCGATGGCGATGCAGGCCAAAATAGTAATGGTAAAGAACGCAAAACAGATGTGAATGAATGGATCTTGGGTTTTAAAGATGGCACCAATAAAGATGAGTTAACAACTTATGATTTAAGTATTGGTCGACAAAATATCATGATTGGTGACGGGTTTTTTATTGCGGGTGATGCATTAAACCTCGGTAAACCACCTGCGGATGGCGCACTTGATCGGGGCGGAGCATATTATCTGGCAGCCCGTCGAAGTTTTGATTTTACAAGTTTGCTTCAATACAAACCGCAAGAGAATACCACGCTAAAACTGGCTTATTTAAAATCGGACAATAAAGCACAATTTTCACCTGAACTCTTTGTAACCGATCTGATGTATCAGCTTAAAGATAAAGGCGTTGGATTTACTTACTTAAATGTATTAGACCTTGAAGATACTGAGCAAGTTTCAGGGCGCGAAGATCTTAAAAATTATGCTTTACGTTTGAATTATCAACCTTTGCCTGAGCTACAAGTTAAGACTGAGTTTGTTGTGCAAGATAAAAAAGATGGTCAAGAAAATGCAGGCTACTTGGCGCTGAACTATAACTTTTTATCTTCAAAATATACGCCCTCATTAGGCTACCGTTTTAGCCATTTTTCCGACCAATATGACCCGATGTTTTATGGAAATACAGTCGGGTTCGGCACGTGGTTTCAAGGTGAAGTTGCCGGAAATTATGCTGGCCCATTCAACAAAAATGCAGATATTCACCAAGTTTCTTACAGTATGAATCTAAAAGAAAACTTTATGTTAGGTGCTTTGGCCTATAAGTTCAAAACAGTTAATGAATCTTTAACTAATGTAGATGGACATGAACTAGATGTATTTTCGGTTTGGTCGGTTAATAAAAAATTCAACGTTATTCCTTTAGTGGGACTCTATAAACCGAAACACGATATCCATAGTGGGGGTACTCAAAACTACGATGACAAAACTAATGTGTATGCACAGTTAATTCTGCAATACATCTATTAAAACAGAGCAAAGGAGACCGTGTTTATTGACGGTGCATTCATAAAAATAAACTTAGGTGAAATCAGATGAATAAACAATATGACTATATCGTGATTGGTGCAGGCTCGGCAGGTTGTGTGGTTGCAGCACGGCTGTTACAGGCCAAAGCAGGGCGCGTTCTTGTTTTAGAGGCAGGAAGCCGAGATAGCAGTATGTTTCATACCATACCTGCCACGGTGGTTAAAGTATTCCAGCAAAAATCATGGCAATACATGACTGTCCCTCAGAAATATTGTAATCATCGTGAAATGATCCTTGCACAAGGAAAAGTGTTGGGAGGCGGAAGCTCGGTCAACGGAATGATCTATTGCCGAGGCCAACGTCAGGATTATGATTTATGGGCCACGGAATGGGGATGCAATCAGTGGTCTTATCAACATGTACTGCCTTTTTTTAAAAAAGCAGAAAAAAATGAAAGTCTTGCTAATGAATATCACGGACAAGATGGCATTTTACCTGTCAGTGAAAACCGCTATCGCCATCCTTTGACGCTTGCTTGTATTAAAGCAGGTCAACAAATGGGCATGAATTACGTCAATGATATTAATGGTTGGGATCAGGCAGGTGTAGGGTTTTATCAAACTACTACTCAAAATGGCTCACGGGCGAGTACCTCAAAAACCTATTTAAAGTCAGTCGAAAACCACCCAGATCTCACGGTGATTACTGATGCCTTAGTCCATAAAATTGAAACTCAAGGTGATCAGGTTACTGGGGTGACTTATAGCGTTGGGGGAAAATTACCCATTACGGTACAAGCTCAAAAAGAAGTCATTCTAAGTGCTGGAGCAATTGGTAGTCCTAAAGTTTTATTACTTTCGGGAATTGGTCCAAAACAGCATTTAGATGAGATCGGCATTGAATGTATTCGTGACCTACCCGTAGGTGAAAATTTTCATGATCATTTGCATATGTCGGTTAATGCAACGGTAACAACCAATAATAGTCTGCTCGGTGAAGACCAAGGTTTAACCGCCGTACGGCACTTTTTACAGTGGTGTTTTACACGTTCAGGATTGTTGACCACCAATATTCTAGAAGGTGGTGGTTTTATTGACACCAACAACAATGGTCGGCCTGATGTCCAATTTCATTTTTTACCTGTGCTGGATAATTTCGATAATACCCCTGGTGAAAAATCAGTGGCTCAAGCACATGGCCTTACCATTAAAGTCGGACATGTACAGCCAAAAGCACGTGGGACTTTACGTTTAAGCAGTAAAGATCCTAAAGATTTACCTGTCATTGATCCTAATTATTTAGGTCATCAAGAAGATATTGACGCAAATATCCGTGCGGTACAGGCCGGACTTCGCCTATTACAACAACCAGCATTGAAAGCGATTGTCAAAGAAGTGATTGAGCCTGCAAATATCGATCCTGATGATATTGAAGCGATTGATAAATGGATGCGCCAGAACATTAAAACGGTCTATCACCCCGCAGGTAGCTGCAAAATGGGCAATGCTCCGCAAGATTCCGTCACTGATCAGACTCTTAAAGTCCATGGTTTTAAAAATTTACGTGTGGTGGATTGTTCTATTTGCCCACAAGTTCCAAGCGGTAATACCAACGCAATTGCCATCATGATTGGAGAACGTGGTGCGGACTTTATTTTGAATCAGGTCGCGTAGTTGCTGTCATATCAATATTTAGAAATGAAAAGAGGAAAAGAAAATGAGTGAAGTTCAGATTTTACAAAGCGTACAGCAATTTATGGCGCGACAACATGGACATTTTATTGATGGAAAACTAGTTGCTGCCGAGCTTTTGGATAAAGTGGATATTGTAAATCCATCGACTGAACAAGTTGTTGCTCAAATTAGTGTTGGTAGTCAACAAGATGTCGAAAATGCGGTGAAAAGTGCTGAACATGCTTTTCAAAATGCTTGGGCTGAAACGACACCGTATGAGCGTGGCGTTAAACTGAACAAGCTGGCAGATTTAATTGAGCAATATGGTGAAGAGCTTGCACAGCTTGAAACGTTGTCTACCGGAAAACTTATCAATATTTCAAGGCATCTTGAAGTCGCACAATCTGTTATTTTCTTAAGATATTTTGCTGGTTGGGCAACCAAAATTAATGGTCAAACCATGCAACCCTCTATTCCTTCTATGCAAGGTGAGAAATATACGGCCTTTACTTTAAGACAACCTATTGGTGTGGTTGCAGGGATTGTGCCTTGGAATTTTTCACTGATGATTGGTGTTTGGAAAATTGGTTCAGCTTTAACAACGGGTTGTACCATTGTGCTTAAACCAAGTGAGTTTGCTAGCTTATCTTTATTACGTTTAGCTGAACTTGCTATTGAGGCAGGTATTCCAGCGGGTGTGATTAATGTAGTAACAGGTAGGGGGGAGACGGGACAATATTTAATTGAGTCGCCGCTCGTTAAGAAAGTCTCATTTACAGGTTCAGTGCCGACAGGCATTGCGATTGGTAAACTTGCGATGAGCAGCGATTTAACCCGTGTAAGTCTGGAGTTAGGCGGTAAAAATGCCATAGCTGTTTTGGCAGATGCAAATATTGATGAGATTTTACCGACTTTATTACAAGCAACTTTTGTACATCAAGGCCAAGTTTGTGCATCCCCAGAACGGTTTTTTGTACATCATACAAAATACGATGAATTGGTGGAAAAACTTTCTAAAGCACTCTCTGGTTTCAAAATTGGATCGGCCATGGATGAGGGAAGTATGTTTGGTCCACTTTCTAACCAACCACATTTTCATAAAGTAAAACATTATTTAGATATGGCAAAAGCCAATAATCAGATTATTGCTGGAGGTGAGGCTTTAAATCAGACTGGTTATTTTGTACAACCGACTTTAATTTCCTTTAAAAATACGGATGATCCTTTATTTTCAGAAGAAACCTTTGGCCCCGTGGTCGGGGTAATGCCATTTGAAACTGATGAAGAACTTATTCAGTTGATGAACCAGTCTCGCTTTGGTTTAACCGCAAGCATCTGGACAAATGATTTATCTAAAGCCTTGCGTTTAATTCCTAAGATTGAAGCAGGGACCTTGTGGGTTAATATGCATACGTTCTTAGATCCATCAGTTCCATTTGGTGGTGTGAAAGCTTCAGGAATTGGTAGAGAGTTTTCTGATGCATTTATTGAAGATTACACCGAATTAAAATCGGTCATGATTCGGTATTAAGCCAATAAGGAGGTTTGTCATTTTATCAATAACAAACCTCCGCCTTTAACATAAAAACTGGACTAAAAAGTTAGTAACTTAAAGTGATGCTTTGTTGAGTTGAGTGGTCGATTTCCTTTTGACTCACCGCATCCTCTTTACATTTATAACTTTCAAATAAAGGAAGCTGATCTGCAAAGTGGGCATCAGGTTTTCCGTTTTGATTGATAAAACCACTTTGTCCTGGGGCCAAAATCGAACACATGGTGATTTGATTTGGATTTAAGACCACTCTAAACGTAGCACTTCCCGTATTTCCATAAGTGCTGAGCTGTTGTTCATGCGATGGATCAGCCCAAGGAATGCCTACCGAATTTTTGCTGGAAAAGCCCATGGTTGCCACCGGAATTTTCCAGTCATTCGGGTCAGTCGAGTGATATTGTTTTGAAAGTTCAGCCAGGGCATTTTCTAAAGCTTTTAAGACAACTTCATCTGGTGTTTGTCCTTTTAAGAAATCAACATTCTGAGGAACGCTTGCCTGTTTTCCTTGAAGAGCATTCCAGATTAATTTCGATGCACTCGCTGGTTGTGCGCTTCGTGGATCATTATTTATCGGATAAAGCGTATCGGTATAGCGCTTATAAATATTTTCTGAAAGGTTAGGTTTGAGTACCAGTTCAATCATTTGATTAAGCCATGCACGTGTAATTGCTGGTGCTGCACCTTGATAATATCTGGCTTCGCTATCAGGACGTAATTTAAGATCCCAACTAGCAAGTAAGGGAGCAACTTTTTTAGCTAAGAGTGAGGCATTAGGGCTTTGTGCTGCTTGAATCATATAAGGAACAAAATAACGCGCATTTAAATCTGACCATGCTGCTGTTTTATTAATTTCCCAAATTTCTTGCTGACTCAGTTTTGGTTTACTTTCTAAAGGTTCAAGCAGTTCATTGACCCGATCTACATAAGAAAAGTTTGAAGAATCTGAGCGTAAACCAGCATAGGCTTTGTTATTCCAGCTTGTGACATAGCCTTTTTGTGGGTTGTATTCTTTAGGGTTGTGTGAGAAGTCATAAAAACCTTGCCACTCCATTGAACCATCACCTTTAGCTGGAAGCTGAATATGCTGGTTTTCAGGGCGAATAGGTAAACGACCTAAAGCAGCAACACCAATATTATTTTTAGTATCGGCATAGAACCAAGTAATAGAAGCCGCTACACGTTTGGCTTGAGCAAGGAACTCATTCCAATTTGAAGCTTTCGCTGCATTTGCCCATCCTAATAAGGTTTCAATTTCTACGCCTTCCCAGCTACGTTTTTGTGCGTACGCCGTATGGTTATTTTCATCCCATGTACTTACAAAACCTTGTTTACTCTTATAAACATCTAAAACATGATCGGCTTGATTCTTAATTTTGATTTTTACTTGCTTGTGTTCAAATGGAATATAACTTCCTTTATATAAATATTCTTTTGAATTATTTGGACTTAAGGTGAGTTGATAAACATCGTTGGTATCGAGTGAACCTACCGTAGAACCCCATGCTATTTTGCCATTAGTTCCAAATAAAATTGCAGGTAATCCAACTGGAGTAATACCTGTCAAATTATAGCCAGCTCCATGTAAACCAATACCGTAGGTGATTGCAGGCGTATACCATCCTTGTTGTGGACCATTATATAAAACTGCTTGGCCTTCAATGGTCTTATCGCCTTTTAAGACCCATGCATTACTGGCGGTAGGTACGCCGTCTACCACACTTTTACCTAAAGCAATGCGAGCTTGAGCTAAATAGGTTTTGGCTGCCTTGTTTGAAATAGGGCTAATGTCTTTAAGTATTTGTTGTTGACGTGCTATAAACTGTGGTTTTTGTGCAGATTGGATAATGGTGGGAGCACTTGGGTCATCTAGCCAACGTAATTGTTGATAGACTTTGAGGCCTTCTTCTTGACCTTTTTCTTTTTGCAGTTGCGTGAGTAAATCTAAATTTGATACTTCCGAGCTTGCTGAAAAGAAGCGATTTAAAATTAAGCCCACCCAAACCATAGCAATGTCTTCTGGTTGCCATGTTGATGGTTTAAAACCATGATCTGTAAACTCTTTAGGTATAAGAGCTGGATCTGCTAAAACTTCTTTAACCCGTTTATTAAAACCTGCGGCATAACCTTCAAAAATTGCTCGGTCTTCTGGTGAGAGCGCGGCGAGTTGCTGTTTAATATTTTCTGGATCAAAACGGCTATGTGTCGCAATATCATATTGAAGATAGTGGGAACCGAGCACCTCAGCAACTGTGCCTTGTCCTGTACGTTTTGACATTTCCATCTGAAATAAACGATCGGTCGCTACCGAATAGCCATAACCATAGAAAAGTCCATAGGTGTCATTTGCATAGACATGGGGTGTACCGAATTTATCCCGCTTAATTGTGATTTGTTTTTGTGTCGGTGTTGGCTCTAAACTTGACGAAGAATTACAACCAGCTAGAAGTACACTTAAAAGTAATGTTCCATATTTAATTAAAGGGCGCGTAGGGTGAGGCCGAGAGTTCAGCATAGGTATGTTCAATTTAGATATCCTTACTTTCATTATGATGTAGAAGTGAACGATTTAAGAATCTTCTTAGATTCACGTCACTGATGAACAAGCCCTGTTCATGAATTTAAAATACTGTTATTTATCCATGTAATTTTCCATTACATTTGAGGTATATATTTATACCTTCTCGAACAAGTTATTTAGATTTTGCTTTTTTAAGAGAATAAAAAAGCCATGACTGGCCTTTTTCGAAATGTATAAATTTTAAAGAAAGCAAAATTAGTTCACTAAAAAATCCTTTAAGATTTTATTAAAAGCTTCTGGTTGCTCTACATTGGAAATATGAGAAGCATCTATTTCTGCAAGTTTTGATTGTGGAATGCGTTGCTGCATAAATTCACCATCTGCAACGGTTGTTACAGGGTCTTGAGTTCCAGCAATTACTAATACTGGAACTTTAATATCTTTTAACTGCTCACGTACATCCGCTTTAGCCAAAGCCTCACAACAATTGGCATAACCTATTGCGCTGCCAGCACTTAAGTCGTTACACAGGTTGTTGACAATTGAAGGATGACTTTGGATAAAGGGATCTGTAAACCATCGCGAAGCTGCTGTAGCTGCGATCGGTTGTAAACCTTGCTCACGCACTA
The DNA here is from genome assembly GCF_028367635.1 of Acinetobacter sp. P1(2023). Taxonomy (NCBI): domain Bacteria; kingdom Pseudomonadati; phylum Pseudomonadota; class Gammaproteobacteria; order Moraxellales; family Moraxellaceae; genus Acinetobacter; species Acinetobacter sp. P1(2023). Next base: position 429,695 of record NZ_JAQNDD010000002.1, read on the forward strand.
ATTTTGCACGATCAAGCCATGCCTGTTCTTGCCCAATTTTAGCGGCAGTATTTGCCACAACCACATGACTAAAACGGTCAGGGTAGTGAATTGCAAGCCATTGCCCAGTTAAACCGCCCATTGAAATACCACAAAAAGCAGCTTTAGTAATATTTAGATGATCAAGTAAACGGACAACATCTTCACCTAATTGTTCTACAGTGTATGGGCCGTCAGGTGTGGATGATGAACCGTGACCACGAGTGTCATAGCAGATCACAAAAAACTGATCTTTCAATTCATTAAACTGTCTTTGCCACATACCATAATTGGTGCCTAAAGAATTGGAAAACACCAGAGCAGGAGATGACGGTTCGCCAAAGGTTTGATAGTTAATTTGTGCATGGGCAGATTGAAAAGATGGCATTTGTTTCTCCTTAAAGTGCTTCAACACGTTCAATAATCAAAGCAATCCCTTGACCAACACCAATACACATTGAACATAAGGCATAACGACCACCTGTTTGCTCAAGCTGGTTTAAGGCTGTGGTCACGAGGCGTGCACCTGATGCACCAAGTGGATGACCTAAAGCAATTGCTCCACCGTTTGGATTTACTTTATTGCTATCGTCTGGTAAACCTAAATCACGGGTCACTGCCAAAGCCTGTGCAGCAAAGGCTTCATTCAGTTCAATTACATCCATCTGCTCTAAAGTCAGGTTGGCTTGTTTAAGTAGTTTTTTAATGGCTGGTGCCGGAGCAAAACCCATAATACGTGGCTCTACACCCACCGCTGTTGAAGCAATGATCTTGGCACGTGGTTTGAGGTTATAAGTTTGAACAGCTTCATCAGAAGCAATCAATAAAGCTGCTGCACCATCATTAATGCCCGAAGCATTCCCCGCAGTGACAGTGCCGTCTGCTTTGACAACAGGTTTAAGTTTGCTTAAACCTTCAAGGGTAGTTGATGCACGTGGGTGCTCATCGTTATCAATCACAACAGCATCACCCTTACGCTGAGGGATTTCAACTACCACGATTTCGTTAGAAAAAAAGCCTTTGGCTTGCGCGCTTGCGGTGCGTTGTTGGCTCACCAAGGCAAACTGGTCCTGATCTGCACGATTGACGTTAAACTGTTCAGCCACGTTTTCGGCAGTCTGGGGCATGGTGTCTACACCATACAATTCTTTAAGTTTAGGGTTGATGAAACGCCAGCCCATGGTGGTGTCTTCAATCTTCTGGCTACGACCAAAAGCACTGTCTGACTTACCCATTACATAAGGTGCACGGCTCATGCTTTCTACGCCACCTGCAATCACCAAATTCGCTTCACCTGCCTTAATGGCACGGGCAGCAATGGCAATGGCATCGAGTGAGGAACCACACAAACGATTAATAGTCGTTGCTGGTACTTGATATGGTAAACCTGCAAGGAGAGCTGACATACGACCGACATTACGGTTATCTTCACCGGCTTGGTTGGCACAGCCGTAGATCACATCATCGACCTGTTCCCAATCTACATTTGGATTGCGTTGCATAAGTGCTTTAATCGGCACAGCGCCAAGGTCATCGGCACGGACAGGTGCAAGACCACCGGCATAACGGCCGAATGGGGTACGGATGGCATCGATGATATAAGCGTTTTTCATTCTAACTTTCGTCCT
>NZ_JAQNDD010000020.1:0-5299 GCF_028367635.1 Acinetobacter sp. P1(2023)
AACTAAATCAAGTTGCTTTGCATGTTTATGAATCGATTGATGCTTCATATACAACTGCTTGGGTGTTGTATAGTCAAGCCTCACGAGCAATTAGTATTGGTCAGCTTCACATATCACTATGCTTCCACATCCAACCTATCAACGTCCTAGTCTCGAACGGCTCTTTAGAGGAATAAATTCCTAGGGAAATCTTATCTTGAGGTAGGCTTCCCGCTTAGATGCTTTCAGCGGTTATCCCTTCCGAACATAGCTACCCGGCGATGCGACTGGCGTCACAACCGGTACACCAGAGGTTCGTCCACTCTGGTCCTCTCGTACTAGGAGCAGATCCTCTCAAATTTCCAGCGCCCACGGTAGATAGGGACCGAACTGTCTCACGACGTTCTAAACCCAGCTCGCGTACCTCTTTAAATGGCGAACAGCCATACCCTTGGGACCTGCTTCAGCCCCAGGATGAGATGAGCCGACATCGAGGTGCCAAACACCGCCGTCGATATGAACTCTTGGGCGGTATCAGCCTGTTATCCCCAGAGTACCTTTTATCCGTTGAGCGATGGCCCTTCCATACAGAACCACCGGATCACTAAGACCTACTTTCGTACCTGCTCGACTTGTGGGTCTCGCAGTTAAGCGCGCTTTTGCCTTTATACTCTACGCGTGATTTCCGACCACGCTGAGCGCACCTTCGTACTCCTCCGTTACTCTTTAGGAGGAGACCGCCCCAGTCAAACTACCCACCAGACACGGTCCTCGTCCCGGATAACGGGACAGAGTTAGAACCTCAACATTACCAGGGTGGTATTTCAAGGACGGCTCCATTGGAACTAGCGTTCCAACTTCAAAGCCTCCCACCTATCCTACACAAGTAAGGTCAAAGTTCAGTGTCAAGCTGCAGTAAAGGTTCACGGGGTCTTTCCGTCTAGCCGCGGGTACACTGCATCTTCACAGCGATTTCGATTTCACTGAGCCTCTGCTGGAGACAGCGCCGCCATCATTATGCCATTCGTGCAGGTCGGAACTTACCCGACAAGGAATTTCGCTACCTTAGGACCGTTATAGTTACGGCCGCCGTTTACTGGGGCTTCGATCAAGAGCTTCGCTTACGCTAACCCCATCAATTAACCTTCCAGCACCGGGCAGGCATCACACCCTATACGTCCACTTTCGTGTTTGCAGAGTGCTATGTTTTTAATAAACAGTTGCAGCGGCCTGGTTTCTGCGGCTGTCGTCAGCTCAGGAAGCAAGTTCCATCACCAACAACAGCGTACCTTCTCCCGAAGTTACGGTACCATTTTGCCTAGTTCCTTCAGCAGAGTTCTCTCAAGCGCCTTGGTCTACTCGACCTGACCACCTGTGTCGGTTTCGGGTACGATTCCTGTGTAACTGAAGCTTAGAGACTTTTCCTGGAAGCATGGTATCAGCCACTTCGCTGTACAAGTACAGCTTGCTATCGGATCTCAGTATAGAGTACCCCGGATTTGCCTAAGATACATACCTACATCCTTCCACCTGGACAACCAACGCCAGGCTGACTTAACCTTCTCCGTCCTCTCATCGCATTACACAGAAGTATTGGAATATTAACCAATTTCCCATCGACTACGCCTTTCGGCCTCGCCTTAGGGGTCGACTCACCCAGCCCCGATTAACGTTGGACTGGAACCCTTGGTCTTTCGGCGAACGGGTTTTTCACCCGTTTTGTCGTTACTCACGTCAGCATTCGCACTTCTGATACCTCCAGCATACTTCTCAATACACCTTCATCGGCTTACAGAACGCTCCCCTACCACTTGACTAATGTCAAATCCGCAGCTTCGGCACATAGTTTTAGCCCCGTTACATCTTCCGCGCAGGCCGACTCGACTAGTGAGCTATTACGCTTTCTTTAAAGGGTGGCTGCTTCTAAGCCAACCTCCTAGCTGTCTATGCCTTCCCACATCGTTTCCCACTTAACTATGATTTTGGGGCCTTAGCTGGCGGTCTGGATTGTTTTCCTCTTGACTACGGACGTTAGCACCCGCAGTCTGTCTCCCGGATAGTACTCATAGGTATTCGGAGTTTGCATCGGTTTGGTAAGTCGGGATGACCCCCTAGCCGAAACAGTGCTCTACCCCCTATGGTATTCGTCCGAGGCGCTACCTAAATAGCTTTCGGGGAGAACCAGCTATCACCAGGCTTGATTAGCCTTTCACCCCTATCCACAAGTCATCCCCTGGCTTTTCAACGACAGTGGGTTCGGTCCTCCAGTTAGTGTTACCCAACCTTCAACCTGCTCATGGATAGATCGCCTGGTTTCGGGTCTATACCCAGCAACTAAACGCCCTATTAAGACTCGGTTTCCCTACGGCTCCCCTATACGGTTAACCTTGCTACTGAATATAAGTCGCTGACCCATTATACAAAAGGTACGCAGTCACACCACGAAGGTGCTCCCACTGCTTGTATGCATGCGGTTTCAGGATCTATTTCACTCCCCTCACAGGGGTTCTTTTCGCCTTTCCCTCACGGTACTGGTTCACTATCGGTCAGTCAGGAGTATTTAGCCTTGGAGGATGGTCCCCCCATATTCAGACAAGGTTTCACGTGCCTCGCCCTACTCGTCATCATTATGTGTGCCCTTTCGTGTACGGGAATATCACCCTCTACGTTCGCACTTCCCAGAGCGTTCCACTAAAACACACATAACTTAATGGGCTGATCCCCGTTCGCTCGCCGCTACTGAGGGAATCTCAATTGATTTCTTTTCCTAAGGGTACTGAGATGTTTCACTTCCCCTCGTTCGCCTTGCAACACTATGTATTCATGTTGCAATACCTACCTTAAAGTAGGTGGGTTCCCCCATTCAGAAATCTCCGGATCAAAGGATATTTGCCGCCTCCCCGGAGCTTATCGCAGGCTATTACGTCTTTCATCGCCTCTGACTGCCAAGGCATCCACCACATGCACTTAATTACTTGACTATACAACCCCAAACAGTCGTCAACACCTACAAGTGAGTGTTGTCCGTGCGACTCTTCATCGCTACTATCTGTTGTCTGTGTACTTAAACACTGTACAGCTTCAATCTAAATTCATATACCAAAACGCTTGATTCAGTTAATTTGCTAGTTCTCAATTAACTCCAAGATTAGAATTACTTCTTCTCTCTTTGTTATTGAGTGAACAATTTATTTCAGACTCAATTTTGCCAATCTGTTAATGAATAAACATGCCTTCGTCAGGTCATGCTTAATACCGTGATACTTAAATCACAGAAGTTAATAAACCAAGATCCTAAAACCTCTATTTACTAATTTCTGTAATCCGAACTTCTCTTAAGTTCTGGTGGAGACTAGGAGAGTCGAACTCCTGACCTCCTGCGTGCAAAGCAGGCGCTCTACCAACTAAGCTAAGTCCCCAGCTTACATCATCAGTCATGTATCTTTTTATCTATAACTTTAACCAGTCAAAGTCATGGTGGGTCTGACAAGACTTGAACTTGTGACCCCACGCTTATCAAGCGTGTGCTCTAACCAACTGAGCTACAGACCCTCAGATACATCTATGAAGAACAACTTGTTGTGGATTCTTACCAATCGTCAATCTTTCGTTAAGGAGGTGATCCAGCCGCAGGTTCCCCTACGGCTACCTTGTTACGACTTCACCCCAGTCATCGGCCACACCGTGGTAACCGCCCTCTTTGCAGTTAGGCTAGCTACTTCTGGTGCAACAAACTCCCATGGTGTGACGGGCGGTGTGTACAAGGCCCGGGAACGTATTCACCGCGGCATTCTGATCCGCGATTACTAGCGATTCCGACTTCATGGAGTCGAGTTGCAGACTCCAATCCGGACTACGATCGGCTTTTTGAGATTAGCATCCTATCGCTAGGTAGCAACCCTTTGTACCGACCATTGTAGCACGTGTGTAGCCCTGGCCGTAAGGGCCATGATGACTTGACGTCGTCCCCGCCTTCCTCCAGTTTGTCACTGGCAGTATCCTTAAAGTTCCCGACATTACTCGCTGGCAAATAAGGAAAAGGGTTGCGCTCGTTGCGGGACTTAACCCAACATCTCACGACACGAGCTGACGACAGCCATGCAGCACCTGTATGTAAGTTCCCGAAGGCACCAATCCATCTCTGGAAAGTTCTTACTATGTCAAGGCCAGGTAAGGTTCTTCGCGTTGCATCGAATTAAACCACATGCTCCACCGCTTGTGCGGGCCCCCGTCAATTCATTTGAGTTTTAGTCTTGCGACCGTACTCCCCAGGCGGTCTACTTATCGCGTTAGCTGCGCCACTAAAGCCTCAAAGGCCCCAACGGCTAGTAGACATCGTTTACGGCATGGACTACCAGGGTATCTAATCCTGTTTGCTCCCCATGCTTTCGCACCTCAGCGTCAGTGTTAGGCCAGATGGCTGCCTTCGCCATCGGTATTCCTCCAGATCTCTACGCATTTCACCGCTACACCTGGAATTCTACCATCCTCTCCCACACTCTAGCTAACCAGTATCGAATGCAATTCCCAAGTTAAGCTCGGGGATTTCACATTTGACTTAATTAGCCGCCTACGCGCGCTTTACGCCCAGTAAATCCGATTAACGCTTGCACCCTCTGTATTACCGCGGCTGCTGGCACAGAGTTAGCCGGTGCTTATTCTGCGAGTAACGTCCACTATCTGAAGGTATTAACTTCAGTAGCCTCCTCCTCGCTTAAAGTGCTTTACAACCATAAGGCCTTCTTCACACACGCGGCATGGCTGGATCAGGCTTGCGCCCATTGTCCAATATTCCCCACTGCTGCCTCCCGTAGGAGTCTGGGCCGTGTCTCAGTCCCAGTGTGGCGGATCATCCTCTCAGACCCGCTACAGATCGTCGCCTTGGTAGGCCTTTACCCCACCAACTAGCTAATCCGACTTAGGCTCATCTATTAGCGCAAGGTCCGAAGATCCCCTGCTTTCTCCCGTAGGACGTATGCGGTATTAGCATTCCTTTCGAAATGTTGTCCCCCACTAATAGGCAGATTCCTAAGCATTACTCACCCGTCCGCCGCTAAGATCGGTAGCAAGCTACCTCTCTCCGCTCGACTTGCATGTGTTAAGCCTGCCGCCAGCGTTCAATCTGAGCCATGATCAAACTCTTCAGTTAAAATCATTTTGTACCTTATTTAAAGACAAGGTACCAATTCTGGCTCATCAATTACTGACTTAAATTTCGCTCAAATAAACTTCGAGTAATTTAAACCAATCAATCAATGAAAATTATTTCGATTAATCAATCAGTAAAAATCCACACAAGTTGTTCTTCAATTCTCTTAAT
>NZ_JAQNDD010000021.1:0-2336 GCF_028367635.1 Acinetobacter sp. P1(2023)
TCATAGCTCAGCTGGATAGAGCACTTGGCTACGAACTAAGGGGTCGGGAGTTCGAATCTCTCTGAGCGCACCAAGTAAAACAGAACGAATCGCTGAAAGGCACACAAGTTACGCGCTCATAGCTCAGCTGGATAGAGCACTTGGCTACGAACTAAGGGGTCGGGAGTTCGAATCTCTCTGAGCGCACCAACTTGAAGAATTAACCGCTTTTATAGCGGTTTTTTTGTGCCTATTTTTTAGTACTTTAAAAAAATATAAATTTATAACTTTTTAATTATATTAGAGATAATCATAAATGAACTTAGCTTTATTTGACTTTGACGGCACGATCACTCATAGCGACACATTCAGCCTATTCCTTAAATTTTCTTTGAACAAAAAAACTCAAATAGTCGGTGGTATTCGTCTTGCACCTTATATAGCGGGTTATAAGCTTGGATGGGTAACTGATAGAACTATTCGAACTAAACTTTGCCAAGTGGGATATGCGGGCTATGATGCAGATGCCCTAAAAGTTAGGGGACAAGAGTTTGCTAAAAATGTGCTTCCTATCTGTGTGCGTGAAAATGCTTTGGAACGTATTCTTTGGCATAAACAACAAGGCGATCAGATTGTTGTTGTCTCTGCATCATTGGGCATTTATTTGGAAAGTTGGTGCCAGTCTTTAGGTTTAGATGTTATATGTAATCAACTTGAAATACGTGATGGTATTTTGACAGGTGAGTTTATTAATGGCGATTGTGGTTATTTAGAAAAAGTAAATAGAATAAAAAATAAATATGATTTAAGCCAATATTCTAAAATTTATGCTTATGGTGATACACCTAATGATTATGCAATGTTAGAGCTGGCGCATAAGAAATATTATAGATGGCAAGAAGTGAATTAATATTTAAAAATATATTAATAAAGAAAGCCACTTCTCTTAAGTGGCTTTCTTTTAATGGATTATATTAAACAGTATTGAAAGAGTTTTCTAGGAAGCTATCAGTAAGTAATGATGTCGGTACGATAGTATGCGTTGTGTTGGTTACGCTAGATACTGTAGACGTCACGCCACCAAGTAAGCTGCCACCAGTTAATCCGCCCAGCAAATTAGAAATAACATCTAAACCGCCTTCACCAGTAACACCACCCGTTAAGCTACCAACGATGTCTGTAACGATGCCGATAGGGTTGTCTGTACCGCCAGTCACACCACCAGTTAACCCACCGAGAAGGTCGGTCACTACACCAAGAGAACTATCACCACCAACGCTACCTGTTAAGCCGCCAAGTAAATCAGTTAGTAGGCCGAGTGAGCTATCTCCACCAGTTGCTCCACCAATAGTACCAGTTAATCCGCCAATGATTTCTGTAACTAAACCAGTAGCAGTTGTACCATTTGTAATCAGTGTATAGAGAATACCAGTAGCAGATTCAGTAGCACCTTGAATATCACCGCCAACTAAATCAGAAACAACTTCAAGTGCACCGTTAACTGTGTCGCGAGAAGTTTCAAAAGTTAGTGTGCCGAGGTCGGCAATTTCAGAAACTGGATGTTCTGCTTGTGGAAGGACGCCGATAATTGTATCTGCAACTGTATCAATGCCAGTGTTGATAATTTCAGTTTTTAGGCTTTCTACACCCTGAAGAATATCAATACCGCCTTGAACGACATCAATCACAGGTGAAATTGGAGAAGTACCACCCCCGATACCGCCAGTTACACCGCCGATAATGTCAGTAATCACTTCAAGCGGATTGCCATCAACGCCACCAGTTACACCGCCGATAATGTCGGTAATTAATTCAAGCGGGTTACCGTCAACACCACCAGTTACACCACCGATAATGTCGGTAATTACTTCAAGTGGATTGCCATCAACGCCACCAGTTACACCACCAATAATGTCGGTAATTACTTCAAGCGGGTTACCGTCAACGCCGCCAGTTACACCACCGATAATATCGGTAATCACATCAAGTGGACTTCCATCAACACCACCAGTTGCGCCACCGATAATATTATTCACAATTCCAGTTGCGGTTGTACCATTGGTGATAAGCGTGCCCAGAATACCAGTAGCAGATTCAGTAGCACCTTGGATATCACCGCCAACTAAATCAGAAACTACCTCAAGTGCACCATTTACTGTGTCGCGAGAAGTTTCGAAAGTTAGTGTGCCAAGATCTGCTAGGTCTGAAACTGGATGTTCAGTTTGAGGAAGGATACCAATAATTGTGTCAGCAACAGTGTCGATGCCTGTATTGATAATTTCAGTTTTTAGGCTTTCTACACCCTGAAGAATATCAATACCGCCTTGAACGACATCAATCACAGGTGAAATTGGAGA
>NZ_JAQNDD010000022.1:0-1173 GCF_028367635.1 Acinetobacter sp. P1(2023)
TGCAGTTACTTTCGCAACAACACCAGCACCTACAGTACGACCACCTTCACGGATCGCAAAACGTAGACCTGGGTCCATTGCGATTGGGTGGATTAATTCTACTGACATTTCAACGTTGTCGCCTGGCATAACCATTTCAACGCCGTCTTGTAATTGGATTGCACCAGTTACGTCAGTTGTACGGAAGTAGAACTGTGGACGGTAACCATTTAAGAATGGAGTGTGACGACCACCTTCTTCTTTAGAAAGTACGTATACTTCTGCGTCGAATTTAGTGTGCGGCTTGATTGTACCTGGCTTAGCAAGTACTTGACCACGTTGTACGTCTTCACGCTTAGTACCACGAAGTAAGATACCACAGTTCTCACCTGCACGGCCTTCATCAAGAAGTTTACGGAACATTTCTACGCCAGTTACAGTTGTTTTAACTGTATCTTTAATACCAACGATCTCTACTTCTTCACCAACTTTAACGATACCAGCTTCTACACGGCCTGTTACTACAGTACCACGACCAGAAATTGAGAATACGTCTTCGATTGGCATTAAGAATGCTTTGTCGATAGCACGTTCTGGTTCTGGGATGTAAGAGTCAAGCGCTTCAACAAGAGCAAGAACTGAAGGCTCGCCATATTGACCAGCATCGCCTTCCAACGCTTTAAGCGCAGAACCACGGATAACTGGAGTGTCATCACCTGGGAAGTCATAAGTAGAAAGAAGTTCACGAACTTCCATTTCTACTAATTCAAGTAATTCTTCATCATCAACAAGGTCACACTTGTTCAAGAATACGATGATGTAAGGTACACCAACCTGACGAGAAAGAAGGATGTGTTCACGAGTTTGTGGCATTGGACCGTCAGTCGCAGCACACACAAGGATCGCGCCGTCCATCTGAGCAGCACCAGTAATCATGTTTTTAACATAATCGGCGTGGCCCGGGCAGTCAACGTGCGCGTAGTGACGAATTGGAGAATCGTATTCTACGTGTGAAGTATTAATTGTAATACCACGTGCTTTTTCTTCAGGTGCTGAGTCGATTTGTGAGTAATCTTTCGCTTCACCGCCGTAAGTTTTTGCACAAATAGTTGCAATCGCAGCAGTTAAAGTTGTTTTACCATGGTCAACGTGACCGATTGTGCCCACGTTTACGTGTGGCTTATTACGTTCAAA
>NZ_JAQNDD010000023.1:0-916 GCF_028367635.1 Acinetobacter sp. P1(2023)
ACACTTGCTGTACTACCGTCTGGGTAAGTGACTGTTACTGTTGAACCAGGTTCTGCTGTACCGCTGATCGGGTCAGTCGCATTGATTGGATCAAGTACCGGTGCATTTGGTGCTGTGGTATCAATCGTCACCACTGCAGTATCTGTACCTGCATTGCCTGCTGCATCTGTTGCAGTCACGGTAATGGTGTGTGGACCGTCTGTTAAAGCAGGAAGTGTATTGTCTGCAAGGGTCCAGGTGCCGTCACCATTGTTCACTGCCGGATAGTCAACCCCATCTACAGTCACCACTACAGTTGCTGACGGATCGTTCACTGTACCTGTGAGTGCTGGTGTGCTGTCATTGGTTAATAGATCATTTAGAGCAACTGCTGGTGCAACTGCATCCACAACACCTGTTGCAGGTCCTGACGTATTTCCAGCAGGATCTTCTGTTACTGCTGTTACCGTGTCACCATCATTTAAGCCTGGGTTTGGAACAGTCCAAGTCCCATCCGTTCCTGCTACAACACTTGCTGTACTACCGTCTGGGTAAGTGACTGTTACTGTTGAACCAGGTTCTGCTGTACCTGTAATCGGGTCTGTCCCGTTAACCGGGTCAATCACTGGCGCGTTCGGTGCTGTGGTATCAATCGTCACCACTGCAGTATCAGTACCTGCATTACCTGCTGCATCTATTGCAGTCACGGTAATGGTGTGCGGACCGTCTGTTAAAGCAGGAAGTGTATTGTCTGCAAGCGTCCAGGTGCCATCCCCATTGTTCACTGCCGGATAGTCAACCCCATCTACAGTCACCACTACAGTTGCTGACGGATCGTTCACTGTACCTGTGAGTGCTGGTGTGCTGTCATTGGTTAATAGATCATTTAGAGCAACTGCTGGTGCAACTGCATCCACAACACCTGTTGCAGGTCCTG